>DDRS01000014.1 GCA_002343685.1 Thiobacillus denitrificans | reverse complement strand
GCATATCGCGCGCCTCCATTCGTCATCGCACCGAGTCCACGCCGCGCACCCGCCGTACCGGCGGCGTGCGTGGCGGTCCAGGAATCTCCGGGCGAAACGAGCAGGTGGCGAAGCGGCGAAGACCGTGGCATCGTTGATGCCGCCGGTTTCGTTGCGAGATGCGCGCCTTGCCGCGCATGGCGCCATCACTCACAATTCGCAAGCCGCGAAACACGCTGTCACCAGCGTCATTCGCGGGCACCATGCTTGACCCGGATAACCAGGCCAAAGTCTTTGCAGGGAAAGAGGCCCAGTAAAGCGCGATCAGCTCAACAGGCCAGAGCCGATGCGCATACGGCAAGCACTGTTGCGCCGCGCGTCTTCGCTGTGACGCGCCACGATGGGCATGCGAAGTTGCTCGCAGGATGCCAACGGCAAGCGCGAGCAACGCCTGAGTGCAGCGCGCCCGTGCACCGCGGCAATGGAATCCCGCTATGACAAAACGGGTCTGGCGCTTTGACCAAAATGGCATCGGTCAACCCGCCTGAAGCAGCCTCATGCGAGCCGTTGCGTATCCAACGGCATATGGCCGACACGCTGAGCACGGTCGATGAAGTGGCGCAGCGGCTCCGACATCGCGCCCTCGGGATGTAGCAGGTAGGTCGTCAACGCCGCCGAATCTTCGTCCAGCGGCCGGACGATCACGTCCGCCTGCCGGCATGCCACCGCGTGGGCCGCGGTGGAAAATCCCACGCCATAGCCGGCCGCCACCAGGGCCAGCATCAACGAGTGGGTCGTCACGTACTCGGCCACGACCGGCGGTGTCTCCACCAGGCGCAGCAGGCGCTCGCATTGCCGGCTGCACTCCTGACAAGCCTGCGGGTGGCACAGCACCAGCGGGTAGCCCACCACCTCGTCCAGCGGTACCCGCTTGTGCGCCAGCAAGGGGTGCCGCGCCGGAATGGCCACCACCAGTGGATCTTGCCACACCGGCCTGGCGACCACCCCGGCCTCCATCTCGTCGGCCATCGCAAAGGCCGCGTCGTACAGGTCGTTGCTCAGCCCGCCCACCACCTGCGACAGCGGCGCCTCGAACAGCCGGATGCCCACCTCCGGCGCCTCCTCGCGGCACAGCGCGAGCAGCGCCGACAGCCGGGCCCGCCCGACGCCGCCGGCCAAGGCGATGCGCAGGGTGCCTCGGTGTCCCGCCGCCACCGCCTGCGCCTTGGTCTGGGCTTGCTCAAAGGCCAGCATTACGCGCCGGGCCTCCTCCAGGAACACCTGCCCGGCCGGGGTCAGGCGCACCCCGCGCGGCGTGCGCTCCAGCAGCGTCACGCCCAGGTCCGCCTCCAGTTGGCGGATCGTTCGCGACAGGGGCGACTGCTCCACATGCAGCCGTCGCGCCGCCCGGCCAAAGTGCAATTCCTCAGCCACGGCGATGAAGCAGCGAAGATGGCGTAAGTTCATGTGCTCGGCACACCGGCTGATTTACCAGCCTTGCGGACGCAGCATCGTCTTCGCGGCCCCGGTTCGCAGGAACGCCTGCGTCATATTGCTTGGCCGCCCGCCCTGGCATGGCAGCAGCAAACACTGGCCATCAGCATTCAGTGTCCGGCTGTGTGCGCCGGCCAGCTCCGCGCGTGTCGGCGACGGGCCTGCTCCCGACAGACATGAGTGCTTCGACGCGATTCAATCGAAGGAGGTGCGTTCTGCCGTGCAGACTTCTACCTGTAGTTTGGAACTGTCAGGTTTCCGGGGGAACGTCACAATTCCAAAACCCTGAGTAGTACGGGCAATCGAGGGGACTTTAAGCCGCCGAAGGTCTATGAAGCGCTGGGCACCATCAACACTTGCCCGCTGCCTTCAGCAGCGCATTGCACGACCTACCAGCCGCAGGCTTGCTGCCCTTACCGACCTCGGAGCAGATCGCATCGGACACGGCGCGCCCGAGCTGTGACACCGAGCCAGTGACGTAGCAGGAGTATTGCTTGCCGGTGTTCGTCTTGACCGTGTAGCTCGCTTTTACACCGTCATCTACGCGATCAGCGATGGTGAACGAGCCCTTGGCCAAGCCGAGGGCCTGGGCAGTGTTTCGCTCGATGGCGTCATCGCTGACCGCAAACGAGGCGCAGCCAGAGGACAGGACAACGAATGCGGCCGCCGAGGCCAGCGCAAGCCTCTTCTTCATGGGTGCGTTCCTTTTTCAGAGTTGTTGATATGCACGAGGAATGTCCCAGAGCTGCTGTGATCATTCAACCCTACCGCGGTAGGGTTTCGCTCGATGGAGTCGATACTCCATAATTTCTGATCTTCAAGTTGGGAGAATGTGCACAGAAGAACTGGCGCCGCCAGCACGGCTTCAGTGACGTGGCCAAGGTGACTACCGGGGTCAGATTCAAAGATGCTATCGAGGTGAACACAGACGATCGGGCCGCCGCTTGATCAACTTCCTGAACACCAGATTTGACAATGGCTCATCATTCGAAAGAAGACATGGGGGAAAGAAAATGCGTTCGCATGCTCTGGCTGACGAGCGAATGCCCACCCGAAGCAAGTTGTCCGCTCTCTGGGCGAGCGTGATGTTCTGCTACGTGTACGGCGACTACTTCGAACTCTATGTTCCCGGCAAGCTGCAGGAGATGCTGGAGGGCAAGATGGCGCTGGGGACCGTCACGCAGGGAATGCTGTTCGGCACGGCGAGCCTGATGGCCGTGCCCGGCCTCATGATCTTTCTCTCGCTCGTCTTGCCGGCCATGGCCGCCCGCTGGCTCAACATTGGTGCCGGCCTGTTCTATGCCGCCATCATGCTGCTGATCCTTCTCGGCGGCGCTTGGGCTTTCTACATGCTCTTTGCCGCGATCGAGATTGCGCTCACCTTGCTCGTGGTCGGATATGCGTGGCGTTGGCCGCGCACGCCGGAGCCATCGGCCTGATGCGCCGCTGCAGGCGGCCGTCGCCGGGCGCGAATCGCAGATTGCAGCAAGATCCATTTCCTCGCGGGCATTTCATCAACACGGACGAGAGTCGCATGATGACCCATCGCAAGATCAGCAGATTGGCCGGCCTGTTGTACCTCGTCGTGGTTGTCACGGGCATGTTCAGCCTTGCTTATGTCCCTTCGCAGATCAATGTCGCGGACGATTTCCAGGCAACGGCGCGCAACATCGTTTCGTCCGAACCGTTGTTCCGTTATGGCATTGCCAGTTTCATGGTCATGCAGGTCGCCTTTCTGTTGTTGCCGCTGGCGCTCTTTCAACTCTTTCGTGATGTCGACCGCTCCGCGGCAGCGCTCATGGTGACCTTCGCGGTCGTGAGCGTGCCGATCGGACTGGCCAGCCTGGCGAACCGGCTCGACGCGCTGTCGCTGCTGACCAATCCCTATTTCGGCCAGGCCCTCGCGCCCGCGCCCTTGCAGGCCGCCGCGAAGGCGTCTCTCGGTGCTTACGGCACGGGCCTGCTCATCACCAAGCTGTTCTGGGGACTCTGGCTGCTCCCGTTAGGCTACCTGGTCGTGAAGTCCGGCTTCCTGCCGAAGCTCCTTGGCGTATTCCTGATGCTGGGTTTCCTTGGCTACATGGTCAACGTATTCGGGGAACTTCTCGTTCCGAACTACACCCTGACGCTGGTTTCGAACTATGCGGGCCTGCCCGCCGCCATCGGCGAGATCGGCACCTGTTTGTGGCTTCTGCTGGTGGGCGCCCGCGAACCGGATCGCAGTACGGCCCGGTAGCGCGTCTCGTACACGCTGATCTTCATCTATCGGTTTAGTGAGCCATGAGTAGCATCGATATGGAATATAGAGTTGGGCTGCCCGCATGATTACGCCACGCTGGTTGCCGATGCTTTTTGCCGGGGCACTCCTGTTGCCTGGAGAGGCTTTTGCCTTTGGCGTGGTTCTGCAATACGAAGGCGAGGTCGATGACCGGGTTGCTTACTTTGCCGATGTCAGAACGATTTTGAATCGGACGCCGCCAGATCAGGTCATGGGCCCGACAGAAATCAGGGAAATCGCTGTTACGGCCGTATATGAGAACGCAAACAAGCCTGAGTTCGTGCATATGAAATTGCAGTTCCAGTGTTCGAACGCCTTTTCGATGGACATGGCCAGCCGCAAGATCACCGAAAACAAGAACAAGGTCCGGCCTGATAATGTCGTTACCTTTCGCATCGGACCGGGCAGTTACAAGCTAAGGCGTTCCGATCTGAAAACCGAAGCCGTGGCTGCCAGCGACTGGAAAACCTCCAGCGCGCCGATGCTCTCGAAAGCCGGGACGATTGCCTGCAACGACATCGAATTCGATAAGGCCTTGCACGCCGCCATCAAGGGCGGCACCTTCGATTTCGAGGGCTTTGGCAAGCGCATCGGCAAGCTGGGTCTGCCGGAAGATATGCTGCTCATCGGCGCAACTTTGCCGTCTGAATTCCTGGACTTCGCCTGGGATAGCTTCTGGTGGGACAAGGTTCTTGCCAAGAAACGTCCCGACCCGAGCGGTAAATGGGCTCAGACGCTTTCTGAAGCCGACAGGCAGGCGGCGATCGAAAAGCTCAAGCGGAAACAGCAGGAACTGGAGTCCGGCACTGCATCGATTCGAGCCGGTCTGCTGGAGAGCATCAAGAAGACCAATGCGGAAATGAAGGCCGATCTCGAAGTCGCCAAGAACGCCGGCAAACATCCGGATGGCTCGAAAATGAACAAGCACGAGGCCAAACTGGCGGCGGTCTTTATCGGCCAGCCCGAACAGAAAGTCGTCGACATCATGGGCAACCCCGATGATTTCAACCAGACCGCCGACGCGCGCTTCCTGCGCTACAGCGCCTGGTGGGAACAGCAGGGTGTCACGGTTTACGGTGCGCAGGGCGTCATCGGCGGGGACCCAGGCGGTTATGCCGAATGCTTCGCCGAATTCAGCGTGCGGCCCGACGCCAGTGGCGAATGGCGGGTGGACGATATCGTCGTCCGTGGAGACTACGAGGGAACGGGGTCGCGCGAAATCCGGCTCGTTTGCAACGACGCCATCAGGCCCAAGCGCTGATACAACCCAACACCATGCGGTACCGGATGCAGTGACCATCCTTGCTTGTCACTGCGGTTTCGAACAATGAAAGGCAACTGGAAAATGATGAAAACAGTGATTTTGGCCACCACGCTCATGGTTGCGACCGTCCCCTGCCACGCCAAGACTGAAGTCCAGGGGGAATCTTTCGATGTGTTGGGCTCCGTGATGGAGACCAACGTGAAGGAAATCAATGCTGCGAACATCATGACTTCCAACAAGGAAGAGGCGATCCGATACCGCGAGAAGATCATCGCCGGGTGGTGGGAATTCATGCAGGTCAACTCGAAAGCCAAGCCGGGCGAGTACTGCGCGGCGACGTTCCTGCGCGCCAAACTCGCCAAGCGCGCCAAAGGCGAGCGCAAGGACGGCTTTTCCGACGGCATGGCGGTCACCCTGTTCGGCCCCGGGGGGAATTATCGAGGCGCGCTGCTCGGGTTCTCGCCACTGGGCAAGGACCACGCCTTCCCGAAATTGAAGAGCCGGCAGCCGGTCAAGGTCACCTTGAAACAAGGCGATGTGGCCCCGGTGACGCTAAATGCGATCTACATGGAAGTGAGCCCTACCGCGCCGCCGCTGATCGTCTTCGCCGTGCCGAGCATCGAGGCGCTGATGGGCGGCATGGAAGACACCTGGCGTTTTGAGGTCGTCTACGAGGGCAAGTCGATTGCCGACATTGAGTGGCACGACGGACTCAAGGCACGCGATGAACTGAAGCAGTGTTTGGCTGGTAAGTCCTTCGATGACAAAAGGCATTTACGATTCTGACCATTGCGATGATGCCGCCCAGTGAACATTCCGCCGTGGTTGTGGATGACCATCCACTGGTCGCGCGCGGCATCGCGGACTTTCTGCGCACGCATGGCGGGTTTGCGCGCACTGATGCGATTTGCCGGGCTGACGACCTCTGGGCGCACATCGGGCAATTCGGAGCGCCGACACTGGCTATGATCGATTTCTGGCTGCCGGAGGGTACGGCGTTGCCGATGCTGGCACGGTTTCGGGACGAGTATCCAGCAACTCGACTGCTGGTGATCAGCGGGGACGGCGATCCTGTGATCCGTGACAAGGTACGCCGGTTGGCCGTCGATGGTTTTGTGCTGAAGCACGCCGACCCCGCAGTTTTTGTGCTGGCCGTCGCTGCGGTACTGCGCGGCGATGCATGGTTCGACGACACTTCGGTTGTCGCCCAGGCGACCGACGAAGCGCGCAGTCTGCCGTTGAGCCCCGCCGAGTTGGGCCTGACGCCACGCCAGGGGGAGGTCCTCGCCCTGATGCTCAAGGGCCTGCCCAACAAGCGGGTTGCGCAACAGCTCTCGCTGACCGAACAAACCGTCAAGGAGCATGTGAGCGGTATCCTGGAACGGCTGGGAGCACGCAGTCGCGTCGAGTTGATCACGCGGCTGCGGGGAAAGCGGATCGATGTCTGAGCGGGTCGAGGAGCGGCCGGCCGAAGCAGGCAAGGAGCTCGGCTACGCCGACATCAGCCCGGCCGGCCGGGTGGGGCTGTTTGACGTGGCTTTCGCCCGGATCAACTACGGCTTCGGGGCGATGGTCGTTGTCAGCCTGCCCTTCATCGCCTGGTATATCCACCTCGGTCAGAACCCACTCGGGCTTGTGTTGTGGGCGGCCTGGTATTTCGTCGGGCTGCTGGTGGTTCGCTGGCAGTATCGGCGCTACCACCGCGAGCGCGCCGAAGGCGAGCCCGCGGCGATCCTGCGCCGCTGGTCGCCGCGGATTCACGGCATGGCGCTGGTTTACGGCAGCAGCATGGCCGTTCCGCCGTTACTGACGGCCCACCACGCCACGTTCGAATTTCAACTGCTCTATCTGGTGACGATCGCGGCCATCGTCGCTGGCAATTCCGTGCATTCATCGCCGGTGCTGTCGGTGTTCCGCTGCTTTTTCCTGACCGGCTGGGGAAGCGTGACGCTGCTGGTGCCATACAGCTTTCCGGGTTACTGGTATTACGTGATGCCGCTGACCCTGATCTATATCCGCACGATGCTCAAGCATTCGGCGATCTCGCATCGCTTCTTCGTGCAAAACATCGCGCTGAAGGAAGAAGGCGCGCGACTGGCCGAGAACTTCCGCCGGGCCAAGGAAGAGGCGGAAAAGGCGCTGTATGACAAGAACCTGTTCCTGACCACGGCCAGCCACGACCTGCGCCAGCCGGTGCATGCCATGGGCTTCCTGGTCGAATCGATTTCGCGAAGCAATCGCGACCCGGCGCTCGACGCCGCCCTGGCGGACCTGCGGGAAAGCGTGCGTTCGGCCACGCAGATGTTCAACGCCCTGCTCGACCTGTCCCGGATCGAGAGCGGCCGGGTGCAGATCAAGACCGAAGCCGTCGATCTGGCCGCGGTGATCGCCAACGTCGCGACCATCTTTCGCGAGGAGGCGCGCAATCGCGGCCTGGAATTGCGCGTGCATCTGCCGGCGGAGGGGGCGATGGCCGTCGCCGATGGGACGCTGCTGCGCCAGTCGCTGAGCAACCTGCTGCACAACGCCCTGCGCTACACGCGCCAAGGAGGCATCCTGCTGGCCGTTCGTCGACGGGGCGGCGGCTGGCGATGCGAAGTCTGGGATACCGGTATCGGAATCGCCACGCGCGACGGTGCCGACATCTTTTCGCCCTTTTTCCGCAACGAGCACGCCTGGGATATCGACAGTGCCGGCCACGGGCTGGGGCTGGCCGTCGTCGCCCGCTGCTGCGCCATGATGGGCGCGAAGCACGGATTCCGCTCCCGCGAGGGCAAGGGTTCGTGTTTCTGGATTCGTCTCGATGCGGCGAAGAAAGTGGGGCATCCCGCCCTCGCTGGGCTGACCGCCTCGACCTTGCCCCAGGCGGTGCCGCATTGGTCGGGCGCTTGCCTCGTGGTCGATGACGATCCTTTGGTGCGCAGCGCCTGGCAAACCTTGATGCAATCCTGGGGTCTGCAGGTCGCCTGCGCCGAATCGGGCGGGCAGGCTTTGCGCCTCCTCGAATCCGGCTTCAAACCGGATGTCGTGTTCTGCGACCAGCGGCTGCGCTCGGGCGAGAGCGGTTTCGAGCTGTTGTGCGAATTGCTTGAACGCCTGCCCGATGCGAGCGGGGCCATGATCAGCGGCGAACTGGATTCCCCGGAATTGGCGGAGGCGGAAGAGCAAGGCTATCTCGTGCTGCGCAAACCGGTGGAGCCAACGGAGCTGCAGGCCGTGCTTGGCCACTGGCTCTTGTCGTCTGAGGGTGGGGAGCCTGATTTCCATCAATTCACTTAATGAGCGCAATGTAGAGATGGATCACTGGAACGCGTCGACCGGCCGACAACAACAGGAACAGAGAGGCCGCCATGGAGCTGAGACTATTGCGTTACTTCGTGGCGGTGGCCGAGGAATTGCACTTCGGCCGCGCCGCCGAGCGGCTGAACATCGAGCAGTCACCGCTTTCGCGTGCGATGCGCAACCTGGAGAGCCAGCTTGGCGTGCAGTTGTTCGACCGGAGCACACGCCTGACGCGGCTGACCTGGGCCGGCCAGGTGTTCCTCGTCGAATGCCGGCGTGTGCAGGCCACCGTGGAGCAGGCAGTCAAGAGCGCCAAGGCGGCGGCACAGGGCTACCAGGGCCATCTGCGCATCGCAATCTGCGACAGCCTGGCGCAGCCCCGTATCGCCACCTTGCTGGCACGCAGCCGCGAGGATGAGCCCGAGCTGGAGATTCGCGTCTTCGAGCTGCCGTTCGCGCAGCAGCTCAAGATGCTGCACAACGATCTGCTGGACATCGGCTTTGCGTTGTCAAACGCGGTGCATGATGGCCTCGTCGCCGAGCCGGTGTGGACCGATCCGCTGTCGGTGATCGTGCCCACACGCCATCCCTTGCTGGCACACGTGCAGGTGCCGCTGGCCGAAGCCTTGAAGTTCCCGCTGGTCCTGTGCCATCCCGAATCGGGATCGGGCTGCCGCCATCAGATTCAAACGATGCTGCAGGACGCGGGCACGCCGCTCAAGCTGGTCGATGAAGTGACCAGCCTGGGCGTGATGCTGACCCTGGTCGGCGCGGGCTACGGCATCGGTTTCGCCATCGCCTCGCAGGTGCAGACGCTACAGCGCCCGGACATCTCCATTCGTCCCCTGGCCGGCACCCCACCGATGCTCTCTACCTACCTGCTGCGCCGCCATGGCGACCCCTCCGAGCCCATGAAGCGGTTCATCGAGCGGGTGAAAGACGGGGCCGCGCCGGTCGATGATGAGCCAGTCCTTTGAGGACGCAGCTCACCTGTCCGTTGCGGCCTGTGGCGTGATGTGCCAGTAGGCAGATAGACTTCGGAATGAAATCCGATGCTCCGGCTGTTGGTGGATGTGCTTGGTTCTCTTTGGATCACCTGCAACGGCCAACGTTGACCAGGCCGACGACTTGAGTCCACAATCGAGTCCATTCCGTGACGCCTGGATCGGAAAAAACGTTCGTAATAAACGAGTTAGCGACCGGGTGCTGTTCCCATCACCCGCTCCAGATATGGCTTGCCGCCGATTGATTGGGGTCACTCCTGATAGTGTTAAGGCCATGAATACCAAGCCCGCCCTGTCCACCCCCGACGCCTTGCTGCACGAGGTCGATGCGCGCATGACGCAGGCGTTGGACAATTTCTTCCAGCGCAGTCGCATCGCGATCCAGGACACCATCTTCAGGGTGCTGGCCGACCGGATGGACACCCCGCACGTCGCCACCGGACAAACCTGTCTCGACCTGCTCAACGCCAGTCCGGAAGCCTTGTCCGCCGCCTTTGCCGATCAGTTTCGCCGCCACCTCGCCCGGCCCGAGACGTTTCCCAGTCACCACGGCGATCCTGCGCCCGAACTGCAGTTGGTGGATGACGACACGCTCAAGCGTCAACTGGCCGAAGAGAAGCTTGCTGCCGACATGACCGAAACGCTGCGCGCCGACATGCTGCCGCTGTTCCGCCGCATCCAGGCGGTGCAACGGGCCAAGCAGGGAAATAACACGAACCTGAACCATCCCGATGCCTACGGCCCGCTTCCGGTCGTTCGCGCCCTCTCGCGCGCACTCGATTCGCAAGGCATGAGTTCGGCCTGCGGTACCTTTTTGCTCGAATGCGTACGCGCGCCGCTGCTCGATACGCTGAAACACACTTACACGGCGCTCAATCAATTTCTCAGCCTGGTCGATCTTCCCGACCTTCGGGTGCCGGATGCCCCCCGCCCATCCCCGTCCCGACGAAGCGAGCCTGACGTAGGACACGATGTGCTGGCGCATATCCAGGCCGCCTCTGCCGCCGGAGGAACAGGCCCGGCAAGTGGAGGGTTTCCAACCGGGCTGCTCCAGGGTGCCACGCCGCGCAGCCTGGTTGACAGCCTGTCCGACTGGCATGCCTTCCCACCCGGCCCCACAAGCGCCGACGGCGAAACACCGGCCTTGGTCCTGCGACAACTGCAGCAGGATGCACGCCAAGCCGGCACCGGTTCGTTCGATCTTGCCATACTGGATGCCTTGGCAGGCCTGTTCGAATTCATCCTCGACGATCCCGCCGTCTCGCCGAACTACAAGGTCGAGATCGCGCACCTGCAGATCCCGGCCCTCAGGGTGGCGCTCATTTCGCCCGAGTTTTTCAGCGACGACCAGCACCCGGCACGCCAACTGATCGACCTGATGGGCCAGTTTTCCCGACGCTTTCCCGAAGGCGACGCAACACACCACAGCGCGCTCGAGCAAATCCATACCGCCTGCGCCACCGTTCTCGACGACGCCGATCACCCGAACGAGGCTTTTGCCCGGGCACACAACGCACTCGCCGCCTGGCTGGTAGGCGAGGATGCGCGTACGGAAGCCGCACTGAATGCCGAAGTCGCACATCTGGAGCAGATCGAGCGGCAGGAACTGGGCACGCTGCTGGCGCTGGAAAACCTCAATGACTTGACCGAACGCTATCCTGCCCCAGAATCCGTCCTGCGGCGGCTGGAAACCGCCTGGGTTCCGCACATGGCCTCCCTGTACGTGGCCGAATCCGGCGAAGGCCCCGACTGGCGGGCGGCCTGCCAGACCCTTCAGAATCTTTTCCTCAGCCTGCAGACGCCCGA
The DNA here is from genome assembly GCA_002343685.1 of Thiobacillus denitrificans. Lineage (GTDB taxonomy): Bacteria > Pseudomonadota > Gammaproteobacteria > Burkholderiales > Thiobacillaceae > Thiobacillus > Thiobacillus denitrificans_A. The sequence continues at coordinate 4,227 of DDRS01000014.1, read as the reverse complement.
CAGCGACACCACGCGCGAAACCCGACTGCAATCGATCCCCGCCATCAATGCCGCATTGCGGCAGGGCCTCCTGGCCCAGGGGGCCGAACCGGCGCAATTGAAAGATTTTTTCAGCGCCATCACGGCCACCCAGGAATGCTGGATCCGCCCTGCCCTGGGACATCGCGAGGCGCGGGTCAGCACGTTTATCCCGAAGCGCATCTCGCAGGCTCAAATCGAATCATTTGCCGACCAGGTGCCGGCGCCACAGGAAAACGATCCCGCCCTGCTGCAGGCGCAGCAATTGATCGAAGGCGACTGGGTGGATTTCGACCCGCCCTACGAGGGTCTTGCGACAGCCCGCGTGGCCTGGGTCGGCGTACGTGGCTACCTGCTGTTTTGTGACAGCGAAGGCGAGCAGCGCTTTTCACTGGACTGCGAGGGGCTCGCGGTGGAAATCCGGACCGGCCGGGCCCGGATTCCGGAGCAGTCACTAACCCGAAATGCCATGCTGCGCCTTAAGGACAGCTTGGTAAACAGCCGCACTTAATATTTCGGCTTCGACTACACTCAAGTTTCGTTCAGCTTGGCCGATAGGTCAGTTATGCGGTTGTGTGTCGATTTTTCGGCGCAACCGCCGACCACCGAACAGGGCAAACCCGCCGCGAGGCAGGGACGCAAAGTTACCGGTCTCGCCCGCCACATCCGGCTGACGAGATAGCGGGGCCGCCGGCAGTACTCCTGTCACGCGTACACCCTCCGTTGGCCGGCCAGCCGCCGATACCGCGAGGTGATCCCCATGGAGCGCGAGATGCCAGACAATTCAGTCGTAGTTAACCTCAATCAATTCGAGCGAGCGCGCCGTGCGCAGGTCTCCGCCGAGACTTTGTCCGTCCTGCACGGCTGCCGCGACCTGCTGATCGAAGGTGCGACCCGTGTGCTGACCCGGCAGACCGAGGCCATGGAAAACACCCTGCTGGCAATGGCCGACCGTTCGCCTTTGCTGGACACGCGCAATACGTATTACGGCGCCCAGGGCATCCTCAACAAGCAGGCCAACGAACTATTGAGTGCCTGCAAGGACGCCTACTGCCAGAACTTCAGCGATTTTGCGCTCAATCGCGAGAAAACGACCGGCAGCGAATTGCTCGAACTGTCCCTGGTGGACGACCAGGATTTCGAAATCACGCTGGCGGTCGATAAAGCCACCTCGCGACTGCGCTTCAACTGCGCCGAGGAACTGGTTGCCCTGGATGCTCGTATTGCCCATCTGCTGGGCCGCAGCGATCTGGCCGAGAACGACAACCCGCTCGGCCCGCGCGCGCTGTGCGAAGCGATGCTCGACGGCATCACCCGCATGCAGCTGGAACAGGACGTGCGAATCGTTCTGCTGAACCAGTTCGACCTGGTGCTCACCACCGAACTCGCCCACATCTACCAGGCCATCAACCGCCATCTGATCGACCGCGGCATCCTGCCCGACCTGAAAGTCGGCGCGAAGAACCGGGCACAAAGTTCGGGCCCCGCCCAGCACGGCACACCTTCTGCCGGTACAGGCCCTGCCATGCAGGGACAAACCGGCGGCGACATGTTCAGGCTGTTCGAGCAACTCGCGCATGGCAGCGCGCCGGCCACAGGCGGATATGCCGCCGGTACCGGTGCCGGCGGTGGCAGTGTGTCGGCCGGGCTTGCCGGCTTCAGTTTGCTTGATTCGCTCAGCCAGCTTCAATCCGGCGCCCTCATGCTGCCCGGAGGCGGACGCTTCGAACTACCCCTACTGGAAGCCACCAATGTCAGCAACGTGCTGCGCAGCTTGCAGCAAAGCCCGGTCATGCAGGCAGCTAGCCCGCTCGATGCGGTGCTGGTGGATGCCGTGGCCATGCTGTTCGACGTGGTGTTCGACGAAGCCTCCATCCCCGATCGCCTCAAGGCCCAAATTGCGCGCTTGCAGATTCCGGTGCTGAAGGCGGCGATGCTGGATCGCAATTTCTTCTCGCAGTCGAATCATCCGGTGCGTCGCATGCTGGATGCGATCGCCATACTTTCCGTCCACCTGCCCGACAACGAGACGGGTAATGCTCGTCTCGATGCCATCTCGCAAGTGGTCAGCCGGGTGCTGGACAGTTTCGAGCAGGACATTGCCGTATTCGAATCCGCTGCCATAGAGCTGGAAGCCATGGCCTCCACCCTGGAAGAAACGCTCGAGGAAACGGTGGACGTCAGCCTGCAACCGGATATCGCCCAGATCAAGCAAAGCGAACGCGCCGAACTCGCGCCGGTCATCGTGCATGATTTCATCAATCGCGCGCTCAAGGACCAGCAGGCAGGCGATGCGGTACGCGAATTCCTGCGCCGCGACTGGGCGCAGTTGCTCACCCAGGATTACATCAGCGAAGGCGAGCAGGGCGCGCATTTCAACAGCCATGTCGAAACCATGCGCGAACTGGTCTGGAGCGTGCAACCCAAGGCGGATATGGACGCACGTCTGATGCTGGTGCGCATTCTGCCCGGGCTGCTGAAGCGCCTGCGTGAAGGTACGGCAGAAATCGACCTGCCGCAGAAACTCTCTGATCGCTTCTTCGCTACCCTGGTCATCCTGCACGCCAACGCGGTGCGGCCCAATGCCCAGCCGGTTCCGTTGCCCGACATCACGCCCGAAGAAATCGAGGCGCTCGCGCCTGCGCCTGCCGTACCGGAAGCCCCCCCGATCGTGGCGGCCGAAGCCGAGCCGGCCACGCCTGAAGTGGAAGACGAATTCACCCAGCGCGCCCTCGCCCTGAACAAGGGCGACTGGGTGGAATTCCACTACGACGACGGCACGTTCCGCTGGGCGCGGCTGGGTTGGGTCAGCAGCATCAAGAACACCTACCTGTTCTCGGATCAGGATGGCATGAACAGCTTTTCCATCGGCCTGCATCGCCTGGCCGACAAGCTGCGCCGCGGCGAAGCCGTGCTGGTCGAACGCAAGTCGATCACCGAATCGGCGTTCGGCAAGCTGATGAACCTGTTCCGCCAGAAACTCGGTCACGCCTGAGCCGGCGGATTGCCGTCGCTTGTGTACCGCGAGGCGGGCTCTCGCGGGTTTCGTACATGAATCCATGCGCCATCCCTTCGCCGCGGCTTGCACCCTAAACGGTGCTACCCTGCCGGGGTGAAAAAATCATTTGCGTCCCGCATCATCCACTGGCAGCTGCACCACGGCCGCCATACCCTGCCATGGCAGGGCACACGCGATCCCTACCGTATCTGGCTGTCGGAAATCATGCTGCAGCAGACCCAGGTTGCCACGGTCATCCCCTATTTCGAGCGCTTCGTCGCCCGCTTTCCCGATCTGCCGGCCCTGGCCGCCGCCCAGGAAGACGACGTGCTCGCGTTGTGGAGCGGGCTAGGCTACTACAGCCGCGCACGCAATCTGCATGCCGCGGCACACGTCGTCGTGACCCGACATGGCGGGACATTTCCGGCCCGGCCCGACACCATCGCGCAGCTGCCGGGCGTGGGACGCTCGACCGCTGCGGCCATTGCAGCGCTTGCATTCGGCCAGCGCTGCGCCATTCTCGATGGCAACGTCAAGCGCGTACTGACACGCCATGGCGGCATCGCAGGCTGGCCCGGCGACAAGAAAGTCGAGTCGGCGTTGTGGGCGCTGGCCGAGTCGCTGCTGCCGGGCACGGCCATCGAGACCTACACCCAGGGCATGATGGATCTTGGCGCACTCGTCTGTACCCGTAGCCAGCCAAATTGTGCAGTCTGCCCGGTCAATGCCGACTGCGTCGCCCATACGCAAGGCCGCGTCCAGGAATTGCCAACGCCACGCCCCAGAAAAACACTGCCAGAAAAGCAGGTGCAGATGCTGCTGCTGCTCGACCGCGGCGAACTCATGCTTGAAAAGCGCCCTTCACAGGGTATTTGGGGCGGCTTGTGGAGCCTGCCCGAACTGGCCCCCGACGTCGACGCCGCCAGCCACTGCCGCGAGCGCTTCGGCTTCACCGCGCTGGCCCAGCAGGCTCTCCCGCAGTTCACACACAGCTTCACCCACTTCAAGCTACACATCCAGCCGGTTCAGCTTCAGCTGGCACCGCGCTCCGATACGCCACCCGGCCAAATCTGGCTCCCCCTGGCCGATGCACTCGATGCGGCGCTCCCCGCCCCCGTACGTACGCTGGTCAGGCAACTCGACCACAAACGAATCCTCTGATTACTGCCCGTGTCGCATTTGCCATGCTGAAACCTCTGCTTAACTACTGA
>DDRS01000024.1 GCA_002343685.1 Thiobacillus denitrificans | reverse complement strand
AACCTATTGAGAGATCACACCTAGTGCGCCACCGTGGCGAAATGCAATGGGTGACGCGTATCCAACGTGCCCTGGAAGAGCACCGCCTGCGTCTGTCGTGGCAGGAGATCCGCCGTGCCGACGGCGTCGTGGAGTCGGTCCGCCATGTCGAATTATTGCTGCGGATGATCGACGAGGATGGCAGCGAAATCCTGCCGATGGCATTCATTCCGGCAGCGGAGCGCTATTCCATCATGCCGGCCATCGATAGTTGGGTGATCGAGGAGACGCTGCGTCTGTGCCAGCGTTATCTGGCGAGCAAACGCGAGCGGAATTGCCTGTTTGCGGTCAACCTGTCGGGGGCGTCGTTGAAGGACCCGGCATTCCGCCGCATGCTGCTATCAAGTCTTGACGAGAATCCGGCCTTCGGACCGCATCTGTGTTTCGAGATCACCGAAACGGCTGCCATCGGCAACCTTGCCGTCGTCAACGAGTTTATCGAGGCCATGCGTGCGTTCGGCTGCAGCTTCGCACTGGACGATTTCGGCAGCGGCCTGTCGTCCTTCACCTACCTGAAGAACCTGAACGTGGATTACCTCAAGATCGATGGCGCATTCGTGCGCGATATTGCCAACAATGCCATTGATCGCTCCATGGTCGAGGCGATTCACCGCATCGGCCACCAGATGAACCTGAGAACCGTGGCCGAATACGTCGAATCGGATCAGATCCTGGCATTATTGCGGCAGATGGGGGTGGATTACGTGCAGGGCAATGGAATTCATCAGCCCGAACCGCTGGAAAACCTGTGCGGCCAGACCTGAAGTGCGACGGTCAGCTCAGTCGCTCACTCCGAAGCCTGCATCGACGATGGCCTGCACCATGGCGGCACGCTCAACGCGGGCTGGGTCGTATGTCACCCGTGCTTGGCCCGGCGTCAACGTGACAACCGCAGTTTGCACACCCGGCAGGGCCGTCAACACCTTGGTGACGCTGTTGACGCAGCCGCCGCAGGTCATGCCGGTCACGGATAAAACGATTTCGTTCATGCGGTACCCCAAAATGAAGTCTCAGGGCACGATTTTATTCCAGTTGAAAAACAAAAGCCCGCGGATTGCGTCCGCGGGCTTGCGATGGGGGCGGAAATCACTTCTTGCGCGGGCGCTTGCGAAGGGTTTCCTTGGTATGGTCGATCAGGCGGTCGGCCACCACCTCGGCATCGACCGCAAAGGTCCCGTTGGCCAGTGCGGCCTTGACCGATTCAACTTTGCCCGCATCGGTGACGTCGACCGATGCCAGCTGGGACTCGAGCGAGCGGATGCGGGTGCTGGACTCGGTCAATGTCAGCGAATCGCCGCTGCCGGCGGCGGGGGCTGAGGCTTTGCCGGCACCTTTGCCCTTGGCGGAAGACACTTTGCTGGCGGCGGGCGGGGTGATGCGCTTGTCGATTTTCACGGGGATTCCTGGTCGCGGGGGTCGATCTTATGACTGATTGGGCACTCAATGGTTTATCGGCGGCCCGCAGATTTTCTTTAGCCTTTGCGTCCGTTTTCGCCTAACAGCGGGATCAGGCCGTCCAGCCCTACCTGATTCAGTGCGTAAGCGGCCTGCGCGCGTACCACCGGTTTTGCTCGGTAGGCGATGCTGATGCCGGCTTCGGCCATCATTTTCAGGTCGTTGGCGCCATCGCCCATGGCAATGACCTGTCCGCGATCCAGGCCCAGTTCGATGCGCACGCGATTGAGCCAATCGGCCTTGCCCTGGGCGTCGACGATGTCGCCGAGGACGTGGCCGGTCAGCTTGCCGTCCGCCACTTCCAGCGTGTTGGCGGCGGTGTAGTCCAGCCCAAGCCGGGATTGCAGTCGTTCGGTAAAGAAGGTGAATCCCCCTGACACCAGCAGGGTCCGGATTCCTGCGGCGCGAATTGCCGCCAACAGGGTTTCCGCGCCCGGCGACAACTGCAGACGCTCGTCATAGACGCGCTGCAGGGCCGACTGGTCGAGTCCTGCCAGCAACGACACCCGGCGGCGCAGGCTTTCGGCAAAATCGATTTCGCCGCGCATGGCTGCTTCCGTGATGGCCGAGACTTGGGGTTTCAGACCCTGCATGTCGGCAATTTCGTCGATGCACTCGATGGTGATCAGGGTCGAGTCCATATCCATCACCAAGAGGCCGAAGTCGCCGATGTGTCGTCTTGCCGGCACCCAGCCGCAGTCGAGCGAATTTTCCTCGCAGAACGCGGCGGCCTCGACACGCGGACTGTCGTCGGCGACCACCAGTCGGAACGCGGTGAGCGAAACGGCTTCGATGGCCGTGGCGCTGGTCAGTTTGGCAAGCTGTTTGAGGCTAGGCGTGGGGACGTCGCGTCCCTGAACGATCAGATTCATGGGGTGTGCTATTTCAGTAGATTGAACAGGGTAATGACGTTCGTGGCACGCGCTTCGGCGGGCGAATTGGCGGCCCAGCGCAGGCGGTTCTCGCCTGCCAGCTTGATATCGCGCCGGCTCTGGATGAGTTGGATGATGCGGCCCGGGTCGATCGGTGGCTGTGGCACGAACTGCAGCAGGATGCTATCCGCGTTGGCGTCGACCTTCATGATGCCAAGGGGCTTGGCGGCCATCCGCAGGCGGTGGGTGTCGAGCAGCACGCGGGCGGGATCGGGCAACTGGCCGAAGCGGTCGACCAGCTCTTCCTGCAACTGGATCAACTCCTCCGTGTCATGCACGCTCGCCAGCCGCTTGTACAGGACCAGTCGCTCGTGGACGTCGGGACAGTAGTCCACCGGCAGCAGCGCGGGCAGGTGAAGGTTGATTTCCGACACCACGCCGAGCGGCTGGTTCATGTCGGGCTCCTGGCCCGCCTTCAGGCTCGCTACTGCGCCGGCCAGCATGTCGTTGTAGAGTGAGAAACCGACCTCGAGAATCTCTCCGCTCTGCTTCTCGCCCAGCACCTCGCCGGCACCACGGATTTCCAGATCCTGCATGGCGAGATGGAAGCCTGAGCCGAGTTCTTCCATCAATTGAATGGCTTCCAGGCGTTTCTTCGCCTGTGGTGTCAAGGTGCGGTCTTCCTCGACCAGCAGGTAGGCAAAAGCCTGGTGGTGGGAGCGGCCGACGCGGCCCCTGAGTTGATGCAATTGGGCGAGCCCGAACTTGTCGGCGCGGTTGATGAGGATGGTGTTGGCCGTGGGAATGTCGATGCCGGTTTCGATGATGGTGGTGCACAGCAGAATGTCGTAGCGTTGCTGGTAGAAGTCGCGAATCACCTGTTCCAGTTCGCGCTCGCCCATCTGGCCGTGGCCGACACGGATACGCGCTTCCGGCAGTAGTTTTTCCAGCCGTTCGCGCATGGCTTCGATGGTGCTGACCTCGTTGTGCAGGAAGTACACCTGGCCGCCGCGCTTCAGCTCGCGCAGCACTGCCTCGCGGATCAGGCCGGCGGAAAACGACTGCACGAAGGTCTTGATCGCCAGCCGCTTCTGCGGGGCCGTTGCAATGACCGAGAAATCGCGGATGCCTTCGAGCGACATCGCCAGCGTGCGCGGGATTGGCGTCGCAGTCAGGGTCAGCACGTCCACCTCGGCGCGTAGCGCTTTCAGCTGCTCCTTCTGCCGCACCCCGAAGCGGTGCTCCTCGTCCATGATGACCAGCCCCAGACGGGCGAACTTGACGTCTTTCTGGATCAGCCGGTGGGTACCGATGACGATGTCGAGCTTGCCGTCGGCGAGCGCTTGCAGCGCCTCGGCCTGTTCCTTGGGACTGCGGAAGCGCGACAGCTCGGCCAGCTTCACCGGCCAGGCGGAAAAACGGTCGGAAAAATTGTTGAAGTGTTGCTCGGCCAGCAAGGTCGTCGGCACCAGCACGGCCACCTGGTAGCCGCCCATCACGGCCATGAAGGCGGCGCGCAGCGCGACCTCGGTCTTGCCGAAACCGACATCGCCGCATACCAGCCGGTCCATCGGCTTGCCGGTTTGCATGTCGGCCATGACGGCAGCGATCGCCGCGGCCTGGTCGGGCGTCTCTTCGTAGCCGAAGCCTTCGACAAAAGCTTCGTAGTCGTGCGGCGAAAACTTGAACGCGTGGCCTTCGCGGGCGGCGCGCAGCGCATAGAGGTTCAGCAGCTCGGCGGCGGTGTCGCGCGCCGCCTGCATCGCGCGGCGGCGCGCTTTGTCCCACTGGTCCGTACCAAGCTTGTGCAGCGGCGCGGCACCCTCGCCGGCGCCGCTGTAGCGCGAAATCAGGTGCAGGTTGGCGACTGGGACGTAGAGTTTGTCGCCCTTGGCATATTCGAGCTGCAGGAACTCGGTGTCGCCGTCGCCGAGGTCCATGTTGATCAGGCCGAGGTACTGGCCGACGCCATATTGCGCATGCACCACCGGGTCGCCGGGCTTGAGTTCAGAGAGGTCGCGCAGCAGGTTGTCGATCTGCGTCGCGCGGGCTTCGCGTGCGCGCCGGGTCTTGGGCGGGATGGCGTAGAGCTCGGTCTCGGTGACGACAGCGAGCGCGCCGTCGGCGGTGACGAAGCCCTCGGCCAGTGGGCCGTAGGTCAGCAGGATGCGGTCGGATTTCGACTGGCACTCGGTCCACCCCTCGCACAAGGAGGCGTCGAGTCCGTGCTCGGCGAGGTATTCGTGCAGGGTCTCGCGGCGTCCGGCCGAGGGCGCGACGATCAGGGTCGTGCCCCGGAAGCCGTCGATGAAGCCCTGTAGCTTGGCGACAGGGTGGGCTTCGCGGCGATCGACTGAAATGGGCGGAACCGGATGGGCCAGGCCCTCACCAGCCTGTTCCACGTCGAGTCGTGTGTAGGCCTTGGCCAGGCTGAAGAACGCGTCGGTCGGCAGGAACAGTTCGGCGGGCGGCAGCAGCGGGCGATCCTTGTCGCCCGCCAACAGTCGATGGCGGCCCTGTGCATCGGCCCAGAACGCCTGGCCGGCGGGGTCGAGCGCACCGTGCGCCACGAACCGGGTGTGCCTTGGCAGATAGTCGAACAGCGTCGCGGTCTCGTCGAAGAACAGCGGCAGGTAGTACTCGATGCCGGCGGGCGCCAGGCCGTTGCTGACGTCTTTGTAGAGCTTGGATTTCGACGGATCGCCCTCGAAGCGCTCGCGGAAATTCTGGCGGAAACGCGTGATGCCGGCCTCGTCGAGCGGGAACTCGCGCGCCGGCAGCAGCCGCACTTCGTTGACCGGGTAGATGCTGCGCTGGGTGTCGACGTCGAACGCGCGCAGCGTCTCGATCTCGTTGTCGAACAGGTCGATGCGGTAGGGCAGCGCGCTGCCCATCGGGAAGAGGTCGATCAGCCCGCCGCGGATCGAGAACTCGCCCGGCGCGAACACCTGGTTCACGTGGGTGTAGCCGCCCAGCGCCATCTGCGCGCGAAAGGCCGGTTCGTCGAGCGTGTCCTTCTGTTTCAGGAAGAAGGTGTGGGCGGCGAGGAAAGCCGGCGGCGCCAGCCGGTACAAGGCGGTCGACAGTGCCACCACGGCGATGTCGAATTCGCCGCGCGAAATCTGGTACAGCGTGGCCAACCGTTCGGAAATCAGGTCCGGGTGCGGCGAGAAGGTGTCGTAGGGCAGCGTTTCCCAGTCAGGAAAGGCACATACCCGCAATGCCGGGTCGAACCAGCGCAGTTCCTCGGCCAACCGGTTGGCGTCCCACGCGCTCGCGCATACCACCACCAGCGGCGCGGCGCGGCGCGCCAGCTCGGCGAGATAGAGCGCATCGGCCGCGCCAGCCAAGCCGGGCTGGGTGCGAGACGAAAGTGCGGAAGGGGAAAACAGAAACGCCATGGAAAAAGTTTAGAATTATCCCGGAAATGGCAAGAGGATGCGTACAAAGGAATGCGCGATGACGGCTGTGGCCCCAAAGGGAGACAGAGTGGAGCACCGGTCATTCAAAACATCGTGCATGATTTTGGCATCGGTGTTCGACAGATAAGTGAATGTCCGTGCCATTACAACAACGGAATTTCGTGCTTGCGATTGGCTATTCGGCCTAACTCGGCACAATCGGAAAATAAGACTACTGGTGGCCGGCATACCTCTTGGCAGATTGCCAGCTTTGCTTCAATACCAGCGCAGCCGGGGGACTAGCGTATGAAATGTTTCGATTCCATGGCAAAGGGTTTGTGCCAGTTGGTGGCGGCAGGCTTGATGATTTTTGCGTTGCCAGCAGAGGCGAGATTGATGGACGTCATACCTGGTTTGGATGCAAGTGTCGAAAGCGCGCTTCCCGCACCCGCACCCCCCGGTGAGACTGAACAATGGTTGCAGCGTGCATCCATGGGCGATCCGTTTGCGCAATGGGTTGTAGCGCAGCGGCTTTTGGATGAGGAGCCCAACAACAGACAGGAAGCCTTGTCGATGCTCAAGCACTCTGCAGACGGGGGGTATTCTCAAGCTGAGTTGGATTGGGGGCGAATACTGCTTCATGGTTGGTTCGAGACGACCATTGATGTGCCGCAAGGGGTGAACTGGATCGAACGTGCCGAGCGAAGTGGCAAGGCAGAAGCTGCATATGTCTTGGCTGAGGCGTACTGGAACGGTTGGGCCGGTGCTGCTGATCGAACAAAAAGTGTTTATTGGCTGAAACGTGCGGCCGAGAAAGGCTGGGCACAGGCGCGCGAAGTGCTCGGACTCATGTTGCGTGATGGTATTGAAGTACATCAGGATGCACGCGAAGCGGCGCATTGGTTGCAACTTGCAGCGGTCCAGGGCCGGCCCGATGCGAAATTTGCGTTGGCTACTATGTTTAGCGAAGGTCAGGGAGTGGAGCATGACGATGGGCATGCGCTCCAACTGTATCGTGAACTCGCGAAGGCCGGCTATCTGCCGGCCGAGCAAAAGCTCGCTTCGATGGTTGCCGAAGGGCGAGGCGCGGCAACCGATACCGCGCCGCTCCGGGCGTTTCTTGAAAAAGCCGCACAAGCAGGGTATGCCGATGCCGCTTACGAGTTGGGCAATGGCTTGATCGATGGACGCTTTGGCAATCCCGAACGTACAGCCGGGTTGCGCTGGCTGGAACGTGCCGCGGAACTCGATCATCCCCTCGCACAATATCAATTGGCTTGGCAGGGGCTTGCCGCAGAGAAACGTGTGCAGTGGCTGGAGCGTGCGGCGCGTCTGGGCTATACACCGGCGGAATTCGCTCTGGGCATGGCCTATGCCTATGGGTACGGTGTGGCGGCGGATGACAAGACTGCAGTGGATTGGTATCGGTTGGCGGCAGAAAAGGGCTATGTCGAGGCGCAATCAAGCCTGGCCTGGCGCTATTTTCAGGGAGTGACGCTGCCGCAGGATGAAACATTGGGGATAGTCTGGTCCCGCAAGGCGGCAGAACAGGGTGATGAGCTTTCGATGAAGAATCTGGCCGCCCGATTGTTGGTGCATCCGGATGGTGCCAGCCGAGACGAGACACTGACTTGGATGAAAAGGCTCGCCGAAGCGGGACACTCGCAGTATCAATATTATTTGGGCAACGTATACAGCGGCCAGTTTCCTCAGTTCGGGGTACGCCTTCTGAACTATGGCGAAGCGCTGAGCTGGTGGAGAAAAGCCGCTGCACAGGGCAATGGCGCCGCCGAGGTGAGCCTGGGAAATGCCTACATGCAAGGCTGGGGTGTGCCGGTGGATGTCTGGCGAGCGATTCCCTGGTATGAACGCGCCGCCGAACGCGGCGACGCCGCAGGCGATCTCAACCTTGCCCGTATTTACGAAACGGGGCGCGGCATGCTCCATGACCCTGAAAAGGCGCGCCAGTATCGCGAGCGTGCCACCCAGAATGGTAACGCGTTGGCAAAACAGTTGGCGGCGCAACAGGAGAATCCCGCGTACCGATGGATGAGCGCACAAGGGCAATACGAATGGCCGAGGGTGCGAGCGGAGGCCAAGAATGGCAATCTGGAAGCGCAAAAACTTCTCGGGACCGCTTACTTGCAAGGCAATCTGGGTTTGCCGCAAAGCCTGCCCAACGCATACCACTGGTTTGTCAGAGCCGCAGAGCAGGGGGATGCTGACTCGATGAACAATGTGGGCTATACGCTTTACCAGGGCTATCTGGGCAAGTCCGATTTGGCCGGCGCGAAAAGCTGGTTTGAAAAGGCGGCCCATGGCGGCAACAGCAATGCGATGCTCTCCTTGGCGCGAATGTATGAGCAGGGTGAAGTCGGGAAGCGCGATGCCAAAAAAGCGCTGGGCTGGCTGATGAAGGCGGCCGCGGCGAACAACCGCCAGGCGATCGAACGGCTGGTAAACGTGTATCGCAACGGTGAGTTGGATCAGAAGGCCGATCCCAAGCGTGTCGCTTATTGGGAGGCGCGCGCGCTGTCTGCAACTCCGAAGGATAAACCATGAAACAAGTGTGCATCGCAGCCGGTTGGGCTGCTTTTCTGGCACCACTATCCGTCTTGGCCGACGTTGCACCGGTACATGCCGCCGCGCAGAAGGAGATGCTGCAATTTCGTCAAGCAGCCGAACAAGGCGCAAGTTTTTTACTTTATGACATTGGCTGGAATTATGAGTTGGGACGGGGCGTCAAGGCTGACCAGCAGGAAGCGCTGCGTTGGTATCAACGTGGTGCTGAAGCAGGTGAATCACGTGCCCAATACCGGCTGGGGCGGTATTACCAGAATGGTGGCGACGTTCTGCCACGCGATCTTAAACGGGCATATGACTGGTACCTGCGCGCAGCGGAGCAGGGTCATCCCGGCGCGCAGTACGCTCTGTCATTGATGCTGGCTGGCGGACAGGGTGTGCTTCAGGACGATGCCGCCGCTTATCACTGGATCGAACGCGCAGCGGCGAGCGGTAGTCCCGAAGCACTGTATCGGCAGGGCTTCCACTTGCTTACGGGGCGTGGCGTGGCGAGAAATGCCGAGCATGCGCGGCAGGTGTGCAGGCAGGCAGCGGTAAAAGGCCTTGATAGTGCGCAGTTTGATCTTGCCCAGTTTTATTTGCGTGGTGACGGTGTGCCGCGTGACGTGTCTATCGCAATACCTTGGTTGGAACGTGCCGCCAACCAGGCGCATGTCGGGGCCGCGCTGGCGCTGGGGATGATTTATCTGCAAGGGCAGGGTGTGGCACGGGATGATAAACAGGCTGCGGTATGGATCGAGCGTGCTGCGCAATTATCGAGTGCGGATGCGCAGTACCGGTTGGCACGCATGCTCTATACGGGGGTCGGCGTGGAAAAAAATGAAACGCAGGCCAGTCGCTGGTTGACACGGGCTGCGGAGCAAGGTCAGTTTGATGCCATGCTTGAGTTGGCTATACGCTATGCAGGTGGAATCGGGGTGCCCCAGAATGCAGCGCGTTCGCTTGAATTGTATGAGCGAGTAGCTGAACGAGGGCATCTCGATACACAAAAGCTATTGGCCTACCGCTACCAAACAGGAGATAGGGTGCGGCAGGATTCTGCGCGAGCGGCCTACTGGCTTGAGAAAGCAGCCCTGCAAGGCGATGCCTGGGCGAATTACCAACTCGGTATCGCCTACCTTTCAGGCAACGGTTTACCCCAAAACGATTTGCTTGCAATGCAACACCTCCACGCAGCGGCTGAACAGGGCGAAGCGCTAGCACAGTGGTTGTATGGAAGTACCCTTGCCGACAATGCGGACTCCTTGGAGGAAACGCGTGATGCAGTCGTCTGGTTGAGGCGTTCGCTTGCGCAAGGCCTAAGCTACGCACAGGCAACAGTTGAAATGGTTTGTACACGTAGTCCGCTGGCATGTCAGGCACCCTAGAAAAATCTACGAAGCTTGCCTGCCAATATGAGCAATTAAGCGTCATGCGGCGAACTCCGTGTATGTAAGGTGAGACCGGCGAGGGCGGGTATAATGGCCGGCTTTCCCGTTTTTAGCCCCGAATACCATGAGCCTCGATCGCGTCAGCTCCGGCCGCAATCTGCCGGACGACTTCAATGTCATCATCGAAATCCCCGCCCACGGCGAGCCGATCAAATACGAAGTGGACAAGGAGTCCGGCGCGATGTTCGTCGACCGCTTCATGTCGACCGCCATGCACTACCCGTGCAACTACGGCTATATTCCCCACACGCTGTCGGAAGACGGCGATCCGGTCGACGTGCTGGTGGTGACCCCGATCCCGCTGATCACCGGCGTGGTCGTGCGCTGCCGCCCGATTGGCATGCTGAAGATGACCGACGAGGCCGGCGTCGACGCCAAGTTGCTGGCAGTGCCGGTCGACAAACTGTGCGGCCTGTACAAGGGCGTCAACAAGCCCGAAGACCTGCAGCCGTTGCTGCTGAAGCAGATTTCTCACTTCTTCGAGCACTACAAGGACCTCGAGGACGGAAAATGGGTCAAGGTCGAAGGTTGGGTCGGCATCGATGACGCCCGCGCCGAAATCCTCGCCGGCGTGGAACGCTACCGCAACGCGGCGGACAAGCCCGCTTTCTGATGAAGGTCTGTATCCTTTCCGACTCGCACGACAACCGGCGCCTGCTGGGTGCTGCTGTCGAGCATGCCAAGGCGCACGGAGCGGAAGCAGTGCTGCATTGCGGCGACGTGGTCGCGCCGACCACGCTGCGCGTGCTGCAGAAATACGAGCTGCCGGTGCACGTCATCCACGGCAACAATACCGGCGATCTCTACAACATGACGCGGCTGGCGGCCGAACCCAACAGCGTCATCCGCTATCACGGCCAGGACGCGGCCTTCACCCTGGCCGACCGCAACCTCTTCCTGGTGCATTATCCGCATTACGCGCAGGCGCTCGCCTGCACCGGGGACTACGACCTGGTGTGCTGCGGCCATGACCACAAGTCCAGTATTTCCCAGGTCGCCACCGTCAAGGGGGGGCACACCTGGCTGATCAATCCAGGTACCGTCGGCGGCGTTGGCGCGCCGCCGACCTATATCATGGCCGACCTGGTCACCATGCAGTTCGAGATCGTCACGATCGAAGCCGCGCCGGCTTCCGTGTTGCCGCCCGTCACGCCGCATGTCTAGACAGCCTGCCTGAGGCCTTGCTGCCAGATTGTTGTCGGGGATTTCGGTTGACGGCAAGCCTGGTCAGGTTGCCCAGAGTTCGTCCAGATTCGTGATTCCCCACTTGGCCGCGTCTTCACGGCTGACAATCTTTTCCGTGATGGATGGGCGGGAAAGGTCGACCAATTCCGGCACGATGTAGGTTTGCGACTTGGTCGAGAAGAATACCTTGACGCGTGGTGCCAGCAGCGACTTTTCCGATTGCTCGACCACGACGGCCAGACGGCCTGACGCGAGTTTGACCAGCGAGCCGACCGGATAGATGCCGATGCTTTTGATGAAGGCCTGAAAGACGTGCTCGTCGAAGTGTCCCTTGCTCCACTCGGTCATTTTCCGGATGGATTCAGCCGGATCCCAGCCCGCCTTATAGGGACGATTGGAGGTGATGGCATCGTACACATCGCACACGGCGCCCATCTTGGCGAAGAGGCTGATTTCGTCGCTTGAGAGCCGGTCAGGGTAACCGCTGCCGTCGATTTTCTCATGATGGTGCAGGCACACATCGAGCACGATGTCGCTGGCGGTGTTGCCCTCGATCAGCAGGCGGTGACCTTCGACCGGGTGGCTCTTGATGATGCGGAATTCGTCGTCGGTCAGCCTACCCGGCTTGTTAAGCACCTCCATCGGCATCAGGGCCTTGCCCAGATCGTGCATCAGGCCGGCCATGCCGGCTTCACGTACGCTCGTTTCGTCCAGATCCAGTTGGCGCGCCAGCGACACCATCAGCGCGCAAACCGCAACGGAATGCATGTACGTGTAGTCGTCGGCGGTCTTGAGTCGCGCCAGGCTGATCAGTGCGCCAGGGTTGCGTATCACGGACGAGGAAATTTCTTCGACCAGTTCGCCGGCATCCTCGGCACTGATGGCTTTTCCCATGCGGACTTCCCGGAACATGGAGACAACCGCCTTCTTGGCCTTGGCGCAAATCATGGCCGCACGCTGCAGCTCCTCGCTCATCGATGCCGGTTTGAGCGCATCGATTCCGGGCGCAATCTCGGTATGCATCAGTACAGCGGTAACGGATGGCCCGGGTTCTTCCTTGGCCGAGGGTATGTCGAGGCCTTTGGCGACATCGATCCAGACCTCGGTGATGCCGCTATCGCAGATGCGGCGGATGTCCTCGGTGTCGGTCAAGGTGAACTTGCTGCGCCAGAATGGATGTTCCATCCATGAGCCACATAGCCCGTGGAGATGCATGCCCAGTTGCAGATCTCGGGCTTTGATTTTCTTGAGCACGGCGTTTATTCGATCAATCTATTTAATGCCCATTCTAGGTCAAAATAGTGTTTTGTATGGGGCACGTGCCTCGTTCCTGCCCGTTTCAGCACAATTTAATCGGTGCTTGATCTGACCGAGCCTGACTCGTGGTAGCGCTATTGCCTGACACTAGCGATGGCGGGCCGTGCCTGATTGGCAATAGTCAGGCAAGGGGAGCTTTTGTGCCTCCGGTCTTTCAATCGGCCAATACCGGCCACCGGATACAGCGGGGCAATCTCGAGCGAGGCCAGCCCTGATCACCGCTGCGGCAATATCCTGCCCGGCTACATAACAAATCCCGACTTCGAACATTTGAAATTGAGTTCCATCAAGCGTGCAATGCACCGGCTCGCCTTCTGCATATTGTTCCAGAAAAGCGGTTGCTTCATTTCCGCCGGACTGGTGGCTTTCCGGCGCAGCAATACCCAGTAAGCGCACCTTGATCGTTCCATGATCGGTGGCGACGTGAATCGTATCGCCGTCCACGACATGGGCCGTGCCGGCTATTTCAGATTGTGCGAAGGCTGGAAGTGTGGCCAGAAGGCAGAGCAGACCAATTTTTTTCATCGTGAACTCCCGCGTATTCTGGGAATCATAATTCTACTGCCTCAGCACATGCGAAACAGGGTGCCGGATTGGAGGCAGCTTTTCTTGTTTGAACGGAACGGTGAAAACAAGATCACTGTGTCTTTATTTGATATATATTAGGCACGATCTGATGCAGGCGTAAGCCCAAGTCAGCCCCAAGGCGAACCGGTCATGTCGTCACACGGTATGCCGGTGAGTCGTCTATTAACCGCCAGCAAAAGGAAGCCAGCAATGAAAGAAGAATTGAAGCCTACACGTCGTCAATTCCTGAAGGTCAGCGGCGCAGCGCTCGCCATGATTCCCGTGATTGCCGTATCGGGAAAGGCAATGGCCGCAACCAATGCCGCAATGCGTACTGCGATGAAATACCAGGACAAGCCAAACGGTGACAAGCACTGCGCAACCTGCATGCACTTCGTTGCGGGTAAAACACCGAAGGCGCTTGGCGGTTGCAAGATTTTCCCCGGAGACACCGAAATCTCTCCGCAGGGTTATTGCGTGGCGTGGGCTGCTGCCAAGTAGTTATCAGTAATCCATGAATGATTCGCGCATCTGAGCGGAGGTAGGCATGGATGCGCACATGAGGCGGTGATTCGTTCACCGGCTGGTCAGCTTTACGCCGAAAACACGATCTACAGTTGAAATGAAAAGGCCGACTCCATTTGGAATCGGCCTTTTTTATGATGGTGCGCCCGAAGAGATTCGAACTCCTGACCCCTTGGTTCGTAGCCAAGTACTCTATCCAGCTGAGCTACGGGCGCTTTGAAGGTTGCGCATTATACGCAGTTTTGGAGATATTGGACAGATGAAATCTGTCTGCAATCTGAATTTGGCGGAGACGGAGGGATTCGAACCCTCGATGCAGGTTTAAGCCCGCATGCTCCCTTAGCAGGGGAGTACCTTCAACCACTCGGCCACGTCTCCGAACCGCCGCGCATTGTAGCGGAATGCGCGGCGGAAAGCCACCTCAGGCGGGGGCCTTGTCGAGTTCGAAGGCCTGGTGCAGGGCGCGCACCGCGAGTTCCATGTATTTGTCCTCGACTACCACCGAGATCTTGATTTCCGAAGTGGAGATCATCTGCAGGTTGATGTTTTCCTTCGACAGGGTTTCGAACATCTTGCGCGCGATGCCGACGTGCGAGCGCATGCCAACGCCGACGATGGAGACCTTGGCGATCTTGTCGTCGCCGGTGACTTCGCGTGCGCCGATGGCGGCAGCGTTGGCCTTGACGATGTCCATGGCCTTGGCGAAGTCGTTGCGGTGCACGGTGAAGGTGAAGTCGGTGGTGTTCGCGTGGCCAACGTTCTGCACGATCATGTCGACGTCGATGTTGGCGTCGGCCACCGGACCGAGAATCTGGTAGGCGATGCCGGGCTGGTCGGGCACACCGACCACGGTGATTTTGGCTTCGTCGCGGTTGAATGCGATACCGGAGATGATGGCCTGTTCCATGTTGTCGTTTTCCTCGAAGGTGATGAGCGTGCCGTCGCCCTCGTCCTGAAAGCTGGACAGCACACGAAGTTTGACTTTGTATTTGCCGGCGAACTCGACCGAGCGGATCTGCAGCACCTTGGAACCGAGACTCGCCATTTCGAGCATTTCCTCGAAGGTGACGGTCTTCAGGCGGCGTGCCTCGGGCACGATGCGCGGGTCGGTGGTGTAGACGCCGTCGACGTCGGTGTAGATCTGGCACTCGTCGGCCTTGAGTGCGGCAGCCAGCGCGACGCCGGTGGTGTCGGAACCGCCGCGGCCCAGGGTGGTGATGTTGCCGTCGGCATCGACACCCTGGAATCCGGCGACCACGACCACATGGCCCGAATCCAGGTCGCGCCGCATGTTGGCTTCGTCGATGCTGAGGATGCGCGCCTTGGTGAAGGCGTTGTCGGTGAGGATGCGCACCTGCGCGCCGGTATAGCTCTTGGCTTTCAGGCCAAGGTCTTTCAGCGCCATGGCGAGCAGGGCAATGGTGACCTGCTCGCCGGTGGACACCAGCATGTCGAGTTCGCGCGGGTCGGGTTGCGCCTGAATGCCTTTCGCCAGCGCGATCAGCCGGTTGGTCTCGCCCGACATGGCCGAGAGTACGACCACCACCTGGTGGCCGAGCATTTTGAATTTGGCGACACGTTCCGCTACGGCGCGGATGCGTTCGACGTTGGCGACCGAGGTGCCGCCGTATTTTTGTACGATGAGTGCCATGTTAGGGCCAGGGGTTGAGGGCTAGATAAAGGCGGGATTTTAATGGATTACCGCGTAAACAGGGCAATCGACTCCACATGTGCGGTATGCGGGAACATGTTGGCGACGCCGGCGGCTTCGAGCCGGTAACCCTTGACGTGTACCAGCACCTCGGCGTCACGTGCCAGCGTGGCGGGGTCACACGAGACATAGACGATGCGCTGTGGCCCGCGGCCGTCGGGCAGCGATTTGACGACCTCGATGGCGCCGGAACGGGGCGGATCGATCAGCAGCTTGTCGAAGTGCCCCAGGGCAGCGAATTTCTCGGATGTCATCTCGAACAGGTTGTCGACCACGAAGTGGGCGTTGGGGAGCGCGTTATGCAGGGCATTCGCACGTGCACGGGCGACGAGTTCCGTGCTGCCTTCGATGCCGAGTACATCGGCCCCGCTTCGGGCGATGGGCAGGGTGAAGTTGCCCAGGCCGCAGAACAGGTCGGCAATGCGTTCGCCCGGTTGCGGGTCGAGCAGGCGCAGCGCGCGGCTGACCAACGCGCGGTTGATGGCGGTGTTGACCTGGGTGAAATCGGTGGGTCTGAACGGCATCGTCAGGCCGAATTCGGGCAGGCTGTAGCTGAGTTCGGGCGCGATGTCGGGCCAGAACGGGCGCACGGTGTCGGGGCCTTTTGCCTGCTCCCAGATATGTACGCGATGCCGGTCGGCAAATGCTCGTACCTGGGTGGCGTCCTCGTCGGTCCAGGGTTCGAGCAGGCGAAATACCAGCACAGTAATATGTTCGCCGACGGCGATCTCGATCTGCGGGATGCGATCGGCGTTCGACAGTTGCACGATCAGCTCGCGCAGCGGCTGGATCAGTGCCGAGACGTCGGGCGTCAGCACCTCGCAACTCGCCATGTCGGCAATGAAGCTGGAGCGTTTCTCGTGGAAACCGACCAGCACGCCGCCTTTCTTGTTGACCAGGCGGACAGACAGCCGCGCGCGGTGGCGATAGCCCCAGGTCGGCCCGTGCAGGGCGCGCAGCACGATATCGGGGCTGACCTTGCCGATGCGGGCGAGGTTCTCTTCCAGCACGCGCTGCTTGGCGGCTACCTGGGCGCTGGCTTCCAGATGCTGCATCGAGCAGCCGCCGCAGCGGCCGAAGTATTTGCAGCGTGGTTCCGCGCGTTGGGCGCTGGCCTTGAGGATAGCGACCGCGTTGGCCGAGTTGTATTTGGCGTGCTTGCGGTAGACCGCGATGTCCGCGCGTTCGCCCGCCAGCGCGCCGTCGACGAAGGTGACCTTGCCGTCGACGCGTGCAACGCCATGGCCCTCATGGTCGAGGGAGAGGATGTCGACCGTCTGGTTCATGCCCAGGCCGCCAGGAATTCCTGCCAGTGCGGGGCGGGGTGGGCCTGGACTGTATTTCGCGCGAGCTCGATCTCGGCTGCGTAGGTCGAGTCGGTCAGCGTCCCGCGCATTTTCTGGAAGCGCAGGTAGACCAGCCAAGTGTTCATGACGTCGGTTTCGCAGTAGTTGCGGATGGCATCGATTTCACCGTTCTGGAAGGCTTCCAGCACTTTCGATCCGTCCATCCCCAGCTTGCCGGGAAAGCCGCACAGCTTGGCCATCTGGTCGAGCGGCGCGTTGGCGCGGGGCTGGTACATCGCCAGCACGTCCATGAGATCGAGATGGCGGGTGTGGTAGCGCCCCAGGTAGCTGTTCCATTTGAATTCCTTGTCGTCGTCGCCCCAGTCCCAGTAGCGCGCCGCGGCCACGCCATGGATTAGCGCGCGGTAATGCAGCACCGGCAGGTCGAATCCGCCGCCGTTCCATGACACCAGTTGCGGGGTATAGCGCTCGATGCCGTCGTAAAAACGCTGGATCAGCTCGGCCTCGCTGCTGTCCGGCTCGCCCAACGACCAGACCTTGAGCTGATCGCCGCTGCGCAGCACGCAGGAGATCGCGACGATGCGATGCAGGTGATGCGGCATGAAGTCGCTGCCTGTCTTCTGGCGGCGGGCGAGCAGGGCCATTTCGGCAAGCTCGGCCTGCGGCAGCGTTGCTTCGTCTATGCCGTTGACGGCGGCGAACCCGGCGAGGTCGGGGATCGTTTCAATGTCGAAAACCAGGGTGGGGTGCATGGCGCGAGCGGCAAACAAAAACCGCCATTTTACGCTGTCAATGCAGGGCGGCGTCGAGTTCGGATGCGGCGATCAAGGCGTCCAGATAGGCCACGGAAATCTGGTGCAGCGGAATATCCAGTTGCTGCGCATACGAGGCCAATGTCTCGACGTCGTTGTTCTCGCAGGCATAGGTCAATTGCAGCATGGCCCCTTCGGGCGAAGGGTGCGCGCTCAGTGCGCGTGCGCTGGTTGCCGACAGGCCCAGCTTGCGGATGAGCGTTTCCACCGGCAGCGACAGCGCAAGGGGAGCGGTCGACAGCAGGCCGATTTCGAATGCGGCGGCAGCGCTCTCGGCCGGTGCGCCCAGGCGGGTGATCTTTCCCATGAACAGCGCGCGTGTCAGCGCGGTGATGGCATAGTGACGCGAGGATTCGGTGGGCTGCCTGCCAGCCAGCGCCAATAGGGCTGCCACGCGGCCGGCGCGTTGCGAGCCCAGCATGATGAGCGCATGGGCCGTCGATTCGGCCGGCCGGCTCAAGCCGCCGGCCTGGGAGTTGGCAATGGCAAGCAGGCGTGGCGCCATGTCGGGGTTGAGGCGGAAGAATTGCACCAGCGTTTCAACCGATTCGCGCAGGGCGATGGCCAGCAGATCCAGCTGGACGGCCTGTTCATGGCTGATTTCGGCGGGCTGGGTATCGCCGGAAAAGAAGCTGCCCCGAAACCAGGTGTTGCCGGGCCAGCGAGCCTGGGCGTGGGCATGCCGCACGCCATCCACGATCAGGCGTGCGGCAACGGCCGGCGGCGTGTCGTCGGCATTGCAAGCAAGGTAGCGCCAGGCGGACAGGCTGTCCTGCACGACCGCATCCAGGGGGTTGAGTGTGGGACAGAACGTCAACCCCGCATCCTGCAGGGCCAGGGCGCGCGCCAGGTGCTGCTCGTTGTCGAGGCTCACGCACCAGATCAGCTGGCGGTGGTTGAGTTGCTGCGGCACTTCGCTGAACAGCATGCCTGTGCTGATTCGTACCAGCAGGGGCAGTTCCCCGGTCAGGCCGTCCTGAGTCAGGGAATACAAGCCGGTCAGCAACATGTCCTCTTCCATTTGCCGGAGTTCGGGGGGCGCATCGGCGCCGGCGGCCCGGCCGCGCAGGACCAACTGATGCGCAACCAGACTGGAGGCGACGTCGAACAGCGGATCGAACGAGAGGAAACGCGCCCGCAATACTTCCTCGCGAACCGGGTCGCTGCTTGCTATGCCGAGCATCTGCGTCACCACCACGGGCTGTTCGGATTCGCTGGTATTGATGCCGCCGCCGACGATGCGCGATGGAGTGGGGTCGTCTGAGATCATGTCGCTCACTGCGGAATTCGTTCGTTCATTCTAGCGCCGGGAAGCATTTTTCGCGTGCTTGCGTCATCATGGACTCTTGTGGAAAGACCTGGACGAGGACCCTATGATGAAGGAAATACTGCGTAACACGATAATCGCCGGCCTGATGCTTGCATCACAGACCGGTTGGGCTGCGCCGCGCGATGAGATCGTCAGCACCGCATCCGACCAGTCAGGCGTGGCGGTCACGATCTACAACGACAACCTGGCGCTGGTGAAGGATATGCGGCGGGTCAGGCTGGGACGCGATTTCAATCAGCTGGCGTGGCGCGAAGTGTCGGCGCAGATGCGCCCGGAAACCGCGCAGCTGCGCAATCTGTCGAATCCGACCGGATTCCGGCTACAGGAACAGAATTTCGATTTCGATCTATTGACCCCGCAAAAGCTGCTCGAGAAATATGTCGGACGCGAGGTCAGCGTCATCCGCATGCATGCGGGCACCGACGTGGAAACCCGCGAAACCGCGACCGTCCTGTCGACCAACAACGGCGTGGTGCTCAAGTTTGCCGATGGCCGCATCGAAACCGGCGTACCGGGACGGCTGGCGTTCCCCGGCGTGCCCGACACGCTGCGCGATACGCCTACCCTGGTCATCTCGCTGCTCAACCCGTCTGCGGGCTTGCAGAACCTGGAGTTGTCCTATCTGACCTCCGGTTTGGCATGGCGTGCGGACTACGTGGCCGAACTGAATGCCGATGACGACCGGCTCGACCTGAACGGCTGGGTGACGCTGACCAACCAGAGCGGGGCGGCCTATTCGAATGCCAAGCTGCAGCTGGTGGCAGGCGACCTCAACCGGGTACGCGAGGCGCAGCCGATGTCGCGTGCGACGATGGCCATGGCGGCGAAAGTGGCCGACGCTGCCGACATGCAGCAGGAATCGCTGTTCGAATACCATCTCTACACGCTGCAGCGCCCCACCACGCTGGCGGAGAACCAGACCAAGCAGGTTGCACTGATGGCGGCGAGCCGGGTGCCGGTGAGAAAGAAATTCCTGCTCGAGGGTGCGAATTACTACTACTCGGGGCAGGTCGGCGAAATCGGCCAGAAGATCAAGGTCGGTGTGTTCGTCGAATTCGACAACAAGGGCGAAGGCCTCGGGGTGCCCTTGCCCAAGGGCGTGATCCGCGTCTACAAGCGGGACGGGCAGGGCAACGCGCAATTCGTCGGCGAGGATCGCATCGACCATACGCCGAAGAACGAGACCGTGCGCCTGAAGCTGGGCGAGGCGTTTGATATTACCGCGGACAGGAAACAGACCGCCTTCCAGAAACTGGCGGGTAGTGGCCGCTTCAACTATGTATTCGAGTCGGCCTATGAAGTCGTGTTGAAAAACGCCAAGCCGGAAGCGGTGACTGTCACCGTGCGCGAGCCGATGCCGGGCGACTGGACGATGGTGAGCGAGTCGCAGCCGCATACCAAGGCGGCATCCGGCACGGCAGAATGGAAAGTGAAGGTCCCTGCGGAAGGCAAGGCGACATTGACCTACCGCGTGCGAGTCAGGTACTGAGCCCGCGCCGCCGGCGAATGTCGGCGATCAGCCCCTGGGTGGAACCGTCGTGTTCTCCGATCACGCGAACCGAACTCAGCGCGGCGCGGATCGGCGGCGCCAGTTGCTTGCCGAGCTCGACGCCCCACTGGTCGAAGCTGTTGATCTGCCAGATCACGCCCTGCACGAAGACCTTGTGTTCGTAGAGGGCGATCAGCATGCCCAGCGTGTGCGGATCGAGCTTCTGGTAGAGCAGGGTGTTGCTGGGGCGATTGCCGGGGAAGACCTTGTGTGGTGCGAGTGCTTTCGCGTCCTCCCGGCTCATGCCCTGGGCGATCAGTTCGGCCTCGATCACCGCGCGTGACTTGCCTTTCAGCAAGGCTTCGGTCTGCGCCAGGCAATTGGCCAGCAGCCATTCGTGCTGGTCGGCCAGGGGCGTGGAATTGACCGCCGCCACCAGGAAATCGGTGGGAATCAGGCGCGTGCCCTGATGGACCAGTTCGAAGAACGCATGCTGGCCGTTGGTGCCGGGCGCGCCCCAGACGATGGGGCCGGTGTTGTAGTTGACCAGCTTGTTGGTGCGGTTGACGTTCTTCCCGTTCGATTCCATGTCGAGTTGCTGCAGGAACGGCACCAGTAGGCGCAGCCGCTGGTCGTAGGGGAAGATGCCGTAGGTGTCGGTGCCCCAGAAGTTGGCATACCAGATGCCGAGCATGCCGAGGATCACCGGCATGTTGGCCTCCAGTGGTGCTTCCTTGAAGTGGATGTCCATCGCATGGGCACCTGCCAGCAGTGCCTGGAAGTTGCCCCAGCCGATCTGCAACGCGATCGACAGGCCGATCGCCGACCACAGTGAATAGCGGCCGCCGACCCAGTCCCAGAAGATGAACATGTTGTCAGGGTCGATGCCGAAGGCCTCGACCGCCTGGGCGTTGGTCGACAGGGCCACGAAATGCCGTGCCACCGCAGCTGGCGCGCGTAGCGCAGCCAGCAGCCAGGCCTTGGCAGAATTGGCGTTGGCCAGGGTTTCCAGTGTGGTGAAGGTTTTCGAGGCGACGATGAACAGCGTGGTTTCGGGATCGAGCTGCTTCAGCGTGCCGGCCAGGTGTGCGGGATCGAGGTTGGAGACGAAATGCACCCGCACGTTTTCCACCGCGTAATGATCGAGCGCATGACACACCATGGCCGGTCCCAGGTCCGAGCCGCCGATGCCGATGTTCACCACGTCGCGGATGGGCTTGCCGGTATGGCCGCGCCAGCTGCCATTGTGGATCGATTCGACGAAACGCTGCATGCGGTTCAGCACTTTGGCGACTTCGCGTTCGACGTCCACGCCTTCCACCACCAGCGGCGGACGGACCGGCGCACGCAGCGCCGTGTGCAGGACGGCACGCTGTTCGGTGAAGTTGATGCGCTCGCCGCTGAACATCGCGGTGCGCATGGCCTCCAGGTCGGACTCGCGTGCGAGTTGCATCAGCAGGCCCAGGGTGTCGGGCGTGACGCGGTTTTTCGAATAGTCGAGCAGCAGGTTCCCGCAGCGTAGCGAGAGCTGGTCGAAGCGGCCGGCGTCCTCGCGGAATGCGGCGCGCATGTCGAAGGTGCGCATGGCCTTGAAGTGCTGTTCCAGGTCCTTCCAGGCGGGCAGATGTTTGAGCGGTTTCATGGGCGTGCGGTGTGTGGGGTGGACTTCGAAGGTATCATATGCGTGCGGCGCGTTCGTTCGTCAGACACAGGCGTGGCGCTTTATTCGATGAAGATGGATGAGACAGCATGGTCACCGTGACACACAACAAACTCGTATACATTACCTATTCCATCCTGGATTCGCGCGGCATGGTCGTCGAGCAGCATGATATTCCAGTGGGCTATGTGCAGGGCGCCAACAGCGGCATCCTACCGGCGATCGAATCGGCGGTGGCCGGACACAAGATAGGCGACCGCGTCGAGATCGCCTTGTCACCCGAAGAGGGGTACGGGCTGCGCGACGAGAGCCTGGTGTTCGTGGACGACATCGAGAACGTGCCGCCGGAATTCCGGCGTATCGGGGCGGAAGTCATGTTCGAGAACGAGTCGGGCGAAACCAAGGTTTTTTACGTGACCGCGATCGAGGACGGCAAGCTCACGCTGGACGGCAACCCTTCGCTGGCCGGTCAGAGCGTGACCTGCCTGGTGAACGTGATGGATATTCGTGAGGCCACGCCGGAGGAAATCCGCAACGGGCGGTCGCTCGACGTGCAGACCGGAACGGTGCATTAGGCCGGGACCGATTCGCCGACGTAAAAAAGCCGGGAGGTTCCCCGGCTTTTTTGTTGCGGCGTACTCGCTTACTTGGCAGGGCAGGCCTTGTCGCCCGGGATTTTGCCCGGCAGACGCAGGAAGGCCTCGAACGGACCCATCACGCCCATCGCTTCCATTTTCGGGCCAGTGAACTTGAGACGGCCAAACATCATGGCTTTCATCGGGCCATATTCACCCGCGCCCATTTCGTCCCAGCGATCGGTGGTGGCATGCATCGTGTAGTCGACTGCATAGTCCATCTGGTGGTTCTGGACCGCGCCGCCATAGACGCACATGGCCTTGCCATCCTTGGCGGCGATCTTCAGCTCGGTCTGCGTCGCTTCGCCGCAGTCCGTGCGATACAGATGAATGATCTTGTAGCCGCGGCCTTTGTCGTTCTTGATCCATTTTTCGCCTAGGCCATCCGTCAGGGTGGCATCCTTGTTCCAGGCGTCGCAAGCCTGGGCGGTCCATTCAACGGACATCATGGCGGGTGCAGCGTGAGCTGCAGTGGCGAATATGGCCAGGGCAGCCAGCGCGATCGTAGTGTATTTCATGGGTAACTCCTCCTTTTAATTAAATGTCCTGGTTGTAGCTTGGTTTTTATTTACGAAGAAAAACTCTTCGAGCGAGCACGGTAATCATCATGCGTAGGCTTGTCAATGCGATAGCAGTTTTTTTACGAATTCGTACGGGCCGGCGCCGTGCAGGGCGACCAGCACACCGATGGCACCCGGGCCGGCGGCCCATGAGAAGTTGAAGCCAGTGCTCCGATTCAGATCATTCCCGCGATGAGGAAGCGCGTGATGCCGGGAAAGCCCGGAAGGGCATGGAAGAACATTTATATTCTTAAGTCTTTATATGTTTATTTAGTCGTCAAATCACGGCTGGGCCAAGCTTTCCTCGACCAGTCGGATGCGGCGGGCGAGTTGTGCCGACTCCGCGGTCCGGCCAAGTTTGTCCGCCTGCTGCTGCCGCAGTTTCAGGTAAGTGAGCAGAGGTTGCCGCCAGCCCTGCTCCGATGCGGTTTCCGTTGCCGTCACCAGGGTGGTCGCGTCGGCTTCCTGGCGCATCACCAGCAGGCTGGCGTCGAGCAGGCGGGCAAGCGGGTCATCGATCCGGTCCAGTGCCGCACGTCGTTTGTCTGCGGGCGCACGCACGAGATCGCGGTGCTGGGTGGGTAGCAAGGCAAGGTCGAGGCCGTCCCAACGCAGGGTGAGGAAGCGGTAATAGGCCTGATCCGCCGGATTCGGTTTATCGCCGGCGAGCTCGGCATACTCGCTACAGGCGTCGTCGATCAGCATGGCGCGGCGGGTGGCGCAGTGCACCAGCCACAGACGCGCGGTCTCGCCGACGCGGCCGGCCCCCCCAGTGGCGGCGACCGCCTGCCGGAAGTAGCGCTCCGCCAGTGTATTCTCGCCACGTAGCGCATGCTTCTGATACCGCGCGACCAGATCGGCCGAGTCGACTTTCCAGTCCGGCGGCGGCGGGCCGCCGCTGCCGCAGGCAGCGAGCATGAGCAGGCTGGCGAGAGCGAGCCGTGTCTTCATGGCAGCTTCACCTCGGGCTCACGTGCGAACGGCCATTTTTTGTTGATCTCGTTGATCAAGCCATTGGCCTTGCGCACGGCATCGTCGATTTCGGCGCGCAGCTTGGCGATGTCCTGGGTGCCGTCCTTGACGTTGGCGGAAATCTCCACGGCATTCGCCATCACGGCGTCGGCCTTCTTCAGGCTGGACTGCGCATCGTTCAGCATCAGCCGGACCTGCGCCAGCGAGGCTTTCGTCTGCTCGGCCATGCCGTCTTGAGCAAACAGCCACTGGTCGGTCTTTGCGGTCATGGCATCGAGCTTGGCGATGAGAGCACGGGTCTTGTCGAGTGAGTCGGTCACGGCACGCGCTTTCTCCGGACTGCCGAGCACGCCTTCGAGCACACCGTATTCGCCGGTCATGCGTCCGGTCACAGTCTTCACGTTGGCCAGCGTGGCGTTGATCTCGCCATCCTTGCGGGTGAGGTACTCGACGTTGGCGAGGATTGCCTTGACCCGTTCGACCAGTGCCGGGATCTCCTTGCTGATGTCGGACGTGAGCAGCAGCATGGTGGCGTTGTCGGGCAGCGCAGGCGCCCTGAGATCGGGCGAGTCGACCCGGATCTTGGCGCCGCCGACGATGGGCTTGTCGAGGGTGAAGCTACTGTTCTCCTTCAGCCATTTGGCATTGCGGCTGAGGAATTCGGTATGGATGATGATGCCGCCGTTTTCATTCAGGCCGAGTGTGGTGACGCGGCCGATCTCGATGCCGGAGAACACCACCGGCACGCCGGGCGCCACGCCGTCGGCACTGGCTGCGGCCAGTTGCAGATGGAAGGTTTTTTCGAAGAAGCCGCGTGCGTGCAGCAGATAGACGATGAAAACCGCGGCCAGCACCAGCGATGCGGCGGCAAATAGCCCGACCTTGAAATGCAGTTTGTTCATGCTTGATAAAGTGCCTGGTTCCAGCTGAAGTCGAATATTTCCCAGGTGCCCGTCATCTCCGCCTGTACGGCCAGTTGCCGGATGAAGCTCGGATAAGCCACATCGTAAAGCATGGCACCGGGACGGTCGATGACCAGTCGCGGGCGCTTCAGGATGAGCGCGCGTGCCAGCTTGGTGACGAAGCGCTGCGCGGGGGTCATGTCGGGGTCGCGTAGCGGCGCGATGCCGGCGTATCCCAGTTGATCGAGCATGGCCTGCGCCAGCCGGCTTGATTCGGCTGCACTGTAATGGCGCTGATAGAGCGGGATCAGCGCGATGTTGTCGAGCGCCGACAGATTGGCCCGCAACGGCAGGTCGAGTGCGACGCGCGCCACGTCGTCGGGCAGGGCGTCGACTGCCGCCATCAGGGCGTCGCGGTCGTCGAACGGGATCAGATGTATTTGAGCGCTAATGACACCACCTCGATCGCCACGATGGCGAAGAACACCCGCATCATGCCGCGCAGCACGGAAACCGGCACCATGAAGAGTTTTTTCGGTGTTTCGAGCCCGGCAGTGACCGGGATCAGTGTGACTGCCAGTCCGAACAGGGCGCACTTGGCGATCAGGCCCGCCATGATCCTGAAGTCGAAGATTTTTGCGATGGTCCGGGTATATGGCTCGAAGCCGGCCACGTTCATGCCATAAATGGCGAGGTAGCCCATCAGGAGAGCGAGCAGGCCGGCCAGGCCGGCCAGGGTGACGACCGATACGACTCCGCCGATCAGCCGCGGCAGGAACTCGAACTGCATCGGCGGAACCTTGCAATGCGCCAGCGCATCCAATTCGTTGTTGACCTGCATCAGCGCGACTTCGGTGTTGATCGCGCTGCCCGAGCGCAAGGCGACGAACAGCGCCGTCAGGAAGGGCAGCAGTTCCAGGACCAGGACGCGGATGGTCATCTCGCTGGCGAATTCGGTGAGACCGAAGTCGCGTGCGGTGGAGAGGATGATGGTGATGATGAGCCATGAAATCACCAACGCGTAGCCGAGGAATACATGCAGGATCTGCACCGCGGTGAAGTAGATCTGTTTCACCACGACATCGAAGGTGGCGCGGTTCCAGGTGGCGGGTTCCAGAAGCAGCAGGCCGGCCTTGGCCAGAAAGGCGAACATGCCGTACCCGACGGTGAACCAGCCGACGACCTTGGCGCCGAGTGATTCGATGGAAGCCGCAAGAAAATTCATCGCGGCATCTTAACGCCATTGCCGGCGCTTGCACCATCGGATGGCAGGCCCTACAGTTTCGTAGTCACACGGAGAAGACACACGATGAAGACATTCCTGATTCCGGCAAGCGCGCTGGTGTTGTGCGTGGCGGCCGCATCGGCGCTCGCCGCGTCCGGCACGGTGCTGCGCAACGACAAGCTCTATAGCCAGCCGAGCGCATCGTCCAAAGTGGCGGCGAGCGTGTCCAAAGGTGCCAGCGTCAACATACTTTCCAAGCAGGGCGGCTGGTTGCGCGTGACCTCGGGCAAGTCGACCGGCTGGATCCGGCTGCTGTCGGTACGGGCCGGGGCAGGCGGCCTGGGGGGCGCCGGGCTGGGCGACGTGGTGGGTGCGGCCACGACACGATCCGATCCCAGCCGTGTGGTGGCTGTGGCGGGCCTGCGCGGCCTGAACGACGAAGACCTGAAACAGGCCAAGTTCAATGGCGAAGAACTGGCCCGACTGAACACCTGGCAGGCCACCCCTGCACAGGCCCGCAGTTTTGCAGCCGAGTCCGGATTGACGACGGCCAATGTAGCGGCCTTGCCTGTGCCCCAGTCCGCCAAGCCATCCTCGCCATGGGAGACCAACTGATGAAATTCAAATGGATGGTTCTGGCCATTGCCCTGGTGTCGTTCAGCGGAGTGGCGTCGGCGTTGGATTTCGGCAAGCTGCTGGAAGAGCGCATCAACCAGGAGCTGAACAAGGACAAGAAAACGCAACCGTCACAGACGTCACCCGCACCTGATGCCTCGCAAAATACCACTGCGTC
This sequence comes from Thiobacillus denitrificans, assembly GCA_002343685.1. GTDB lineage: Bacteria > Pseudomonadota > Gammaproteobacteria > Burkholderiales > Thiobacillaceae > Thiobacillus > Thiobacillus denitrificans_A. The sequence goes on along the minus strand of DDRS01000024.1, from coordinate 17,565 downwards.
TTCGCCGCCGGCCAAACAAAGAATCGATGCCCAGCAACTGGGGTTTGCACTGTTCGGCGATTATTCGCCAGAAGAAGAAACGCGCATCGGCAAGCAGATCGCGGGCAACCTTCTCGGCGCCGTGCCGCTGGTGCGCGACGACAAGCTCCAGCGCTACGTCAACCTGGTCGGAAACTGGGTGGCGCTGCAGAGCGGCCGCAAGGATGTCACCTGGCATTTCGGCGTGCTCGATACCGAGGACATCAACGCATTCGCTGCACCCGGCGGCTACATCTTCGTGACCAAGGGCCTCTACCAGCGTCTGAACAACGAAGCCGAGCTGGCCGGGGTGCTGGCGCATGAAATCGCGCACGTCACCCTGAAACATCACCTCAAGGTGCTCAAGCAATCCAGCCTGATCGGTGCACTGGGCCAGGCGGCCAGCAACAAGGTGAAGGACAGCGACCAGGTGGTGCAGAACCTGATCGGCAACGGCGCAGAAATCATGGCGCGCGGGCTCGACAAGAATGCCGAATTCGAGGCCGATCGTGTCGGCATCGTGTTTGCGGCGCGCGCCGGCTACGACCCCTGGGGTCTGCCCGAGGTATTGCAGGATCTGGCCGGGTTGCCGGCCAAGGACAGCCGGACCAGCCTGCTGTACAAGACCCACCCGCATCCGGCCGATCGCCTGGCTGAACTGGGCGAGGCCGTCGGCAGCCGCCTCGATGCCGTGCATGGCAAGGACCTGCCCGGCCGCTTCTACCACCTTCGGTGAAGCGCGTTTCGTCCCGGCTGGCGCAGGCAGGCCTGTCTGCGCTGTTTGTCCTGCTGATCGCGGCCCATGTGGGTGGGCTGATCCATATCACGCCCATGCAACGTGCCGAGGCCTGGCTGTATGACGTCTGGCTGAAGCGCACCGCGCCGCTGGGCCAGGATGACCGCGTGGCCATCCTCGACATCGACGAAGCCAGCCTGAAAAGCGTGGGGCGCTGGCCGTGGAGTCGCGACACCATGACCCGGCTGGTCGCGCAACTGTTCGACCGCTACGGCGTGGCGGCAGTGGGCTTCGACGTCGTGTTCGCCGAACCGGACCACAGTTCGGGACTCGATACCCTCAAACGGCTGGCGCAGCATGACCTGGCGGGCAGTCGCGATTTTCAGAATGCGCTCGAGCACCTCGCGCCCCGGCTCGATTACGACGCCCGTTTTGCCCAGGCGCTCGCCGAACGTCCGGTTTCGCTGGGCTATTACTTCATCCCGGCGGGCTACGGCAACGCCCGCACCGGCACGTTGCCGCCATCGTCCCTGCCGGGCACGGCGTTCGATCCGCTGCACCCGGGTATGCCGTCGCCTACAGGTTATGGCGCGAATCTGGCGGCATTCCAGCAAGCGGCACCGGCTGCCGGATTCTTCAACATGCGGGCCGACACCGATGGCACGGCGCGCCAGATGAACCTGGTCACCCCGTTCGACGCCGGCTATTACCTGGCGCTGTCGGCGTCCACCCTGCGGGTGGCGTTCGGCGGCGATCCCGTGACTGCCGGCGTCGAGCAAAGCAGTCTGCTCGGCAGGACATACCGTACGCCGTGGCTCGAAGTGGGCGGCATTCGCATCCCCTTGAGTGCCGACGGCACCGTGTATGTGCCGTATCGCGCCGGTTCGCCGTTCCCCTACATTTCGGCGGCACAGGTACTGGCGGGCAAGGTGGCGCCGGCACAACTGGAAAACCGCATCGTGCTGGTGGGATCGACTGCGCCAGGGTTGACCGATCTGCGCGTGACGCCATTCTCCAATACCTTCCCGGGCGTCGAGATTCACGCCCACCTGATTGCCGGGATGCTCGACGGCACCACCCGCAGCATGCCCGCGTGGGCCGACGACGCGCGTCTGCTCGCCGTGTTGTTGCTGGGCGCGTTGCTGACGGGTGTATTGCTGCGCTTCGGCCCGGTGGTCGGTCTGATGGCGAGCTTGGCGCTGCTGGGATTGCTGCTGGCAGCCTATGCGGCCGCCTGGTCGCGTTTCTGGGTGGTGCCGATGGCGGCGCCGATGCTGACGGTATTGGGTCTGTATGCGCTCAACACCGCCTACGGATTTTTTGCGGCGACGCGCAGCAAGCGCCAGATCACCAAACTCTTCGGCCAGTACGTGCCGCCCGAACTCGCCGACGAGATGAGCCAGGATCCGGCCCACTACACGATGGAAGGACAGTCGCGCGAGATGACGGTGCTGTTCTCCGATATCCGCGGCTTCACCAACTTCTCCGAGAAACTGCCGCCAGTCGAACTGGCCGAAGTGCTGAATGCCTATCTGTCGACCATGACGCGCATCGTCCAGCAGCATCGGGGCACCATCGACAAATACATCGGTGACGCCATCATGGCGTTCTGGAATGCACCGGTGGACTTGGGCGATCATGCCAGCCGTGCCGTACAGACTGCGCTCGACATGCAGGCTGCGCTGTCGCAACTGAATCAGGAATTCGCCGCGCGTGGCTGGCCCGAGGTGAAGATCGGTGTCGGCGTCAACACCGGTCGCATGAGCGTCGGCAACATGGGCTCGGAATTCCGCATGTCCTACACGGTGATGGGCGACGCGGTCAACCTCGGCTCGCGTCTCGAGGGCATCACCAAGCAGTATGGCGTCGGCATCCTGGTCACGCAGACGACGGTCGAGGCCGATCCGGAGCACGTCTTCATGAAAGTCGACGACGTGCGCGTCAAGGGCAAGGAAACCCCGGTGGCGATATACGAACCGTTGGGTGGCAAGGCCGGCCTCGACGAGTCGGTACGTCAGGGCGCAGCCGATTTCGAGCTTGCTTTTGCGCGTTATCAGTCACAGGATTGGGAGGCGGCCGAATCGGCACTACGCGCGCTCAATGCCCGCACGCCGCGTACGCTGTACGATATCTATCTCGAACGCATCGCGCATTTCCGCGAAACGCCGCCGCCCGCCGACTGGGACGGCGTGTTCGTATACACGACAAAGTGACCATGAAACTTACCGTATTGGGTTGCAGCGGCGGCATCGGCAGTGGGCGTCATACCACGTGCCTCATGGTCGACGACGATGTGCTGATCGATGCCGGCAGCGGGCTCACCACGCTCGACTTCGAGCAACTGGTGAAGATCGACCACGTGTTCCTCACCCATGCGCATCTCGATCACGTGTTGGGGCTGCCGCTGCTGCTCGACAGCGTCGGCGACCTGCGCGGTACGCCGGTGACGGTGCATGCGCTACCCGAGGTTCTGGAGGTACTGTCCACCCATCTCTTCAATTGGCAGCTGTGGCCGGATTTCCGCAAGATTCCGAGCGAGGAGGCGCCCTGGCTACGCTTCGCGCCGCTCGGCCTGGGCGAGGCGTTCACCCTGAGGGGGCGCACATTCCGCCCGTTGCCGGTCAATCATGTGGTGCCGGCATGCGGCCTGCATGTGGCCACGGCATCCGGCAGCCTGGTGTTCAGCGGCGACACCACCCACAGCGCTCCCTTCGTTGCCGCGCTCAACGCCATTCCCGACCTGCGCCACCTCATCATCGAAACCTCGTTCGAAAACGAACTGGTCGAGATCGCCAAGGCGTCGAAGCATCACTGGCCGGATTCGCTGGCGGCGGAGTTGAATGGGCTCAGCGCGCGGCCAGAGGTGTGGATCACGCATCTGAAGCCGGGTAATGAGTCGGCGATCATGAATGAACTACGCGAGGCAGCACCCGGCTGGGGCGTGGAGGCTTTGCTGCAGGGGCAGGTGATCGTACTGGAATGACCGTTGGCTAGCACCCGTGCGAGGTGCGTTTACGTCCGAGCAGTATCAATATCGGAAGCAGCGTTACAACCAACCAGGGCGTTGCGGGCTCGGGCACAGTAAGAATGATTGAGCCCGGCCCTCGGATGGGGATATTGCCCATAGACGGCAGATACGGCGCATCAGGTGTGAGGGTTATAGAGCCGAGCAGCGATACGGTATTAGCACTCAGCGAAAGGGTGCCCGCCCAGATTGAACCTGAGACAAGGATCTTCCCTGGTGTTTCCAGCGCAAGTTGGATTCCGCTGGCGTCGACCATTCCAGCGATCAGGATGTCTCCCAGCGAGAGCAGGGTCACGTTCCGCGTTTGCGGATCGAAGCGGAGCGTGATGCCGGCGCCGAGGTCGATTGCGGAGAAATCGAAGATGCCATCGGCACGGTAGGGCAGGGTGTAGTCAGCGGCAGGTGCAAGCGGGCCGTCTGCGCCCGTAATGGGTGTGACCACTGCTGGAGGGGGTGTAAACGGGTCATTCGCACCTGAAATACTGATGGTCGAGGCAGCCGAAGGGAAAGCTGCGCTCAGTGCGAGCATCAGCGTCAGGGCATGAATCCATTTGCACACGGCCGTTTCTCCTCAGGTAAGCCTGCGAGCTTAGCGATGAGGTCTTGACACGGTGATGTGTGGGTTATGGTCCGTTTGGGCCAGGGGATACGGGGACACATCGCCCCCGTCAGGGCGCAAAGCCCGCCAATTCCGCCTCGAATTCCGTCGCACTCAAGTTTTCAAACGTTTCACGACTGAACAGAGTGACCGCGCCAGCCATTTCGCTCCAGCCGTAACCGCGGCTATCCGCACACAGTTTGTCGCTGTCCTGCGGCACGCGGGCGATGAGATGCAAGCAGTTCTTGCTGTAGATCAAGTTGTAGGGGATGTTGCGCGCATGCAGGCGATCGATCTCGAGCCAGGCGTCGGCGGGCTCGGTGAAACGCTGGCACGGAAGTGGATAGGGTTCGCTGCCGCCGTTGTGGGCAAAACACGGATACTTCACCGGCAAGGGATTCGGCTGCACGAAGCTCTGGAAGTGCAGATGGTTGACCGAGGCGCCGGCGCCGGTACTGTTATAGGCGAGGGAAAGGCCGTGCGCGCCGGCATGGGCGCAGAGATGCCAGGCCCAGCCGTGCAGTTCGGGGGTGAGGAACTGCGGCAGTTCGCGCTGGGGATCGGGTACCAGCAGGCCATGCAGCCGGGCGAAGGGGAATTTGTTGTACAGCAGGCGTGCCGGCTTGGCGGCGAGTTTGCCTTCCCACAGGATTTCCCTGGCGAGAAAGGATTTGTTGAAATGGAAGCCCGCGGGGTCGAAGGGGCGCAGCAGGCTGTCGAATTTCGTTCCGCTGATGCGGGGCGGGCGCAAGGCGCGGATGGGGTTGAAGAACAGGTGCCACGGTCCGGCGCTGCGGCTTTCCATCGTTTTCAGGTGGTCGAAGCCGATGGCGAGGAGCTTGAGGAAAACCAGCACGTCATCCTCCGGTTCGGCCAATTTCCTGCCGTCGCGAAGGGTGTCGGTGAGGGCCGCTGCGAGTTCCGCATGACGTGCCGACAGTGCAGGCGCGAGCCGTGTCCACAGCTTCGGATCGTAGGCGGCGTTGGCAAGGACGAGGATGTAGACGCCCAGGCCGCGATGGTTTTCCAGCATGGCGGCGAGTCCGTCGGCGAAATTCCGCTCCAGCACGGGGAGCGAGATGAACGGGGAGAAAAGCGTAGGCATGCGGTTAGGGGCCGGAAACGAATCCCGTATGGTGCCATCCGGCTGCGATAGCGGGCATTCAGATTTTTTTGCTGGCAGCGCCCGGCGTTTATAGCGCGCCGTCGGCGCCGGCACGCATCACGCTATCCAGTTTCTCGCGGATGTCCATCGCGCCCTTGCGCAATTCCGGCGTGATGCCCGCCTGCTTGCCGGCCTGGTCGAGCCAGGTCACGTCCCAGTCCAATGTCAGTACCCAGATGTTCTTGTCGGCATCCTCCATCACCGCGATGCGACAGGGCAGGAACACGACGACTTCCGGGATGACCTTGAGCAGGTCGCGGCCGACGGCGATGTCGCAGAAGCTGAATACTTCGACGCGTGGCGCCTTGTCGTCGTGCAGCATGGCCCTGAATTCCTTCCATATCAGGTTCTTGCCGACGAACTTGAGGTTCAGCTGATTGGCGCGCAGCATCATCGATTCGACCACCTGATCGAACGACACGCCAGGCTTGGCTTTGTACTTGAGGGCGAAATAGTTCATCGCCTCGCGCGCGTCCATCTGCATTAGATGGGACATCATGGGCATGGCCGTCTGCAGCCAGCGTGCCTTTTCCTCTGGCGTCAGGATGCGGTTCATCTGGTAATCGCGGTAGGGTGGCGGCGGTGCCTGCTGCATCAGCATCGGGCCGTAGGGCGTCGACGTGACGTCGATCCAGCTTTGTTCGGGCGCAGCGGGTGCGGCTGGCGCTACGGTCGGTGGGGGCGTGGCCGCAGGGGGTTCGGCGGCGATTGCAGACAGGCTGCAAAGGCAGGCGAGTAGGAGGGGAAGCGAGCGCATCATGACGTGTCTCCTGGACGGCTAGGTTTTTATCCTACGCGCCGCAGGGCGTGCGTCAATGTGCGGCGCCGCCATGGGCACGGACGTGTGCTTCCAGCGCCGCCAGTTCCGTTGCTGCGGCGGCGAAATCGCCGCTTTGCACGCAGGTTTCGATGCGTGCGGCACCTTCCCGGATGATGGTGGCCATCACGCTGGCGGCTGCGCCCTTGAGGGCGTGTGCTTCCTTGCGGCAGAGCTCGGTCTGGCCTTGCTCGATTCCGCGTTTCAGCGTGCTCAGGCTGGCTTCCGTGGTGGAGACGAAGAGCGTTTCCAGATCGCGCACCAGTTGCGGATTGTCGGGGTAGCGCGCATGCAGAGCGGACAGGTCGAGCAGTGGGGCGGTGCCTGCGGCTGGCGCAGCCTGCGGCAGCCATTGCATCAGCAGCGCAGACAATGCGGCTTCGGTGTAGGGTTTGCTGAGGTAATCGTTCGCGCCCGCTGCCAGGCAGGCTTCGCGGAAACCTGCATTGGCATTGGCGGTCAATGCGATGATCGGAATGTGGCGGGCATCGGTTTCCAGCCGGCGAATCCGCTGGGTGGCTTCGAGGTCGTCCATCTCCGGCATTTGCCAGTCCATCAGCACCAGATCGAATGCTTCGGACGACAACAGGTCCAGCGCCTGGGTACCGCTGGCGGCCACGGCAAACTGCAGGCCCATTTCGCGCAGCTGGTGCGACAGGACCTTCTGGTTGACGGGATGATCTTCCACCATCAGGACGCGGCCGTGCAGCTGGATGACGGCCTGCGTCGGAAGCTCGACCAGTGGCAGGGTGGTCGCGGGAAGCGTGAGATGGAGGGTGAAGCAGCTTCCCTTGCCCGGTTGGCTCTCGACCGTGAGCCGCCCACCCATCAGGCCGGCCAACTGGCTACTGACCGCAAGGCCCAGGCCGGTTCCGCCATAGCGTCGGGTGGTTGATGAATCCGCCTGCGAAAAAGCCTGGAACAGACGTGTCTGGGTTTCTTCATTCATGCCGATGCCGCTGTCACGCACGCTGAACTGGCATCCGATACCGTCCTCGTTCGTTGCGAAGCGCGCGTGCAGTTCGACTTCGCCCTGATGGGTGAATTTGATGGCGTTGTCGACCAGATTCAGCAGGATCTGGCGGATGCGCGTGGGATCGCCCAACAGCGCGGGGGGCGCGTGCTCGGGCAGCGACAGGGTGAGTTGCAGATTTTTCTCCAGCGCGCGCGCCTGGAACAGGGCCGTCACGCCCTGTACCAGTGCAATCGGCGAGAAGGCGACCTGTTCGATAGAGAGCTTGCCCGCCTCGATCTTGGAGAAGTCGAGAATGTCGTTGATGATCGTAAGCAGGCTTTCGGCCGAGCTTCTCAGGGTGGAGGCATATTCGCGCTGGCGGCCGTCGAGTGGGGTCTTCAGCAAGAGGCCGCTCATCCCCAGGATGCCATGCATCGGGGTGCGGATTTCGTGGCTGACGTTGGCGACGAACTCCGATTTGGCGCGCGCCATCTGGACGGCTGCCTCGCGGGCCGCTTCCTTGGCGGCCTCGGCGGCCCGGCGTTCGGAGACATCGCGCATGATTGCCTGGATCACCGGCTTGCCTTCCAGCGTCATGGCATGGAGGGCGATCTCGGCCGAGAACACCGAGCCGTCCTTGCGCACACCCTGCCAGTCTATGGCTGAATGCCCCAGGTGGCGCGCCAGGTTGATGGCCCGCATGGCGTTGTCGATGGCCATTCCGCCATTGGCCTGGATGGGCGTGCCGAGTTTCTGTATCGGCGTGTGCAGGAATTCTTTGACCGTATCCATGCCGAACAGCGACAGCGTGGCCGGATTGCAGTCGGTGAAGCCGGTGTTGTCGAGGATGACGACGGCGTCCGAGTTGGTTTCGAACAGGGTCTGGTACTTCTGCCTTTCCACTTCCAGTTGGCGTGTCTGGGTCAGCATGCGGCGGCCTACCAGTACGGCCACCAGCGAGGCCAGCAAGGTCGCGAAGATGCCCAGCACCAGCATCAGGTTGCGCGTGGCCTGGTAGGCGGTGAAGGTTTTGCCCAGTGCGGTCTCGTTTTCCTTGCGCTGCAGGTTGGTCATGTTGTCGAGCGCCTCGACCAGGCGGTTCTGCAGAGGAATGGCCTCTTTCTGCAGCAGGGTCAATGCGTTGTAATTGTTGTCGTCGAGCGCAGCTTCGACCACGTTGAACATGACCGGTTGATTGGCCAGCGTGATGGCATCCAGGTCGGCCATCAGCTTCCTTTCTTCGGGCGTGCTGAGCATCGTCACCAGCTGGCTGCGGTCCTTGGAATAGCGTTCGCCATACTCCTGGAACTGCAGGAAGAGCGTGTCCTTTTCCCAGGGATCGATGGAGACCACGATGTTGTGCATCAGCATTGCGCGGTCGCGCAGCGTGTCCCGCATGTGCGAAGCCAGGCGCGTCTTGACGTTGTTGACGGATACGACTTTCGAGAGCTCGGCGTTGAGATAGGCCATCTGGGTGACGCCCAGGCCGATCACGGCCAGCATCAGCAACAGGGCGGCAGTGAAGCCCAGCCCGACATTGAACAGCAAACCGCGGAGAGGGGCAGGCAGCATGGAATTATTCGCGGCGGAATGCCACGACATGATCGACGGCCAGCTTGATGCCGATTTTCTCGCCGATGGCGTGATTGTGGTGCGACGGCACCAGCGACAGCGCGCGTTGGCCGCTCGGAAGCTTCAGCGTGTAGAGGAATTCGGCGCCGCGGAAGGCCTTGTTCTCGACTTCCGCCAGCAGCAGGCTGTCGTCGTCGTGGACGATGTCGTCGGGACGCAGCAGCACGTCGACATGGCAGTTGCGTACGCATTCGTCGCAGCCGCTGGCGTCGCATTCGACCGGGATGTGGCCGTCGAGCACGCCGAGCTCGATTTCGACCTGATGGTCGTTGACGACTTCGCCGGTGAGCAGCGTGCCTTGGCCGACGAAATCGGCGACAAAGCGGTTCGCCGGTTCGTGATACAGGTTGTAGGGTGTGTCCCACTGCTGGATGCGGCCTTCATGCATGACGCCGACCCAGTCGGCGAGCGCGAAGGCCTCGTACTGGTCGTGGGTGACGATGAGCGCGGTGGTCGCCTCGCGCTTGAGGATGTCGCGCACTTCGAGCGACAGGCGTTCGCGCAGTTCGACGTCGAGATTGGAGAAAGGCTCGTCCATCAGGATCAGGCGCGGGCGCGGTGCCAGCGCGCGGGCAAGGGCCACGCGCTGCTGCTGGCCGCCGGAAAGCTGGTGCGGGAACTGCCCGGCGTGGCCGGCCAGGCCGACCAGCGCCAGCAATTCGTCGACTCGCGCCAAACGTGCAGTCGATGGTTGGCCGCGCAGGCCGAAGCCGACGTTGTCCGCCACGTTCAGGTGCGGGAACAGCGCGTAGTCCTGGAACACCATGCCGACGCGGCGTCTTTCGGCGGGCAGCATCCAGCCGGGGCGGCTGACAACTTCGCCACCGATGCGGATTTCGCCCGTCTGGATCGGCTCGAAGCCGGAGATGCAGCGCAGTGCGGTGGTTTTGCCGCAGCCCGACGGGCCGAGCAGGCAGCCGATCGCCCCTTCGGGCAGGGTGAAGGAGAGGTCGGCGATGATCTGGCGTGCGGCGTACGACTGCGAGACCGAGTCGAGGATCAGTTCAGCCATAGGGGGTCAGTCAAGCGGGCGCGTACCGCGCCAGGTCAGGAGAATGATGGGGATGATACCGGCAACGACGATGGCGAGCGACGGCAACGCGGCGCGCTCCCATTCGCCTTCCGAGGTCATCTCGAACACGCGCACTGCCAGTGTGTCCCAGCCGAATGGGCGGGTCATCAGGGTAATGGGCATTTCCTTCATGATGTCGACGAAGGTCAGCGTCGCGGCTGTCAGCAGGCTGGCACGCAGGATGGGGAAGTGCACCCGGGTGAGCAATGCGGTGGTTGAACTGCCGAGGTTACGCGCGGCTTCGTCGATGCTGCGGGTGATGCGGTGCAGCCCACTGTCGATGGGGCCGAAGCCGACTGCAAGAAAACGCACCAGATAGGCCAGCAACATGATCAGCAGCGTGCCTTTGAGGATCTCGGTGCCGCCGAAGCCGAACCAGCTGCGGCCGCGATCAATCAGCCAGTTGTCCAGCGCCGCCACCGGGATGAACAGCCCCACCGCCAGTACGGCACCGGGGAAGGCATAGCCGAGCGTGGCGAGGCGCTGCGTCCATGTCATCGCAGCACCGGGGCGCTGGCGTCCCGCGTAGGCGAGCAGCAGTGCGACGGCTGCCACCATCAGTGCGCCGATGCCGGCCAGCAGCACCGAATGCCAGGCGAAGTCCCAGTAGCGCGAATCGAGATCATCGGTGAGAACCGTGCGTGCCCACAGGGCAAGCTGCATGACCGGAATGAGGAAGGCGACGGCCAGCACCGTCCCGGCATACAGGAACGCCAACCCGGCCAGGGCCGGCGACAGCCGGATGCGGCGCTGCGTGGCACTGCGGCCCACGGCACCATAGCGCATCCGGGTGCGTGAACGCTGCTCGAACACCACCGCGACCAGTACGAACAGAATCAGGATCGAGGCCAGCTGCGCCGCTGCCGGCAGGGAGAATAGGCTATACCAGGCCTTGTAGATGGCGGTGGTGAAGGTGTCGTAGTTGAAGATCGCCATGGTGCCGAAGTCGGCCAGGGTCTCCATCAGCGCCAGCATCAAGCCGGCGGCGATCCACGGTCGCGCCATCGGCAGCGCCACCCGGAAGAACCCTTGCCAGCGCGACAAGCCAAGCGATTGTGCGGCTTCCAGCGCGATCGCACCTTGCGTGGCAAAGGCGTTCTTCGCAATCAGATAGACATAGGGGTAGAGTGCCAGCGACATCACCAGGATGACCCCGCCGCGGGAGCGGATCTCGGGCAAGCCGGTGATACCCCGGCTTTCGCGCAGCCAGGTCTGCAGCGGGCCGGTGAAATCCAGCAGGCCGATCGCGACAAAGGCGGTGACGTAGGCGGGCAGGGCCAGCGGCAGCAGCAGTGCCCAGTCGAACAGGCGGCGGCCGGGAAAGTCGCACATCGCCGTGAGCCAGGCCAGCGACACGCCCAGTACGCTGACGCCGATCCCCACGCCGAGTACCAGCCACAACGTATTGCCGACCAGTTCGGGCAGGACGAATTCGGTCAGGTGGGCAAGGATGTCGCCGTCTACCTGCGCAAACGACGAGAAGGTGACCACGACCGGCACCAGCACCAATGCGGTGATCGCAAGGGCGAACAGCATCCAGCCACTGGGAGGCAACCAAACAAAAACGCCCGCAGCGGGCGTTCTTGAGGGTATTGCAAGCTTGTCAGACAAGATGGGGCACTTCTTACTTGTAACCGGCGCGATCCATCAATTTTACGGCCTTGGCCTGCAGGCTGCCAGCCTCCTTCACGTTGATGAGGTTCTGCCTGAAGTTACCCCAGGCGGCCACGGTCTTGTCAGGCGTCACGCTCGGGTTGACCGGGTATTCCAGATTGACGTCGGCGAACAGGTTCTGCGCCTTGTCGGACGACAGCCATTCGATCAATTTCTGTGCACCGGCCGGATTCCGGGCGTAGCGCGTGACGCCCGCCCCGGAGATGTTGACGTGCACGCCGGCAGCCTTGTTCTTCAGGTTCTGGTTGGGCCAGAAAATTGCCAGCGGCAGATTCGGCTGCTTCGCCATCAGGCGGCCGAAATAATAGGTATTGACCAGCGTGACATCGCATTGGCCGGCCGCCACGGCTTCCATCGCCTTGGTGTCGTCGGGGAAGGGCGACGTGGCGAGGTTGGCGATCCAGCCGCGCACCATGTCCTCGGTTTTGCCTTCGCCATATTCGGTGATCATCATGGCGACCAGGCTCTGGTTATAAACCTTCTTCGATGTGCGCAGGCAAAGGCGGTCTTTCCATTTCGGATTGGCCAGGTCTTCGTAGGTCGACAGATCGGCGGGCTTGACCATGTTGGTGTTGTAGACCAGGGTGCGCGCGCGTACCGACAGGCCGAACCATTCGTTGTTGGGATCGCGCAAATGGGCCGGCACGTTGGCCTGCAGGGTCTCCGACTGGATCCGGCGCAGCAGGCCTTCTTCCGCAGCCTGCCACAGATTGCCGGCATCGACCGTCAGCAGCATGTCGGCGGGGGTGTTCCTGCCTTCGGCTTTCAGCCGTGCCATCAGCGGACCTTCCTTGTCCGTGATGAATTTGATCTGTACGCCGGTGTCGCGGGTATAGGCGTCGAACAGGGGTTTGATGAGTTGTTCATTGCGCGCGGAATACACCACGACGTTCTCGGCTGCCGCGGGCAGGGCTACAGCGGCCAGGAGCAGCGCGGTGATCAGTCTGGGGAATGGCATGTTGCGGGCTTTCCTGCTGAGTTAAAGAATGCCCGCATCGTACTAAAAATGAGAACGCTTATCAATTCTAAATTGCATGGGTTGGAGCCTTGCGGCGCTTACCCGGATATCCGGCAGGGCGAATGGAGAAGAACTTCGGGCGGACCCTACTCGAACGACGCAACCGCCACGGATGGGTCCGCAGGCACGGCGACGCGGCGAGCGCCGTCGAACCGCTCGCGCCAGTAAGGATCGCTGAGCCTGGACACCATGACCGAACCGGTCCGGCTGCTCGTGGCATGCACGAAGCGGTCATCGCCCAGATAGATGCCGACGTGGGAGAACGCGTGGTCGAGGGTGTTGAAGAAAACCAGATCGCCGGGCTGGAGATCGGCCCGGTCGAGCGTTTGCGTGGATTCGCTGATCGCCAGGCTGTCGTGGGGCAGCTTGACGCCGGTGATCTGGCGGAAGACATGGTCGACGAAGCCGCTGCAATCGAGTCCGGTCTCGGGCGACGTGCCGCCCAGGCGATACGGGCTTCCCACCAGGCTGACCGCATAGATGGATATGTCGTCGGACGGCGCGGCATGCACAGGCTGCGTGAGCAGAACGACCAGCATGGCTGACAGCAGGACGGACTTCATCGAATGGCAATCTGCTCTATAGTTGAAACGAAACTACGGCCAAATGCGGCGAATCTTGACCCTGAGGACTGCATCATGAATGACGTGAACACGCCTGCCACAGGCGAAACGAGTATCCCTGAAAATACGCAGCTTGTGCAATTGCACGACGAGGCTGCGGCGGCGGCGTCCGCGCCCGACCTGCACGAGCGTGTCCGCGAATTGACTGCGCGCGTGCTGCACGAACGGCGCATGGCGCTGAATGACATACGCGAACTGGTCGTTGCCATCTCGTCCGGCGTGGGTAGCGGCTTGACTTCGCGTGGCGGCGAAATGAAGGATGGACTCAAACAGGCGATCGCCGGTCTGGACGAGGCCGTCGGCAGCGCGGCACAGGCGGCGTCCTATACCTTGCGCGAAGCGGCCACCCAAGGCCAATCCTTCAAGGACAATGAACTGAAGGCGAGCCTCGAACAACTCCGCGACCTGGAGGGCCAGATTGTCGAGGCCCTGAAGCAGACCGCCAGCCAATCGGGCGGCAAGCTGAAGGAAGAACTTGGCTACCTGAGCGATCACCTGATCATCAGCGGCACCCGCACCGGCGAACAGGTGCGCGAAGCGCTCCAGCAACTGGCAAACGGCGTGAAGGCCAGCGGCGCCGCGGGCCGGGCCGGGCTGAGCGAATCGGCCAGTACGGCGACCGAACGCCTGTCGCTGGTGGCGAGCGGCATCCTGGAGGCTCTGTCGGATTCGCTCAAGCGGCAGAGCGAGCGCCTGCGTTCCTGACCTCTCCGCGACGGGCGCGAGCTTTTACCGCCATGCGGCTTGCGGTGACAGCGGGTCGTTGCCGCTTGAGTGGCTTACGGATCCGGCGTGCCCCTTGCAGGTACACTCTCGGCATTAACTGATTCCAAAAAACCACGATGCTCTGGGAAACCATTTCGGTCGTGCGCGACCTGCCACGATTGCATGAAATCGCCTCGGTGATGATCCGCTATGGCTGGGGCGATCTAGTGCGCGTCCTGGGTATCAGCGGGGCGCTGGAGCGTGCCGGCCGGGTTTTGCACTGGCACAGCACCAGCGAGATCAGTCAGCTCGACGCGCCGGTACGCGTGCGCCGCGCGCTGGAAGAACTCGGCCCGACCTTCGTCAAGCTGGGGCAGGTGCTGGCGACGCGGGTCGACATGTTTCCGCCGCACTGGATCGCCGAATTCGAAAAGCTGCACAGCCAGGTGCCGGCGGTGCCTTACGAGCGGTTGCATCGTGATCTGGTGACGGCCATCAAGGGCGATCCCGCCGAGGTGTTTGCCGAGTTCGACCCGGTACCGCTGGCGGCAGCCTCCATTGCGCAGGTCTATCGCGCCACGCTCAAGGACGGCACGCGCGTCGTCGTCAAGATGCGCCGACCCGGCATCGAAGGCGTGATCCAGGCCGATCTGCGCATCATGGAACATGCCGCCAAGCTGCTGGAAAGCGAAGTGCCGGATTCGCGCCGCTACGACCCGGTACAAATCGTGTCACAGTTCCGCCGCTCGTTGAATCGCGAACTCGACCTGGCGAAGGAAGCACGCAACATCGACCAGTTCGCGCGCCATTTCGCCGACGAACCGCTGGTGAAAATTCCCCGGGTGTACTGGGAGTTCACCAATGATCGCGTCAATGTGCAGGAAGAGATCATCGGGATGGCCGGCGTCGCGCCCGACAAGCTGCGCGCGCAGGGGCTCGATCCCAAATTGCTGGCGGCACGCGGGGCCGATGCCGTGCTGCGCATGGTACTGGAACATGGCTATTTCCATGCCGACCCGCACCCCGGGAATGTTCTTTTCCTGCCAGACAACCGCATTGGCATGATCGACTTCGGCATGGTGGGGATGCTGACCAATCCCCGCCGCAACCAGATCGTCGATCTGCTGCATGCCTTGACGCGCAAGGACGAGCAGGCCTTGCTGCAGGTGCTGCTCGACTGGAGCGGCGAGTCGGTCGGCGATGAAGACCGCCTGGCCTACGACGTGGCGGAACTGCTGCAGAGCTACGACGATCTGCAACTCAAGGACGTGAAAATCGGCGGATTGCTGAACGACATCACGGCGGTCATGCGCGACAACAACCTGGTCCTGCCGGCCGATCTGACCCTGTTGTTCAAGACGCTGATCACGCTGGAGGGGCTGGGTCAGCAACTCGATCCGGAATTCCACATGATCGACCATGTGACGCCCTTCGTGGAACGCGTCATCCAGCAGCGTTACACGCCGCAGGCCTTGCTTGCGCGCGGGCGCAAGAGCGTGCGCGAGACGCTGGAGGTGCTGGCCGACGTGCCGCGCGACCTACGGCATCTGTTGCGCGATATGCGGCGGGGGCGGGTCAAGGTCGATCTCGACCTGAAGCGACTGGATCAGTTCGGCCATCAGCTGGACCGTGCCAGCAACCGGTTGACCATGGGCATCCTGACGGCCTCGCTGGTCGTCGGCTCGAGCATCATCATGACGGTGAAAGGCGGCCCCCAGCTATTCGGCCTGCCGCTGTTCGGCCTGCTGGGATTCCTGATCGCGTTTTTCAACAGCCTATGGATCATCTTTTCCATCTGGCGCTCGGGCAAGCATTGATGCCTGGAATCAGACGGTGCAATTGACGTCTGCGTTCTGGTCGTCGAAGCTGGCGGCCACTTTGGCCAGCGGCATGGGACGGCTCAGCAAGTAACCCTGCACGTGCGCAATGCCCAGGCTTTCGACCTTGCGCAGGATGGTGTCGGTTTCCACGCCCTCGGCCACCAGCGAGTAGCCCGCATCGCTCATCATGCGGGCGAAGTCGGCTACCACCTGGCTTGCACGGTTGTCCTGTCCCAGCTTGTTCACCAGCGAGATGTCGAACTTGACCACGTCCACCGGCAGATCGACCAGATAACGCAACGGAGAATAGCCGGTGCCGAAATCGTCCATGGCGATGCGGTAATTTACGGTACGCAACAGGTCGAGATAGGTGCGCACCTCCGCCATTTGCGTGATGAGCGAGGTTTCCGTGATTTCCAGCATCAGCGGGTGGCGGGCATTGTGACGCGACAACTCCAACAGTTGCGACACGATCTCGGGGTGCGAAATGCTTTGAGCGGACAGGTTGATCGATACCCCGATCCCGGGCGGCAGCTGCTGTGACGACAGATCGGCATCGACCTGGTTCAGCACCGCCAGATCGAACCCGGCCTCGAGACGGCGGCTGCTGACAACCGGCAGGAATGCGTCCGGCATGATGAGGTCGTTGTGGTAACGGATGCGCGCCAGAGCCTCGTAATAATCCACCTTGCGTCCGGGCAGCGCGTGAATGGACTGGTAATGCATCTCGATCATGCCGGGGCTGGCCAAGGCCTGGAACAGGGCGCTGGTTTCGCGGCTGGCCACCAGCGTCTGCGAGGCGCGCTCGGTATCCTCGCCATACAGGGCGATGCGGGTACGGCCGGGTTGTTTCGCGGTGTACATGGCGATGTCCGCCTGCTTGGGCAGGTCGTTGATATGCTCAAGCTGATCAGCCGCGCAGAAGGCGATACCGATGCTGATCCCGACCGGTTCGTTGATTCCCAGATCGCTGAAGACCGACGCGTCGAGCAGGCTTTGGCAGCGCTGCGCGATCTGCTTGGCCTGGGCCGGGGTGGTGCGCGACAGGAAGGTGGCGAACTCGTCGCCGCCGAGGCGGTACAGGCGGTCGTTGGCACGCAGCGCCATCACCAGCGCATCGGCGATGATGGAGAGCACGCGGTCGCCCTTGGCGTGGCCGTAAGTGTCGTTGATGGTCTTGAAGCGGTCGCAATCGAACAGCAGGAAGGCCACGCCTTGTGGCGCATTTTTCAGCTCAATACGGAATTTCTCCCAGTCTTCTTCATAGGCGCGCCGGTTGTGGCAGCCGGTGAGCGCATCCTGGCGTGCCTGCGAATGGAATTCGCGATTCTGATGTTCCAGCGAGCCGTGCAGTTCGCGCAATTGCAGCTGGTAGTCATACAGCGAGCGGCGGACGTTCTCCAGTTCGCTGATGCGCATGGCCTGCGAACGCGAGGAATGGGGGCTGAACCGCCCGTGCTGCATGGCATCGATATCCTGCGAAAGTCGGCGTAGCGGGCGTACCAGCAGGCGGTTATACACGACGAAACCGAGCAGGGACATGGCCATCAGGAGCACGAACAACGCGAGCAGGGTGCGTGACAGGATGCTCTGGAAGCGGAGCCGGTCGGGGTCGGGCAGGGCATTGAATGCCAGCCTTGAAAGCAACTGGCTGGCGGGCAGTTTTTCACCCGGTTTGAGCGTTAGCTGTGATCTCTCAATAGGTTG
>DDRS01000002.1 GCA_002343685.1 Thiobacillus denitrificans | reverse complement strand
CCGCATCCTCGTCCGCCGCGGCGGCGGCCAGAGCCTCATCTCCAGCATCAGCCAGCAGTCCGACCGCACCTCAGCCGTCGTCGGCACCGCCATCAAGTACGGCGCCATCCACCAGTTCGGCGGCAGCATCCAGCGCGCCGCCTACAGCAAGCAAATCCGCCACCGCACCGACGCCCAGGGCAACCTGCTCACCACCAAAGCCTTCGCCGGCAAGGGCCTCGTCTTTGCCCAGGACCGCCACAAGCGCGCGCTCACCCGCTGGGCCGAAGTCGGCGCGCACCAGATCAACATCCCCGCGCGGCCGTATCTCCAGCTCACCGACGGCGACCAGGCCACCATCGTGCGCCGGGTCACCGCGTACCTGCGGACCCTCAGCGGCTGAACTGCCAGGCCACCCAGAACGCCACCAGCAAGCCGACCAGCGCACACCCCACGACCACCTGCAGCGCCAGACGATGCAGACGAATCCGCCGGCGCAACTGATCGAAGCGCGGCCCCAGCTGCGACACCAGCCCCGCATCCTTCGCGCGCAGCGACCGCTCGTGGTAATCCACATCCTCGGCCAGCGCCCGCAGCGTGTGCAACTGGTTCAGCACCGAGATCGACAGCAGCACGCAGAACACCAGCGCACCCAGCAACACCGCCGCATTGATCCACAGGTTCAACGGATCGGCAGACACCGGCTTCAACTGCGTCGCGACCACGATCGTCGACACCGGCACGCCCAACAACTGCCCCTGGATGTCCGACAGCGAGCGATGGATGCGGGTCGTCTGCTCCACACAGTACGTCTCCACCTGGTCGCGAATCCGGTCGAAAGAAAACGCCGAAGCAAACAGCCGGTAACCCGTCAGGAAGCGCTCATGCAACTCCGGCAAGCGACGCAGCAGGGCCGCAAAGCGCCCCGCTTCCGGCTCCGTCTGCAGCATCTCCACCACCGCCGCCAGCAGGATTTCCGCGCGCTGCGGCGCATGCCCGTCCTCGCGCGCCAGCTCGGCCAAGAGCGCCGCCAGACGCTCTTCATCGAGCGCGCGCAGCGCCGCCGCATCGCAGCGCAACGGCACATCGAAGCGCTGCTGGTGCAGGAACACCAGCGACTCGAGCAGCGTATCGAATACCGCCGCCGCCTGCTCCAGGTGCGCCACTAGGGCGCGCACGCCCGGCAGTTTCGCCAGGTCACCACTTGGCACCTCCCAGCTCGCCACATCCTCGCGCACCAGGTACCAGGGGGTCAGCAGACGCCCACGCAGCACGTCCGCACGCGCCAGGACCGCATCCGCATCCGGCAGCACCAGGCCGATCGAGCCGCGCACCGCATCGAAGCGAAAGCAAAAGCGCGCGCCCACCCGTACCGCTTTCGGGTCGCCCTCGTCGGGACACTCTTCGAGATAGAACGGATGATCATCAAACTGCCCTGGGTCGAAGTACTTCGACAGAAACTCCGCCACCGGCTGGCTGCGCACCGTGATCTCGCCGCAGAGCGCCCCGTCGCGCCACTCCCGCACGTCGAGCGCGCGATACAGGCGCGAGACCACCTCCTCAAGACTGATCCGCGTCGGCCTGGGGGAATTCATCGCTCAAATCCTCGATTGCTGCCGGCGGCAGGGTGATCAACAGCAGACCCCGCGCGCGATCCAGACGGATCGTCCGCGCGGACAACTGGTCGCGGTCGCAGTCCAGCCGCCAGCCCGGCCCCCTCGCCACCAGCCGCCGCAGCCCGCGAAGCCCGGCGCGTTCGATCATGAACCCATCCGCGATCGGCGGCTCCGCTCGCGCCAGCGCCTCCCGCAGCGCCTCCGGTTCCTGTGGTAGAACCTCGTTGCACAGCGCTTCCAGCGAAACCGCCTCGCTGCGCTCCGCCGTCTCCAGGCAAACCGCATGCACCCGGTTGAGCAGCTCCTGCTGTTCCTCGCCAGACCACCCCCGGTCGCGGGCAAAGCGCTTCACCTCGAGCACCAGCGCACGCGTGTCCTGCAGATCCTGCGCCACCGACACACAGCCGAGAAAGTGCTGGAAGTAGCGCGACACCTCAGCCGTCCGCCCGCGCAGGAAACTGATGTAGCGCCCGCCCTCCTGGTTCAGCCAGCGGCTCACATCGACGCGGCCGGCAAAGCGCAGGCCGTTCAGATCCAGATGCGGCGCCGCGACGATCCGGAGCTGCGCATCGATCGCCGCACCCTCCACGCTGTTGAGCACGGCGACGACGAACCAGCGCCGGCCGTCTTCCAGCCAATCCACCAGCAGGACATGGCCACCGGTCGCGAAGTTCTGCTGGTCGGCCTGGCCCTTCAGCACGGCCATCATGGTCTGCGACAGGCGCAGGAAATCCGCCTGCTCGTCGGTACACAGCTCCTGCAGCGCCGCCCGAATCCCGGGAAACGCGCCCGTCGAATCGAACTGTCCATACTGCTTGTTCGCGCGCCCGCGGTAGACCTGCCCGACCTGGCTCAGGAGGCTGTGCAACGCCTCGCCTTGCGGGTCGAGCACGGCCTCGGCCAGGACCAGGATCGCGGCGGCGCCGGGCTCCTTGTCGATCTTGTGGACGATCGCGGCGCGGATGGTTTGCGGCATCTCGAGGCTCTCCGGGTCGGCCCTGGGGCAGGGGGCCGAACCACACCGGATCAAGAAGCTCCGCCTGCCCCGCGAAGGCGCGTTAAACGCGTTACAGCACCGGTTTCGCGGCGGCGACAGGCGAGGGCGCGCCCCGTTGGCTCAGCGGTTGCTGCGGCCCCGAAGATATCACCAACGAGGGACCGGGTACACATCCTGCGTTCTGGGAGCCAGCCGACCACAAGCCACAATCCCGCACATCATGCGCGCGCTGATTTATGATCCAGCAGCCGTGGTATCGACGAAACAGGAGGCCGCATGGCAACGAAATCGACCATCGAATGGACGGAACAGACCTGGAACCCGACCACCGGATGCAGCAAGGTCTCTCCTGGATGCAAGAACTGCTACGCCGAAGGGATGGCGCGGCGACTGCACGCCATGGGCGCGCACGGCTACGATAACGAGTTCGTGCTCAGCATGCATGAGCACCGGCTGGCGCAGCCGCTGGCGCGCAAGAGACCGACCACCTACTTCGTCAACAGCATGAGCGACCTCTTCCACGAGGACGTCACGGACCGCTTTCTCGATCAGGTCTTCGCGGTCATCGAGGGCACGCCGCAACACACCTATCAAATCCTCACCAAGCGGGCCGCGCGCCTGCCGGAGTATTTCGCCAGCCGATCCTGCCCGCAAAACGTCTGGCTCGGCGTGTCGGTAGAGGACCGCAAGCACGGTCTGCCGCGCATCGATTTCCTGCGCCGGGTCCACGCGCCGATCCGCTTCCTCTCCATCGAGCCGCTGCTGGAAGACTTGGGCCGCGTCGATCTACGCGACATCCACTGGGTGATCGTCGGGGGCGAATCAGGCCCCAAGGCCCGGCCGATGCGCGAGGAATGGGTGTCGCGCGTGCAGGAGCAGGCCGCAGCGGCCGGCGCGGCCTTCTTCTTCAAGCAGTGGGGAGGCTGGGGCGCTGACGGCGTCAAGCGCCACAAGAAGGCGAACGGGCGTGTCTTTCGCGGCCGCACCTGGGACGCCTATCCGCAGGGTGGCGCGCATCCCTAGAAGTCGAAGCGGCCCTGTCCCTCGACGTTGGACGCAGTGGTCCAAAACTTGTGCGGCAGGGGATGCTTGGCGGCCATCAGCAGCCAGTAGAGGGCCTGATTCTTTCCGCCGGTGAGCAGCCGCATTTCGGTCGACGGCCAGACACCGAGCCCCGCCACCTGGTCGCGCCAGTCCTGCAAGATCCGACGCCGCAGCGTTTGCTGAGGCAGACCCACCGGTACCCTCTGCCGCCAACCCGGCGTGAACGAATCGAAGGGCGATTCCGCTGCAGTGGCGTAGCTCACCGCGTTTCGCTGCAGGTCCATCTGGCTGATGTGCACCAGCATGTCGATGCGTGTGAGCTTGGACAGGCATGCGATGATCTTGAAGTCCAGTGCCGCCAGGTCGAACGGGTCAAGAAAGGCAAAATGGAGCCCATAGGGATTCAGTTCGCCGACGACCTTCCTGGCGGTCTCGACCGCCGCGCCTTCCATCTCGATGACCGGCGCGTCCAGACGACGCAGGCGGCCGGCCGCCGCCTGCCTCCTTAGTGGATCGAGATCGCCGATATAGCCCCGGGTGAACGGTGCGCCGCCTTCGCGGCTCTTCTTCCAGGCCGCGACGACCCCGCCGTCAATCCACTCTCCGGTTTCCCGGACTCGACACCGCCCGGGCCCGCAGAACAGATCCATGTAGGTCGCCCCGGCCTTGCCCGGACCGATGTACTTCGCTCGCGCACTGCGGGAAATGTCGATGTACCGGCAAAGGTAGTTGTGCTTCTCCTTGGCCCACGCGCCAACCTCCTCGACAGGCGGGCCATCGTCCCCGTCGATCAACCTGCCCATCGTGCCCTCATCGCTTCACCACGCGCTTCAGATCCGAGGCCACGCGCCTCGCGTCGCCGCGCAATGCTTCGGCATCGCGACGGAATCCGCCCTGCGGGCGCACGTAGTCCCGATCGCCGCGCAGCACCAGCACCTCGCGAACGCCTCGGAGTAGGTTCTTCGTGATGTAGTACTTGCGCATCGAGCCTGCATCAAGACTTAAGTTCATCCGAACCGTTCTTGACAGGTTTCTTCGACGGTGCGTCCAGCTTCTTCATACCCTTGGCTGCCGACTTCAGGCGGCCCTTGACCTTCGTCAAGTCCTCTTCCAGAGGCAGGTTCTCCGGCGCGACGCCACTCGAACGCAGCATGACGCTACGGACATCCTGTCCGACCTCGCGGGCCGTGTCGCTGAGTTGCCGGACGCCTTGCGCGCCGGTGTTCTTGATCCGCTCGGCCGTTTGCGTCACCCGGAACAGGTTTGCAGCCAGTTCGGTTTTGCCCATGAAGTCGTAGAGCGTCCGGTTTCGTTCGATGGACACCCCCTTGCGCAGAATCAACTGCTGCAGCGACAGGTTGTACATCCCTCGGAAGCCCGCGTCTTTGAAGATGCCGAACTCACGCGACTGCAAGCCGGCACGGTGGGCTACGGCGCTCATGATCGACTCGCCATCCCGGAGGTCGTCTCGCACCTCGATGCGCTCCAGCGCATCATGCCGGATCTGCTGCTCCACCAGCGCGTCGGCAATCGCCGCCAGAACCGTCTTCGCCTGGGCGACCTGTGGCTTTCGCGAATCGGCGTGCATGGTCACGAGAAAGCAGGCGAACCGCGTCAGCCGGTAACTTTGTACCTCACGGCCCTCGTCGACCCAGGTGTCCGGAATGAACACGTCCGGAATCTGCACATTCAGCGCCGCGCAGGACGCCATGGCCTTGTTGATCACCTTCTGGAACACGGTCCAAGTTTCATAGCCGAGCGTGCGCATGAATTCGTGCGCATTCCAGTAGCGGACGCCATTCTGCTTCGACGAGTCTTCAAAGCGCTGCACGTCAAACTCGAGTTGCATCGCACCCTCCCGTGTCGCTCCGGATTATAGCCCGGGAACCTCCGGAGAGCTTCCCGGGCGCGCCCTGGCGCTTTGCCGCTCGCCACTCCCAAGGCGGTACCGGGTGCGCGTCGGACCACAGTCCTTTGCCGCTGGCTCGAGCCTCTTCCTCAGCGGTCGCGTACTGCGCGCGATCCGCCGGGCTCTGCTCGTGCTGGTACTGCTTGAAATGCCATGCCAGGCCGGCCGCCACGAGCGCCAGGCCCGTGTCCCGATCCGCCACGAACACCTTGCCGACGATCCGCTGATAGCGGTCCCGCTTGGCCCACTCCACCACGACCGGCTTGCCGAACACGAGAGCAGACATCTGCTGTCTGGCGCGCTGACCGAACGGCTGCGCCCGCTCCGGGGCATCGATGCCAGCCAGCCGGACCTGGTGCGTCTGGCCGTCCTGCGAGAGCACCGTCACGGTGTCGCCATCGGCCACGCGAACCACTTGGCCAGCGAGGATCTCGGCGCCGGCGCCAGAGGACGCGAGCAACAGGGCAAGGGAGAGGACGGGGAGGAGCAGGTTCTTCCAGTGGTCCATGATTGCACTCCTTCTGCCATGCCACGCCGCAGACTCATCAGTTCGCCTGCACTGTAGCACCGATCGGCGGCGCGGGCTCCGGGGGCGCGCGATCAGCCACATTCGGCTTCGTCTCCGGGTCTTCCGTGTTGCGCGAGCAGATCGCTCGTCGCCTTGATGGCCTTCCGCGCCGCCGGCGGCGAGTGGCGGAAGTTGTCCAGCAGCGCGGATTCTTCGGGGGTTAGGGCTGGCGTGCCGGCCAGGCGCTCGCCGGTCAGCACATACAGAACATCACCCCCAACAGCCGCCAGCGCGGCGAGATAGACGGCATCTGGCTGACGATCGCCTTTCTCGTAGTTGACTTGTGACCGAGCAGTTACGCCGCACGAGTCAGCCAAAGACTTCTGCGTGAGCCGCAGCCTTTGGCGCTCTTCGATCAGGCGATCCCCAAAACTATGCACGTACGTTCCAGCAAACACGTTGACAAGATGAACAATCGTTCATACAATCGCCTCACACTTTCGGTTACACATGTAACAAAACCCCACGTTGCAGCCTTCAGCCCATGCACCCAGAAGACATCAAAGCGAGCATCCGCAAAACTGGCGCCACAGCCAGTAGCTTGGCTCGATCGCTGGGCATCAGTCACGTGGCCGTTGGCGCGGTCATCCGCGGGCGAACCAAATCCGTACGGGTCGCCCGCCGGATCTGCGAACTAACCGGAATTGCCCCCGAAACCGCCTGGCCGGGCCGCTACCCGGAGTTCCGCATTCACCCCGTCGGCCAGCGCCGACACCTCGACCACCTGCAGGAGGCGGCATGAGATCACCCGATGAAACCGGTGAAATCCAGACGGCGCCCGACGCTGACGATGCCTATGCTGGGCTGCTCCTCCTTGACTCGGATCTGGCCCCCGCAATGCGCGCAGCGGAAAAGACGATCACCCGCTTCGTACCCGGCGTATTGCAGGATCGACTTGCGGCGCTGATCGAAACACTGGGCGCAAAACCAAGCGTCGCTTTGTTGGTTGGGTTCAGCGCCCTCAGCCGGCGCATCCTGACGGCGATAGGCAAACGCCCCGGGCGCGACCTGGTGCAATCGGTGGGCTGCCTGCTCAGCGTCAAATGCATACAACTCGGCCAGTTTTTTTTCCTGAGCGCGTTCTCGCTCCGCTGCCTCACGTACGGCATCCGACAGTCTCGCCACCTCGCTCTGGTAGCCGAGCGCGATCGTCTGCAGGCGCAGCAGGTGCTCATTCACCCCCACCAGCGCCGCCTCGACGTCCCGCGCCACCTTGGCGCCCAGCGCATTGCGCAGCAACTCTACGCCCGTCTTCGCCGCCTCGTAGGCCGCGGATAGCTCACTCAACATGACTGACCAACCTTTCTACGTCCAGGAGGCCGCATGACCCCCACAAATACCCTGAGCCCGGAGGTCCGCGAGGATCTCGATCGGCGACTCAGGGAATCCGATTTCACGACCTTGGCCAAGATGTCGGCATTCAGTGCCGCCGCAGCGATGCCGGCAGCGCTCCTGCAGGAACTTCGAACCCTGATCGGTCTTGCGATGGAAAGGGGAGATTCATGCGATGAATTAAGAAGAGCAGTGCAGCCCCTGTTCGAGCGCTTTCCGGCAGACCGGCAGGAACCGGCATGAGCGGGTTCCCCACCCGTTCCTTGTCCAGGGCGACCGCGATCGCTTGTTGGTGGCGTTCGAGCAGCACGCGCCAGGCACCGGCGCTCAAGTCACCCCAATCGGCACCGGCTCGGTCGAAGACAAGCGCCTCAATGGCGGCATCGGCTTCTCCTTCGTATGCCGCCTCATATGGCAAGGATGAGATCTGTTCGACGTTGGCCCCGAATCGCGCGTTCAGTGGCCACAAAGCATCAACCACTTCCATGCCGGACAACCAGACCGGCGTGGTCTCCTCCAGTGCTTTGCCGATCACCCCTTCGCAATACACCCGCAGCAGATCGCTGTCCATGCCCCTCCCCATAGCCTGATCAATTAGCCGAAACAGAAGGATAGCAATGCACGCTGCCGATATCCAGTGCCATTTGAAGAAGGCCGGCATCACGCAGTCCGAGATCGCCCGCCGACTCGGGATCTCGGCGACGACGGTCACCTACGTCGTCGCCGGCAAGTCCACCAGCCGCCGCGTGGCGACGGCGATCAGTGAGGCCACGGGCCTGTCGCTCGACGCGCTGTGGCCGGGGCGTTACCCCACCACCACCCCGGACGCGCCATGAGCACCCCGGAACCCAGCCACAACGCCGCCCAACTGCGGCTGCTCGACGTCATCCGCGCGCTCGCCGGCAACGAGGTGTATGGCCTGCGGCTGGCCGACATCGCGCGCAAGGTCGGCGCCGGCGAGCCCATCGTCCTGCGCGACCTCCTGTGCCTGGCGCACAAGGGCTGGGCGCTGCAGGACCCGGAAAAGCGCTGGCGGCTCGGGCATGAACCCGTGCAGATCGCCGTGCAGTTTTCCTACGGCCTGCGCGAAGCGCAGAACCGCCTCGCCGAAGTCGAGCAGCGTTACACGCGCCTGCCCGGCTGAAGCACCCCATTCACCACCTCGAATCACCTCGACAAGGAATACGCATGCACACGGCAGAAGAAGGGAAGGGCGGCGAACTGGTCCCGCTCGGCGTCGAAGCACTCGCGCTGGCGGCAGCCGACGAGCGCGAAATCCGCGCCGTGCTCGACCGCTACGGCTACCAGGGAACCACGCTCGATCAGTTGATCCACGACACCCGCCGGCAGGTCAACCAGAGCACCGAGGCCATGCTCGAGATCGGCCGCGCCGTCTGCTGCTTCCGCGAGCTCGGCCGCGGCCGCTATGGCGAGGCCATCCAGGCCATCGGCCTGTCGCCGACTACCGCCAACCGCCTGGCCGTCGTCTCGCTCAAGTTCCTCGGCCGGGACCACCTCAAGCCGTTGCTCAGCCTTGACAGATCCAAGGTCTACGAGCTCGCGCTGCTCGATGATCAGGACCTCGACGAACTCACCGCCGATCCGCAGCAGCTCGACCAGATCGAGCGCATGTCGGTCAGCGAGCTGCGCCGCGAGCTGCGCCGCAGCCGCCGCGAGCACGAACAGGCCGCGGCAACGGCCGCGCAGATCACCCGCCGGCGGGATGAGCGGATCAACGAGCTTGAAGCAGAAAACATCCGGCTCAGCGGCGAGCACGCCGGCCGGCCGCCGGCGCTGCGGGCCGAAGACGAGCTGCGCGGCCTCGTGGACGACAGCCTCGCCGTCGTGCGCGAGATCGAACACCGGTTTCGCGTGCGCTTCGCGCGCATCGAAGACCTGTTCCCCGAAGGGATCATCCCCGCGCATGTCCGCCTCGCCCAGCAGCAAGCCATCGGCCAGGTGCTGCAGGCGGCGCGCATCGTCTCGGCAGACTTCGGCATCGCCCTCGCAGCAGCCGCCGGACCGACGCCGGATCTCGCCTGGCTGACGCAGGGTGAAGCGCTCTTCGGCGCCGACGCCGACGCCGACGACCTCCTGGGCCAGAGCGCCCGGACGGAGGCATGAGGCGATGGTCGCTCGGCAAGATGAATCGCTGCTGCTGCAGGCGGTGCCCTGGGTGGAGCAGTGGCGGCTCGCCGGCCACGGCGACAAGGAAGCGCTCATCAGCAAGGCTTGCACCGCCCTGGGCGGCATCAGCCGCCACCGCTTCTATCGCCTCGCCGCACGCACGATGAGCCGCGCCGACCGCTGCCGGCGCCGCGATGCCGGCGTCCGCACCCTGAGCCGCGAGGAAGCGCTGCTGCTTTCGGCCTGGATGATGAGCAGCTTTCGCCGCGGCGGGCGCAGCGGACTGTGCAGTGTCGCCGATGCCCTGCAGGACCTGCGCGACAACGGCGCCATCCGCGCCGCGCGCCTGGATCCGGAAACCGGCGAGTGGATCCCGCTCTCGGAAAGCACCGTCGCGCGCAGCCTGCGCGCCTACGATCTGCACCCCGAGCAGCTGCGCCGGCCGACGCCGCACACGCCGCTGCGGAGCGAGCGCCCCAACTGGTGCTGGCAGATGGACGCCTCGGTCTGCGTCATCTACTACCTGCCGAAGGGCGGCGCGCTCATCCGCGAGATGCGCCCGGAGGAGTTCTACGCCGGCAAGCCGGAGAACTGGCAGCGCATCAGCGGCCAGATGGTCATCCGCTACCTGATGACCGACCACCGCACCGACATGCGCCGGCTGCGTTACGTCCAGGGCGCCGAGAGCGGCGAGCACGCCTGTGATCACCTGATCGCCTGCATGCAACGCCCGGACGATCCGCGCGGCATGCTCTGGGGGGTGCCGAAGTTTCTCATGGTCGATCCGGGCAGCGCGCAGACCGGCTCCAAGTTCCGCCGCCTGTGCCAGCGTCTCGGCATCGAGCTGATCATCAACAAGCCCGGCAACGCCCGCGCCAAGGGCCAGGTCGAGCAGGGGCACAACCGCGTCGAACGCGCCTTCGAGCACGGCCTGAAGGCGCTGGCGAAGGAAATCCGCGGCATCGACGATCTCAACCGTCTCGCCCACACCTGGCAGCGCTACCACAACGCCGTCGAGCCGCATTCACGCCATGGCCAGCCGCGCTGGTCGGCCTGGCTCGCCATCGAACCGCAGCACCTGGTGGCGCCGCCGTCGCCGGCGATCTGCCAGGATCTGGCGACCAACGAACCCGTCACGCGGCAGGTGCGCGGCGGTCTGACGATC
>DDRS01000042.1 GCA_002343685.1 Thiobacillus denitrificans | reverse complement strand
TCGTGGAGTTAAGCAGAGGTTTCTTTATGTGTAGGGCCAATTTCAGCATGGAGAACAAATGAAAACTTACTGCCTGGAACTCTCCGGCCCCTACGCCTGCTTCACCCGCCCGGAAATGAAGGTCGAGCGGGTGAGCTACGACGTGATGACGCCATCCGCCGCACGCGCCTGCTTCGAGGCGATTCTCTGGAAACCGGCGATCCGCTGGCATGTGCGCAAGATCGAAGTCCTGAATCCCATCCGCTGGATCAACCTGCGGCGCAACGAGGTGGCCAGTGTGGTATCCACCCGCAACGTTGAGACTGCAATGAAATCGGGCAAGGGCAATCTTGGTCTCTACATCGAGGAAGACCGCCAGCAGCGCGCCGGCCTGTTCCTCCGCGACGTGGCCTACCGAGTGCACGCCGATCTGGAGTTTCTCGCCGAACGCGACCCGCAGGCGAATGCCGCCAAATACCACGAAATGTTCGAACGCCGGGCCGGCAAGGGCCAGTGCGTCAACCAGCCCTATCTCGGCTGCCGCGAATTCGCCGCTGCCTTCCGCTTGGTGGCCAAGCCTGATGACGAAGCCGCGCCCATCGATGAAACGCGCGAACTGGGCTTCATGCTGCACGACCTGGATTTTTCCCGCCCAGCCGATCCACAGCCGCGCTTTTTCCGTGCGCGGCTGGAAAACGGCGCGGTGGCCATCCCATTCTGGGACAGCGAGGAGGTGCAGGGATGATTCTGCAAGCGCTCGACACCTACTACCGCCGCAAGCAGGCCAACCCCGACCCAGCCAAACGCTTACCGAGCTTTGGCTTGGAAGAAAAAGAAATTCCCTTTGTGCTGGAAATCGACGCCACTGGGAACCTTGTCAACTTGGCCGATACCCGCAGCGGGGATGGTAAGAAGAAAACCGGCCAGCGTTTTCTAGTTCCTCAAGGCGTGAAAAAAACTTCTGGGGTAGCGGCGAACCTGTTGTGGGACACAGCTGAGTACGTTCTGGGTATCGACACACGTGGCAAACCCGAGCGCGTGGCTGAACAGCACGCGGCCTTTCGCACCCGCATCAAAGCCCTACCCAAAGCGGCACGCGAAGACGCAGGTATTCGTGCCGTGCTGGCTTTTCTCGATGGCTTCCGTCCGGAAATTCTTAATGGCTCGCCCGCGCTTGCATACATCCAGGTTAGCAATCCTGTCATGAGTTTTCGCCTGCACGGCGATCTGGCGCTAGTTTGCCAGCGCCCCGCAGTGGTAGCCGCAACGGCGGGGCAACCCGAAGAATCACCTGACGGCGTGTGCTTGGTCAGTGGCGCGCCAGCGGCCATTGAACGCCTGCATCCGGCGATTAAAGGCGTATGGGGTGCACAAACCTCGGGGGCAAACATCGTGTCGTTCAATCTCGACGCGTTCAATTCTTACGGCAAGGCACAGGGCGCAAATGCACCCTTGGGTAAGGCAGCGGCATTCGCTTATACCACTGCGCTCAACCACCTGCTTGGTCGTGACTCTCGCCAACGTATCCAAGTCGGCGATACCTCGACGGTATTCTGGGCCGAGGAGCCCCACGACCTTGAAAACGCGATGGTCGATCTATTCGGCGAGCCGCCCAAGGACAACCCGGACAGGAACGTCGATGCGGTGAAAGCCCTGTATTCCGCCGTCGAGACTGGCAAGTTCTCGGTCGGCAAGCTGGAGACGCGCTTTCATGTGCTGGGCCTCGCCCCCAACGCCGCGCGCATCAGCATCCGATTCTGGGAAACCGCCACCGCTTTTGAACTGGCCCGCCGCATCAAGCAGCATTTCGACGATCTGGCCGTCGTCCACGCCGACTACGAGCCCGAACACCTTTCGCTGTTCCGCCTGCTCACCGGGCTGGCGCTGCTCAACAAGGCTGACAACATTCCCCCCAATCTGGGTGGCGAAGTCATGCGCGCCATTTTTGAAGATCTACCCTACCCGGCGGCCATGTTCAATCTGGCCGTTTCACGCTGCCGAGCCGAACAAAAGCCGACATACGCCCGCGCCGCCACCGTCAAAGCCAGCCTCAACCGCTGGATACGCTTCCGCAAAACCCAAGAAAAGGAGTTTCTGCCCATGCTCGACCCGTCCAACCCCAACCCGGCCTACCGGCTGGGGCGGCTGTTCGCCGCGCTGGAAAAAATCCAGGAAGAAGCCAGCCCCGGTCTGAACGCAACCATCCGCGACCGCTATTACGGCGCGGCGTCGAGCACGCCAGTGACTGTGTTCACCACGCTACTGCGTCTGAAGAACCATCACATGGGCAAGCTCTCGCCCGGTCGCGCCACACAAATGGAAAAGCTACTTGGCGAAATCCTCGGTGAAGTCGCCGACTTTCCGCGTCAGCTTCCCTTGCAGGATCAGGGCCGCTTCGCCCTCGGCTACTACCACCAACGCCAAGCCTTCTTTACCAAATCCACCCCGGAGGAAAAACAATGAGCCTTACCAACCGCTACGACTTCGTGCTGCTGTTCGACGTGAAGGACGGCAACCCCAATGGCGACCCAGACGCCGGAAACTTGCCGCGCCTGGATGCCGAAACTGGCCACGGCCTGGTGACTGACGTATCGCTGAAGCGTAAGGTGCGCAACTTCGTCGCCTTGACGTACGACCAAACTGAACGCGAGCCTGTGGATGGGGAAAAGCGCTTTGAAATCTACGTGCGAGAAAAGGCCATCCTCAATCTGCAGCACCAACGGGCCTATTCGGCCCTGAAGCTGGATGCGCCATCGGAGGTCGTCGCCGAGGCACCAGAGGGCGAGGACAAGAAGACCAAGAAGGGCGCTAAGGAGAAGCGGAAGGGCAGTGCCAGCGACATCGAATTAGCCCGCAAATGGATGTGTCAGAACTTCTTCGACGTGCGCACCTTCGGCGCAGTCATGTCACTCGGCGTCAACTGTGGTCAGGTGCGCGGGCCTGTACAGCTGACCTTCGCGCGCTCGGTTGACCCCATCATCGCTCAGGAGCATTCGATCACCCGCATGGCCGTGGCGACAGAGGCCGAGGCTGAAAAACAGGACGGTGACAACCGCACCATGGGCCGCAAGCACACCGTGCCTTACGGCCTCTATGCCGCACACGGCTTCGTTTCCAGCTTCCTCGCCAAACAGACTGGTTTCTCGGACGAGGATCTGGAATTGTTGTGGCAGTCGCTCGCACAGATGTTCGAGCATGACCGCTCAGCCGCACGTGGCGAAATGGCAACCCGTGGTCTCTATGTGTTCAAGCATGATTCGGAACTGGGCAATGCGCCGGCGCATGCGCTGTTCGAGCGGATTCAGCCGCGCCTGAAAGACGGCGTGACCGTACCACGCAGTTTCACGGACTATGAGATGACGGTAAACGAGACGGCTATGCCGTCAGGCGTGACCTTGATGCGCAAGGCTTAAAGGCTATCGCCGCCCCGCCCAATACCCCGGGCGGCGGCTGTGGTGGGCAACCGCGACGATAGTGATAGCAACAGGAGTGACGCGATAAATCAGACTGTAAGGGTAATCGTGCAAGTTGAAGCGCCGGCAGGCATGTTTGATCCCAACGCCCAGTTCCGGGTATTCGAGCAAACGCCCTGCGGCTTGCATGACGGCGTTATGGAAATCCTGCGCAATATTGAGGCCGCCTTCATCACGGTAATATCTGACGGCTTCGCGAAGCTCGGTACGAGCTTGCTGCTGCCATAGAAGTTTCAATTGCTTGCCTTCTTCAACATTTCGTCGATTTCCGCCACGACTTGCTCATGCGGAATCAACACGGCAGTACCCGCATCGATTTCTACCACGCGCCGGGCGATTTCCTCGTCCCAAGCCTTGGCGGCGGCTTCGGGCGTATCTTCTGTCGGCCCTTCCAGGCTGACGATCAGTCGGTGGATGAGTTCGCCGCGCTCTTGTGGAGAAAGCTGCAAGGCCTGGTTTTCAAGCTCCTTCAAAATCGCTGCCATGACCAACTCCTTTAAAAATGGCCTGGATGAAATGGTAGCACCCACGGCATGACCGAGACAGACCCGATTCCCCTCTCCGCGCTCCAGCACTGGGCCTATTGTCCGCGACAGTGCGGGCTGATTCATCTGGAGCAGGCGTTCGCCGACAATATTCACACGGCGCGTGGACAGGCAGTGCACCATCTGGTCGATACGCCCGGCTACGAAATCAAGGCAGGCGTGCGTATTGAACGAGCGCTTCCGTTGTGGAGCGACCGCTTCAATCTCATCGGAAAGGCCGATCTGGTCGAGTTCCATCCCGACGGCACGGTGTTTCCGGTGGAGTTCAAGCACGGCGCCAAGCGGCAAAAACTGCACGATGACCTCCAACTCGCCGCCCAGGCCATGTGTCTGGAAGACATGCTCAGCCGGCCGGTGGAGAAGGGCGCGATCTTTCACGCCAGCAGCCACCGGCGGCGCGAGGTGGCAATCACCCCCGCGTTGCGGCAACTGGTCATCGAAACGGCCGAGGCGATCCGCGCCATGCTTGCATCCGGCAGGTTGCCGCCACCGGTGAACGACTCACGCTGCAAGGAATGTTCGCTGAAAGACATTTGCCAACCCGAAGCCGTTGCCGACCACACCCGGCAAAGCATGCTGAAACGCAATCTCTTCAACCCCGAGGAATAAATTGCATACCATCCAGAACACGCTGTACGTCATGACGCCCCAGGCCTACGCCCACCTGGAAAATTCCACAGTGCGCATCGACGTCGAACGCGAAAAAAAACTCCAGGTGCCGTTGCACCATGTCGGCGGCCTGGTTTGCTTCGGCAACGTGATGGTCTCGCCTGCGCTCATGCACCGTTTGGCCGACGAGGGAAAATCGCTGGTTCTTCTGGACGATTCGGGCCGCTTCAAGGCCCGGCTCGAAGGCCCGGCCTCCGGCAATATCCTGCTGCGCCAGACCCAGCACCGCACTGCGGGCGACGCTGCAGTCATGCTCGAACTCGCTCGCGCCTGCGTGGCCGGCAAGCTGAAGAACAGCCGCAGCGTATTGCTGCGCGGTGCGCGCGAAGCAGAAGACGAATCCGAGGCCGCTCGACTTTCCCGCACCGCCGACAATCTGGCCGCCTCGCTGCGTGCCGCAGCCATTGCCGGCACGCTGGACGAACTGCGCGGTGTTGAAGGAGAAGCCGCGCGCGGTTACTTCGAGGCGCTCAATCTCATCGTCAAACCCGCATTCCGCGCTGCCTTCCATCTCAACGGACGCACCCGTCGCCCGCCGCTCGACCGTTTCAACGCACTGATCTCGTTTCTCTACGCCATGCTTATGAACGACTGTCGTTCGGCCCTCGAAGCCTGCGGCCTCGACCCGCAGCTTGGCTTTTTGCACGCCGTGCGTCCGGGCCGGGCTGCCCTTGCACTGGATTTGCAGGAAGAGTTCCGTGCCATCCTGTGCGACCGACTGGCGCTCACCCTCATCAACCGGGGACAAATCGGAGAAAACGATTTCGACCTGCACGAAGGTGGCGCAGTCATGCTCAACGATCGGGGCCGTCGTACTGTCGTAACCGCCTGGCAGGATCGCAAACAGGAAGAGATCACGCACCCCCTCACCGAATCCAGGCTGCCGTTTGCTCTGCTACCCTTCATCCAGGCCCGTTTCATGGCACGCGCCCTGCGCGGAGAAATGGAAAGCTACCTGCCATTTCTGGCCAAATAACCATGCTCATCATCGTCACCTACGACGTATCCACGGAAAACGCCGCCGGGAGAAAACGCTTGCGCCGCATCGCCAAGGCTTGCGAACGTGTCGGCCAGCGAGTCCAAAAATCTGTCTTCGAATGCACTATCAACGAAATGCAATTCGAACAATTCGAACGCGAACTTCTTGCCGAGATCGACCTGAACCAGGACAACCTGCGCTTTTACCGCATCACCGAGCCGGTCGAACTGCGTATCAAGCAACATGGCTGTTTCCGCTCAGTAGATTTCGAAGGCCCTCTCGTCGTATGACGCGCGAACCCCAATCGATGGCGTAAACCCTAATGTTTCGCGCGTGCGATAACTCCTTGTTCTTTAACAATCTGGAACCCGCCCCTACAGGGGCGGCACCGTATCGAATTGCTTCGTGTCGTAGGTTCGCGCAAACTGATCTCGCTTTGCCGCGCAAACAACACGTTGCCACAGTAGAGCATCGCCCGGCCTCACGGTCGGGCGTGGATTGAAACAGCCTTGATCGCGGCACGCATTACGGTGCGGCGAAGCATCGCCCGGCCTCACGGTCGGGCGTGGATTGAAACGCGCTGATGATGGGAATGCCGTAATACCAATGCCGCATCGCCCGGCCTCACGGTCGGGCGTGGATTGAAACAAATAGTGCTCAACAACGTCCCCGGTAATGTGACGCATCGCCCGGCCTCACGGTCGGGCGTGGATTGAAACCTGCGCCTTGGCGCGGACGGTCATTTCGCGGTTGGGCATCGCCCGGCCTCACGGTCGGGCGTGGATTGAAACCCTGAGACTCCCCGGACAATCCCTCGCGTGCCAGCGCATCGCCCGGCCTCACGGTCGGGCGTGGATTGAAACGATTCTATTAAGCCTGTCAAGCGTGCTGGGTATCGCATCGCCCGGCCTCACGGTCGGGCGTGGATTGAAACGCCGTAATACGCGGACACTTCAGCCAAAGTGAAGCGCATCGCCCGGCCTCACGGTCGGGCGTGGATTGAAACGATATGGCGCTTACGCACGGCCATTTGGGCAATGGCATCGCCCGGCCTCACGGTCGGGCGTGGATTGAAACCTCACCCGTCCCGATCTTGCTCATGTCGAACTTATCGCATCGCCCGGCCTCACGGTCGGGCGTGGATTGAAACGCATTGAAACAAACTCATGTCTTCCTCTCCGGCAAGGCATCGCCCGGCCTCACGGTCGGGCGTGGATTGAAACAACGACATTGCCAGAACGTTCCGTGAGGATGAGGCATCGCCCGGCCTCACGGTCGGGCGTGGATTGAAACACCAGGGTGGCGCGCTGTGGGTAATCTACCGCGCGCATCGCCCGGCCTCACGGTCGGGCGTGGATTGAAACCCGTGAGGATGAGCGCGAACAATGCGCGGAGTTGTGGCATCGCCCGGCCTCACGGTCGGGCGTGGATTGAAACCACCATATGACAGCGTCTGCCCATTGCGGCGTCCGCATCGCCCGGCCTCACGGTCGGGCGTGGATTGAAACGCCTGGCCGGCACGGCGGTTCCTTCGCCTTCGATGACGCATCGCCCGGCCTCACGGTCGGGCGTGGATTGAAACTTCAAGGGTGCGCAGTAATGCCATGGGTTGACGAGCATCGCCCGGCCTCACGGTCGGGCGTGGATTGAAACGCGCCGACTTCGCTGACCATGACGGCCTCCACAGGCGCATCGCCCGGCCTCACGGTCGGGCGTGGATTGAAACCCATGGTTGATAAGGTGCACAGCCGATCCGGCGGGCATCGCCCGGCCTCACGGTCGGGCGTGGATTGAAACAACGGGCAGGACGGCACGACGCGCGAGCGTATCGGGCATCGCCCGGCCTCACGGTCGGGCGTGGATTGAAACTGGCCAAGGAATCGGACAAAAACCCGGCGCATTAGCATCGCCCGGCCTCACGGTCGGGCGTGGATTGAAACATTATCGATCATGTTAATAACATAATCCGGCACGGGTGCATCGCCCGGCCTCACGGTCGGGCGTGGATTGAAACATGTGATGGTTGCCTGCAGGCCTATGAATCTCTGGCATCGCCCGGCCTCACGGTCGGGCGTGGATTGAAACGAGAGCTACGGTCGCCAAGCGATTGATCTGGGTGGCATCGCCCGGCCTCACGGTCGGGCGTGGATTGAAACTCGGCCTTTACCAGCGGTTCCAGCTTGGCGTCGCGCATCGCCCGGCCTCACGGTCGGGCGTGGATTGAAACAGACCCGCCCGGATAATCGTGCACCGTGTGATAGGGCATCGCCCGGCCTCACGGTCGGGCGTGGATTGAAACAGCTAGTTCACGTCCTGCGACTCAAGCGGATTGGGGCATCGCCCGGCCTCACGGTCGGGCGTGGATTGAAACACGACGATTAGCTTCAACGGCAACGGCTATGATGGCATCGCCCGGCCTCACGGTCGGGCGTGGATTGAAACAGCGCCAAGGGCAACGCCTTTCCTGGCGACACGGGAGCATCGCCCGGCCTCACGGTCGGGCGTGGATTGAAACACCAATATCGGCAACAAGCGGTTTCCGGGCGAGGAGCATCGCCCGGCCTCACGGTCGGGCGTGGATTGAAACAAGAAGCCGGGCACCTACTGCATGCACTTCGACCGCATCGCCCGGCCTCACGGTCGGGCGTGGATTGAAACAAGGTGTCGAACGCGGGGCGGTCGCCGCGCACGGCGCATCGCCCGGCCTCACGGTCGGGCGTGGATTGAAACAGCGCGTGCCGGCGACACCTGGCAATGGCGGCGCGAGCATCGCCCGGCCTCACGGTCGGGCGTGGATTGAAACAGCGTGATCGGCGCGTCCGGATATATGGCTTTTGGCATCGCCCGGCCTCACGGTCGGGCGTGGATTGAAACCACCAGTCAACAGGCTTCGGCAGTCTAGCCACGCGCATCGCCCGGCCTCACGGTCGGGCGTGGATTGAAACGTATTATCAAATCCAGTTATGAAGGGGGAAACATGGCATCGCCCGGCCTCACGGTCGGGCGTGGATTGAAACCTACTGGGCGCGACCTGAAAGACGCGGATGTGATGCATCGCCCGGCCTCACGGTCGGGCGTGGATTGAAACCTGAAACACCGCGCCCTGCACAGCCTCACGCTGGCAGCATCGCCCGGCCTCACGGTCGGGCGTGGATTGAAACTTTATCCGCTGGAATGGCATGCGCCACCCGTCAGACGCATCGCCCGGCCTCACGGTCGGGCGTGGATTGAAACATCGAGCGTATCGCCCGCATCCAGCAGCTTCACAAGCATCGCCCGGCCTCACGGTCGGGCGTGGATTGAAACTTCGAGAAACTCAGGCATATCGCTGGGCCCCGCGCATCGCCCGGCCTCACGGTCGGGCGTGGATTGAAACAAGCGTGATCTTGAGACGCTTCCGGGCCCATTGGCCGCATCGCCCGGCCTCACGGTCGGGCGTGGATTGAAACATGGCCGCACTGGCGCGCAGCGTGCACCGCCACTGCATCGCCCGGCCTCACGGTCGGGCGTGGATTGAAACTCAACCATCACCAAGCGGATCAATGGCGGGCTGAAGCATCGCCCGGCCTCACGGTCGGGCGTGGATTGAAACGTCCTCACAGCTAACTCCAGCGCTCCACTCGGTCAGGCATCGCCCGGCCTCACGGTCGGGCGTGGATTGAAACTGGTGTTGCACCCGGGACTGGCACGCAGGCTGGTGCATCGCCCGGCCTCACGGTCGGGCGTGGATTGAAACATAATGGCTACCTTCGCCCCATGACCATGCCGTGGCATCGCCCGGCCTCACGGTCGGGCGTGGATTGAAACGCGACGTACACAGGGTTCTTGTGCCCGGCGGCGTGCGCATCGCCCGGCCTCACGGTCGGGCGTGGATTGAAACATGAAGTGGAACGGGTCAGACCTGCTGATACGCGGGCATCGCCCGGCCTCACGGTCGGGCGTGGATTGAAACACCTGCGCGACCGGGGTTGCCGAACAAGCACTGTCGCATCGCCCGGCCTCACGGTCGGGCGTGGATTGAAACACTTTCGCCTTGCCCTTTTTCACTTTCGGGCTGTGGCATCGCCCAGCTTCATAGTAGAGAGCGGATTGAAACAGCTTACCGATACCGGACAGCGTCAGTTCGGCGCCGGGCATTGTAGAAACGAAAGTTTGCTTGGGCACGGCAACCCGATACATATCAATCGCTCGAGAACTGAGCTATACCAAATCCAAATTTGGCATAAAAAAACAGGGATGCGTCTTTATTCGCAACGAAACAACACATGGCCGGCCGATCCGCCAGCGCCGGGTGCGACAACTTGACACACCGGAATAAATAGATATATTTATCTTCATATGCGAAACGGATCATCAAATTCGCATGTACTAATCAAGTCATCAATCACGGGAGACGTGTATGGAAGCGACAACCTACAACTATAAGGTCGTCCGCCAGTTCGCCATCATGACGGTGGTGTGGGGGATCGTCGGTATGCTGGTCGGGCTCATCCTGGCCTCGCAACTGATCTGGCCGGATCTGACCTTTGGCATCGAATGGCTTTCATATGGCCGCCTCAGACCGCTGCATACCAATGCGGTGATTTTCGCCTTCGGCGGCTCCGCGATGTTTGCAGTGTCGTACTACATCGTGCAGCGCACCTGCCAAGTGCGTCTGTGGGCCGAGAAGCTGGCCGCGTTCACCTTCTGGGGATGGACGGCCGTGATCGTGCTGGCAGCCGTCACGCTGCCGCTCGGCATCACCACTTCGAAGGAATACGCCGAACTCGAATGGCCGATCGATCTGCTGATCACGGTGGTGTGGGTTTCCTATGCACTGGTGTTCTTCGGCACCATCATCAAGCGCAAGACCAAGCACATCTACGTGTCGAACTGGTTCTTCGGCGCCTACATCCTGGTGATCGCGCTGCTGCATCTCGTCAACAGCGCCGAACTGCCCTGGATCCTCGGCGGCAGCACCAGCGCCTGGTACAAGTCCTACTCCGCCTATGCCGGCGTGCAGGATGCGATGGTGCAGTGGTGGTACGGCCATAACGCGGTGGGCTTCTTCCTCACCACCGCCTTCCTCGGCATGATGTACTACTTCATTCCCAAGCAGGCCGGTCGCCCGATCTATTCCTACCGCCTGTCGGTCGTTCACTTCTGGTCGCTGAACTTCATCTACATGTGGGCCGGCCCGCACCACCTGCAGTACACCGCGCTGCCCGACTGGGCACAGTCGCTCGGCATGGTGTTCTCGCTGATGCTGTTGGCGCCGTCCTGGGGCGGCATGATGAACGGCATCATGACGCTGTCGGGCGCCTGGCACAAACTGCGCACCGACCCCATCCTCAAGTTCATGGTGACCGCGCTGTCGTTCTACGGCATGTCGACCTTCGAAGGCCCGATGATGTCGATCAAGACCGTCAACGCATTGAGCCACTACACCGAATGGACCATCGGCCACGTGCATTCCGGCGCACTGGGCTGGGTCGCAATGATCACCATCGGTTCCATGTACTACCTGATTCCGCGCCTGTTCGGCCGCGAATCGATGTACAGCACCAAGCTGATCGAATGGCATTTCTGGTTCTCCACCATCGGCGTGGTGCTGTATATCGCCTCGATGTGGATCGCCGGCGTGGCACAGGGCCTGATGTGGCGTGCAGCCAACCCCGACGGCACGCTGACCTACAGCTTCGCCCAGGTGGTCGCTACCATGCATCCGTTCTATGGCATCCGTCTCGCCGGCGGGGCGCTGTTCTTCGGCGGCATGCTGATGATGGCCTACAACGTCTGGCAGACCGTCCGAGCCGGACGCGTCGTCAATGACGCCCCCATCCCGCAAGCCGTCCACGCCTGATAGGAGACCGAACATGATTTCGCATGAAAATATCGAAAAGAACCTCGGTCTGCTGATCGTGCTGACCATCCTCATCGTCAGCGTCGGCGGCCTGGTGCAGATCGTGCCGCTGTTCTTCCAGACCTCCACCACCACACCGGTTGAAGGCCTGAAGCCCTACACGGCACTGCAGCTGATGGGGCGCGACATCTACATCCGCGAAGGTTGCGTCGGCTGCCATTCGCAGATGATCCGTCCGTTCCGCGCCGAGACCGAACGCTACGGCCACTATTCGGTGGCCGGCGAATATGTCTACGACCGCCCCTTCCTGTGGGGTTCCAAGCGCACCGGTCCCGACCTGGCACGTGTCGGCGGTCGTTATTCGGACGCCTGGCAGGTCGCGCACCTGATGAACCCGCGCGACGTGGTGCCGGAATCCATCATGCCCGCCTACCCCTGGCTTGACCGTCCGCTCAAGGACACCGGCATCCAGGCCAAGATGCGTACGCTGGACATCGTCGGCCACGGCTACACCGAGCAGGAAATCGCCGAGGCACCCGCGGCACTCCAAGGCAAGACCGAGCTTGATGCCGTCATTGCCTACCTGCAGGTGCTCGGCACCCACGCCCCGAAGAACTGAGACCGGCATGGACAGCGGAACTCTCAGCGGCATCATTACGGTCGCCTTCATCGTAGTGTTCATCGGCATCGTCTGGTGGGCCTTCAGCACGCGCAACAAGCAGCGCTTCGAAGAGGACGCCAGACTGCCTTTCGAGGATGACGACGACCTGCCCGCCAAACAAGGAGACAAGCAATGAGCGATTTCACAAGCGGCTTCTGGCCGATTTACATCAGCGTCCTGACCCTGGTGAGCATCCTCGGCACCTGGGTATTTCTCAAATCGCAGACCACCCGCAAGTTTGCGCCCGGCGAGAAGGCCGAGCTCATGGAACATACCTGGGACGGCGACTTGCAGGACCTCAATAATCCTCTGCCGCGCTGGTGGCTGGGGCTGTTCTACGGCACCATGATTTTCGGGCTGGGCTACCTGGCCTTGTGGCCGGGACTGGGCAATTTCGCCGGTTTGCTGGGCTGGACGTCCAAAGGGGAATACCAGGCCGAGGTGAAAGCCGCCGAAGCCAAGTTCCAGCCGATGTATGCCGGCTTCATGAAGCAGGATGTCGCCACCGTGGCGGCCGACCCGAACGCGCGCGCCATCGGCAAGCACCTGTTCCTGACCTACTGCTCGCAGTGCCACGGCTCCGATGCCATGGGTGCCAAGGGCTTCCCTAACCTGACCGACAACGACTGGCTCTATGGTGGCGAACCCGACACCATCGTGGCCACCATCACCAACGGCCGTGCCGGGGTGATGCCGGCATGGGAACCGATCCTCGGTGCACAAGGCGTGAAGCAAGTGGCCAACTATGTGCTCTCGCTGTCGGGCCGCAAACACGATGCCGCTCTGGCCGAGGCAGGCAAAGCGAAATTTGCCGAGAACTGCGCCGCCTGCCACATGCCGGACGGCACCGGCATGAAGGCGCTGGGCGCGCCCAATCTCACCGACAAGGTATGGCTGTATGGCGGCAGCGAGGCCACGATCATCGAGACCATCAGCAAGGGACGCAACGGGGTCATGCCTGCCCTGACCCAGACGCTCGGCACCACGTCCAACAAGGAAGCCAAGCTGCACCTGCTGGCCGCCTATGTGTATGGGTTGTCGCAGAAGCAGTAAGCAATAACGGCTTTCGCCGGGGTAACCCGGCGAGCCGCTTGAACGTATTGTTCCAGTACGTTGAAGCGGCTCAGACTTTCACGGACAAACGCAGTGACCAACGACAAGCCATCAGCCACCACCGACGCAGCAACCGAGCAGCAGCTCTATGCAATCCGGCAGAAGATCCAGCCGCGCGCGGTCCATGGCGTATTCGCCAACTGGCGTGTCGCGCTGGTACTGCTGACCCAGACCCTCTACTACGGCATGCCCTGGCTGCAATGGGACCACCGGCAGGCGGTGCTGTTCGATCTGGCCGCGCGCAAGTTCTACATCTTCGGCCTGGTGTTCTGGCCACAGGATTTCGTCTACCTCACCGGCCTGCTGATCCTCTCGGCACTCTCGCTGTTCCTGTTTACCGCGGTGGCCGGGCGACTATGGTGCGGCTACGCCTGCCCGCAGACCGTGTACACCGAGATTTTCATGTGGGTGGAAAACTGGCTGGAAGGCGACCATCTCGCGCGCAGGAAGCTCGACCAGTCGCCGTGGAACGCCAACAAGCTGAAGAAGCGCGGACTCAAGCACGCTGTCTGGTTCGTGATCGCGTTGTGGACGGGCTTCACCTTCGTCGGGTATTTCACTCCGATCCAGACGCTGGCGGCCGAGACGATTCAAGCCAACCTCGGTCCGTGGGAAACCTTCTGGATCCTGTTCTACGCCTTTGCCACCTGGGGCAACGCCGGTTTCATGCGCGAG
Organism: Thiobacillus denitrificans; assembly: GCA_002343685.1. Classification (GTDB taxonomy): domain Bacteria; phylum Pseudomonadota; class Gammaproteobacteria; order Burkholderiales; family Thiobacillaceae; genus Thiobacillus; species Thiobacillus denitrificans_A. Next base: position 102,915 of record DDRS01000042.1, on the reverse strand, counting down.
CAGGTATGCAAGTACATGTGTCCGTACGCGCGCTTCCAGAGCGTGATGTTCGACTCCGACACGCTGACCGTGACCTACGACAGCTCCCTCGGCGAGCCACGCGGCCCACGGAGCAAGAAAGCCGACTACAAGGCAGCCGGGCTCGGCACCTGCGTCGACTGCAATGTCTGCGTACAGGTCTGCCCCACCGGCATCGACATCCGCAATGGCCTGCAGTACGAATGCATCGGTTGCGCCGCCTGCATCGACGGCTGCGACCAGATCATGGACAAGATGGGCTACCCGCGCGGCCTGATCCGCTACACGACGGAAAACGTGGTGAAAGGGAAATACCCGGACGCCGGCATCGTCAGGCACATCCTCCGTCCGCGCACCATCATCTACACCGTGCTGCTGACGCTGATCGCCGGTGCGTTCCTCTATAGCCTCGCCACCCGCGTGCCGCTCAACGTCGGCGTGGTGCGCGACCGCGTGGCGCTGTCGAAGGAAACCGACGACGGCTTGATCGAGAACGTCTATCGCCTGCAGATCATCAACAAGGACGGCCAGGCTCACCGCTATACGATCCAGGCACATGGCATCGAAGATCTTCGGGTCACGACCGCCACGCGCGATATCGCGGCCGCGCCTTTGCAGACCATCGACATTCCCGTCAGCCTGACAGCCGACCCCGAAGAACTGAAGGGCCGCTCGATCGCCATCACGTTCACGATACAAGCCACCGACGACCCGCGCATCAGACAGGACGTCGCTACCAAGTTCTTCAACCGTTAGATTGCGAGGCACGGCGCCATGACGAATACAGCCCTTCATGCCAAACCCTGGTATCGCGAACCCTGGCCCTGGTTCCTCATGAGCCTGCCCGCTACGGCAGTCGCCGCCGGACTGACTACCGTGTGGATTGCCTACCAGAGCGCCGACGGGCTGGTGGTGGGCGATTATTACAAGGAGGGGCTCGCCATCAACCAGACGCTGGAGCGCGACGATGCCGCTCACGCCCTGGCGCTCGCCGCCACCGTGAAAAACGAGGATGGCGCGCTGGTGCTCACGCTGACCGGTCATCTGACGACCTATCCCGACCAATTGACCCTCACCCTGGCCCATCCCACGCACCAGGGCATGGATCACACGCTCACCTTGCATCACGCCGGCGGCAGTCGCTATCGCGCCACGCTTCCCGCCATGCCCGACGGGAAATGGCATGCCCAGCTGACCGATGCCGCATCCACCTGGCGCCTTGCCGGCGTGCTGCATTCCCCATTCAAGCAAGCCATCACGCTGTCATCCGATTCAGCCGTTCATCAACCACAGGGAGAATAAAATGGACGTTGTACTCAATCTGCTATTCAGCAGCCCGATCGGCCTCTTGAGCCTGTTTACCATCCTCTTCATCATCGGCATGGCGATCTACCTGATGGTCTGGTACAAGCGCAAGATGAACAATCCCGAAGAATGACGTCCACCCAGACGAGGAGTACGCCATGATGCAGCGCCTGATCCACATTCTGTGGCCGTCCTTCCTTGTGGCCGGCATGGCCGACATCGTCTTCACCACCTTGTTCGATCCGCTGGAGATCATGTACCACGGCGAAGCGGTGATCGAGCAGCGCCTCGCCGCCTATACCATCGGCTTCTTCGTGTTCTGGCTGCTGGGTATCGCATCCAGCGCGATGACCTGCTATTTCCAGCGTGGCGCGGATGAAATCAACCGCTGCCCCTTGCCGCCGCGCAACCGGCCCGAGGGCTGTCCCAAGCGTGATGATGGCAGTGGCTGCTGCTGATTCCCTTCGGCTGCGTGCGCGGCCGCCCCGGACTCAGGCGGTACGCGAATAACGGGGCTGCGTGCTGGCGGTTTCCTTCAGATAGCGGTCGAAGCACATGCCGATGTTGCGCAGGAACAGCCGGCCGCGCGGGGTGACGCTGATCCGGTCCGACGCAACCATGACCAGCCCGTCGTCGGCGAGCGGGTGCAGATCGGCCAGTGCATCGGCGAAATAATCGGTGAAGGCAATGTCCCATTCCTGGTCGAAGGCCGCAAAGTCGAGTTCCAGGTCGCACATCACGCGCGTGATCGCGTCGCGTCGGATCTGGTCGTCGCGCGTGAGCCTAAGGCCGCGCTCGACGGCCAGGCCGGTTGCTGCGATGCGCTCCTGATAGCGCTTGAGATTCTTCTCGTTCTGCATGTACACGTCGGCCGTCTGGCTGATGCTGGAGACGCCAAAGGCCAGGATGTCGCAGTCCTTGTGCGTGGTATAGCCCTGGAAATTGCGCCATAGCGTCTTGTTCTGCTGCGCGCGTACCAGCTCGTCGTCCGGACGGGCGAAGTGGTCGAGGCCGATGTTGACGTAACCCACTGCGCCCAGCATCTCGTTCACCGCCTGCTGCAGGCCGAGACGCGTCGCGGAATCCGGCAGGTCCTCTTCCTTGATCAGGCGCTGGTGCTTCTTCAGCCATGGCACATGGGCATACGCAAACACCGCCAGGCGATCCGGCGACCATTCGGTGACCTGTTCCAGTGTATGGCGGAAGCTGGCGACCGTCTGTTTCGGCAGTCCCACGATCAGATCCAGATTGATGCTGGAGAATCCCAGCTCGCGTGACCAGTCGAGCACTTGCTGGATCAGGGTCTGCGACTGGATGCGGTTCACAGCTTGCTGCACCGCCGGATCCATGTCCTGCACGCCGAACGAGACGCGATTGAAGCCGGATTCGCGCAATGCCACCAGATGCTCGCGCGTCAACTCGCGCGGGTCGATCTCGCAGCTGATCTCGGCGTCGGCAGCCAGCGTGAAGTGCCGGCGCATCATGTCCATCAGGCGGCGAATATCGCCGGGATTCAGGTAAGTGGGCGTACCGCCGCCCCAATGCAATTGGCGAACCAGGCGGCCGGGATCCACCCGCTGCGCCGTATGCGCCATTTCCTGGTCGAGGTAGGCCAGATAGGGCTGGGTCTTGCTGTAGTCGCGCGTCGCCACCATGTTGCAGCCGCAGAAGTGGCAGAGCGTATCGCAGAAGGGGATGTGGGCGTACAGCGACAACCCGCGGTCAGGGGATGCCGCAGCCAGCTCATCGGTCCAGTCCGTCTCGCTGAAGCCCGTGCGGAAATACGGCGCAGTCGGATAGGACGTATAACGGGGGCCGGGTACGCTGTATTTCTGGAGCAGTTCCAGAAGAGTCGAAGTCATGGAGGCACCACCATCAGATAACGATGTCTTTTTATCATATTGCGAGCGCGAAATCCAGCACCCCCGGGCTGGGGAGCGCAGCGGGTTTTGCGGTAAAGTTCGGGCTGACTAAGCCGTTGGTATGCGTTGCTCACCCGGAAATCACATGTCATCCATTCCGCCGCCGTCTCTGGTTCGTTTCCTGCTGCTGGTCGTGCTGATGCTCGGGGCCGCCGCCGTCCGCGCCGACGATGCGTCCGATCTGGCACAACGCGTCTACGACCGTCCCAACGGGCGCGACCTCACGACGCTCGGCCGCATGGTGCTTACCGAAAAAGGCCGGGCGCCGCGTATCCGCGAACTGGTCACCTACCGCCTCGACAAGGCACGCGGCGAAACCGCCAACCTGGTCCGTTTTCTTGAACCTGAAGACATCGCGGGAACCGGCCTGCTCAGCATCGACAAGGCCGACGGCAGCACCGACCAATGGCTGTACCTACCCGCGCTCGACCGCGTACGCCGCATTTCCAGCGACCGCAAGGGCGGACGCTTCGTCGGGTCCGACTTGTACTTCGAGGATCTGCAGGAACGCAAACCCTCGAAGGATCGCCACCGCCTGCTCGGCAAGCAGCTCGAAAACGGCATTCTCTGTGACGTGCTCGAGAGCGTACCGCTGGCCCCCGACGATTCGGTGTACAAAAAACGCATCAGCTGGATCGATCCCGCCACCGCAATCCCGCAGCGCGTGGATTATTTCGAGCAGAGCGGCAACACGCCCAGCAAGCGCTGGCTGCTGCGCAGCAAAAAACGCACCCAGGGCTACTGGACGCTCACCGACAGCCGCATGATCGACCTGGAAAGCGGGCACGAAACCCGGCTGGTGATCGATACCGCGCTGTACGACCAGAAACTGCCCGCCAAACTCTTCACCTCGCAAGCCCTTGCCGACGAAAGCCTGGAATCGGAATATCGCCCATGAAAAACCTGTTGCTGACCCTGAGCCTGCCGCTCGCCACCCTGCCCGTGCTCCTCCCCGCCCATGCGGCCGATGACCTGCCACCGCCGCGCGCCGTCGTGCAGGATGCACCGGACGATCTGCCACCGCCACGCACCACGACGCGCAAACCGCGCGCGCAAACCGCCGAACCCTCGCCTGCCGACAGTACCCAATCCACCAGCACGGCCGACGATCTGCCACCTCCGCCCCCCCGCAGCCACAAGCCGAAAGCACGCGGCTTCCAGCCCTCGCTCAAGGTCGGCATCGACGACCTGCTGCTGGAAGGTGGCAGCCTGCCCGACGCACCCGAGGCCGATACCTATTCCACCCTGCGCACGAGCGCCTACGTCCTGTGGCAGCCCAGCCTCAACTGGGAATTCCGCGCCGGTGCGCGGCTCGACGGCATGACGCAGGATGGCGGTCTGGCCAGCCACCGCGAACTGCTGGCCGACTACGGCGACACCTATGTCCGCTACCGTAGCGGCGACACCCGCCTCACCCTCGGCGCGCAGACCATCATCTGGGGCCGCGTCGATGAAATCCCGCTGGCCGACCGTGTCAGCCGGGTCGACCTGACCCGGTTCGCCCTCGACGACCTGGCCGACCGCCGCCGCGCGCAACTCGCCACCCGCTGGGAACAGAATTTTGGCGACTACAAGCTGGATGCGGTGTGGCTGCCGGTATTCCGTGCCGCACAGCTGCCGGATGTGGCCAGCATCTGGAGCCCGGTCAACCGCACCACCGGCCAGATCATCGGCATCGACCCTGCGCTCACCACCCCCTGGGTCAGCGCCGCGCGCATCGACGAGGACGAGCATGGCAGCGGCGGCGGCGCCCTGCGACTCACCAAGACCGGCGACCCCTTCGATTTCGGCGTGACGCTCGCGCGTACCCGGCAGTCGCTGCCGTATTACCGGCTCGACTTGGCTGCGCTCAGGCTCACCGCCGTGCATCCGTTCAACACCTTCGTCGGCGCCGACATGGAACTCGAGCACGACGGCCTCACCTGGCGCATGGAAGCCGGCTACACCGGGGACGTGCCGGTGACCCTGCCCACGACCGTGATGGACACCACGCATTCGCTCGACTGGGTCGGCGCATTGGAATTCTTTCCCGGCGGTGCGGATACCCGCGTCAACCTGCAACTGGTCGCGCACGCGCTGCAGACCGACCGCAGTATCCTCGAGCTGAAGGAATACTACGGCGCCAACGGCGAGATCGAGACGAACTTCGGCCAGGGGCGCTGGAAAGCCGGACTGCGTTTCGCCAGCGGCTTCAACGTGCGCGATGTCTATCTCAGTCCCAAGCTCAGCTACGTGGGCTGGGAGCCGTACGAACTCTACGTCGCCGCGCATTACTTCGACGGCGAAGCGCGCACCCTGGGCGGTTTCCATCAGGATCATTCGCTGATTACGCTGGGCCTGCGCACCAAGTTCTGACCGGGACCGGCGCATGAAACTGCTGAAACCTTGGCTCGACGGCAGCCGCATGCTGCCGCCCTGGCTGGCGCTGGCCATCCTGCTCGGGATCCAGTTGATATCGATACCGTTCCTGTTGAAACTTCATTTCAACAACGCACCGGACATCTACTCGCCCCCTGATTCGCCCACCATCCAGCTGCGCGAATCGCTGTTCAAGGAATTCCCCAACGACGAGGCCGTCATCGCCCTGTTCGAAGGCGACGACCTGTACACCCCGGCGTTTCTCGCCGCGCTCGACCGCGCCGCAAAGAAAATGGCCACGCTGCCCGCAGTCGACCGGGTCCTGACGCTCACCACGGTCGAGCACATCGACGCCACCGACGACGGTTTTGCCGTATCGCTGCTGGTCGATCCGAAACATTTGGCCGAGCGCACGCCGGCGCAATGGAAGGCCCGCGTGCTCGGCGACCCCATCGCGCCCGGCCTGATCGCCTCGCGCGACGGCCGCGCCGTCGCACTGGTGGTACGTCCGAAAATCCTGAAGGAAAGCCTTGCCCGCCGCGACATCGAGAACGCACTCGAAAAAACGATCACCGCCGAGAACCTCGATAGCCACCACACCGCCACCGCAGGCACGGTGGCGCAGACGGTCGCGGAACTGCGCTCGCTCTGGCGCGACAGCGCGATCTTCATTCCGCTCACCTTCGTCATCGGCATGGTATTGCTGTGGTGGGTGGTCGGACGCATCCGTCCGGTCGTGATCGGCGGGCTGGCCATGGGCATGGTGGTATCGGCAAGCGTGGCCGGGCTGGTGGCATTCGACCAACCCTACACGCCGATCACCGCGATGATCCCCACCCTGATGGCGGCCTATACGGTCGCCACGCTGCTGCACCTGTATGCCGGCATCCAGCGCGGCCGCATCGCGTTGCTGCCGCGGCGGCAGCGCATCGCCCGCGCGCTGAAGGACACCTTCGTCCCCGGCCTGTTCAACATCCTGACGACAGGCGCCGGCATGCTGAGCATGCTGTGGATCAGCATCCCCCCGGTCCAGACCTTTGGCCTGGCGGGTGCCATCGGCACGCTCATGGTGTTCCTGGTGGTGTTCATCCTGGTACCGCCCATCCTGTTGAAATGGGACACACCGCGTTGGCCGCGCCGTCGCTCGGGCCTGGCGCATGCCCGTCGGATCGCGGCGGTGGTGGCCGTATTCAGCCTGCGGCACGCGAAAGCTGTACTGATCACCGCGGTCCTCTTGGTGCTGGCGACCATCCCGCTGGTGATGCAGGTCAAGGTCGAATCCAACATCCTCGAGTTCTTCGCGCCCAACCATCCCCTCAGTCGCGGCACCGAGCGGATCGAAAGCAAGCTGTCCGGCGTCACCGGACTCGAAATCGTGCTCACTGGCTCAGGCCGCGACAGCCTGAAAGACCCGCGCCGCCTGGCCCAGATCAAGGCCCTGCAGACCTGGCTGGAGCGGCAGCCGGAAATCGACCGCAGCCTTTCGCTGGTCAACGTACTGGAGGAAATGAATCGTGCCCTCAGTGGCATCGCGCCCGACGTGAACGCGTTGCCGACCAGCCGCAAGCTGGTCGAGCAATTGCTGCTGATTTACGACGGCAAAGATATGTATGAACTGGTCGACCACGAATTCCAGCGGGGCCGCATCGCACTCAGCCTCAACGTGCACGGTTCCAATGAAACAGGCCAGGTGATCGACCGGATCCGCGCGCACCTTGACGCCCACCCCATTGCCGGTGTGCGCTACGATATTTCCGGATTCGGCCAGCTGTTTGCTGACCAGACGGATCGCATCGTCAACGGCCAGATCAAGAGCTTCACGTCGTCCTTCCTGCAGATTCTGCTGCTGATGGCGCTCCTGTTCCGCTCGCTCAAGGCGGGCCTGATCTGCCTGATCCCCAACCTGGCGCCGCTGTTCTTCATCTTTGTGGTGATGGGCGTGACAGGCGTCGCACTCGACGTCGCCACCGTGCTGATCGCCGGCATCATCCTCGGCATCACCGTGGACGACACCATCCATCTGTATCACGGCTATCTGCACCGCCTCAAGCATGGCGCCGGTCCAGTGTTTGCCATCATCCGCAGCGTGGAAAGCTCGGGCCGCGCGGTGATCGCGATTTCGGTGGTATTGATTGCGCAGTTCAGCCTGCTCGGATTGTCCGACTATCGCCCCACGGCCCATTTCGGCATGCTGTGCGCTGTCGGCCTGTTCGCCGGTCAGGTGTTCGAGTTGCTGCTGATGCCCGCCCTGCTCGGCATGCAATTGCGCAAGCCGCGTCCGGTCGCCGTCACGGCACCGTGACCTTCAGCGCGCCGAATTCGTCGTTGAATATCCCCACCTCGTCGCCCGACGCGAACTGCCAGCCTTCCAGATGACCGAACTCGGTGCGTGACCGCGGTTCCAGATCGAGTTTGAAACGGCGCGCCGTCGACAGCGTGGGGTTGCGCACGGCGAGGATCACGGTGAGATACCGGTCGCTGGTATTCTCGATTTCAGCCACCAGCCCCTTGCCCAGTATCGACGAGCGGAAACCGATGACAACCGGCAAGGCCGGTTTGGCTGCAACCGCAGCTGCCTGGACGTCCGTTTCCTTGTAGGCCAGCTGCGCTTTCAACTGCTCGATTTCGCGCAGGCTTTCTGTTAGCTGGTTGCGCGTCTCGATCAGATAGCGCTCGCTCTGCTGGCGCGTCTCGGTCTCCTTGGACAGCCGCCGCTTCATATCGCCCAGGTCGACGTTGAGCATGAAGGCATATAGCGCCAAGCCACACACAAGCGACAACAGCACGGCATTCAGACCGAGCGACACGAGCAGCCCGCGGCGTCTCGGCCGAACGGGAGAGGACGTGCCTGCGCTCGTGTTCATGCTCAACCGGTGTTGCGCATCCCGGACGCGATGGCGTTGATCGATCGCATCAGCGGCGTCAGCCATGATTCCTGCTCGGCATCCCATACGCTTTCGGAACGATAGCGCTTCAGCATGCGGACCTGGATGTGGTTGATGGGGTCGATGTAGGGACGGCGGCGGGACAGCGACAAGGCAAGCGACTGGTTGTCTTCCAGCAGGGTCTCAATCTGCGCAACCTGCATGACGCTCGTCACCGTCAACGCGAACTCGTCCACCACCGCGCGGTAGATCGCCATGGTATTGGGGTGGTCGCACAGGCGCGCATATTCCTCGGAGATTTCCATGTCGGCCTTGACCAGCGACATCTGCACGTTGGACAGCAGGCTGCGGAAGAACGGCCACTCGCGGTACATGGTCCGAAGATGCTCGAGTCCCGCCGGATCGGCCTCGATGAAATAGGTCAGCGCCGTGCCGATCCCAAACCAGGCAGGCAGCGTATGGCGCGACTGGGCCCATCCGAATACCCATGGAATGGCGCGAATCGACCCGAGCGAGCGATCGGCCTTCTTGCGGTGCGACGGACGGCTGCCCATGTTAAGCAGGCCGATCTCGGTGACGGGCGTGCTTTCGTAGAAGTAATCGATGAAGCCCGGCATGCCGATCAGGGCGCGGTAGGCTTTCTCGCCAGCCGCCGCCATATCGCCCATCCAGTCGAGGTATTCCTGCGGGTAGCGTACCTCGCTCTGCGCAAGCGCCGTGGCGCTCGCCTTGAGCAGGCCGGTGACCCCCATGCCGATTTCGTAATTGGCCGTTTCGGGATTGCTGTATTTGTAATACAGCATCTCGCCCTGCTCGGTGAACTTGATCTCGCCGTTCACGGTGCCGGGTGGCTGCGACAGGATCGCCTCGTGGGTCGGCCCGCCGCCGCGGCCCACCGTACCGCCACGGCCGTGGAAGAGGCGGCATTCGACGCCGAAATGCTGGGTCAACGCGATGATGGAAAGTTGCGCCTGGTAGAGATTCCAGTTCGACGCCAGGATGCCGCCGTCCTTGCACGAATCCGAATAGCCGAGCATGACTTCCTGGTGGTTGCCGTTGGCTGCCACCAGCGCTCGGTACACCTTGTTGGACAGCAGTTGGTCGAGGATGGCCTCGCTGCGCTGCAGGTCATCCACCGTCTCGAACAGGGGCGCAACCTGGATGCGGCAGAACCAGTCGCGGCCGTTGTGGCCGCACAGGCCGACGAGACGCGCCAGCAGCAGGACTTCCATCACATGCGATGCGCTATGGGTCATCGAGATCACATAGGTGCCAAAGACTTCGTCGCCCACTTCGGCCTGCAGCTTGGCCATGCGGCGGAACACCGCGAGCGCCTCGCGCGCCTCGTCATCCAGCGCGCCATCGCTGATCTCGATCAGGTCGATATGGCCGACCCAGGCCGCCAGGCGCTGCAGACGATCGGTCTCGGACGCCGCAACATAATCGAAATCGGGATCGATCTGCTGCAGCACCGCCACGACCGTACGCGTATGAACGGTCGACTCCTGGCGGATGTCGAGCTGCAGCAGGTGAAAGCCGAAACTTTCGACCAGCCGGATCAGCGCCTGCAGATCCTGCATGGCGACGATGCGGTCGCCATGGCTGATCAGCGAATCGCGTACCAGGCAAAGGTCGTCGAGGAAGGCGGCAGCATTCTCGTAGGCCAGGTGGGAGGTGAAGCTCGGCACGTCCGCCAGACACTGATGGACGTAGGACAGATTGGCGTCGAGCCGAGCCAGCATCATGGCCGCCATGCGTCGGTAGGGCTCGCGGCTGTAGATCTGTACCGCGGTGCCGCGGAAGACCTGCTCGCCGAACTCGGCCTCATACTCGCCCAGCCGTTCCAGGAAAGCGGCCGATGGCGTGCACCAGCCGCTGCTGTGGGTGAGCGTCTGCCGCAATTCGAGCACGCGCGCACGGTATTCGTTGAGCGCCGCCTTCATCTGCGTATGCACCGTCCACTCGGTGACGTCTGCCGTCACGAACGGATTGCCATCGCGGTCGCCGCCGATCCACGAACCGAAGCGGATGAAGCTCGGTACGCTGATCGAGGCGCCCCCATCGGCATTCACGCCGTAATGCTTGCGCAACGCCTTTTCGAAGTAGTAATACGCCTTCGGCACCGCCTCGAACAGGCTTTCTCGCACGTAATACAGGCCGTTGCGCACTTCGTCGCGCACTTCGAGCTTGGCGGTACGCAGTTCGTCGGTGCGCCACATCACCTGGATTTCCGCAGCCAGCTGCGCTTCCAGCTCGCGCTGGTCGTTCGCGCCGAGCGTCGGACTGTAGAGCTGGTCGCAGATCAGGAACACCCGGCGCATGCCTTCCATGACCGCACGGCGGCGCGCTTCGGTCGGGTGGGCGGTGAACACCGGCGCATAGTGCAGGCGGTTGACCATGCCCTGCAGCGTATTCGCCGAAAGCCCCTGCGCCTTGAGATCGGCCAGGGTGCGGTCGAACGAACCTTCCCACAGCATCATGCTGTGCGACAGCAAGCGACGGCGGTTGCGGTGGGCAAAGCTTTCCTCCGCCACGTTGACCAATTTGAAATAGCTGGAAAAGGCGCGCACCACCAGTTCGACCTTGGCGGCCGGCATGGCGTCGATCAGGGCCATCAGTTCGGTGCGGCGCTGCTGGTCTTCCTGCTGGTGCAGTTCGGCAAAGCCGCGGCGCAGGGTTTCCACCGCCTCGAACACGTCTTCGCCGGCAAATTGCAGCAGGACCTGGCCGAGCAGCGTGCCCAGCAGCTTGACCTGCGCGCGCAGGTGGTCATCCGTCAGGAGATTTTCGGGTGCGTTCATGGCAAAAAATCAATGCCCGGCACAGCGGGATCGGAAGCGACAAAGCCCGCTATTTTCTCATAGTCGGCACCGATCACCCAACCGTGCGCCGAGCATTGCGGAACATGCGCAACCACGGGCCCGCGCCGGCCATGCCGTCGGGCCGCCACGACAATTGGGCGGCGCGGTATACGCGCTCCGGATGCGGCATCAGGATGCTGAAGCGGCCATCACGCGTGGTGAAGCCGGTCAGGCCGCCGGCCGATCCGTTCGGATTGAGCGGATAGCATTCGGTCGGTGCACCCTGGTGATCGACGTAGCGCAGCGTCGCCACGGCCTGCGCCGCATGCGCCGCCTCACGGAAAACGACCCGCCCTTCACCGTGCGACACCACGATCGGCATCGTCGAGCCGGCCATGTCGGCGAAGAAGATCGACGGCGAAGCCAGCACCTCGACCTGCGCGAAGCGCGCCTCGAACTGTTCCGACAGGTTGCGTTCGAAACGCGGCCAGGCGGCAGCGCCGGGAATCAGGTCATGCAGCTGGCTCATCATTTGGCAACCGTTGCATACGCCCAGTGCGAAACTGTCGGCTCGCCCGAAGAACGCCGAGAATTCATCGCGGGCACGCGGATTGAACAGGATGGATTTGGCCCAGCCGCCGCCCGCGCCCAGTACATCGCCGTAGCTGAAGCCGCCGCAGGCCGCCAGTCCACTGAAGTCGCCCAGGCTGACCCGGCCGGACAGGATGTCGCTCATATGCACGTCGACGGGCGCAAAGCCGGCGGCATCGAACGCAGCGGCCATCTCGACCTGGCCGTTGACGCCCTGCTCGCGCAACACCGCCACCCGTGGGCGTATGCCGCGGGCGATGAAGGGTGCGGCGATGTCGTCGTCCACATCGAAAGTCAACGCATAACGCAGGCCCGGGTCGGCGACATCGGCGTTGCGTGCGAACTCCTGCTCGGCGCACGCCGGGTTGTCGCGCAGTTTTGCCATTTCATGGCTGGTGCGTGCCCATGCTTGCTGCAGGTCGACGCGTGCCTCGTCCAGGATCACCCGCTCCTTGCGCAGGATGCGCACGCGGTCCGCCCCATTGGGCTGGCCAACGATGTAGAACTCGCCGCGCAGGCCTGCATCGAAGAAGGCCTGCATCACCGCCTGAGTGTCGCTACGGCGAACCTGCAACACGGCACCGGCTTCTTCGCTGAACAGCACGCTGAAAATTCGTTCGGAGTAACCGCGCGGATCCTGTATGTCCGGTTCCGGCAGACCTTCATCCTCGGCATCATGGCGGATCTTCTCCGAGCACAGTTCGTCGACATCCACCTCCACCCCGCAGTGGCCGGCAAACGCCATCTCGCACAGGGCGGTGAACAGGCCGCCATCCGAGCGGTCATGGTAGGCGAGCAACTTACCGTCGGCGTTGAGCGCCTGCACGGTGTCGAAGAACGCACCAAGTGTCGCGGCCACCGGCGCATCCGGACAACGGTCGCCGACCTGCTTGTAGGCTTGGGCAAAACTCGACCCGCCGAGGCGGTGCTTGCCCAGTCCCAGGTCGATCAACACGAGATCGGTGTCGCCGGCGTCGGTACGCAACTGCGGCGTCAGATGGGCCATTGCATCGGGAGTAGTGGCAAACGCCGAGATCACCAGCGAGATCGGCGAGGTGACCGCCTTCTTCTCGCCGTCGGCCTGCCACACGGTCTTCATACTCATCGAATCCTTGCCGACCGGGATGCTCACACCCAGCGCCTGGCAATAATTCGAGACCGCGGCAACCGTGTCGAACAACGCCGCATCCTCGCCGGGGTGGCCGGCTGGCGCCATCCAGTTGGCTGACAGCTTCACGCTGCCCAGGCCCTCGACTCGCGCAGCAGCCAGGTTGGTGATCGCCTCGACGATCGCCATGCGCCCCGACGCCGGTGCGTCGATCAGCGCCAGCGGGGCCTTCTCGCCGATGGAAAACGCCTCACCCTGCGTGGTTCGATACCCTGCCAGCGTAATCGCGCAATCGGCCACCGGAACCTGCCACGGTCCCACGCACTGGTCGCGCGCGGTAAGGCCGCCGACGCTACGGTCGCCGATGGAAATGAGGAACATCTTCGACGCCACCCCAGGCATCGCGAGCACGCGATAGACCGCGTCCTTCAGTTCGATGCCGTCGAGCACGAGGGGCGCCGGCAGTTCAGCCTGGTGCGCCACGTCGCGTGTCATCTTGGGCGGCTTGCCGAGGATCACGTCCAGGCTCACGTCGACCGGGGCATTCTTGAAGTGGCTGTCGGACACCAGTAGATGGTTTTCTTCCGTGGCTTCGCCCAGCACCGCGAACGGGCAACGTTCGCGCTCGCAGATGGCGCGGAATTCTTCGAGGCGACCTGGCGGGATCGCCAGGACGTAGCGTTCCTGCGCCTCGTTGCACCAGATCTCGCGCGGCGACATGCCGGATTCCTCCGACGGCGCGGCACGCAGTTCGAAGCGGCCGCCCCTGCCGCCGCCATGCACCAGTTCGGGCAGCGCGTTCGACAGGCCGCCGGCGCCGACGTCGTGGATCGACAGGATGGGATTGTTGTCACCGAGCTGCCAGCAGCGGTCGATGACTTCCTGCGCGCGTCGCTCCATCTCGGGGTTGCCGCGCTGCACCGAATCGAAGTCGAGGTCGGCGGCATTGGCGCCGGTGTCCATCGACGAGGCCGCGCCGCCGCCCAGGCCGATCAGCATGCCGGGGCCGCCCAGCTGAATCAGCAGCGTGCCGGTCGGCAGCAGTTTCTTGTCGACGTGGTCGGCGCGGATGCTGCCGACGCCGCCCGCCAGCATGATGGGCTTGTGGTAGCCGCGGCGCTGCCCGGACACGGTCTCTTCGAAGGTGCGGAAATAGCCTGCCAGGTTGGGGCGACCGAATTCGTTGTTGAATGCCGCCGCGCCGATCGGGCCTTCGAGCATGATGGCGAGCGGGGTGACGATGCGCTCGGGCTTGCCGTAGGCATCCGTTTCCCACGGCTGCACATGGCCGGGAATGTTGAGGTTGGACACCGAGAAGCCGCACAGGCCCGCCTTGGGCTTGGAACCGATACCGGTCGCGCCCTCGTCGCGGATTTCGCCGCCGCTTCCGGTGGCCGCGCCGGGAAAGGGCGAGATCGCGGTCGGGTGGTTGTGCGTCTCGACCTTCATCAGCACGTGGGTCAGTTCGTTGCTGTAGGCGTAGCTACCGTCGGCACGCGGGTAGAGGCGCTCGATGGTTGCGCCTTCGATGACAGAGGAGTTGTCCGAATACGCCACCACCGTACCTTGCGGATGAGCGGCGTGGGTGTCGCGGATCATGCCGAACAGCGATTTCGCCTGCGCCTCGCCGTCGATCACCCACGCGGCGTTGAAGATCTTGTGGCGACAATGCTCGGAATTGGCCTGCGCGAACATCATCAGTTCGACGTCGGTCGGGTTGCGCCCGATGCGGCTGAAGTTATCGACCAGATACTCGACCTCGTCGTCCGACAGGGCGAGTCCCAGCGCGCGGTTGGCCGCCTCCAGGGCCGCCCGCCCGCCCGCCATCACGTCGACCGTGGTCAGTTCGCGCGGCGGTACATGCTGGAACAGCGCGTGCGCAGCGTCCAGCGAGCCCATCACGGCTTCCGTCATGCGGTCGTGTAGCAGCGGCAGCAGCACGTCCAACGTCTGAGCCGTCAGCGCGGCGCCCTGAGGATCGCGTAGACAATAGGCGACGCCGCGCTCGATGCGACGCAGCTGGACGAGGCCACTGTTCCTGAGAATATCCGTGGCCTTCGACGACCAGGGGGAAATCGTGCCCGGGCGCGGCGTAACCAGAACCTGCACGTCATCGGCCGAAGGTCGGTCGGTCGGGGTACCATAATCCAGCGTTCTGGCCAGTTGCTGCCTGGCCGCCGCATCCAGGTCGGCTTCCAGTTCAAGGAAATGCCAGTAGCGTGCGCTCAGCTCGCCCAGCGCCACCCCGAGACGGGCTGCCTCCTGGCGAATTTTGTCGAGCCGAAAGGAAGACAGCGCGTCACTGCCGGGGAGCGATACGGTGGAAGACATGTGCGGCTTTGCAAACAGGGCAAAGACGCTATTTTAGCCGATCGGAACGCTTCGCCGGATGGGTCGGTTGGCGAATGGCCGCCTGCTTCCGCCAGATTTCAAGACACTCAAGGCCGCAGAAATGATGGACATAATCCTGTGCGTCCGCCACTTTGGCCGCATCTGCCGGGATTTCCTTCAAACAGACCTCGCAATTGATGACCGTGCAGGCATCTTCATCGGAACACTGTGCGACTGGCGCACCTGATGGTGTGCGGTGATGGACCGTCATACGCACTCCGTTATGTGAACTGCGGATACCCGGAATATAGGCCCCCGGGAACGGCTTGCAAAGCTGCCCCCTTCTTGACCGATCAGTATCCCGCCTCCTTAATTGCCGTTTTGATGGTTTTGTAATCCGCCTCCTTGTCGATCACGAACCCCGTCACTTTGCTGTGGATCGTTTTTTGCAGGGACTGGACAGCTTCTTGCCTGAGCTCAACGGCCGCGATACCCAGCTTGTCCTGTTCGGCTGCAGTCAGCCGATTACTCGCCAGCAACGTGAAATCCGGCGTGTTCGGCAAGGCGTACCAAACCTCGAAATCCCCTTTTTCCAGCAGCGCATTCGCGGCCTTGCTCCGCAGGCTGCCGGCCTGGGCGTAATTCCGTTCCAGGGCGATGGAGACATCTTCCTGCGTTTTGAAATTCAGGATCTTGGGGGTGCCCGCATTGTTGCGCTTGATGGTGTAGCGGCCCATCACGTCAAGCCAGGACTCCTTTTCGGTCAGCGCCATCGTCTCGATCGTGGCGCCTTTCCGGCGCACCAGCAGACCGGTGGCCTGGTCTTTCACCCGAGCCACGGGCGAATAATCCTGGTCGAGGACGGACACGGCAACGGACGGCGGCACGAAATACAAATCCAGCCGGCCTCGATCCAGCGAGCGAAGCGTCGATTTGATCGTGCGGAACAGCATCAGATTGGGCTTCAACCCCAGCGAAGCGCCAAGCGCCCGGGCAAATGGCATCGCCGCCGTGCGGAAGTCGTCCATGAACACATCGGCCTTGCCGGTCCCGGGATAGATCCCGATACTCAGCGTCCCATCACCTGCATATGCCATGAGCGGCCATGCGGGCAACAATGTCAGGCCCGCCAGAAAACCACGTCGATGCATGTTTGTCTCCCTTATTCAGGCCCGATGGCCGGCTGCACATTAGCGGCCAACGTCCGGCAAAATGAATACTCGGAGTGGGGTCAATTATGACTATTCACCCGCCCAGGCCCGGCTGGTAGCGGGCCCGTTCCGCCAAGGCGACCGCCATACGCCCCGCCCGGATTATGATGTCCGCAGTGCCCTCCATTGAGCCTCGCCCCATGCCGACCACGCCGCGTTCATCTGCCACTCCCGCTCTCTACATGGCAACCGATATTCATGCTGGCGAACGAATATGGGCAACCGCACACCCCGACGACACGCTGATGGAGAAAGCGGGGGCGACGGCAGCCGAATGGGCCGGCACAGTGGCCGACGATTCGGGCGAGCCCATCCTGATCCTGGCAGGGCCCGGCAACAACGGGGGAGATGCCCTGGTCGCAGCGCGTCACCTCGCAGCACAAGGGTTTCGCGTCGTCGTCGCGAGCCGTGCCGACCCGGCCCGACTGCCTCAGGATGCCGCGCGTGCCCGGGATGCCTGGCTGCAACAGGGTGGGACCGTGCTGCCTCGCTTCCCGTCGTCGCAACGTTACAGCCTCCTGATCGACGGCCTGTTCGGCATCGGCCTGACGCGCGACATAGCCGGCGAGGACGCACGTTGGATTGCGCAGGCCAATGCGCTGGCCTGCCCCAAGCTGGCACTGGATGTGCCGAGCGGGCTCGATAGCGACAGCGGCCGGATCCGCGGTTGCGCCCTGCGGGCAGACCACACCCTGACATTTCTCGGACTCAAACCCGGTCTTCTTACCGCCGAGGGACCGGACTATGCGGGCACATTGCATCTCGACATGCTGGGCGTCGATCCGGCCACGATGCCGGCAACGCCCGGGATCGCCCTGGCACAACTGGATGAACGCCACCATCTGCCCGCGCGTGCCAGAAACAGCCACAAGGGCCAGTTCGGTCATGTCGGCATCGTCGGCGGTAGCAGCGGCATGGTGGGCGCCTGTCTGATCGCCGGCCGCGCGGCGCTGCTCCAAGGTGCCGGCAGCGTGACCCTGGGTGTGCTGGATGACCGCATTGCGGTCGATTACGGCGAGCCGCGACTGATGTTTGCCAGTCCGGAGCATCTGGCGGCGGCCGTGCAATTGAATGTCCTGGCGATCGGCCCCGGACTGGGCCGGGGCGCGCGCGCGCATATCCTGTTGGAAGCCGCACTTCCGGCTCCCTGTCCGCTGGTATTGGATGCCGATGCGCTGAACCTGTTGGGCGACGATCCCGAACTGGCCAAACAGGCGGCCCGTCGCACCCATCCCACGCTGCTCACCCCACATCCCGGAGAAGCCGCTCGCCTGCTCGGCGTGAGCGGGATGGAAATACAGGCGAATCGTATCGAGGCGGCCCGCACGCTGAGCCGAACCTATCACGCAGAAATTGCACTGAAAGGGGCAGGCACCGTGATCGCCCATCCCGACGGCCGCTATGCCATCAACACCACGGGCGGTCCCTGGCTCGCCCAGGCCGGTTCGGGCGATCGGCTCACCGGCATGGTGGCGGCGCTGCTGGGTCAAGGCCTGGCGGCAGGCGACGCGCTCGAAGCCGCCGTATGGCTGCACGGCTGCGATATGGACACCGCTACGCCTTCAACAGCGCGTTGATGATCCTGCGCAGCGCGGCCAGTGCTGCATCAGGCGAGGGATCGAATTGCACCCGCACGATCGCACCATCGATCGCCAGCGCCACGGCCTGTGCGATCTGTGCGCGCTGCCTTGACTTGGGCAGCACGGCGGCAATCGCTGCGGTCATGTCCTGTTTGTGGCTGTACGCAATCTCGATGACGTCCGACAGCGTGCCGCCCAGTTCCCCGACGCTGTTGATGAAGGCGCAGCCGCGGTAACGCGCGTCGCGAAACCATTCCTCGACAGCTGGCACGATCGCGCTGGCCCCGCCGCCGTGACGTGCCAGCGCATCGGTGAACCAGGCCATCCAGCGCGTATGCCGATACGCCAAATAGGCGTGAATCAGATCGTTCTTGCTTGGAAAGTGCCGGTAGAACGTGACCTTGGTCACGCCGGATTCGGCAATGACGCGATCGATGCCGGTGGCGCGCACGCCATCCCGGTAGAAAAGTTCGTGCGCGGTGTACAGGATGCGCTCGCGCGCACTGGGCAGCGCGTCGTTCCGATCGGCGTGGGTGTTCATGCACTCATTGTAGACAGATCCGTCTACATGACCTAGACTGCACCGAACGTAGACAGATCTGTCTACATCACGCCAAGGAGCCGACATGGAAAGCAAACCGCCACTGCCCCCCTTTACCGAGGAAACCGCCGCCAGGAAGGTACGCATGGCCGAAGATGCCTGGAATTCACGCGACCCCGAACGCGTTGCGCTGGTCTACACCGAAGATACCCGCTGGCGGAATCGTGCCGAGTTCCCGGTCGGACGCGTGGAGGTCCGCCGGTTTCTCGAACGCAAATGGGCCCGCGAACTGGATTACCGGCTGATCAAGGAATTGTGGGCCTGTACCGGCAACCGCATCGCCGTGCGCTTCGCCTACGAATGGCATGACGATTCCGGACAATGGTACCGCTCGTATGGCAACGAGAACTGGGAATTCAACGAGCACGGCTACATGATGCGCCGCTTCGCCAGCATCAACGACCTGCCCATCAAGGAATCCGACCGCCAGTTTTTCTGGCCACTCGGCCGCCGCCCGGATGACCATCCCGGCTTGAGTGATTTGGGACTGTAGTGCGATCCGGACGGCTGAACCCGGATATCAGCAAATGCGCGACTTGAGGTAGGCGTCGAAGTCCTCGCTGACTTCGCTGTGCTTCAACGCGTATTCCACCGTGGCCTGCAGATAGCCCAGCTTGCTGCCGCAGTCGTAGCGGACACCGTCGAAGGCATAGGCCAATACCTGCTGTTCCTTCAGCAAGGCGGCGATGGCATCGGTGAGCTGCAGTTCGCCGCCGGCACCCGGCGTGAGATGCTGGATGTGGTGGAAGATGCGCGGCGTGAGGATGTAGCGGCCGACCACGCCAAGGTTGGATGGCGCGTCTTGCGGCTTGGGTTTCTCGACGATGGCGTTCACCCGCGACACGCGTTCGGCCATGGGACTGGCGTCGACAATGCCGTAGGACGCGGTTTCTTCGGGCGCGACCTGTTGTACGCCGAGCACCGAGCACTGGTAATAACCGTACTGATCGACCATCTGCTTCATCACTGCCGGCCTGCCGTCGATCAGGTCGTCGGCGAGAATGACGGCGAAAGGTTCGTTGCCGATCACCGGCTGCGCGCACAGTACGGCATGGCCGAGCCCCAACGCTTCGGCCTGGCGGATGTAGATGAAATTGACGCCGGCCGGGCGGATCGACTGCACCAGTTCCAGATCGCGATTCTTGCCGCGCGCGGCCAGTTCGGTTTCCAGTTCGTAGGCCTTGTCGAAGTGGTCTTCGACCGTGCGCTTGGTGCGACTGCTGATGAAGATGATGTCGGTGATGCCGGCATCCATCGCTTCCTCGACCGCATACTGGATCAACGGCTTGTCGACGATGGGCAGCATTTCCTTGGGGCTGGCCTTGGTGGCTGGCAGAAAACGCGTGCCGAGGCCGGCGACTGGAAATACGGCTTTTTTGACTTGTTGCATGTCTCTTCCTTGAAAGTCCCTTGGTTCAGAAATCAAACGTGTGCTACTTGGTTCTTATTAATCGCTCTTATTAGTCGACAATCTGGCCAACCTCTTGGCCCACAGGCCATACCGGCATTTCAGAGATGTTGTTTTAGTGTTTTCTCTAAATTTCTTTTGGCACGGCCTAGACGCTTCTTCAGCTCACTCATTTCAGCATCCGCCGCAAGCATTTCTGCAACATAGGTAGCACACTCAGTATCAGCGATTTGCGTAACAAATTTGTTTAACTCACCCATCGCCTCATTATTCTGCGATGTCAGCAAGTCGGTTTGACCTGACAATATTCCGATCAAATGCTTGCATAGTTTGCCTAGCTCGCCGGCTTTGCATGTGCATGATGCTTTAACTTTTCCGCCATTCACCACTACCATGACGTTGTATACAGTTGAGCCATCACTACTAAGAACTTCAAAGTTCATGCTCAAGTCCCGAGGTCTAAATCCAGCTGTTTTTTTGGCTTAATCACATCAAATAGCTCAGTTTCGGAAAGAACTCGTACACCGAAGAGTCGGGCTTTCTGTAGCTTCGATCCTGCCTTTTCGCCAGCAACCAAAAAATTGGTTTTCTCAGAAACGGATTCGGTTACCTTTCCACCATTGTCCTCGATCAGCTTCTTGGCATCTTCTCGGCTCAGGGTTGGCAGTGTACCTGTGATAACGAAAGTATTACCTTTGAGCGGGCCAGAATCTTCGGGAGCAGACTGATCACCAATTTGAGTCCAATGTATCCCGAATTCGATTAGTTGCTTATCAATGCTCTCTAAGTGTTCTCGATTCTTCGATAAATATTCATGAAGGTTTTTTATTCCCTCTTCGGCATTTTTCGTATTAATCTCCAACCTCGCCTTAAGCTCCTCAACACTCGCCCGAGATAAACGATGAATATCATTTTCGAAGGTAGTGGCGGCCATCTCGGCTAACTTTGTGCCAACCCTATTTAAATAAAACCTCTCGATCAATATCGCTAAGGATGGCCTCGGCTTCAGGCGTGCGACATTCACACTCTGTCCCATCCCCAAACTTATTCCCTCTTTGAGCAGGAGGTCTATCACTTCTTTGTTACCCGAATTCCGGAAAAATGCTGAAATGGATTTCGCCAGTTCATCTCCTATGCCTTGCACAAATCCGAGTGTCTCCGGATAGGCTTTCCGGACACGGTCTAACGATCCAAAAACAGTCGCAAGCTCCTTGGCATTTGTTTCGCCAACGCCCGGGATTCCAAGAGCAAAAACAAACCTACTTAGTGAGCTTGTTTTACTAGCTTCAATATTCGAAAGCAGATTGTTAGCTGATTTTTCAGCCATACGTTCAAGCTGAATTAATTGCTCAAATTTCAGCTTATATAAATCGGCTGGAGTTCTGACAATCTGAGCGTCTACAAGCTGATCAATTAGTTTCTCGCCCAACGCATCGATGTTCATTGCCTTGCGGGAACTAAAATGAAGCAACGACTGTTTTCTCTGCGCTGAACAGGTAAGTCCCCCTTCACAACGATAGACAACCTCTGTGATGGTTCTTGATATTGTCTTGAGTCGCTGTTCCTTGGTTATTCGTACGACTTCTGAGCCACAAACTGGACATTTATTTGGCAGTTGATACTTGGTTGTTTTGCTCGGTCTTCTTTCAAGTACGACCTGTACTATTTCAGGTATCACGTCACCGGCGCGCCGCACGATGACGGTGTCCCCCTCACGCACATCAAGTCGATCAATTTCGTCCTGGTTATGTAGTGTGGCGTTGGATACCGTCACCCCGCCGACGAACACTGGCGCCAGGCGCGCCACTGGTGTCAGCGCGCCGGTGCGGCCAACCTGCACCTCGATAGCCTCGACCACCGTCATTTCTTCCTGCGCCGGATACTTGTGCGCCACCGCCCAGCGCGGCTCGCGCGTGACGAAACCGAGTGTGCGCTGCAAATCGAATCGGTTGACCTTGTAGACCACGCCGTCGATATCGAACGGCAACTGATCGCGGCGTGCCGCGATGTCGTCATGAAAGGCGACCAATGCCGCCGCCCCTCGTCCGGTGACACGTTCGGCGCAGACTGGAATCCCCATATTCAGCAGGGCATCGAGAGTCGCGCTGTGGGTGGGCGGTAGCGTCCAACCCTGCACCTCGCCCAGTCCATAGGCAAAGAACGACAGCGGACGCTGCGCGGCCAGCTTGGGGTCGAGCTGCCGGATGCTGCCGGCTGCACCGTTGCGCGGGTTGACCAAGGTGTCCTTGCCGGCCTCGCGCTGCTTCGCGTTGTAACGCTCAAAGTCGTCGCGCCGCATGAACGCCTCGCCGCGCACTTCCAATACTGCTGGAGGCGATTCCATTCGCAGGCGCAACGGGACGGCATGCACGGTACGGATGTTCTGCGTGACGTCTTCACCCGTTTCGCCATCGCCACGGGTGGCGGCCTGCACCAGCACGCCATGCTCATAGCGCAGGTTGATCGCCAGGCCGTCGAATTTCAGTTCGGCCGCATATTCGACCGGCGGATCGTGCTCGCCCAGTCCCAGTTCCTTGCGCACCCGCGCGTCGAATGCCTGCGCGCCGCTCGCTTCGGTATCGGTCTCGGTACGGATCGACAGCATCGGTACTGCATGGCGTACTTTGGGAAAGGCATCGAGCGGCTTGCCACCGACACGCCGGGTGGGCGAATCGGGTGTGACGAGTTCGGGATGCTCATCTTCGAGCGCCTGCAACTCACGGAACAGCCGGTCATATTCCGCATCGGGAACGGTCGGCTGATCAAGGACGTAGTAGGCATAATTATGACGCTCGATCTCCCGGCGCAGCGCTGTCGCGCGCGCCAGCACATCGGTCGACGCCATCAGGAAAACAGACGCAGCGACCGCCGGGACCCGGATGGCACGCCACGCGCTTCCATGCGCTCGTAAATGTGCATGAGCTGGTTGCGAATTTTCTCGATGCCGGTATCGGTCAGCGGACGCAGATTGTCGTCCACCAGGATGCCGCCGGTTTCGTTGGCAAGCTTGCGGCCGAACGCCACCATGCCGTCGAACACTTTCAGGCCATCCGGCACGCGCGGCACGTCGAACTGCAGGGTGACGCCCTGCGAGCTCTGGCCCTCCATCGCCTCGACCGCGAACGGCTCGGCATCGTGGTTGCACAAGGCATAAAGCGGCTCGCCGCGGCTGTCGAGAAGTTGGAATACGCCATCGCCACCCAGCACCATGCCGCAGCTTTCCGCTTCGCGCACGATACGGGTCAGATTCACCGCCCCCTCGCCGCGCGCGACTACATTGAGGCCGATGAGGACATCGACGTCGACGCAGAAACGATCGATGGCCTGGGCGCGTTCGAGTGCATCGACCATATCGTCGCAGGCGAGGCGCAGACCATGCGCCTGCGCCATCGCCTGCAGCACGTCGCACAGGGCGGCAAGCTGCTCTTCCTGCACCGCTCCGTTACGATCGGCCAATTGCATGGTAACCGTCACCTGCTGATACCGCGCGTCACGCCACGGCTGGACGTCTTCCCATGCCGCCGCCCCCACTGGCAGGCCGAGCCAGCGTATCGCTTTGCCCAGCGTCCGGGTCTGATTGAAAGCATCGGCGAACACATTGGCCATGACGCCATCGCAGCCAATGCGGGCACGGTATTCGATCAGTTCGTCGTAGGGTGCCGGCGCCACAACTGATGGCGGACTGGCGGGGCGCCGTTCACTGGGCGTTGCAGCAGCAGGATTCGAGGTAGGAACAGCATCTACCGGCACGCCCGCATCGTCACCAGCCAGCGACGCGTCCGCATCGAAGCGCACCTGAGGTTCGCCGATCTCGTTCTCGTCGTCTCCAAGAACCGGCTCCCGCAGCGCCGGCTCGACCCGTTCATGCATTGCGCGCGGCCTGGCATCATCCTGCATCAACGCATCGGCCACCGGCATTTGAAAGGCCGCATCCGCCTGCTTGCGGAAGCGGCGTTCCTGGATCCAGTTGAATATCAGGACTGCCGCCACGACGGCTCCACCGACGATCAACAAGCCGATTTGCAAATCACTCATTCGTTTTTCCCGACTGAACGGATTGGGCAGGCACGATCCGGACGAACCATTCATCCGGCGCCACCATGCCCAGATCATTGCGCGCGCGTTCCTCGATCGCATCGCGCCCCTGCTTGAGATCGTTGATCTCAGCCAGCAGGCTTGCGTTGCGAACTTCCAGACGCTGATTCAATGCCAGCTGGATGTCGATTTTCTGCGCGCCCTCCCGCACCCTTAGCCAACCGCCCTCACCCAGCCAGAGTGGATATTGCAACAGGACAACCGCGATGGCCAGCACCCAGGTCAGTCCCTGGCTGCGGATGCGCGCGATGAACCGGGTCGCGTTGGGGTCAGCCGCGCTGGCGGAACGCATCGCGTCCAGGGTAGCTCGCCGTGTCGCCGAGTTCTTCCTCGATGCGCAGCAGCTGGTTGTACTTCGCCATGCGGTCGGAACGCGACAACGAACCGGTCTTGATCTGGCGCGCGTTGGTCGCGACCGCCAGATCGGCAATCGTGGTGTCTTCGGTTTCACCCGAGCGGTGAGAAATCACGGACGTGTAGCCCGCTTGCTTGGCCATCTCGATCGCCTGGAAGGTTTCCGACAGGGTGCCAATCTGGTTGACCTTGATCAGAATGGAATTGGTGATGCCCTTCTCGATTCCCTCTTTCAGGATCTTCGTATTGGTCACGAACAGGTCGTCGCCTACCAGTTGCACGCGGCGGCCGAGCTTGTCGGTGAGAATTTTCCAGCCATCCCAGTCGCCTTCGGCCATGCCGTCCTCGATGCTAATGACCGGGTACTTGTCGCACCATGCTGCCAGGTAATCGGTGAACTCGGCCGAGCTCAGCTTCAGTCCTTCGGATTCGAGGTGATAGTGGCCATCCTTGTAGAACTCGGAGGCGGCGCAGTCGACGCCGATGGCGACGTCGATGCCCGGTTGCAGGCCGGCTTTCTCGATCGCCTGCACGATCAGCTTGAGTGCCGCCTCGTGCGATTCCAGGTTGGGCGCGAAGCCGCCTTCGTCGCCGACGGTGGTCGCCATGCCCGCATCGTCCAACAGTTTCTTCAGCGCGTGGAACACTTCGGCGCCGTAGCGCAGGGCTTCGCGGAAACTCGGCGCGCCCACCGGAATGATCATGAATTCCTGCATGTCGATGTTGTTGTTGGCGTGCGCGCCGCCGTTGATGATGTTCATCATCGGCACCGGCAGTGCCATCGGCGCGGCGCCGCCGAGGTAACGGTAGAGCGGCAGCCCGGCCTGTTCGGCGGCGGCGCGGGCGCACGCCATCGACACCGCCAGCAGCGCGTTGGCACCGAGGCGTGACTTGTTCTCGGTGCCATCGAGATCGATCATGGTCTGGTCGATGAAGGCCTGGTCTTCGACATCCAGCCCGATGATGGCTTCGCAGATTTCGGTGTTGACGTGCTCGACAGCCTTCAGCACGCCCTTGCCCAGGTAGCGCGACTTGTCACCGTCGCGCAGCTCGATCGCCTCGCGCGAGCCGGTGGACGCGCCGGACGGCACGGCGGCACGGCCCAGCACCCCGGACTCCAGCAGCACGTCGACTTCGACAGTGGGATTGCCGCGGGAATCGAGGATTTCCCGGGCGATGACATCAATAATGGCGCTCAATTTCTTTTCCTTGGTTTCATGTGTCCGCTTCGCGGATCAGTTTTTCATCAACTTGTGTTCAATAAACCCGCGCTGTTTCACCAGCGCGTCGATTTCCTTCAGCGTTTCCAGCAATTCCTTCATCATGCCGAGCGGCCACGCGTTGGGGCCGTCAGACAAGGCGACGTCCGGATTCGGGTGCGTCTCCGCGAACACGCCCGCCACGCCACTGGCCACCGCGGCACGCGCCAGCACCGGCACGAACTCGCGCTGGCCGCCGCTGGTCGCGCCCTGCCCGCCGGGCTGTTGTACCGAGTGGGTGGCGTCGAACACCACCGGGCAGCCGGTGGCGCGCATGATCGCCAGCCCGCGCATGTCGGACACCAGCGTGTTATAGCCGAAGCTGACGCCACGCTCGCACACCATGATCTGCTCGTTTCCGACCGCACGCGCCTTATCGACCACGTTCTGCATGTCCCACGGCGCGAGGAACTGGCCTTTCTTGATGTTGACCGGACGTCCGGCGCGCGCGACGTTCTGGATGAAGTTGGTCTGGCGGCACAGGAAAGCCGGCGTCTGCAGGACGTCGACCACTGCCGCCACTTCGTTCAGCGGCGTGTCCTCGTGCACGTCGGTCAGCACCGGCACGCCGATCTTCGCCTTCACTTCGGACAGGATGCGCAACCCCTCTTCCAGACCGAGTCCGCGAAAGGACTGGGTCGACGAGCGGTTGGCCTTGTCGAACGAGGATTTGTAGATGAAGGGGATGCCGAGCGACGCGCACATTTCCTTGAGCGTGCCGGCGGTGTCCATTGCCAGCTGTTCGGATTCGATCACGCAGGGGCCGGAAATCAGGAACAGCGGCTGATCAAGCCCGGCCTCGAAATGACATAGTTTCATTTGGCGTGCTCCTGTTGACGCGCCAGCGCAGCTTGCACGAACGCAATGAACAAAGGATGGCCGTTACGCGGGTTGCTGGTGAACTCGGGGTGAAACTGGCAGCCGACAAACCAAGGATGCACCGAGGTGGGCAGCTCGACCATTTCGCATAGGTCGGTGCCTGGCGCGCGCCCGGCGACGACGAGGCCCTTGGCTTCGAGATCGGCCAGTAGGGTATTGTTGACTTCGTAGCGATGGCGATGGCGCTCGACGATGCTGGCGGCACCGTAGATTTCGCGTGCCAGCGTGCCGTCCTTGAGCTCGCACGGCTGGCCGCCCAGGCGCATGGTGCCGCCCAGATCGGATTGCTCGCTGCGCTTCTCGACCTGGCCACCGCGGTCGAGCCATTCGGTGATGAGGCCGATCACCGGGTGCGTGGTGGTCGGTTCGAACTCGGTCGACTGCGCGTCCGCCATGCCGGCGACGTCGCGCGCGAATTCGACCACCGCGAGCTGCATGCCGAGACAAATGCCCAGATACGGCACTTTGTTTTCACGTGCATAACGAATGGCGGCGATCTTGCCTTCGACACCGCGCTTGCCGAAACCGCCGGGCACCAGGATCGCGTCCATGTCCTTGAGACTGTCGATACCGCTTTTCTCGATCTGCTCGGAATCGATGTAATGGATCTTCACCCGGCTCTTGGTGTGCATGCCGGCATGGATCATCGCTTCCGAAAGCGACTTGTACGACTCGGTGAGGTCGACGTACTTGCCGACGAAGGCGATGTTGACGGTGTGCTGCGGATGCTCCAGCGCGTGAACCAGGTTCTTCCATACGGAAAGATCCGCCGCACGCGCGAGGATGTTGAGCTTGTGGCAGACGATCTCGTCGAGCATCTGATCGTGCAGCATCGCCGGAATCTTGTAGATCGAGTCGGCATCCAGCACCTGGATGACCGCTTCGGGCCGCACATTGGTGAAAAGCGCAATTTTCCGGCGTTCGTCGACCGGAATTTCACGATCAGCGCGGCACAGCAGGATGTCGGGCTGGATACCGATCTCGCGCAGTTCCTTGACACTGTGCTGGGTTGGCTTGGTCTTCAGTTCGCCCGCAGTGGGGATATAGGGCAGCAGGGTCAGGTGGATGAAGCAGGTGTTTTCCGGACCGTCCTCGAAGCCCATCTGACGGATCGCTTCCAGGAAGGGCAGTGATTCGATGTCGCCCACCGTGCCGCCGATTTCCACCATCGCTACGTCCGCGCCCCTGGCACCTTCGCGGATCGACAGTTTGATCTCGTCGGTGATGTGCGGGATGACCTGCACCGTGCCGCCGAGATAATCGCCGCGACGCTCCTTGTCGATCACGGACTTGTAGATCTGGCCGGTGGTGAAATTGTTGCGCTTGCTCATGCGCGCGCTGGAAAAGCGTTCGTAATGCCCCAGGTCGAGGTCGGTCTCCGCGCCATCGTCGGTCACGAACACCTCGCCGTGCTGAAACGGACTCATGGTGCCGGGATCGACGTTGATGTACGGATCGAGCTTTAAGAGGGTGACACGGATGCCGCGCGATTCGAGCAGCGCAGCGAGTGAAGCGGAGGCGATCCCTTTCCCTAGGGAAGAAACCACCCCACCAGTGACAAACACATACTTCGTCATGTTATGAGCGGGGGCGGGTGATGGCGGATTCTACTCCATCGCCGGTGACGGCTCAATGACGCGGCGAAATCAATGACTTGCCAGCCGACGCCAGGTCGCCACCACCGTGTCCGGGTTGAGTGAAATCGAGCCGATGCCCTGTTCTACCAGCCAGTCGGCCAGATCGGGATGGTCGCTCGGCCCCTGGCCGCAGATGCCGACGTATTTGCCCTGCCGCCTACAGACCGCGATGGCCTCGGCCAGCAACTTTTTCACCGCCGGATTGCGCTCGTCGAAGCCGCCGGCCACCAGGCCGGAGTCGCGGTCGATACCGAGGGTGAGCTGGGTGAGGTCGTTGCTGCCGATGGAGAAACCGTCGACGTAGTGCAGGAAGTCCTCGGCCAGCAGCACGTTGGACGGGATCTCGCACATCATGATCAGCCGCAGGCCATGATCGCCGCGTTTGAGGCCGTTATCGGCCAACAGACCGGCCACAGCCGCGCATTCCTCCACCGTGCGTACGAAAGGAATCATCACCTCGACATTGGAAAAACCCAGCGTCTCGCGTACCTTCTTCAGCGCCCGGCATTCCAGCTCGAACGCCGGACGGAACATCGTCGACACGTAGCGTGCCGCGCCGCGCAGCCCCAGCATGGGGTTTTCCTCCTTCGGCTCGTAGCGCTCGCCGCCCACCAGATTGGCGTATTCGTTGGACTTGAAGTCGGACAGCCGCACGATCACCGGCTGCGGCCAGAAGGCGGCCGCCAGCGTGGCGATGCCTTCGGCCAGCTTGTCGACATAGAACGACACCGGGTCGGCATAGCCGGCGGTACGCTGGTCGATCTCGTCGCGCACTGCCTGCGGCTGGCCGGCATAGTCGAGCAACGCCAGCGGATGCACGCCGATCATGCGGGCGATGATGAATTCCAGCCGCGCGAGTCCGACACCGTGATTGGGAATTTGCGCAAACTCGAAGGCACGCTCGGGATTGCCGACGTTCATCATCAGCTTGACCGGCGGTTCGGGCAGCGTCTCGCTGGCCAGCGTCTCCACCTCGAACGCCAGCTTGCCGGCGTAGACTTTGCCGGTGTCGCCTTCGGCGCACGACACGGTCACCAGTTCGCCATCCTTCAGCACCGTGGTCGCGTTGCCGGCGCCGACCACGGCGGGAATGCCCAGTTCGCGCGCGACGATGGCCGCATGACAGGTACGTCCACCCCGGTTGGTGACGATGGCCGCCGCGCGCTTCATCACCGGTTCCCAGTCGGGATCGGTCATGTCGGTGACCAGGATGTCGCCCGGCTGCACCCGATTCATCTCTGCCGGGCTGGCGATCACCCGCACGGCACCGGCGCCGATCTTCTGGCCGATGGCGCGGCCACTGATGCGCACCTCGCCGCTGCCTTTCAGTACATAGCGTTCGATGCCGCCGGCGCTGCGCGCCTTCACGGTTTCCGGGCGCGCCTGGACGATGAAGAGTTCGCCGGTTTCGCCGTCCTTCGCCCACTCCACATCCATCGGGCGGCCATAATGCCGCTCGATCTGGACCGCCTGGCGAGCCAGTTCCAGCACCTCGGCATCGTTCAAGGCGAACTGCCGCTGCAGTCCGGGCGGGGTGTCCTCGATCACGGTCGTGCCGTCGCGCCACACCATGCGGGTGGCTTTTTCACCGAGTTCGCGCCGCACCACCGCGGGAAAGCCCTGTGCCAGCATCGGCTTGTGCACGTAGTACTCATCCGGATTCACCGATCCCTGCACCACCGTCTCGCCCAGACCATAGGCTGCGGTGATGAACACCACGTCGCGAAATCCAGATTCGGTATCCAGGGTGAACAACACGCCGGAGCAGGCGATGTCGGAGCGCACCATGCGCTGGATGCCGGCGGACAGCGCCACATCGGCATGGGCGAAGCCGTGGTGCACCCGATAGGCGATCGCACGGTCGTTATAGAGCGAGGCAAACACCTTTTTCACATACAGCAGCAGCGCGTCCGCGCCGCGCACGTGCAGATAGGTTTCCTGCTGGCCGGCGAACGAGGCGTCGGGCAGGTCCTCGGCCGTGGCTGACGAGCGCACCGCCACCGATACCGTGTCGCCAAGCCCCGCGTACGCTGTGCGCAACCCGGCTTCCAGCGCAGGCGGCAGGCTGGCAGCTTCTATCCACGCACGGATCTCCGCCCCTGCCTGCGCCAGGGCCGTCACGTCCGCGACGTCGAGCGGCGCCAGCCGCGCGCCGATGCGCGCGCGCAGGTCGTTATGGTCGAGAAAATCCCAGAATGCCTGCGCCGTGGTGGCAAAACCGCCCGGCACCTTGACGCCCGCACCGGACAGATGGCGGATCATTTCGCCAAGCGACGCATTCTTGCCGCCTACCACAGGCACATCCGCCATCGACAGGGCATCCAGCGGCACAATATAGTCTGTAGACATAGGTGAACTCCATGAACGGTTACAGCATATTCTGCGTGTCCGACCACACCGGGGTGACGGTCGAGTCCGTCGCCAAAAGCGTACTGGCGCAGTTTCCTCATCTCGAGTTTAGCCTGATTACGCTGCCCTTCGTCGACAGCGCGGAGAAAGCCCAGGCCACGGCTGCACGCATCGCCATGACCCCTCGTGCGCTGATCTTCTCCACCCTGACCGATCCTACCCTCCGCCTGCCGTTTCGTCAGGCCGGGCTCAGCCTGTTCGACGTATTCGATCTGATCGCGCCGGCCGTCGAATCGGCGCTCGGCCAGACCGCCACCCCCAGCGGCGGCCACACCCACGGTATGGCATCCGACTATGAAGCGCGTATGGATGCCGTCAACTTTGCCCTCAATCTGGACGACGGCCTCAATCCCGAACGCCTCGACCAGGCCGACCTGATCCTGGTCGGCGTCTCGCGTGTCGGCAAAACCCCCACCGCGCTTTATCTGGCCCTGCAATATGGCCTGCGCGCGGCCAACTATCCGCTTACGCCGGACGACCTCGAACAGGACGACCTGCCTGTCTGCCTGAAAGCCCATCTACCCAGGCTGCGCGGCCTCACCCTGTCGCCCGAGCGCCTTGCCGCCATCCGCCAGGCGCGTTACCCGGACAGTCGCTACGCCAGCCTGGCGCAATGCCGCACGGAGCTTGCCGCCGCCGAGGCGCTCTTCAAACGCCGCATGCTCCCCGTTGTCGATACCACCCGCATGTCGGTGGAGGAGATCGCCGCGCGCTTGCGGCTATCCTGAGGATCTCGCTGCCCTGGCCGAGGGCCAGCCCTCAAGTTTTGCGCGCTTCACCCGATTGAACAAACGACCTGGCGCGCGTTTATACGCCGTTCAAGCCCCGCCAAATTATCCAATGATCAGGAGTTTCCCGATGTCTTGCCCCTATCCACGTGCCTGCTCACACACTGAAATGGCACCAGTCTGTCCATTCCGATCTTCACGGCCGCGCTGACGACAGGTTCGGCGCACTTGTCCGCACCATCAAAAGGAAGGCTGACGCCAGCCACATCCTTGTTTCTCCCGAATGCCAGTCTTCGCCTGCCACGCAAACGCCCGGTCCGGCCTGACTCGAGTTCGCACGGGACATATGACCCGTTTCGTTTCGCTCACGGAAAGTGCGCAGCGTGAATACCCGCGCCCTTGACCTGGACAACACGCCTGTACCGGCGGCAAGGCATTCCGTGCTTCCCGCGACCTGGCGACGCGTGCTGCTGGCAGGGTTCATTGTCCAGCTGTTCCTGATTTTGTTCGTCACCACCATCGGCCTGCAGCAGCTCCGGTTGACCGCCAACAATCTCGACACGGTCATCGATGTCCATATGCGCAAGCTCAGCCTCACCAAGACGATGATGGCCGCTGCGCGCGAGCGCACCCTCAGCATGTTCAGGTTGTCGATGAGCCACGATCCGTTCGAACGCGATCAACTGTTCGTACAGTTCAACCAGCACGGAGCGGAGTTTGCCGATGCCCGAATGGCACTATTGGGCATGCCCCTGAGCCCGCGCGAACACGAACTCATCGACCTGCAGGGACGCCTGACCAGCATCGCCCGGCCGATGCAGAATCGGGGTGTCGATGCGCTGAACAGCGATTCCGACCAAAGGGCCGAGGAGCGGATCCTCAGCAGTGCCATCCCGGCACAGAACAACGTCCTGAGCGTACTCTCACTGCTCGACACCGAAACCCAGAAGCTTGCACTGGAAGCCAGCCGCAAGGCGCATCAGGCGCACGAAGTGGCGCGCTTCTGGATGTATCTCCTGTCGGGGATCGCCCTGTTGCTGGGCATGTTCGTCGCTGCTGCGGTCATGTATTACACCAAGCGGGCCAGCCGCGAACGCCACCATCTTGCCACGCATGACGTCTTGACTGGCCTGCCCAATCGCATGCTGTTCATGGACCGCCTGGAACAATCCCTGGTACGCGCGCAACGCCGCAACACGCTGGTGGGCGTGATGTTCATCGACCTGGATCGTTTCAAGCGCGTCAACGACACCCTCGGCCACGCCAGCGGCGACGCGCTCATTTGCGAAGTTGCGCGGCGCCTGCGCGCGACCACGCGTGCCGAGGATGTCGTCGCCCGGCTGGGCGGCGACGAATTCGGCGTGGTCATCGATGTCGCCCGGATCAGTCAAGTTCTACAAGTGGTGGAAAAAATCCTCGGCGTTGTAAGCGAACCCTATCGAATCGCGGAACGCGAACTGTTTTCCAGTTGCAGCATCGGCGTCAGTGTCTATCCGAACGACGGCAGCGACGGCACCAGCCTGCTGAAGCATGCCGACACGGCGGCATTCACCGCCAAGAACGGCGGCCGGAATCGCTTCCAGCTCTATGACGCCGCCATGAACACCATGGCTGAAGAACGGCTGCAACTGGAAACCGAACTGCACTACGCGCTGGAACGGGATGAATTCCTGTTCCACTACCAGCCCAAGCTCAACCTGGAGACCGGGCGCATTCAGGGTGTCGAGGCGCTGATCCGCTGGAATCACCCCGGCAAGGGCCTGCTCAGCCCGGCGGTTTTCCTCGAACTGCTGGAAGAAAGCGGCGGCATCGTCAAAGTCGGCCGCACGCTGCTGAGGTCGGCCTGCTTCCAGACGGCAAGCTGGCATGCCGCCGGCTTCGTCGACCTGGATGTGGCCGTCAACATATCGGGCAAGGAGTTCTGGCATGGCAATCTGGTTACCGATGTCCGCGAGGCCCTGGAGCAGTCCGGCCTGCCGCCGCACGCGTTGCATCTCGAACTGACCGAAGGCATTTTCATGCAGGATGTCGAGGCGGCCGTCTCCCTCATCCTGGCCTTGAAGGCGCTGGGCGTGGCCGTGGCCATCGACGACTTCGGAACGGGCTATTCGTCCTTGGCTCACATCAAGCGATTCCCGCTCGACATCCTCAAGATCGACCGTTATTTCGTCAAGGACATCCCGCACGCCCCGATCAACGAAGCACTCATCGGCTTGATTCTCGCCCTGTGTCGGGGACTAAAACTCGGCACCGTCGCCGAAGGCGTGGAGAACCGGGAACAGCTCGACGTCCTGCGTAAACTCGGCTGCCAGATCGTGCAGGGGTATTTCATCAGCCGGCCGGTGCCTGCAGATGAAATCGCCGCACTGCTGGACCGCGACTGGCTGAAGGAATTCGACCAGGCTTGAGCCTGTCGGCTGCGGCGACCATCCCCGGGACGGCCATATGCCCCGCCAAAAGACCTCCCCGAACGGCCCGAGCCATGTTTCCGTTAAAGAAACGCGAAACCGGGCCGAATCAGCAGGGGGCGAACCTTCGCGAATGGGAGAGCGGATGCTATCCGAAGACAATCTGGTCATCACCGGCATACAGGAAAATGGAAAAAAATTCCGCCCGTCGGACTGGGCCGAACGCCTGTCGTCCACGCTGGCCAGTTTTCATCCTGACAACCGCCTGCGCTATTCATCGGGCGTCCAGCCCTGCATGATCGAAGGGGAATACTGCCTGATCGTCGCACGCTGGCTGAAAGCCGCCGATCCGGCCGCCTACGACTATGTCATGGGATTCGCCCAGGCGAACCAGCTGCGGATTCAAATGGATCGCCGCGCCGGCGCGCGCGCCTTATCCTGCTGACACCCATGCGGCCCTAGGTGGCCCGCTGCCGGGCCGCCTCGAACACGGCCACGGCCAGGGCCGCCGCGGCATTCAGGGATTCGATCCTGCCCGGCATCGGGATGCGTATCGCGGCGCTTGCGGCGGCACACACCGCCTGCGACAAGCCCGCGCCTTCGTTGCCCACGATCAAGGCCAATGCGCCGGTCAAAGCATGCGCATACAGGTTGCCGTCCTCGGCCAGCGCGAGCGCGAGGCTCTCTCCTTCGAAACCTGCCAGCCAGTCCACGATATCGACGCCGCTGACAAGCGGCAGCACGAACTGCGCACCCTGCCCGCCACGCAGCGCCTTGGGCGACCATGGATCGTGGCAGCCTTTCGACAGCACGGCCAAGGTCGCCCCCGCCGCCGCGCCGGTACGCAGCATCGAACCGAGATTGCCCGGATCCTGGATGTCTTCCAGCACGATGACGAGAGGCGTGGCCTCGATGGCCGGCGGCGCGAGCCAGGCAGCCTCGGCAAGCAGGCCGGTCGGCGTCGCAACTGGCGCGAGTTCGGCAAACAGCGCGTCTGACAACTCGACGGCCTTGGCGTGCGGACACTGCCCGGCCAACCGTTCGAAACGGCCGGCATCCAACGAGGCCGCGCGCACCAGCGTATGCGGCTGGCCGCCGGCATCGAGATAGGCCGTCAGCAAATGCTCGCCGTCGAGCAGGGTCATCCGGGCCTCGCGGCGCGCGCGGGCCGAGTCGGCAAGCTTTTTCAGCCGCTTGAAAAGAGGATTGTCGCGTGAGGAAATGACGGTTTCGATCATGCCCGGATTATCCGCGATTCGTCTTCTCGGGCGTACACTCACACCATGCGCATCGCCCTCATCACCCCGTATGGCCGCGAGCATCGCAACGGCAACTGGCACACAGCCTCGCGCTGGGCGCGCTTCCTGCGCGAGGCCGGACACGCGGTGCGGGTACAGGTGGAATGGGATGGCCGCCCAGCGGATCTGATGCTGGCACTGCACGCTCGGCGCAGCTTTGCCTCGATACGCGCCTTTGCCGAGCGTTTTCCGACCCGGCCGCTGCTGCTCGCGCTCACCGGTACCGATCTGTATCGCGACATTCATGAGGATGCCGACGCCCAGCAGGCGCTCGAACTCGCGCACCGGCTCATCGTGTTGCAGGATCGCGGTCCCGACGAACTGGCCACGCATCTGGCCGCCAAGACGCGGGTGATCTATCAGTCGTCGCCCGACATCGCCCGCCGGTCCACCCCTGCCAACACGTTCGAAGTCCTGGTGATCGGCCACCTGCGCACGGAAAAGGACCCATTCCGGGCCGCATTGGCAACCAACTACCTGCCGGATTCTTCGCGCATCCAGGTCACCCATCTGGGCGGCGCCCTTTCCGAGGACATGGCCGAGACGGCGGAGCTGGCGCAAAACAAGCTGCCGCGCTGGCATTGGGCCGGCGATGTATCCCACCAGACCGTACTGAGGCGTCTTTCTCGCGCGCATCTGCTGGTCATCAGCTCGGTGATGGAAGGCGGCGCCAACGTGATCTGCGAAGCACTTGCGGCCGGTGTACCGGTGCTGGCATCGCACATGTCGGGCAATATCGGCATGCTCGGCCAGGACTATCCCGGCTATTTTCCGGTGGGCGATGAACGGCAGCTGGCCCGGCTGATGGCGATGGCCGAGAGCGATCCTGCGTTCTATGCCGACCTGCTCGACCATGCCGCAACCCGGCGCAGCCTGATGCGCCCCGAGCAGGAAGCCAGCCGGTTACGGCAGGTGGTCGCGGAATTCGAGAAATGTTGACCTGATCACGTGTTCAGAAACGTACGGTCAACGCGACGTTGAGGGAACGTCCTCTGCCTGGGAGGCTCATGCCCCAAGGAATACCCCCTGTCGTCATCGAATTCCCCTGGCCCAGATAGGCACCGCCCAGAGGTAACAGATAAAACTTGTCGAATGCGTTCTCGATATCCACATCGAGGCGCGCATGCTTCCATTCATAACTACTGCGCAAATTGAACACGGCATATCCCGGTGTCGTGACTTCGTTCCTTACCTGCGAGATACGCGTCTTGGCGGCGACCATCTGGACTTCAGCGGTATTGGTCCACCCCCCGAGGCGTTGCACCAGCGCCAGCTTGGCGTTGAGCGGCATCATGTGGTAAAGGCTATCGCCGGTAGTACGGTTTTCGCCCCGCACATAATTCAGCAGTCCGGTCATAGTAAAGCTACCCAGATTCTCCATCTGCCCAAGGCGGAAATGACCAGACAAGTCGATTCCGTAGAGCCGCGCCGATTGATTGACATACTGTAGCAGCACGTAAGCGTTGGTTGGCGTCAGGTAGACCGCGGTGTTGCAGACCGGCGGGGCGCACCGTTTCGCATCGATGAAATTCTCAACCCAGGTTGCATAACCCGTCGCTTTGAGCCCCCATTCAGTCTCTTCTGCATCGTGCCAGTCGGCAGTCGCACTGAGTGTATGGGCGACTTCCGGCTTCAGGTCGGGATTGCCAATATAGCCGTTGCCATCGCCGACGAAATTATTCATCAGCGCCGCCATGGCAAAAGTCGACCATGGATAACGTTCGTGCAGGTTTGGCGAACGGCTTTTGCGTGCAATACCCACTTCGTAAGTCCGCGTCGGCTCGGGCATGAAACGCGTCAGCAACGTCCAGTCCCAGTTGTGATCGACACGCTGGTGGTCGCGCGCATTGAATTTGTCCGCATCGCTCGTGTAGCCCGCGTTGCTATAACCCTGCGCCGACCCCGCATCCGCCTTCACGGTATCGCTACGGATACCAGCCAGTGTCAGCCATTGCGGGCTCCAGTGCGTTTCCCATTCAGCGAAGAGACCGATGCGGTCGCGCTCCCCGTCACGAATATTCCAGAAATTGTCACAACACATCGAACCCGGGAAGGGGCCGCCTATGGGCGGCCACCAGTCATCCAGACGATACTTCTGAAAATCACTTCCAATCCGTAGCGTTTCTGTTTCTGAAAGCTCAATACTGGCCTTAAGTAGCCCGCCCACAGTCGTGGACAGCGTATCCATCGGCATCAGCATGCCAAAAAACCTATCCTGGATCATGTCCATGTGATGCTGGAGTTTCTGTCTGAATATCTGCGCTTCCAGTTGGCCCCAATCGTATTGGCTGGTGTAGCGTACATTGATCAGCCTGTTCACGTTGGCAGGCTTGTTCTTGTCGATGAGGTAATTGCCTGGGATGGTCGGGTCGTTCGGATCCGGCACGCTGGAAATCATATCCATGCGCTGGTTGGGAAAGCCCTCATAGTCGAGTTTCTGCTCGCTCAGACCAATCTCAAGCAGATGATCTGCTTGGCGGAAAGCCAGATCGAGTGCTCGGTTCTGCACTCCCTTGTACTCGCTGCTCCCCACTTCCTGCTGCGTCAACGATCTCTCGCCCAGACTCTGCCACAAGCCGGGTTTCTTGAAATTTCCCGCTGCCTTGTAATTATCGGATTGCGAGTTCGACTCGGTATAAGAAAGATTCACTTGCTCGCTTGCAAACGTGAATCCGAAGTTGTTACCACGTGCATTGCCATTGCTGCGGTAAAAGACGCCTGCTTGCCCTTCGACATGCAAGCCTTCATCAGCTTTGGCAAATTTCGGCGGTGCAGATTTCATCTGAATGGCCCCACCGATGCTATCGCCGCCCACGCTCACCGGCGTAATACCCGCAAAGACTTCCACGCTGGCAACCCGGGTCGGATCGATGTAGGAGAGCACCGAATTCATGTGGTTGGGACACGCGGCCATCAGATCCATGCCGTCAATCTGGACACGCAGGCGATCATCCGCCAGACCATGGATGACCGGCAGGCTCGAAATACCACCTGCGCTGTAGACGCTCACGCCAGGCACGTTTTCCAGAAGTCGTGTGCTGTCGCTGCTGCGGGCACGCAGCGGTGCCAGCTCCTTGCCACCGAGTTCCGAAGCGCCGAGTGGCGCGTCCTCTGGCCGGGTTCCCGTGACGATCACTGTCATCAATGGTGTTGCTTCAGCTTGCAAGTCAATCGAGCCAGGCTCCACCGCCACAGCAAGCGGACTGACCAGAGCAGCGGTGAAAATCACAGCAAGTGAAAGGCACGACTGTCTTTCGGCAGCCATGACAGGGATTGCCTGGACCATGTTTCCTCGACTATCCGGTACGGCCATCGGGCAGCGCCTTTATCCGATGACATGCGCGATGACGACGTAGCCGGGAATGCACCACTCGTTCCTTATTGATGGGTTGGCTGCCACTTACCAGAAATATCGTGGAACCGGCAGCCGGGGCGACCAAGCAGTCAGGCCGCCTGCCGTCTGCGAACGGCGAACCCGATCAGCCCGAGGCCGGCCAACAACATGCCCCAGGTTTCGGGTTCAGGAACAGGGGCAGCAGTAATGATCTGAGAGATCGGATAGCCACTCATCGTCCCGAGCGAACCATACCCCGCCACTGTCGTACCCGTCATGCAGACCGCCCCCATCATGCCGCCCGGAGAGCAGTCCGCATACGCCAATTTGTCGAGCTGGATCTGAGTCAAAGACATGGTTGGGTCTGAAGTATTGACGAAAATCATGGCGTAGGCATTGCCTGGGTTATTGGCGGGTTTCGGCCAACCGTAATAAATCCCACCGTTATCGACGCCTGATTGAGGCGACCAGCCATCTCCGCCTGCGACAGCGGTAAATGTGTTTGTGCTGCTGTTCAGAAAAGTGGTGACCAGCAGGCCGTTTACGCCTCCAAGAGTGACGGGTATCGACGATAGCTGATACGTCAGGTTCAACCAGGTCATGCCGTAGTCGGCGTCAGGCCCGGGGACAGCCGGATTCCCTGTCATGGATTCGGACAACCTACCCTGCAGGTTCGACACTGTCATCGTGACATCGTCGAAATCGAATGTACCCTGGAAGATCGTATTTCTGGGCTGAGTGTCTGGCTCTAAAAACGTCTCAACAATATTGTAGTTAGTGACCGCTGCTTGCGCGATCTGAGCACCGGCGATCATGACCAGTGTGCCGACAAACAAGACTGATTTATTCATTCCCTTCTCCTTTAATTATCTTATCGAATCGATGGTCGAATCAACGCACCGTGCGTCTGCGGACGGCGAACCCGACCAAACCCAATCCCGCCAACAACATGGCGTAGGTTTCCGGCTCGGGCACGGGCGCGGTTGCTACCGATAGCGTGGCCTTCAGGCCATATGTCGGGTAAATGAGTGCGTCAATCTGATCGACGTAATTCACACCACCGATGAAAATGCTGTAATCGCCAGGACCTAGCGTAAAGGAGCCAGAGGCGCGACCGTCCAAGTCCGCATCGAAGGCGCTACCCATATAAGTGAACACGCTCAGGGGATCGCCGCTGTCGTTGGTGACCTTCCAGTCGTTCATACTACGAAAGGCACCTTCTTTGGTTACTCCTGGCAGCGAAGCGAGGTAGGCCTGCGTGGCAGCGGCAAAATCATGGTCTGGCTGGAGCGGGGTGAGGTGGGCCAGTCCAGAGAAAATCGAAAATCCGGGCAGCAACCCGCCAACAGAAGTCAGTGTAGCGGTCGGATTGGCCTCGGCAGTGAAAGTAATGGAGGTGGCTTCGGTCAAGGTGAAGCGGAACGCACGTAACCGGTGTGAATCGCCGAAATCCGCATCGAGACCGTCTGCCCATCCGAAGTTGCTGCTTACGGTCTGGTTGCTGATCGTGACGGAGCCGCCTGTGCTGCCGAAACTACCGAAATCACGATTGGTGTAACTGATATGTGCCTCGGCGATGGCAGGCAAAGCACAGATCACGATTAGTGCGGTCGCAGAAAAATTACAAATTCGCGGATACATATTTTATTTAGCCTCCAAGCCTATTCATTGTCAGACCCTTGAGTATCAAGAGATGCATATAGGTTCATATCAAATTGGCGAGGCTCGAATGCTTGCCAATTGACACATCACGTCAGTCTTGACGTAGGCTGCTCCGGAAACCTTCTGCCAGGGACCTCGAAGCGGCGTACGGAAATATCGAGATCAACGCACCGTGCGTCTGCGGACGGCGAATCCGACCAAACCCAATCCCGCCAACAACATGGCGTAGGTTTCCGGCTCGGGCACGGCTGCGATCGTCTGGCTGATGGGATAAGTACCCTGCATAGTGCCGCCCGACAGGTCGGCCTGAGCCGAGTCCACCCACCCTGTCATGCAGGTTTTGGCCCCTGCGCCCATACCCATGAGGCTTCCCGTCGTGCAATCGCCGTATGCCAGCTTGGCGATCTGGTCAGCGGTCGGCGCCGCAGTGGGATCAGTCGTGTTCACGAAAATCGTGGCATAGGCGTTTTGATTACCGTATTCTTTCGTTCCGCCAGTGGCAAAGCCTCCACCCTGGAAAACATCAGTGGTGTTCTGGTGAAATACCGATACCAGCAGACCGCCGATGGCGGCGTCATATACCGATGACAACTGGTAATCAAGAGCGCGAAACACTGTATTACCGGTCATGGCCTGACTCAACGATCCCATCAGGTTCGAAACCGTATTGGTCTGCGAATCAAAGTCGAATGATCCGGTAAAGATCGTGTCCCAGTCCGGGTGGCTGGCATCGTAGACAACTTGATTGAATGTCTGCGTGACACTGTAAGTAGTCACGACAGCCTGCGCATGCGTACTAGCAACCGCTGCAACAACCATTGCTGCCAAGGAAGCAACGCAGCGCGCTGGACGAGATTGTTCGACCGACATTTATTTCTCCCCTTAGAACCATTTGATTTGTAGGTGTTACGCCTACATGCCAAAGAGGATATTCGGTAACAGAGATATATCAATTAGGCATTTTGTCGCACCCCTCACCATCCTGTGATCAGGTTGCCGTAGACTTAGAAGAATGAGAGTCTAATTTTTCAGCTCTCATCGAAAATCACCCCGAACATGCGCGCACGCCGGGCCTTGCTCAATCCGCGCCACACCCGAACCGCCTCGCGGGCGACGCGCGCATCGCCCGTGACCGAGTACTCGACCACCAGCGCACGCCAGACATCGGCCAGTTTCGGATCGAGCGCCTGCAATTTTTGCAGGGCCTGCGTCACCCCTGCCTGGCCTTTCACCCGATAAAACGCCAACCCCAGGTTGTGCCAGGCCGGAAGATAGTCGGGATCGATCTCCACGGCGGCGCGATAGGCGCGCATCGCCTCATGCGTATGTCCGCTGTCACGCCAGGCATTGCCCAGATTGTTGCGGGCCAGCACGTCGCCCGGGGCCAGGCTGAGATTATGCCGATACGCCGCGATCGCCTCGTCGAAGCGTCCCAGTTCGCCCAGTGCGCGTCCCTGGACGAACCAGGCCAGCGGATTCCTCGCATCGACCCGCGCCCAATCCTGGCCCCATGCCAGCAAACCCGGCCAGTCGGCACGCCTTTCCAGAGCTTGGGCCTGTTCGACCCATTCGGTCTGGGTCCGCGCCGCCAGGGCGGCCTGGTCACCCTCCAGACCGAAGGTCTCGGCCGCCACGGCCGGCCCTGCACTGGCAAGACCGGACAAGCACACAAACAATAGGACGGCACGGCTCGACATAGGGCGGGAATCGCAGTCCTTGCGGCCCGCGACGAAGGAATCGACCGGATTCATTTTACGCCGTGCTTGACGCATCGCTTATGCTGTCGGCTGCACAAGAAAACAGCCGCCCCATGTCCGCCACCGAACATTTCATTCCCGGCAAGGATGCTTCGCTCGAAGCATCGATCGCCAGCCTGCAATCCAAGCTCGAGGCGATCGGATTCCATATCGAGGAGCGTTCCTGGCTCAACCCGGTGGAAGGCGTGTGGTCGGTGCACATCCGCGACCGCGACTGCCCACTGCTGTTCACCAACGGCAAGGGCGCTTCGGAGCTGGCCGCGCGGGCGAGCGCACTGGGTGAATACTTCGAACGGCTGTCGACCAATTATTTCTGGACCCACTTCTATCTGGGCGAGACGATCGCCCAGCGCGGCTATGTCCACCATCCCGACGAACGCTGGTTTGTTCCTGAAAGTGACGCCTGGCCGCAAGCCCTGCTCACGCCCGAGCTGCACGCCTTCTACAATCCCGACGCCGGCGTGCGCGCTGACCAGCTGATCGACCTCAATTCAGGCAACGCCGAGCGCGGCATCTGCGCCATCCCCTACCAGCGCCTCTCCGACGGCCAGACCGTGTATTTCCCGGTCAACCTCATCGGTAACCTCTACGTCAGCAACGGCATGTCGGCCGGCAACACGCTGAAGGAGGCGCGCACCCAGGCGCTGGCCGAAATCTTCGAACGCCACATCAAGTTCCGCATCATTGAGGAAGGCCTGTGCCTGCCCGACGTGCCCGAGGACATCATCGCCCGCTACCCACACATCGCCGCCGGCATCCGTGGCCTGCGCGAGGC
The DNA here is from genome assembly GCA_002343685.1 of Thiobacillus denitrificans. GTDB lineage: Bacteria > Pseudomonadota > Gammaproteobacteria > Burkholderiales > Thiobacillaceae > Thiobacillus > Thiobacillus denitrificans_A. The sequence goes on along the minus strand of DDRS01000042.1, from coordinate 60,201 downwards.
CGGCTTCGGCATCCTCGTGAAGGACGCTTCGCTCGGCGGCAAGTACCCGGTGATGAACGTGACCCTGCTGCATCCGGACGACCAGGGCTGCTTCGCCAGCTTCGGCGCGCACCCGCGTTTCGAGGTCGCGCTGGAGCGCGCGTTGACGGAGTTATTGCAGGGTCGCGCGCTCGATTCGCTGGCCGGTTTCCCGGCACCCGGCTTCGACCCGGCCGAGATCGCCGACCCGCAGAACCTGGAAATCCACTTCGTCGATTCCAGCGGCGTGATTTCCTGGCAGTTCCTGCGCGACACCCCCGACTTCGAGTTCGTCGACTGGAACTTCGGCACCACCACCGAGGAGGACTACGCGTGGTCGGTCGACGCCCTGCACACCGAAGGCCACGAGATCTACATCGCCGACTTCGAGCATCTGGGCGTCTACGCCTGCCGCATCCTAGTGCCGGGCGTGTCCGAGATCTACCCGGTCGAGGAACTCGAATTCGAGAACAATAGCGTCGGCAACCTGATCCGCCCGGCGCTTTCGCGCCTGCCCCAGCTGAGCGACGACGAATGCGCCGAGCTGCTCGACCTGATGGTCGATCTGGAGTTGGCCGACGATCGCCTGGTGACGGTGCTGATCGGTCTCGCGCCTGACGCCGATTCGCCGTGGACCGACATCCGCGTCGGCGAGATCAAGCTGCTGCTCGCGCTCGCGCTCGGCGACGACGACGCCATCCGCGAAGGCTGCACCTGGATTGCCCAGTATGGCCAGCGCAGCGAAGCGCGCCTCAAGGTCTACCGCTGCATCGCCGACCTCGTCCGGCTTGAGGACCCCAACCCCTTCGAGCCTGCGCTGGCGCTTATGTACGGCCGCGAGACGCTGGAACAGGCGTTCGCGCTGTTCAACCAGGACGAGCGCTTCTTCGGGCTGACGACGTTGGGTGACAACTTCGAGGGCAGCGCGATCCACCAGCGCCTGCTGGAGGCGTACCGCAAGGTGCGCGGCTAGCGCGCTCCCTGCGAAACCGTCTTCTGGATCATTTCCCTTTTTTCAACGCCATGGCCTGGACGGTCGGACTGTCTGTCAGCACATTCATGGCCTTGTTGATCCCATCCTCGACCGCTTTGCTCGCCGATCTGGACGGATTTTCGCTGAAGTCGAATCCCGGGTTCCCCGCCGAGTCGCCGACGCCATGGACCACTGACGAGGCACTCAGGGTATCCCCTTCATAGATATTGATCTTGTAAGTGATCGTAGCGGGATATATCTGGAATTTCGTGAACGGGATGTCGAAACTGTAGCCCTGGATTTCAGGTGCAACCATGAAATCCAGCGCGCCCGCCTCAGCCTCGGATTTGCTCGGCGGGTTCTTCAGCTTCACGACCTTGACGAAATTTTCCTCCAGTGCGTCGCGGAATTGGTGCGCACTGGCCTGTCCGAGATTCGTGAAATTCCAGCCATCGCCCCATTTCGATTCCGAGTGCTGGTAGTTTTCAAATGCGCTCGAGAAATAGACCCCCACGCTCAAAGGCACTTTGTGGGTGGGAATCGGAATGGCCGCACGGTTTGGCGTAGCCGGCACCTGGTGTGCGCACCCGGCCAGCAACCCGATGGCGAGTCCTGCAAGTCCTGATTTGAACATCATTGTGGTCATGTTTTTCCTCCCTGTTGAAACCACTTCCGTCGAATCCCCTCGACAATCCAACGCATCCCCACGGCCAGACCTGGCGGGCAGGGCCGTGCTGCGAACGCGCCGACTGGCTCGTCCGGCCCCTAAATTCCAGGCATGCCGACGAATCGGTCCAGCGCCTTGAAATCGGCAATCCAGCGGCACACGCCCACATACTGCGACGTATCCACACGGCCCTCCCCGGCAAGCGCGACATAGGGGAAACAGGCGATGTCGGCAATGGTCGGGGCGGAACCGGCCAACCACTGCGCTGCGCCGAGACGGGACTCCAGCACGCCAAGCGCCTGCCTAGCAGCCTGATGCGCAGCCTCGAGATCGCCCGCAAGCCCCAGGTGAACGATTGCGCGGGCGCGAAACAGGCCCGTCTGTATCTCATTCTGAGCGAGTTCGAGCCATTGCATCACCTGGCCGAACTGCGCAGGATCGCGGGGCAGCCAGCACGCCGTCTTGTCGTAGCGCGACGCCAGGTAACACAGAATGGCGGTCGACCCCCAGAGACTGAACTCGCCCTCCTGAATAGTGGGAATCTGCCCGCGCGGATTCAGCGTCAGATAGGCGTCATCCACCTGGTTCCGGCCATCCTTGATGGATACCGGTATACGTTCATGCGGGATGTCCAGAAAAGACAGCAGCAAACGGATCTTGTAGGCGTTCCCGGACGTCTCGCGGTCATAGAGCTTCAGCATCTGTCATCCCCGTCAAGCAACATTGTCGGTCTCGATCTTCCTGAGCAAGGCATCGGCTTCGGCCAGCTGGGCTTCGCTGAAGACATGTACGCCAGCTTGCTGCAGGATTGTGGCGGTTACGCCACGATCTTTCACCCGGGTATCGGTGAACGTGCCATCGAAGATGAAACCTGTTCCGCAGGATGGGCTGCCTTCCTTCAACACGGCGATCCGGATATGCCGCGCACGGGCCAGCTCAAGTGCTTGCTCCGCGCCGCTGATCAGATAGGCCGATACATCACGACCATTGGAATCGACAGCCTTGGCAATGCCAGCGAGCACTTTCAAGCCACCCGCACCTTCGGCAATTTCAGCGCGCGGGCGCGGAACTGGCAGGCCGCCTGCAACCTCCGGACAGACGGCCACGACACGTCCTTCGCGTTGCCATTGCCGCAGGATGTCATGGTCGCAGCGCATGTCGCCGCCGTTATAGCGAACTGCCTCACCGAGCAGGCAGGCACTTACAAGAACGGATTCCATGCAGCCATTAAAACGGGATCGAACAGGGATTTCAACTTCGCCCTGCCCGCGGATCCTTGTCGCGGTCGACTCCGCCTTCACGCGCCCCGCTGCCGCACCGTCTCATACAGGCACAGCGCCGCCGACACCGAGACGTTGAGGCTCTCCACCGTGCCGCCGATGGGGATGCGCGCGACCTGATCGCAACTCTGCTTGACCAGGCGGCGGATGCCGGCGCCCTCGGCGCCGAGCACCCAGGCGATGCCGGTCTTGGCATCGATGCCGGACAGCGGCTGCTCGCCGTCCATGTCGGCGGCGATGACCCAGATATTGTGTTCCTTGAGGTCCTCGATCGTGCGCGCGAGGTTGGTGACCATGATGTAGGGCACGGTTTCGGCGGCGCCGGAGGCGACCTTTTCCACGGTGGCGTTGACACCGACCGCGTTGTCCTTGGGCGCGATGACGGCGTGCACGCCGAAGGCATCGGCCGAGCGCAGGATGGCGCCGAGGTTGTGCGGATCGGTCACGCCGTCGAGGATGACCAGGAGCGGCGGCCCCTGGATGTTTTCCAGTACCTCGTCGAGCGACTGCGTCAGCGCCACCGGCTTGACGCGCGCGACCACGCCCTGGTGCTTTGCAGTCTTGCCGACCAGGCGGGTCAAACGATCCGCCTCGACCTGCGCCAGCTTGACGCCGTGGTCCTTCGCTTGGTGTACCAGGTCGCGCGCGCGCGCGTCGCGCCGGGTGAGGTCGAGGTAGATTTCGAAGATGCCCGCTGGGTCCTGGCGCAGGCGCGCCAGCACGGGGTGAAAGCCGTAGATGAGTTTTTCTGCGGCGTGTTTTTCAGCGGATTTCTCGCTCATTTCTGCTTGCCACTCGACCTGGATTTGGCAGATCGAGGTTTGGAGGATTTCTTCTCCGACGCCGATTGCGCGAAGGCGCGCTGCATGTCGAGGGCGGAGTTTTCCTGCTCGACCAGACTGAAATCGATCTTGCTGGTCTCGATGTCGGCACGCATCACCTTGATGCGCACGCGGTCACCGAGTCGATATTTCTTCCCGGTCCGTTCGCCGAGCATCATGTGCTTGGCCTGATCGTAGTGGAAGTAGTCCTGGCCGAGTTCGGAGACGTGCACCAGGCCTTCGATGAAGATCTCGTCGATCGCGACGAACATGCCGAAGCTGGTGACTGCGCTGACGGTGCCGTTGTATTCGTCGCCGATGCGGTCCTGCATGAAGTAGGTTTTCAGCCAGGCGTCGACGTCGCGGGTGGCGTCGTCGGCGCGGCGCTCGGTCATCGAGCAGTGGGCGCCGATTTCCGTCAATCCCTTGGCCGGCAGCTTCTCGCCCAGCAGCACCGCCTTGATGCCGCGGTGCACCAGCAGGTCGGGATAGCGGCGGATCGGCGAGGTGAAGTGGGTGTAGGCCTCGTACGCCAGACCAAAGTGGCCCTTGTTGTCGGGGCTGTAGATCGCCTGCCGCAGCGAGCGCAGCATCACGGTCTGCAGCAGGCCGTGGTCGGGACGGTCCTTGATCTTGTCCAGCAGCGCGGCGTAATCCTTGGCGTGCGGCTTGTCGCCGCCGCCGAGGTCGAGGCCGAATTCGGCGAGGAAGCCGCGCAGCGCAGCGAGCTTCTCTGGCGTCGGGCCTTCGTGGACGCGGAACAGCGCGGGTTGCTTGTTTTCGTGCAGGTAATCCGAGGCGCAGACGTTGGCCGCCAGCATGCATTCCTCGATGATGCGGTGCGCGTCGTTGCGAATCACCGGCACGATCTCCTTGATCTTGCCGTTGTCGTCAAAAATGATCTGCGTCTCGGTCGAGCCAAAGTCGATCGCGCCACGCTTGGCGCGTGCCTTCAGGAGGGTGCGGAACAGTTTGTCGAGCGCTTCCAGGTGCGGCATCAGCACAGCCTGCTTCTTGTCCGGCTTGGCGGCGCCGGAGAGCCAGTCCCATACCTGATTGTAGGTGAGGCGCGCGTGCGAATAGATCACCGCCGGATAGAAGCGGTACTCCTTGATACTGCCTGCCGTGGTGATACGCATGTCGCACACCATGGAGAGGCGGTCGACTTCAGGGTTGAGCGAGCAGAGACCGTTGGACAGCGCTTCCGGCAGCATGGGGATGACGCGACGCGGGAAGTACACCGAGTTGCCGCGACTGAAGCCTTCGGTGTCGAGCGCATCCTTGGGTTTGACGTAATGGCTGACGTCGGCGATCGCCACCACTAGGCGGTAGCCGCTGCGGCCGAGCGGCTCGCAATACACCGCATCGTCGAAGTCGCGCGCGGTCTCGCCGTCGATGGTGACAAGCGGCAGGTGGCGGATGTCCTCGCGGCCAGCCATGTCCTTTTTCTGCACCTTGCCCGGCAGCTTGGACGCCTGCGCCTCGACCTCGGGTGGGAACACGTAGGGCAGGTCATGCTTGCGCAACGCAATCTCGATTTCCATGCCTGGGCCGGTGAAGCTGCCCAGAATCTCGGTGACGCGGCCAACAGCCTCGTTGTGCGCGCCGGGCTGGGTGACGATTTCCACCGTGACGACCTGGCCGGATTTTGCGGCGCCCGCATTTTCCGTGGGAACCAGAATGTCCTGGTTGATGCGGCGGTTCTCCGCGATGAGGAAGCCGACGCCGCCTTCGAGGTAGTAGCGGCCGACGACGAACTGGTTGACGTGCTCCAGTACTTCGACGATCTTGGCCTCGCGCCGGCCGCGCTTGTCGAAGCCGGCGACCCGTACCAGCACCTTGTCGCCATGCAGCACGCGGTGCATTTCCTTGGGCGACAGATACAGGTCGTCACCGCCCTCTTCCGGTACCACGAAGCCGAAGCCGTCAGGATGGCCTTCGACCCGGCCCTTGATCAGATCGAGCTTGTCCGGCAGGCACAGCTGGCGCTTGCGATTGAGCATCAGCTGGCCGTCGCGCTGCATCGCGCCGAGACGGCGCTGGAACAGGTCGCGCTCGGCCTCGGTGATGTGCAGCTGTTCGGCAAACGCATCGACATCGACCGGGCAGCCCGCCTCGGTGATCAACTGCAGGACGTATTCGCGGCTCGGCAAGGGCGATTCATAACGCTCGACTTCGCGTTCGTAGAACGGGTCGGCCAGGCGGATTGCCGGGATCTTGTGTTTGCTGGCGCGACTGCGGGATTTTTTTGAAGTCATCTTCGTTGACAATTTATCTACGGCTCTCTAAAATGCGCGCCTTCATTGCCCAGATGGCGGAATTGGTAGACGCACTAGGTTCAGGTCCTAGCGGTGGCAACACTGTGGAGGTTCGAGTCCTCTTCTGGGCACCAAACGCTGCAAGTAAAAAGCCGACCTTGTGTCGGCTTTTTACTTTTTCAGACTTCATTTTAACCATCAGGCCTCGTAGGGGTGACGACGCACGATCGTCTCCACCCGGTCCGGTCCGGTCGACACGACGTCCACCGGCACTTCGCACAAGGCCTCCATCCGCTTCAGGTAGGTCTGCGCCTTCTGCGGCAGCTTGTCGAATTCCTGCACGCCCACGGTCGTATCGCTCCAGCCCGGCAGGTCTTCGTAGATCGGCTCGACGTGGGCGATCGATTCGGCGCCCACCGGCAGGATGTCGCAGGTCTCGCCGTCGATCTTGTAGCCCACGCATACGCGCACGGTTTCCAGGCCATCCAGCACGTCGAGCTTGGTCACGCACAGGCCGGTGACGCCATTGATCTGGATCGAACGCTTGAGCGCAGCCGCGTCGAACCAGCCACAACGGCGTTGCCGGCCGGTGGTGGCGCCGAACTCATGCCCCTTCTCGCCGAGATACTGGCCGACATCGTCGAACAGTTCGGTCGGGAACGGCCCCGAGCCCACGCGCGTGGTATAGGCCTTGGTGATGCCAAGCACGTAGTGCAGCGTGTTCGGGCCGACGCCGGCGCCGGTGGCCGCGCCGCCGGCCGTGCAGTTGGACGAGGTCACGAACGGGTAGGTGCCGTGGTCGATGTCGAGCAGCGTGCCCTGCGCGCCTTCGAACAGCAGGTTCTCGCCGGCCTTGTTGGCTTCGTACAGGCTGCGCGGCACGTCTGCCACCATCGGCTTGAGGCGCTCGGCCAGCGCCATCATTTCATCGAGCGACTGGTTGAAGTCGACCACGTCGGTCTTGTAATAGTTTTTCAGCATGAAGTTGTGGTGGTCGAGCACCTCGCCCAGCTTGGCGGCGAACCGTTCACGATGGAACAGGTCCTGCAGGCGCAGTGCGCGGCGCGCCACCTTGTCCTCGTAGGCCGGGCCGATGCCGCGCCCGGTGGTGCCGATCTTGCCGGCGCCCTTGGCGATCTCGCGCGCGCGGTCGAGCGCGACGTGGTGCGGCATGATGAGCGGGCAGGCTTCGCTGAGCTTGAGACGGCTCGCCACATCGACCCCGGCAGCCATCAGCATGTCCATTTCCTCGATCAGCGCGGTCGGCGACAGCACGACGCCGTTGCCGACGTAGCAGGTGACGTTGTCGCGCAGGATGCCGGACGGGATCAGGTGCAGCACGGTTTTCTTGCCCGCCACCACCAGCGTGTGGCCGGCGTTGTGGCCGCCCTGGAAACGCACCACGCCCTGCGCGCGGTCGGTCAGCCAGTCGACGATCTTGCCTTTGCCTTCATCGCCCCACTGGGTACCGATGACGACGACGTTTTTTGCTGCCATGGTGCAATCTCCCTTTATTGCTTATCCGAACTGGCAATGACCAGTTCGCGTAAATCCAGACTGAAGCCGGTGGCCGGGCGCGCCCGGCCGAATACCCGTCCCACTTCGTCGTAGCGTCCGCCCTGCGCGATCGCATGGCTGCGCCCGCCCGTGTAGGCGGCAAACACGACACCGCTGTGGTAGCCATAGCCGCGCAGCTCGGCCAGATCATAGGCTGCATCCACCTTGCCGAGCCCCTGATCGATCCGTTCGAGCGTGTCCAGCGCCGCCTGCACTGACGCCAGTTGCGGCAGCCGCGCACGCGCCTCGGCCAGTACGCTGCGGTCGCCATACAGTTGCGGCAGTGCGGCAAAGGCCTCGCGCAACGCGGCGGACAGGCCTGCGGTCAATACCGCCACGGCGCTGCTGTCCTTGGCCTGCAACGCACCGAACAATTGATGTTCGACCGCGCCGGACAAGCCGGCTTCCTGTGCCAGCGCCCGATATACGCCGACGTGACCGATGTCGAGCTGCAGCGTTTTCACACCGCACGCATCGAGGCCCTGCAACATCAGCGTGAGAATTTCGAGATCCGCTTCCGCACCGGCTTCGCCATACAGTTCCGCACCGACCTGGATCGGCTCGCGCGAACGATGGAAACCGTCGGACTGGGTATGCAGCACGCTGCCCGCATAACACAGGCGGTTCACCGCATTGGCGGCGAGCAGGTGCGCGTCAATACGCGCCACCTGCGGCGTGATGTCGGCACGCACGCCCATCAGCCGGCCGGTCAGCTGATCGACCAGCTTAAAGGTCTTGAGGTCGAGGTCGGCGCCCACACCCGTCAACAGCGAATCGACATATTCCATCAGCGGCGGAATCACCAGTTGATAACCGCGGCCGCGAAACAGATCGAGCAGCGCACGACGCATGTCCTCCATGCGCCAGGCCTGCGGCGGCAATACATCTTCGACGTTTTCGGGCAATAGCCAGGCAGTCATTTCAATTCAGTAGCATCAACAAAAAAACGCCGCCCAACATCGAGGCAGCGCCGATAAAACGCAATTGGCCGTCGCGGAGCTCCAGCATCCTGCGAAAGCCGTCACGCCATACCGCTGGCGCAGCGAACGGCAGAGCTCCTTCGACCACCAGCAACAAGCCGATTGCCGCAAGCCAGTCCGAACCCGTCATTTACCACCGGCGGCACGCGGATTCTTCATGTACTTGAAGAAGTCGGCGCTGGGGTCGAGCACCATCACGTCGCTCTTGTTCTTGAAGCTTTCGCGGTAGGCCTGCATGCTACGGTAGAAGGCATAGAACTCCGGGTTCTTGTCATACGCGACAGCGTAGATCGCCGAGGCCTTGGCGTCACCCTCGCCCTTGACGCGCTGAGCATCGCGATACGCCTCGGCGACGATCACCTGCTTCTGCCGATCCGCATCAGCCTTGATCTTTTCCGCTTCCGCTGCGCCGGTCGAGCGCAGTTCGTTGGCCACCTGCTTGCGTTCGGCTTCCATCCGCCGATAGACGTTTTCCGACACGCTTTCCGGCAGATCGACGCGTTTGATGCGCACATCGACCACCTGCACGCCGATCGAGCGCGCATCCTGGTCGGCCTTGGTACGAATGAGGTCCATGACCTTATCACGCTGTCCCGAGACGACGTCGTGAATCGTGCGCTTGCCGAATTCGGCACGCAGGCCGTCATTCACCGTCTGGTTCAGTCGAATCTGCGCGCGCGTTTCATCGCCACCCACCGAGACATAGAACTGCCTGGCATCGATCACGCGCCACTTGATGTACGAATCGACCAGCACGTTCTTCTTCTCGGACGTAATGAAACGCTCGGGCTCCGCCGCATCCAGCGTCAGGATGCGCGTATCGAAATAGCGGACGTTCTGTACCAGCGGGAGCTTGAAATACAGACCCGGCTTCTTTTTCACCGACACCACTTCACCCAGCTGGAACACCAGGGCGTTCTGGCGCTGATCGACAGTGAACATGCTGCCGCTCAAGATCACCAGCACCACGACCAGCCCGATCAGGATGGGGGCAGTATATTTGTTCATGGCCGATCCTCCCGATCACGGCTGCGCAAGGCGTCGCGCGAGCGCAGGTCCACGGGGGCAGGCGGCGTAGGCGTCGCGGCAACCGGAGGTTGCAACAGCGCGTCAGACGCACCGCTGCTGGGCTGGTTGGCAATCTGCTGCAATTTGTCGAGCGGCAGATACAAGAGGCTGTTGCCGCCCTTCTGGTCAACCACCACTTTGCTGGTGTTGTTCATCACGGTCTGCATGGTGTCGAGATACATACGCTGGCGTGTCACCTGCGGGGCTTTCTGATATTCGGTCACAATTTGCGAAAAGCGGCTGGCTTCACCTTCGGCATTGGCAATCACCGCCTGCTTGTAGCCCGCGGCCTCTTCCTTCAGGCGCGAGGCCAGACCACTTGCGCGCGGCACCACGTCATTGGAATACGCTTCCGCCTCGTTTTTCAGGCGCTCGCGATCCTGTCCCGCCTTGACCGCATCGTCGAATGCAGCCTGCACTTGCTCGGGCGGCTGGATGTTCTGCAGCGTCACCTGGCTGATGCTGATGCCGGTCTTGTAGCGATCGAGAATCTGTTGCATCAGCACCTTCGCCCGCGTGGCGATTTCAGCACGCCCTTCGTACAGCACAAAATCCATCTTGTTCTTGCCGACGATTTCGCGCATCGCGGTTTCGGCCACCTGCAACACCGTATCTTCAGGAGCCCGGTTGACGAACAAAAACTCCTCCGGATCCTTCAGGATGTACTGCACCGCAAACTGCAGATCGATGATGTTCTCGTCATCCGTCAGCATCAGCGACTCGCGCAGCACCTTGCTCTTGACGTTGTTGCGATAGCCGATTTCGACGGTGCGCACCTGATCGATATTGACGATTTCGCGGGACTCGATCGGCCACGGCAAATGCCAGCGCGGTCCCGGCTCGGTCGTCTCGATATACTTGCCGAAGCGCAGTACGACGCCGCGTTGGCCGGTGTCGACGATATAGAAACCGCTCGCCACCCAAACCAGAAACAGCGCACCGAGCAGCAGGCCGAGCAGATTGCCGCCGCCTGCGCCACCCGACGAGAACCCGCCGCCCCCTTCCGTATTCCGGTTGCCAAACATGCCGTTGAGGCGCTGGTTAAGGCGCCGCCAGAGCTCGTCCAGATCGGGCGGTCCGCTGTTTTTGTTGCGGTTACCGTTGTTGCCCCATTGCGGGTCGTTCCAGGCCATATCGTTAAGTTATGCAGAGAGAGCTGTGGATTGGGAGGTGTCTTCGTCTGATGCGCCGGCTTCGTCCCGGACGCGTTCGGCGACCAGGATTTCTGACAGGGCATCACGTAAAAGTTCAAGCCCCGCGCCGGATTGCGCGGATACATACACGCTTTGCAGTTTACCATATTCGTCCCGCCCCACCCCCGGCGCAACGCCCGTCAGATCGAGCTTGTTGTAGACCCGGAGTTGCGGCACGGCATCTGCCCCGATTTCAGCCAGCACCTTGTCGACCGCTTCGATCTGGCGCTCGCGCCCCGGGCTGGCCGAATCGATCACATGCAGCAGCAGATCGGCTTCGGCCGTGGCCTCCAGCGTGGCACGGAACGCCGCCACCAGATCGTGCGGCAGACGGGTGATGAAGCCGACGGTATCCGAGAGCACCACTTCGCCCACCTGAGGCAGGTATATCTTGCGTGTGGTGGTGTCCAGCGTGGCGAACAACTGGTCGGCCGCGTAGGTACTGGCACGCGTCAGCGCATTGAACAGCGTGGATTTCCCGGCATTGGTATACCCGACCAGCGCCACCGACAACACATGCTGGCGCGCGCGCGAACGCCGCTGGGTACGGCGCTGCTTGCCCAATTTGGCGAGCCGGTCGCGCAAGGCCTTGACCCGTATGCCGATCAGGCGGCGGTCGGTTTCCAGTTGCTTTTCACCCGGGCCGCGCATGCCCACGCCGCCGCGCTGGCGTTCGAGGTGGGTCCAGCCGCGCACCAGACGGGTCGAAAGGTGCTGAAGCTGGGCCAGTTCCACCTGCAGCTTGCCCTCCGCGCTGTGCGCACGGCGCGCAAAGATATCCAGAATCAACGTGACGCGATCGACCACCCGGCAATGCACGCGGCGCTCCAGGTTGCGTTCCTGGGCAGGTGACAGTTCGTGGTTGAAGATGACAACGTCCGCTTCGGTGGCAGCGACGAGCGCGGCGATCTCGTCGGCCTTGCCGCTGCCCACGAACAACGCGGCATCGGGGCGGCTGCGCTTGCCCTGCACCTCGCCCAGAATCTCTAGTCCGGCCCCGGCCGCCAACAACCGCAGTTCGGCCACGCTTTCGGCAAAATCCAGATCGCCGAAATCAAGCGCCACCAGGATGACGCGCTCGCCGCCGGCATGCCGCTCAAACAAGGCGATAGCTCCTGCCTGCACACGGATGCACGGTGGTCATGGATAAAACAAGGCAATACAGGGGTGGTTTCACTGGCGGACATTCAGGCTGGCATAGGGGCGGACAGCCATGCGGCACCTACGCGAGCGGATTGGAAAGTTTGATTCTAGTCCCGATCACGCCCGTGCGGACGCCCGGAAGGCTCGCCGCCTTCTACAATTCCACCGTGCGCAGGCGCTCGGCCGCCTGTTCCGGATTGATGGTGTTGACGAACAGGCCCGAACCGAGTTCGAAACCGGTGGGAATCGACGTGCGCGGGCAGATTTCCAAGTGCCAGTGATAGCTCGGCGCATGCGCCTGCTGCTGGCTATCGTGCGGGACCGAGTGCAGAAAGAAGTTGTACTGCGCGCCGCCGATGACGGCATCCAGTCGTGCCATGGTGCGCTTCATCACCCGCGCCAGATCGGCCAGATCCTCGCCGCGCACGTCGAGAAAATCGGCCTGGTGCGCCAGCGGCAGGATGTGCACTTCCCATTCGTAGCGGCTGGCGAACGGCTTGATGGCGATGAACTTTTCGCCGCGCTCGACCACGTACTGGCCGACGTTGATCTTGCGCCGCACCGCGCCGGACGTGCGATCATAAATGGTCGCCTCGAAGGTCAGTGCCTCGTCGATCAGCGCGCAGAAGATACAGTGGTGGTGTTTGGCGTAGTGTGCGGCACTGTTCTTCACTTCGGCGTCGACATTCTCGGGCACCACCGGCATCGCGATCACCTGGCTGTGCGTATGCGGGATCGATGCGCCGGCCGCCGGGCCGAAATTCTTGAACACCAGCACGTATTTCAGCCGCTCGTCCGACTCGAACAGCTGGCGCATGCGCGTCTGGTAGACGCCGAACAGCGCCGTCAGGTGCGATTCAGCCATCTCGTGCACGGCGATGCCGTGTTCATGGTGATCGATGATGACCTCGTGCCGGCCGTAGCCGTCGATGGTCTGCTGCAGGCCGAAGTTGAAACCGGCTTGTTCGCGGTCGTCGCCCAGCACCGGGTAAAGGTTCTCGACCATGCGTATCTGCCAGTCACCCTCCGGCGGCCAATGCAGGATCACCGGCGGCGTCTTGTGCTCATTGCCACGGCAGAACGGGCAGGTTTCGACGTGCTTGCGGGTGTCGCGCGGCGCCAGTTCTTCGGCCTTTTTCGGGCGCATGCTGCGTGCGGTGGCGACCAGTACCGATTCGCTCGGCACGATGGGATTGATGCGGATTTCGCGAACTTCGCTGGTATTCGGATCTGGCATGGGACGTCTCCTCAGCTGGCAAGCATAAAACAGCCGGCAAGGACTGTCGGTTCATAATTCTTATGCCCCCTGTCACGCTTTTTATCCCCTCGTGCGCAAGGGACTTGCGTTGACGAAGTACGGAGCGGCGCCGACAATGCGGAATCTTTGCTGGTTTCCGGAGTACCCTCATGGACGAAAAAGCCCTGCACGACGAGCAGCGCCTCATGCGCATGATGCGCAAGACCCTGACTTCCATCGTGCGCGATACCGCGCCGCGCGATGGCAATCCCAGCCCCCTGACCGAGGCCACCGTCCTCGGCATCAAGGATTGTCTGATGGTGATTTCCAGCCGCGAAACCGAGCTCGCCCAGCTCACCGGCCGCACCTTGGATGAGCGTCCGCGCTTCACCGACGAAACGCCCACCAGCCACGCCGTCAAGATCAGCAGCATCCCGAAGAAGACGCACTGAGATGCCGCAAGCCACCAGCCTGTTCACCGATGTCGAATCGAAAGTCGTCGGCACATCGGCGGTGGTGATCTATTCGCCTTCAGGCAAGCACCGCAAGCGTTTTCCCGAGGGCGTGGTCGAGATCTACGCCAGCGAGGACGAAGCGCGTGCGCATGCGGATCCCGCCAAGAGCCGCCACGCCGCCATTGCCAGCGGTCCATCGCGTTCCTCCGAAGGGTTCAAGCTGTTCTATCTGGTGCGCTGGCTGGACTGAGCGTGGTTGTTGCCGCTTTAGCGGCTTTACAACCACGGCCTACCCCTTGCGGGTGAAGCCGCGCATGCGCGGCTCAGGTTGAGCCGTAGACCTTGCGCCGTACCCGCTTCTTGCGCCGCATCCGCGTCGCCTCGCTTTCGGTGAGCGGCGCGCGCGTCTTGCCTTCGTACGGATTTTTGCCCGTGTCTTCCTTCACCTGGATCCGAAGCGGCGTGCCCTGCAGCTTGAACGCCTTGCGGAAACTGCTTTCCAGGTAGCGCTTGTAGTCGTCGCGCAAGCCTTCCAGCGCGTTGCCGTGCAGAATGATCACAGGCGGGTTCTTGCCACCTTGGTGTGCGTAGCGCGGTTTGGGACGGAACAAGCCATTCTTGGGCGGCGCATGCTGCTCCACCGCCATCTCGAGCACGCGCGTCAGCTTGGGCGTCGACATCTTGAGGAAGGCGGCGGCGTGCGCAGCTTCGACATCCTTCAACAGGGTATCCAGGCCCTTGCTCTTCAAGGCCGAGATGTAATTGAAGCGGGCGAAATCCAGGAAAGCCAGCTTGCGGCCGATGTCGCGCTTGATGTCGTCACGCTGCTCGGCGGACAGGCCATCCCATTTGTTCACCGCCACCACCAGCGCGCGCCCGGTTTCCAGCACGAAGCCCGCCAGATGCGCATCCTGCTCGGAAACGTTCTCGCGCGCATCGAGCACCAGCACCACCACGTTGGCATCCTCGATCGCCTGCAGCGTCTTGATGACGGAGAATTTTTCCACCGTCTCGAACACCTTCCCTTTACGCCGCACGCCGGCGGTGTCGATCAAAATGTAGGGCTTGCCGTCGCGCTCGAACTCGACGTAGATCGAATCGCGCGTGGTGCCGGGCTGATCGAACGCAATGACGCGTTCCTCGCCCACCAGGGCGTTGACCAGCGTCGACTTGCCGACGTTGGGGCGTCCCACCAGGGCAATCTTGGGAATGCCGAATTCGTCGGTCTTTTCTTCTTCTTCGGAGAACGGCGCCAGCGCCTCGTCCACCAGGTCGGAAATGCCGTCGCCGTGCGCGCCGGAGATCGCCAGCGGCTCGCCCAGTCCCAACTCGTGGAATTCGGCGGTCACCACCGCGCGATTCATACCCTCGGCCTTGTTGACCGCCAGCAGCACCGGGCACGTCGCGCGGCGCAGACGATCGGCGATCACCTTGTCCTGCGGCGTGAGGCCACTGCGCGCATCGACCATGAAAATGATGGCGTCGGCCTCGTCGATGGCCTGCAGCGTCTGGCGCGCCATCTCGGCCATGATGCCCTCCTTGGCCACCGGCTCGAGACCGCCGGTGTCGACCACCAAATAGGGCTTGCCACCGATGCGCCCGCGCCCGTAGTGGCGGTCGCGCGTCATCCCCGGCATATCGTGCACGAGGGCATCGCGCGTACCGGTGAGGCGGTTGAACAAGGTGGACTTGCCGACGTTCGGGCGCCCGACAAGAACCAGAGTGGGGAGCATGGCTATCCTTGCTGACGCGTCAGAGCCGACGCGTCGTGTTGTTTACTTGAGCCGGAACGCAACGACATTGCCTTTGGTCGTCTCCACCGCGAAACCCGGCCCGATATCGACCGGCGCCGAATGGACGCCGCTGTCGACTTTCGCACGCGCCACGAAGCTGCCATCCTCGCTCGACAGCACATGGACGTATCCCTCACCGTCGGCCACCACGACCCAGGCGCCGAGCGCCAGCGGTGCGGTCACGGCGCGGCGCGCCAGCTTGTCCTGCCGCCAGCCGGCACGGCCGCTGGTTTTATCGTAGGCCGTCACGGCATCCTTGTCGTCGGTGACGTAGACATTACGCTCGTCCATCGCCAGGCCGGTGTTGCTGGAGGTGTCGCGCGCCCACAGCAGTTCCCCGTTGCGGCGGTCGAAACAGGCCACCCGTCCCTGATAGGCAACCGCGCACACCTGGCGTTCATCCACGGCCGGATTGCCCATCACATCGGCCACCCGCTCGAGTTCGGTCGCTCCACGCGGCAGCGCCACGGTAGCCTCCCACAACTGCGCGCCATTGGCCGCATTGAGCGCAACCAGTTTGCCGCCCGGGAACCCGGCATAGAGCACCTCGTCACGCACGGTCATGCCGCCCGAACCGCGCAGGCTCAATACCGGTAGAGTGCGGGTGTACAGCCATTTGCGGCTGCCATCGGCGACCCCGAGCCCCTGCACACGGCCATCGCCCGTACGTGCAATGACAATGTCCCCCACGACCAGCGCCTGGCCGGTCACCTCGCTCGACAAAGCCACCTTCCAGCGCACTTGGCCGCTGGTCTGATCCAAGGCCAGCAACTCGCCCTTGGTGCTGCCTACCAGCACCAGCCCTTGCCCCACGCCTGCGCCAGCCGACAACTTGGCGTCGGCATCGGTTTTCCATACCGTGTTGCCATTGGCTACCGCGATGCGCACCACCCGGTTGCCGCCTGCGGCAAACACATCATCGCCTGTGGCCCGGGGACGGAACAGATAACCGCTGGTATCTCCCGTTTCGCCTTTCCAGGCTTCGGTAAGGCTGGCAGTGGGTTTGAATTCGACTAGTTCCGCGGGTTTGGCCTTGACCGGACCGTGGCCAAACCAGCCGCCCACCGTGCTGGTCATCGAACCGACCGTGCTGCATCCCGACATGGCCAGCGCCAGGCCGGCGACTATCATGCGCATCTTCACTTGGTTTCTCCTCCCAATGCATCGAGCTTCAGTTCGACGATGCTGCGATAGGGATTGTCTTTCTCCATCTTGCCGAACGCCGCCTGATACGCCACACGCGCCTCGGCTTTCTTGCCTTGCGCCATCAGCACATCGCCCCGCATGTCTTCGAAACGGAAAGCAAACGCATCGCTATGCGAGCCTGCCAGGGTTTTCAACGCCGCTTCATATTGTTTCTGGTCGAGTTGCACACCCGCCAGGTGCAGGCGCGCCAGATCCTTGACGGCCGGCTCCTTGCTGTTGGCCACGGCCCATTCCAGCTGGCTCTGCGCGCTTTTCAGGTCCTTGTTCATGACATTGAGCTTGGCCAGCAGCATCGCGGCACGCGGTGCATACGCCGTGCCTTTGTACTGGTCGAGCAGCATCGCACCCGCTTCGCGTGCGCTCTTGGCGTCATTCGCAGCCAGCGACTGCGTGAGTTTTTCGTATACGGTTGCAGCTTCCAGGCTTTGCGTCACCGTGTGGTTCTGCCAGTAGCGCCAGCCTGCTGCCCCCGCGACCACCACGGCCAGACCGACCATCACCAGGCTGCCCCAGCGTTTCCACCAGGCTTTCAGTTCGTCCAGCCGTTCCTGCTCGTCGAGATCGTAGGTTGCCATGCGCTATGCCTTTTGAGTTGATGCTTCTTGAATGAATTGAATCGCCCGCGCCACCTCGACGCGGGTTTGTTCGCCTGCCTCGCGCAGCGGCTTCAGCGTCACCTGCTGCGCGGCGGCCTCGTCGTCGCCGATGATCACCGCATAACGTGCGCGACTGGCATCGGCCTTTTTCATCTGCGACTTGAAACTGCCGCCGCCGCAATGCAGGACGACGGCGAGTCCGACACTGCGTAGCGAACCTGCCACCTGCCAGGCAAAGGCCTGTGCCGCGTCACCGGCATGGACGATATAGGCATCGGATGCCGGTGTCGCGATAGCGCGTCCGCCTGCTTCGACCAATGCCAGCAGCCGTTCGATGCCCATCGCAAACCCGGCTGCGGGCGCCGGCTTGCCGCCCAACTGCTCGACCAGTCCGTCGTAGCGGCCGCCCGCACACACCGTGCCCTGCGCACCGAGCTGGTCGGTCACCCATTCGAACACGGTACGGTTGTAGTAATCCAGCCCGCGCACCAGCCTGGGATTGATCTCGAAGGCAATGCCATTCGCGCGAAGCAGCGTCTGCACCGCATCGAAATGCACCAGCGCCTCGTCCTCGAGTTCATCCATCAGCTTGGGCGCCGCATCGTTCAGCACCTGCATCGCCGGGTTCTTGCTGTCGAGGATGCGCAGCGGATTACTGTGCAGCCGGCGCCTGGCGTCCTCGTCGAGCACGTCCTGGTGCGACGCGTAATAGGCGATCAATTTCTCGCGGTGCCGCTGCCGTGCGGCATGATCGCCCAAGGTGTTGAGCTGCAGCGTCGGCGCGATGCCCAGTTCCTTCCACAGATCGGCGCACATCACGATCAGTTCGGCGTCGACGTCCGGCCCGGCAAAGCCGAGCGCCTCCACGCCGACCTGGTGAAATTGCCGGTAGCGGCCCTTTTGCGGACGCTCATGGCGGAACATCGGCCCGGTGTACCACAATCGCTTGCCGCCGTCGTACAACAGGTTGTGCTGGATCACGGCACGCACCGACGACGCCGTGCCTTCCGGGCGCAACGTCAGCGATTCGCCGTTCAGTTCGTCGACGAAGGTATACATTTCCTTCTCGACAATGTCGGTCACCTCGCCGATGGCACGCTTGAACAGCCCGGTATGCTCGAGAATCGGCGTACGTATCTCGCGGTAGCCGTAGCGCCGCAGCCAGTCGCGCACGATCGCCTCGAACCCCTGCCACGTGTCGCTGACATCGGGCAGGCAGTCGTTCATGCCGCGCACGGATTGAATGTTGTTGCTCATAACTTAATCAGCAGAAATGCATTTCACGCAGTGCCGTAATGGCTGCGCACATAGTCTTCGACGATGGTCTGGAATTCTTCGGCTATCTTCTCGCCTTTCAGCGTCACGGTCTTTTCGCCATCGACGTATACCGGCGCGACCGGCACTTCGCCCGTACCGGGCAACGAGATGCCGATATTGGCATGCTTGGACTCGCCAGGGCCGTTGACCACGCAGCCCATCACCGCGACCTGCATGGATTCGACGCCGGGATACTGGCTGCGCCACACGGGCATCTGGGTACGCAAATAGGTTTCGATATCCTGCGCCAGTTCCTGGAACACGGTCGACGTGGTACGACCGCAGCCAGGACAGGCCGTGACCTGGGGTGTGAATGCACGTAAGCCCAGTGCCTGCAGGATTTCCTGGCCGACACGGACTTCCTGGGTGCGCTCGCCACCCGGCTCAGGCGTCAGCGAAATCCGGATGGTATCGCCGATGCCTTCCTGCAGCAGCACGGACAAGGCGGCAGTCGAGGCGACGATGCCCTTGCTGCCCATGCCTGCCTCGGTCAACCCCAGATGCAGCGGGTAGTCGCACTGCGACGCCAGATCACGGTAGACCGAAATGAGATCCTGTACCCGGCTCATCTTGCACGACAGGATGATCTTGTCGCCACCGAGTCCCAGTTCTTCGGCCTTTTTCGCCGACTCGAGCGCAGATGCGACCATCGCGCGCCGCATCACGACCTCGGCGTCTTCCGGCTGCGCAAGCCGGGCATTATCGTCCATCATGCGCGCCGCCAGCGCCTGGTCAAGGCTACCCCAGTTGACGCCGATGCGCACGGGCTTGTCGTAGCGGCACGCCACCTCGATCAGCGTGGCGAACTGCTCGTCGCGCTTGTTGCCGCGTCCGATGTTGCCCGGATTGATACGCAACTTGGCCAGGGCTTCGGCGCACTCGGGCACCTGGGTCAAGAGCTTGTGGCCGTTGAAATGGAAGTCGCCGATCAGCGGCACACGGCAGCCCAGCACGTCGAGCCGCTCACGAATGCGCGGCACCGCGGCGGCGGCCTCCAGCGTGTTGACGGTCAGCCGCACCAGTTCCGATCCGGCCTCGGCGAGCGCCTGCACCTGACGCACGGTCGCGGTGATATCGACGGTGTCGGTGTTGGTCATCGACTGCACCACGACAGGCGCACCGCCCCCCACCAGCACGGGACCGACCCGCACCTGGCGGGTGGAACGACGAACAATCTGGGACATCATTCTTCCAGCGTGAAGCGGGCAACCGTCACGTCAATAAAGGGTTTCAGGTCGATGGGGCGGCCGTTGTACGTCACCTGCACTTGCGCGGCATTGCCGATCACCACATCGAAGGGAGGCTGGCCGTGAACGTCCGCGCTGGTACCAGCGGGATTGAGTTGGCGCATCAGCATGCGGCCGCTGGCATCCTTGATCTCGGTCCACGACTCGTCGCCGAAATCGAGGTGCAGCACACTGCCCTCCGCCGCAGACTCGGCCGCCCCAGACGCCGGGGCCTCAGGCGGCGTACCGTCAGCCGTAGCAGGGATCACGGGCGACGCGGGCGCAGGTGCCACGGCATCAGCCGGTGCAGCGACAGGTGCGGTTGCGACAGCCGGTGCCGGGCGCGGCTGCATCACGGCTGGTGTCGGAGCGTCGGGGCGCTCCCCCCCATCGCTGTTGAGCCACGCATACAAGGCAATCGGCACGACCACCACCAGCAACAGGCCGAGCAGCGACAGGATCAGCCACGGAGAGGTCAGCCATGACCGCGGCAGGGCTGGTTCGGTCGGGGCGACCGCAGCCGGTTCGGCCGGAGCACCATCCATGCGCGCCAGCAGGGATTCCGGCGCCAGCCCCAACAGGCGCGCATAGTTCCGCACAAAGCCGCGTGCAAATACGGGCTGGCCCAGACTCTCGAAGTCGTCCCGTTCCATCGCCTCCACCTGGCGATGCATCAGACGCAGGCGTACGGCGGCATTGTCCAGCGTGATGCCCTGCGCTTCGCGTGCCTCCCGCAAAATCTGGCCGACCGAGGCCAGCCCACTCCCACTCATTCGAAATGTCCCGTCAGCAACTGCTGCGTCTCGTTCGAATCGGGGAAGCGTTTGCGCAGTTGCAAGGCATAGGCGGCTTCCTGCGCCCGATCACCCAGCTTGCGTTCCAGCCGCACGCCCAGCCACAGGCTTTCTGCGGACGGCGGCGCCAGCTCGTCATGGCGCCCCAGCAGGCGCTGCGCTTCCGCCAGGCGCCCTTGGCGGAAATACAGCCCGGCCAGCTTGAGGACCGAGTTGGGGCTATCGGGCTGCAGTTTGAGCGCCTTGCCCAGATTGGCCTCGGCCAACGCGATATCGCCCTTCTTTTCGGCGCACAAACCGGCATTGGTCATGGCCAGTTCGGGCTGCGTGTACAAAGGGTTGCGAATGGCAGCGCTGAATTGCGCCAGGCCTTCATCGTAGCGGCCGCGGGTACAGAGAAACCAGCCGTAGTTGTTGTGCGCGTTCGAATCGTTGCGATCGAGTTCAATGGCGCGACGGAAATTTTCCTCGGCCAGTTTGTCCTCGGCCAAATCCATGTAGATCATGCCGTAAATGTTGTAGGCCGGGCCATAGCGATTATCGGCCGTGATCGCCTTGCGCAACTCGTCGAGCGCGACCTTGTACTGGGTACGCGCGACATAGGCCCCGGCCAGATCCGTGAATGCACGGGCACGTTCGCGGCTCTGGCTGTCAGCCTCGCTGGCGGCCACACCGCCGCTCCCGTCCATCGGCTGTGCTGCGCAACCCGCCAGCAATGCCGCTGCAACCAGTACGCTTACCCATTTCCTCACGCTGCCTCCTTATGCATTCGTTTCATGACACGCCCGCTCTTGTCCGCGACTTTCCCGGCCAGTTGCCCGCAAGCCGCATCGATATCGTCACCGCGTGTCTTGCGCGTGGTCACCACAAGGCCTGCATCCTGCAGGATCTGGCGAAACACGCGCATCGACTCCGCCCGCGGTTTTTCGTAGCCCGAGTCCGGAAACGGATTGAAGGGAATGAGGTTGAACTTGCACGGCACGTCGCGCGTCAGCTCGACCAACTGGCGCGCATGCTCGGGCTGGTCGTTCACGCCGGCCAGCATCACGTATTCGAAGGTGATGAAGTCGCGCGGCGCATGCACCAGATAACGTCGGCAGGCGGCCATCAGTTCGCGCAACGGATACTTCTTGTTGATCGGCACGATCTGGTCGCGCAACGCATCGTTGGGCGCATGCAGGCTCACTGCCAGCGCTACCGGACAACGTTCGGCCAGGCGGTCCATCGCCGGCACCAAGCCGGATGTGGATACCGTCACCCGCCGCCGCGACAGGCCGTAGGCATGATCATCGAGCATGATCCCGAGTGCGGTCACCACATTCTCGAAGTTCGCCAGCGGCTCGCCCATTCCCATCATCACCACGTTGGTCACCGGCCGGTCGGAAATTTCGCCGGTAGTGCGATTCGGCTCGGTCTTGAGACTGTGGTGCGCCACCCACAACTGGCCGATGATTTCGGCCACCGTCAGGTTGCGGTTGAAGCCCTGCCGCCCGGTCGAGCAGAAGGTGCACTCGAGCGCGCAGCCGACCTGTGACGACACGCACAGCGTGCCGCGGTCGTCTTCCGGAATGAATACGGTTTCGATGCCGTTGGCGACCCCGACGTCGAACAGCCACTTGCGCGTGCCGTCCGCCGAGGTATGCGCGTAGCTGATCGCCGGCGCCTGCACGCAGGCCTGCTGCACCAGTTTCTCGCGCAGGCTCTTGGCGATGTCGGTCATCTGCGCGAAATCTGACACCCCGGACTGGTGCATCCAGTGGAACACCTGGCGGGCACGAAACGGCTTTTCGCCGAGTTCGGTGAACCAGGCGGTCAGACCATCCAGATCGAAATCGAGCAGATTCTGCGGCATGCGTAGGGTTTAGCGGCCTGCGTAGACTTCGCTGGCCGGGAAGAAATAGGCGATTTCGATCGCCGCGGTTTCCGGGGCGTCGGAGCCGTGCACGGCATTGGCATCGATGCTCTCGGCGAAGTCGGCGCGGATGGTGCCCGCTTCGGCCTTCTTCGGGTCGGTCGCGCCCATCAACGCGCGGTTCTTGGCGATCGCGTCTTCGCCTTCCAGGACCTGCAGCACCACAGGGCCCGACACCATGAAGTCGACCAGATCCTTGAAGAAGGGACGGTCCTTGTGCACGGCATAAAAGCCCTCGGCTTCCTGGCGCGACAAATGCTTCATTTTCGACGCAACGACCTTGAGGCCATTGCTCTCGAAACGGCTGACGATCTTGCCAATCACGTTCTTGGCGACGGCATCGGGTTTGATGATGGAAAAAGTGCGCTGAACAGCCATGTGTATGCTCCAGACAAAAGAGGGAAAACAAGAAAAAAGGTTCAAAAAACCATGAAAATCAGCCCGCTAGAATAACATGGGCCACCCCGGACTGTCTTGTCCTGCCGGCCGGCGGCGGTTTGCCGGGCTTGCCCGAGCGCGCGCAACGCCATGGCCCGTCAGGGTTCGACGTGCGGCAGCAGCCCCACCTCACCCGGCGCGGCACCCAGGTCGGCCTCAAAGCCGATTCCCGCTGCCCACACCAATCGGCCGTCGCACCACATCAGCGGCATACGCGCCCGCTGCCAGGGCGGGATCCCGTGTTCCTGCAGCAGGTTCTTCAGGCTGCGCCGAGGGCCGCCGGCGTGAAGCCGGAGGCGCTCACCGCCCGCCCGTACGCCAAGCGTGACCTCGCCTGCGGCCAGCGCCGCCTGGCGGAGCCCCGCTCCGTTCGCTCGGTCCATCCGCACGCTGACCCCGGCGGCCGGCACCCAGATTGCCACCTCGCCCTGCCAGCGTACCGGCTCCGTCCAGCGCGGCGGCGGCGCCACCAGATAGGCGCCGCCACGGTAGCGCCACAACGCCATCTGTCCCAGATTGACGCGCACCTGCGCATCCTCATGCGCATCCCGCAACTGGTGCAGGGCCTCGTCGAGCCGGCACAGGCTGGGCATGGGCTGGCCGTGCCGCCCGATGAAGTGGCGCAGCAGATTGCGGGCCCGCACAGTCGAGAGGCGTGCCAGCGCGGCACAGTCGAGACGGTCGCCAGCGATGGCCTCCCGTGCATCCAGTCGTGCCAGATCGTCCAGCAATTCTGCGGCATCGGCCTGCAGCGCGGCCGCACGTGCCAGGGTGCGGCCGGCGCCGGGAAAATGCTGCGCCAGCAACGGCATCACCTGCTGACGTAGCGCATTGCGTCGATATCGGGTGTCCCGGTTGCTTTCGTCGTCGATCCACGCAAGGCCCTGTTCCCGTGCGGTGCGCAACAATTCGGCGCGGGGAATGGACAGCAGTGGCCGCAATTGGGCTGAGTGCCAGCCAGGCCGGTCTTGCCGTTCGGCCATGGCCGCCAGACCTTTCGGCCCGGCGCCACGCAGCAATTGCAGTAGCAGCGTTTCGGCCTGATCGTCCTGATGGTGTGCCGTGAGGAGAAAATCCGTATCCAACGCAGCAAAGATGCGCTGGCGCTCCCGCCGCGCGGCCGCCTCGGTACCGGCCGGGTCGGCGCGTGCGATCCGCACGCGATGGATGGCCAACTCAACTGCGTGCGTTGCACATAGCCGGCTGCAGAAATCAGCCCAGTCGTCCGCATGGGCTGACAGGCCATGGTGCACGTGCACCGCCAGCAGTTCGAACGGATGGAAGTCGCGCAACGCCAGCAGGGCATGCAGCAGGCTGACAGAATCGAGTCCGCCCGACAGGGCCAGCGTCAGCCGTGCGTGCGGGGGAGCGTGGCGGCCAAGAACGTCCGCCACCTCTGCAACAATCGCCTTATTTGGCGGGGGTTTCCTTGAAGCTTCCATACGCCCGCAGACGCTGGTAACGCGTATCCAACAGGACGTCGAGCGACTGTTTGCGCAATTCGGCGAGCGTATCGGTCAGTGCGCGGCGCATCGCCTGGAACATGGCATCCCAGTCGCGCTGCGCGCCGCCCAGCGGTTCCTCGACAATGCGGTCGACCAGCCCGTTGGCTTTCAGGCGGTCGGCGGTGATGCCCAGCGTTTCGGCAGCAACCGAGGCCTTGTCGGCGCTCTTCCACAGGATCGAGGCGCAGCCTTCCGGCGAGATCACCGAATAGGTGGAGTACTGCAGGATCAGCATGCGGTCGCCGACGCCGATCGCCAGCGCGCCGCCCGAGCCGCCTTCGCCGACGATGGTACACACGATCGGCGTCTTCAGTTCGGCCATCACATAGAGATTGCGCGCGATCGCCTCGGATTGCCCGCGTTCCTCGGCGCCAATGCCGGGATAGGCCCCCGGCGTATCGATGAAGGTGAAAATCGGCAGGCCGAATTTCTCGGCGAGACGCATCAGCCGCAGTGCCTTGCGATAGCCTTCGGGACGCGGCATGCCGAAATTGCGGTAGATCTTTTCCTTGGTGTCGCGGCCCTTCTGGTGGCCGATCACCATCACCGGCTCGCCGTTGAAGCGAGCCATGCCGCCGACGATTGCGGCATCGTCGGCATAGGCGCGATCGCCGTGCAGTTCGACGAAATCGGTGAACAGCCCCTGCACATAGTCCAGCGTATACGGCCGCTGGGGATGGCGCGCCACCTGCGACACCTGCCAGGCATTGAGCTTGGCGTAGATGTCTTTGGTCAGCGTCTGACTCTTCTTCTGCAGGCGGCGGATTTCTTCCGAGATATCCAGCGCGGAGTCATCCTGCACAAAGCGTAGTTCTTCGATCTTGGCTTCGAGCTCCGCGATCGGCTGCTCGAAATCGAGGAAAGTGGTTTTCATCGGTGGTCTTTATCAAACTGTCACAAAAACAGGTCAGCCGGGCATTTTAGCAGCCCGGCGCCCTTTACCATCCGATTCGGTGCCATGCGGCTTAATGATGGTGATGGCCGTGCGCACCGTGCGCGTGACGATGGGCGACTTCGTCCGCCGTCGCTGCACGCACGTCGGCCACGACGCACTGAAAATGCACGGCCTGGCCGGCGTAGGGATGATTGCCGTCGACCACCACCTTGTCTTCGGCAACATCGGTCACGGTGTAGAGCATTTCCTCGCTGCCGTCGACTGGCGAACCGACGAACTGCATGCCGATCTCGATGTCGGCGGGAAAGGACTCGCGCGGTTCCAGCCGCACCAGATCCTCCTCGAATTCGCCGAATGCGTCGGCTGGCTGCAACTTGAGTTCGACGGTCTCGCCGATGGCCTTGCCTTCCAGCGCCTGTTCCACCAACGGGAAAATGTTGTCGTAGCCGCCGTGCAGGTAGCTGACCGGCTCGTCGCTTTCCTCCAGCAGCTTGCCGTCCATATCCTTGACGATATAGGTGATGGTGACCACGGTATCCTTGCCAATATTCACTTGAGTTCCTTTACCAGTTGGAGCACTTCCGCCGCATGGCCGCGGCTGGAAACGCCATACAGTGCGTGACGGATGACGCCCTGTTTGTCGATGATGAAAGTGGAGCGCACCGCGCCTTTGCGCATGACGCCGTCCACTTCCTTGTCCTGCAGTACGCCATACGCCGCACTGGTGGCCTGTTCCTTGTCGGCCAGCAGCCGCACGCTGATGCCGTGCTTGTCGCGAAACTCGCCATGCTTGATGCAGTCGTCGCGCGAAACGCCGAGTACGGCGGCGCCCAATTTGGAGAACGCGTCTTCCAGTTCGGAAAACTCGATCGCTTCGGTCGTGCAGCCCGGTGTGTCGTCGCGCACATAGAAATACAACACCAGCGTCTTGCCCCGGAACTGGGACAACTCGACGATGTTCATATCCGCGTCGGGGTTGGAAAAGTCCGGCGCCCGATCTCCTGCTTTCAGCATGGGTAACTCCGCCTTAGTATCTTTCCGGCAGCATTCTAACAGCCCTGCAGGTGCCGCATCGCTATAATCGCGTCCATGATGACTGCCTTGCTTGGTGGCTTGAGCCCCGCCCGTTTCCTGCGCGATGTCTGGCACAAGCGCCCGCTCCTGATCCGCAACGCCGTGCCCGGCTTCACCGGCCTCCTGTCTCCCGGCGAGATGCAGCGGCTGGCCACCCGCGACGATGTGGAATCGCGGTTGGTCCGGGGCAGCGGCACGCACTGGCAGCTCGACCACGGCCCGTTCAGCAAACGCGATTTCAAACGCCTGCCCAAGACCGACTGGACGCTGCTGGTACAGTCGCTCAATCACCTCCTGCCCGCAGCCGACACCTTGCTGGCATGCTTCAACTTCATCCCGCATGCCCGCCTCGACGACCTGATGGTGAGCTACGCCGTGTCCGGCGGCAGCGTGGGGCCGCATTTCGATTCCTACGACGTCTTCCTGCTGCAGGGGCAGGGACACCGCCGCTGGCGGATCAGTACGCAGTCCGACCTGACGATCCTGGACGACGTGCCGCTGAAAATCCTCCGCCGTTTCGAGGCGGAAGACGAATGGGTGCTCGGCCCCGGCGACATGCTCTATCTGCCGCCGCATGTCGCGCATTACGGCGTCGCCGAGGACGAATGCATGACCTATTCGATCGGCTTTCGCGCACCCACTACCGAAGAAATGGCCCACGGCTTTCTGATGCACCTGCAGGACACGATCGCGCTGGAGGGCCGCTATGCCGACCCCGATCTGCGCCTGCAGACCCATCCCGGTGAAATCGGCCGTGCGATGCTGGGCCAGATCGAGGGCATGATCGCCAAAATCAAATGGAGCAAGCGCGACATCGCCGAGTTCGCCGGGCGCTACCTGTCCGAACCCAAGCCGAATGTTTTTTTCGATGCGCCGGACACGCCGCTCAACCGGAGCGCCTTCAACAGATACACGAACAAGCATGGCATCGCGCTCAATCCCAAATCGCGCCTGCTATTCGCCGGAAAGCGCTTTTTCATCAACGGCGAGGCCTTCACACCCGCAGCCGGCGAGACCGCCGTACTGCGGCAACTGGCCGATCAGCGCCATCTCGCGCCGCCCGTGCCTGCCGCCCTGCGCGAGCGCCTGTACGACTGGTATGAAGCCGGCTGGCTGGAGACCGACACCCCATGAACGCCTTTGAAACCCCTGCCGAATTCCGTGCCGCATTCGACACACTGGTGGCAGCGACGCACCGCCAGTTGCGCGTGTACGACCATGACCTGAGCCTGCTGGACCTCGACGATGCGTCACGGCTCGCCGCATTGCGCGCACTCTGCGTGGCAGGCGGTGGACGCCGCATCGAACTGCTGCTCGACGACATCAGCCGCATCGCACGCGACCATCCCCGACTGATGTTGCTTCTGCGGGATTTCGGCCACGTCCTCGAAATCCGCCAGGCCGACCCCGACGCACCCCGTCCCGATCAGGCGTTTGTACTGGCTGACCGCCAAGGTGTGCTGCTCCGTGCCGACAAGACTGCGGTGCACGGTACGCTGCATGGAGACGACCCCGGCCACGCGACAGCGCTGCACCAAAGCTTCGAGACCATGTGGCAACGTTCGCCGGCCAGCGTGTCGGCATCCATGCTCGGTTTGTAAGCTAGAGCCCGTTCAGCCAGTCCAGTTCAGATTCACTGAAACCGGCCCGACGGCGCGCTGCCAGATTGAATGGCGGCTTCAGGGGCGGCGCATCGTAATCGACCAGCAACTGCCGAAATGTCGTATCCGGCTGTAGGCCGCGTGCCGCGCACAGCCAGTCGAACCAGCGGCTGCCGATCGCGACATGGCCGATCTCGTCACGCTCGATGACGGCGAGAATCTCGACCATGCGCGTGTCGTGCGCGGCCTTCAGCTTGTCGACGATCAACGGCGTGGCATCGAGCCCGCGCGCCTCCAGCACGCGCGGCACCAACGCCATGCGCACCAGCGGATCGTGCGCGGTTTTCAGCGCCATGTCCCACAGGCCGTTATGCGCCGGGAAATCCCCGTAGGCAAACCCCAGCGTCGCCAGATGCGCACTCAACAGTTCGAAATGCAGCGCTTCCTCGTCCGCGACCGAAAGCCAGTCGGCGTAATACGTCGGCGGCATGCCGGCAAAGCGGTGCGCCGCATCGAGCGCCAGATTGATGGCATTGAATTCGATATGCGCCAGCGCATGGATGAGCGCCGCCCGGCCGGTCAGCGTGTCGGTACGGCGCCGCGGCACCTGATGCGGCGCGACCCGCTCGGGTTTGTCAGGCTGTCCGGGCTGGTCGATGGGAACGCGCGGCGTCCCGGCCGCAAGATCGATTCGGCCCGCCTGCCAGTCGGCCCACAACGCGTGCACACAGCATGTTTTGTCCGCCGGCAGACGGGCGTGCAGACACGCGGCCACACGCCGAGGCAGCGAATCTAGCGCCGATCCACCCACCGGATACCCATCAGCGCGATGGTCAGGAAAATCAACAAGGGCAGAATCGATACCACGACAACCGGCCAGTCGTTCAGCAGGCCGAGATGGCCGAACAGCCGGCTCAGTAGATGAAAACCGAGTCCGGCCAGAATCCCGATGAAAATCTTGCTGCTGGTCCCGCCTGCACGCGGCCCCTGGATCGCAAACGGCATGGCGATCAGCATCATGATCGGGATCACGAAGGGCCCGACGAACTTCGACCACAAGGCAAGTTCATAGCGCGTGGCCTTCTGGCCGTTTTCCTTGAGATGCCCAACATAGCGCCACAGGGTACGTGCCGACATCTGTTCCGGTGCGATCAGCAACACGCTGAGGATGTCCGGGGTGAGCACCGACTGCCAGTCCAGATGCGCATTCCGGATCGCATGAATACCGTCGGCATCGAACCGGGTTTCCACTACCTGCTGCAGATCCCAGGTCTGGCCGCCGCGCCAGTGGGCCTCCTGGGCCGCACGGATCCAGCTGAGGCGACCGTCTGCGTCGAAGCCGTAAATCTCGATATCGCGCAAGGTGTTGTCCGGCATCACTTCGCGCACATTGATGAACGCGCTGCGATCCTTGACCCACAGACCGGAACGAAACTGCTGCGCCACGACGGAATGGGTGGCCAGCAACTTGTAGCGTTGCGCCGCCTGCTCCGACCACGGCGCGACATATTCGCCAATGACCAGCACCAGCAGTGACAACAACACACCGATCACGCTGAAATAACCGGCCACGCGCCAGTTCGACAGGCCCGACACGCGCATCACCGCATATTCGGAATTGCCCACCAGGCGCGACAGCGTGAACAGGGTGCCAATCAGCGCAGCCACCGGCAGGATTTCATACAGATGCCCGGGGACGTTGAGCATCACCACCACCACCGCTTGGCCGAGGCCGTAATTGTTGCGGCCCAGCGCACCCAACTCCTGAATCACGTCGAAAAACGCAAACAGCACCAGGAGGGCCAGCAGCACGAAGGCCGAGGCAAACAGGACCTGCCCGCCCAGGTAGCGCGCGAGCAGTCTCATGCACGCCTCCCGCGCGGCGCAAATTGACGGGTTCGCAGCCAGAACAGGGCGGCCACGGCAAACAGCATCACCAGGTGCGACGCCACCATCCCACCCCAGGGGTTGAGTTTGTTCTGGGCCACCCAGGCCTGCGTCAAGGACAGCAGGTTGTTGTAGACGAAGTACAGCAGCAACGCGGTCATCAGCCCGTAGGAACGGCGTGCCCGCGTGTTGACGAAACTGAGCGGAATGGCCATGACGGCGAGGATGAGGGCGGACACGGGCACCCCTACCCGCCACAGCAGTTCGGCCCGCGCCGGTGGCGTCTTGTCGGCCAGCAATTCGTTCAGGGGCGCCTGGCGGATGCCGGTTTCCTTGCCGGTCACGGGAACCGGGTCGAGCCGCATCCAGTAGCGCTCGAATTGCACAATCCGGTAATCGAGCTTGCCGGGCGTGCCCTCATATCTGCGCCCATCCTTGAACACCAGATAACGCGAACCGTCAGGCATTTCCGTGTGACTCCCCTCGCGCGCCACCACCAGGCCGAGCTGGCCGTCTATGCGCGACTGCATGAAGACGTTGCGCACGATGCCGGTCAGCGGATTCAGCGACTCCACATAATAGACCCGCTGGCCGGCGGTGGATTCGGCGAACATGCCGGGGGCGATCAGCGAACTTTCGCTGCGACTGCGCAGGTCCTGGCGATACTCTATTTTCTTGGTCTGTGCCCAGGGATTGATCACCAGGGTGATCAGCAGGATGACCAGCGAGAACGGCACGGCGAACGCCAGCACCGGCCGCATCCATTGCGTCAGCGACAGGCCGGCATTGAACCAGATCACCATTTCGCTGTCCCGCCACATACGCGACAAGGGCAACAGCACGCCGGCAAACAAGGCGATCGTCATCAATACCGGCAGGAAGAACAGCAGCGAAAAGCCAAGAAAGGAAAAAACCGCCTCGTTGGCAAGTTCGCCGCGCGCCACGTCGCCGAGCAGGCGGATGAACAGCACGACCAGCGCGATCGCGACCAGTACCGTCAGCACGGCGCCGGTAGTGAGCGCCATTTCACGGGTCAGCGCGCGACGATAGAGCATGGGAATGGCCGGAAACCGTTCACGAAATGAACGGGCTTTTGACATTCCACCGCGCCCGCGCCAATAATCGCCTCATGGGCAACGCCGAATTCCGGCGCGATACTCCAACTGGCTACGCCTGACGGCGGCGCAGGGACAAATTGTATTTTTTTGAGCACAGACATGGAAAACAAGGAAATCGAACTCGAATTTAGCATAAAAAGCGGCGCCCCCGAAAAACAGCGTACGGCCTGCGTCGTCGTCGGCGTGTTCGAAAGCCGCAAGCTGTCGGGACCGGGTGTCGACGTCGACCGTGCCAGCGACGGCTATCTGTCGGACATCCTGCGCGGCGGCGACATGGAAGGCAAGGCCGGCAGCACGCTGCTGCTGCACCGGGTGCCCAACATCCTGGCCGACCGTGTCCTGCTGGTCGGACTCGGCAAGGAACGCGACTTCCATGAAAAAGGCTACCGCGAAGCCATCGCCTGCGCGGTGCGTACGCTACGCGATACCGGTTCGATGGAAGCCACCATCACGCTCAGCGAAATCCCGGTGAAGAAACGCGACGTCACCTGGAACGTCGAACAGGCCGTGGTCAGCGCCCACGATGCCTTGTATCGCTTCGATCACATGAAGAGCAAGTCCAGCGAGACGCGCCGCCCGCTCAAACGCGTCATTTTTGCCGTGTCGCGGCGCGGCGAACTGAAATACGGCGAGACCGGGCTTGCGCGCGGGCTGGCCATCGCCCACGGCATCGGCCTGGCCAAGGATCTTGGCAATACGCCTTCCAATATCTGCACGCCGGAATATCTGGCCGGCGAAGCGAAGAAAATGGCGAAAGCCCACGGCTTCGGCTGCGAGATTCTCGATTATGCCGCCTGCGAAAAACTGGGCATGGGCTCCTTCCTGTCGGTCGGCAAGGGCAGCGACAAACCGCCACGTTTCATCGTGCTGAAACACGACGGCGGCACCAAGGGCGACAAGCCGGTGGTGCTGGTCGGCAAGGCGGTCACCTTCGACGCCGGCGGCATTTCGCTCAAACCGGCCGCCGAGATGGACGAGATGAACTACGACATGAGCGGTGGCGGCGCAGTCATCGGCGCCTTCCGCGCCATCGGCGAACTGGGCCTGCCGCTCAACGTCGTCGGCCTCATCCCGGCCTGCGAAAACATGCCGGATGCCAACGCCAACAAGCCCGGCGACATCGTCAAATCGATGTCCGGCCAGACCATCGAAATCCTCAACACCGATGCCGAAGGCCGCCTGATCCTGTGCGATGCGCTGACCTATGCCGAACGCTTCGAACCCGACGCCGTGGTCGACCTGGCCACGCTCACCGGTGCCTGCGTGATCGCCTTGGGCGCGCACCCCAGCGCGCTCTACAGCAACCACGACCCGCTGGCACGCGAGATCGAACACGCTGCCGACCATGCCTGGGACCGCGTCTGGCGCATGCCGCTGTGGGATGACTATCAGGAGCAACTGAAGAGCAGCCTGGCCGACATGGCCAACATCGGCGGCCGCCCGGCCGGATCGATCACCGCAGCCTGCTTCCTGTCGCGCTTCGCCAAGAAATATCACTGGGCGCACCTCGACATCGCCGGTGTCGCATACAAGGGCGGCCGCGAAAAAGGCTCGACCGGGCGACCGGTATCCCTGCTGGTGCATTTCCTTCTGAACCGCGTCCAGAAATAAGCCGTCAGCAGTGACCGAAATCACCTTCTACACCTTTGCCGACAACCCCCTCGACGTCGCCCGCCGCGTCGCCACCAAGGCGCTCGGCCAGGGTAGGCAGGTGATGATCTACGCGCCGGACGCGGCGGTGGCCGATGCCATCGACCGTCTGTTATGGACAACGCCTGCGCTGGGATTCGTGCCGCACTGCCGCGACAGCGACGCGTTGGCAAACGAAACGCCGATACTGATCGGCGCTGACGCCGATGCCTTGCGCCAGGCAGATGTGATGATCAACCTGCATCACGAACAGCCTCCTGCCTTTGCCCGATTCGAACGGCTGATCGAAATCGTCGGCCAGGACGAAAGCGGACGCGAACAGGGCCGCGCCCGATACCGCTTCTATCAGACGCGCGGCTATGCCCTGAAAACGCACGATCTGCGCCAGTCCGCCGGCTAGGAGGTTCCCCATGAGCGACAGCCCCTTGTTGAACAAGATGGATGCGCTGCTGAAAAAGCATCGCGGCGGCGCCGAGGGCGAGGCGGCAGCCGAACCGCCGGGGCCTTGCGCGCAGGCTACGCCACCCGACGCCTGGCTGCCTGTGCTCACCCACGTGATCGAACGTGGAACTCCACCAGAACCTGCCGCCCTGCCTGCAAGCCCGCCCCTCGCACCCGCTTCACCACCCGTTCGAGCCGAAACGCCCGCTGCCGAGCCCCTGCCTTCCGCTGTAAGCGACACGCTGGCCGAGCAATTGATGAGCGAACTGGCGCCCCGCCTGTCCGAGGTCATGGAGAAACAGGTCGCCGCCGAACTGCGCAAGAACATCGACCAGACCGTGTCGAGCCTGCTCAGCCAGCTCGACGTCAACGTCCGGGAAATCGTGCGGGACGCCGTCGCCGAGAAACTCAAGCAACCGCGCGACCCATCAAGCCGATAGCCTAGCGCCCATTGCGTCGCTGGAATTAATCCCGGGCGGTCGTAACTTGTCCCAAGGCTTTTTTGGGATAATCACGCCTTTGCCCGCACGCCATGGAACTCGCCAAATCCTTCGAACCGGCTGACATCGAAAAGCGCTGGTACGCCCAGTGGGAAAGCGCCGGTTACTTCAAGGCCGGCGACGCGCCCGACGCCCCCGCCTACAGCATCATGCTGCCGCCGCCCAACGTCACCGGCACGCTGCACATGGGGCACGCCTTCCAGCACACCCTGATGGACGCGCTCACCCGCTATCACCGCATGGCGGGCGACAACACGCTGTGGCAACCCGGCACCGACCACGCCGGCATCGCCACCCAGATCGTGGTGGAACGCCAGCTCGACGCGCAGGACGTCTCGCGCCACGATCTCGGCCGCGAGAAATTCCTCGACAAGGTGTGGGAATGGAAGGAACATTCCGGCTCGACCATCACCCGCCAGATGCGCCGGCTCGGCACCAGCCCCGACTGGAGCCGCGAGCGCTTCACCATGGACGCCGGCCTGTCGAAAGCCGTCACCGAAGTGTTCGTTCGGCTCTATCGCGAAGGCCTGATCTATCGCGGCAAACGGCTGGTGAACTGGGACCCGGTGCTGCAGACCGCGGTATCCGACCTCGAAGTCGTCAGCACCGAAGAAGATGGCTTCATCTGGGAAATCAACTATCCGCTGGAAGATGGCTCCGGTTACCTGACCGTCGCCACCACCCGCCCGGAAACCCTGCTCGGTGACTCCGCCGTGGCGGTGCATCCCGAGGACGAACGCTACCGGCATCTCATCGGCAGGCATGTCCGCCTGCCGATCGCCGAGCGCAGCATCCCCGTCATCGCCGACGAGTACGTCGACCGCAAATTCGGCACCGGCGTGGTCAAGATCACCCCGGCGCACGACTTCAACGACTGGCAGGTGGGGCAGCGTCACAAGCTGGTGGCGATCAGCGTGTTGACGCTCGACGCGAAGATGAACGATCTCTGCCCCACCGAATACCAGGGCCTCGACCGTTACGACGCGCGCCAGAAACTGCTCGATGAGTTGCAGGCAAAGGGCCTGCTGGTATCGGCCAAGCCGCACAAGCTGATGATCCCGCGCGGCGACCGCACCCACGCAGTGATCGAGCCGATGCTCACCGACCAGTGGTTCATGAGCATGGAGGGCCTGGCCAAGCAGGGGCTCGCCGCAGTCGACTCGGGCGAGCTGAAGTTCGTGCCGGAGAACTGGACCACCACCTACCGCCAGTGGCTCGACAACATCCAGGACTGGTGCGTGTCGCGCCAGCTGTGGTGGGGCCATCGCATTCCCGCGTGGTACGACGCCGACGGCAATTTCTACGTCGCATATTCCGAAGAAGAAGCCAGGAAGCAGGCCGGCGGCCGCGAACTGACGCAGGACAACGACGTCCTCGACACCTGGTTCTCCAGCGCGCTGTGGCCCTTCTCGACGCTGGGCTGGCCGGAGCAGACGCCGGAGCTCGAGCGCTACCTGCCGACTTCGGTGCTGGTCACCGGCTTTGACATCATCTTCTTCTGGGTCGCGCGCATGGTGATGATGTCGCTGCACTTCACCGGCAAGCTGCCGTTCCGCGAGGTGTATGTCACGGGCCTGGTGCGCGACTCCGAAGGCCAGAAGATGAGCAAGTCGAAGGGCAACGTGCTCGACCCCATCGACCTCATCGACGGCATCGGCATCGACGACCTGGTCGCCAAACGCACCCAGGGCCTGATGAATCCCCGGCAGGCCGCCGGCATCGAAAAGCGCACCCGCCGCGAATTCCCCGAGGGCATCGCCGCCTACGGCACCGATGCACTGCGCTTCACCTTCGCCAGCCTCGCCACGCACGGCCGCGACATCAAGTTCGACCTGCAGCGCGCCGAGGGCTACCGCAACTTCTGCAACAAGCTGTGGAACGCCACCCGCTTCGCGCTGATGAATCTGGATGGCCACGACTGCGGGCTCGACGCCAGCCGGGCCATGGATTTCTCGGATGCCGACCGCTGGATCGCCGCGCGCCTGCAGCAAGCCGTGGCCGAGGTGCACGAAGCCTTCGCCGCCTATCGCTTCGACCAGGCCGCGCGCGCGGTCTATGAGTTTGTTTGGGACGAATACTGCGACTGGTACCTGGAACTCGCCAAGGTGCAACTCAACACCGGCACGCCCGATCAGCAGCGCGCCACCCGCCGCGCCCTGGCCACGGCGCTCGAAACCACGCTGCGCCTCGCCCACCCGATCATCCCTTTCATCACCGAAGAACTGTGGCAGAAGGTGGCGCCGCTCGCCGGCGCTGTTTCTATGGCATCGCCCTCCGGCGATGGCGGCAACAGCATCATGCTCGCACCCTATCCGCAGGTCGATGAGGCGCAGCGCCACCCCGACAGCGTCGCGCGCATCCAGCTGCTGAAGGAACTGGTCAACGCCTGCCGCACCCTGCGCGGCGAGATGAGCCTGTCACCCGCGCAACGCGTGCCGCTGGTGATCGAGGGCGACGCCGGCGCGATCAGCGCGCTGGCGCCCTACATTGCCGCGCTCGGCAAGCTCAGCGAAGTCAGCGCCGTGCCCGCGCTGCCGGAAGCCGACGCCCCGGTCGCCCTGGTCGGCGAGATGCGGATGATGCTGGTAGTGGAAATCGACAAGGACGCCGAACGCGCCCGGCTGGCCAAGGAAATCGCCCGCATCCAGAGCGAGATCAAGAAGGCGCAGGGCAAGCTCGCCAACTCCAGCTTCGTCGACAAAGCCCCCGCCGCCGTCGTCGACCAGGAGAGGGGCCGGCTGGCCGATTTTGCTGCCATGCTACAAAAGTTGCAGGCACAACACGCGCGGCTGGACTGATTGTTGCCGCAATAACGGCAACAAGCGCGGATTCGTCGGCGCTTGTTGCCGTTTCGATTCGTTCACTCAGACCATAAAAAAGCCGGGGTCGAAACCCCGGCCTTGATCAGCCAACCCACTGCTGATTACATTTTCCAGCTGTACTGGATACCCAGCGAGTTCTGGTACATCTCAATCTTATCGGTACCTCCGAAGAACGGGTCAGCACCAGATACATCATTCTTGAAGCCATGCATATAAGACATGGTCACCTCATTGCCGGATGCCAGCGTGTAAGTGAGGCCTAATGTTGCATGGTTCTCAATCACTGCAAGCGCCAAGATGTTGAACATTGCTTCGCCCATGTCAGAGCCCTTGATGGGGTTATCAGTATGGCTGTAACCGGCACGCAAAGTCAGCTTCTGGCTGTATTTGTACTCCATGCCCAGCTTCCACACATCCACATTATCCCAGCCAAAGCCCGATCCATTGTCTGCGCCCAACTGACCCACGCCCAATAGCGAATTGGCGGAAGGATTACCGACAGAGTTGATCTTGCTATAGTTAATCCGCTGATAATCCAGCGCCAGTTTGACTGCGGGGGTTGCCTGCCATGCCACACCGAGATTGTAGTTCTCCGGAATGTCGAAGCCCCCCTGTTCAGCAAACAGGCCCTTGTATTCGGAAAATTCGTCGAATTTCATCTTCGATGCGTAGGCCGCGCCGATGGCTACTGTCGGAGAAATCTTGCCCATGTAGCCGATACGCACACCATAACCAAACGAATCATCGTACCCATTATTGGTCACATTTGCCGGGTCAGAAGACATTCCAGGCGTCAGCGCAAAGGCTTGCAAACCATATGCCTTAAAACGTTGATAACCGATTAGCGGAGAAATGCCAAGGGAGTGGTTGGGTGCAATTTTATATGCCGCAGTCGGCGCTACGATCAACTGCATCAGATCAACACCTAGCTTGCCAGAACCACCCAGCAGATTGAGATTCTTGTAGTTGGTGTTCATGCCACCATTGCCATATACCGTCACGCCTAGCGCAAGATCATTGCTGTACATATGGTTGTAGCCAAACTCGGGAATCAGAAAGTACTTGGAGTCACTTTCAACCGTTCCATTCAAACCACCACCCGTACGGCTGGCTTCACGTCGCGGGCTGAACAGATCCGCGCCCAGGTCAAGGCGGTTGCCGGCAAACGCCATCGAGGCGGGGTTGTTGGCGCCGCCAAAGGCATCATCCGAGCTGGCAGTGGCCGCACCAGCCATCCCCTTGGCTTTCATGCCGTAGCCGTGCGAAAAATAGCCGTTGGTGGCGTAGGCGCTGCCCGCCAGACCCGCCAGTGCCATGAATGCGAATACGCGCGTGAACTTCATTGGTATCTCCTCTTGTTGGTAAAATTACGACAGACAGTTTTTTTTGATGACCTGAGCGAAGGCTACGCCCGTGCTAGCGCTTAGACAAGCGGAGCCATTCATCCGCCCGGATAAACAAAGCAAGATGTGGTGCAAAAGACACAAAAAAAGAGCCGAATCGCTTCGGCTCTTTTTTCATGGGCGGCAATCTGTTCTAGATGAACAGGCAGATATCGGTCTCGCCGGCGAACTCGAAGAAGGTGGCGGCGCCGCCGTACTCGAGGCCGTCGATGAAGTCGGAATGCTCGAAGCCGAACAGTTCGACCGTCATCTGGCAGGCGATGAACTTGACCTCGGCTTCCTGGCACAGTTCGCGCAGGTCGGGAATGGTGGCCACGCCGTTGTTGGCGATGGTCTGCTTCATCAGGGCCGTCGCCACGTTTTCATAGCCCGGGATGATGGCCTGGATGGCGTTGGGCATGTTCCAGTTGATGCTCTTGAACCACTTGGGGCCGAACGGCATTTTCATCGGCATGCCGGGGTTGCCCAGCGGGCTCACTTTGAGGACAGACAAGTCCTTGCGGACGAGCTGGAGACCGTAGAAAGTGAAGAAAATCTGGGTTTCATAACCCAGCGCCGCCGCCGTCGAAGCCAGGATGAACGGGGGGTAAGCCCAGTCCAGCGTGCCCTTGGTAGCGATAATGGCCATTTTTTTGGTATCCATGCTCAAATCTCTCCTCTGCCGGTTAAAAAAACAGCGCCGTAGGTTCCTGGCTGTGTGCCCCCGGAACGAACGGCGCTGGTTTGGTTTTTGTATTTATTTTTTCTTCATGAAGAAGGTGAATTCGCCGCCCGCTTCGGCGGTAGACAGCAGTTCATTGCCGGTCTGCTTGGCGAAAGCGGCGAAGTCCTTGACCGACCCCGGGTCGGTGGACAGGATTTTCAGTACTTGTCCGCTTCCGACATCAGCCAGGGCCTTCTTGGCGCGCAGAATGGGCAGGGGACAGTTCAGGCCGCGGGCATCGAGTTCTTTATCGAAATTCATTTGGTTCTCCTTACATTAAATAATTATGTACTAAAAAACGCTGCGGTACCTTAAACCAGAAATTTTCCCATTGCAACCGAAATTGCAGCGCTGCCGGAAAATCTGGCTACTCCTTCAAATCGTCTTGAACCGTGGCTTCAGCGCGGCCGGATGAGGGCATTGCCGGAGCGTGCCCACGCCATGATGCCGCCAGCCAGGTTGTGCATGTTGCCGTAGCCCCGGGAAGCCATGAACGCACACGCCTGGGCCGATCGCGCACCGGAGCGGCAGTAGATCACCACGGGTCTGTCCTGGGGAACATCGGCCGCGCGCAGCGGCAGCAGGTGCAGCGGAATGTGGATGGCGCCATCGATCACGCCCTGCGCCACTTCGGCCTCGGTGCGCACATCGATCAGATGCGCGCCCTGGGCTGCGATTTCCGCGACGTAGCCGGGATCGACTTCCTTGAAACCTGACAGTCCGAACATAGATGTCACACTCCTGAAATGGAGAAATTAGAGTTCTCTAATATACCCTAAAGAAAACGGCACGCCAAGCACCCGCCCGCTATGGGAACGATGCCCCTGCCCTCTGCTGCTCGCCCGAGTCTTTCACACCGGGCGGGCTTCTGCGGCGTTTCCGGCCTGCTCAACAGCGCTGGGCGCCGTGATACAGGTTGACCACGTGGCGCGCCTCTGCGAAAAACAGCCAGCGCTCGACCGCGGCG
Source organism: Thiobacillus denitrificans (assembly GCA_002343685.1). GTDB lineage: Bacteria > Pseudomonadota > Gammaproteobacteria > Burkholderiales > Thiobacillaceae > Thiobacillus > Thiobacillus denitrificans_A. The sequence continues at coordinate 20,703 of DDRS01000042.1, read as the reverse complement.
CCGGCGATGCCCGCCAGGGCCGCGACGATGGCGGCGGTTTGTCCGCCATGCTGGTTGAAGACCCATACCAGCATCAGGCCGGGCAAGGCGAAGCCCAGCACGAAAACCACGGCCTTGAGCAGGCCGGCTTTCTGCCGCGCGATCTGGAAGCCGAATTCCTGGGTCAGGAAGGTGCCATGGGTATGGCCGGTGTCGAGCAGCTTGACCTTGGCACGAGTCAGACCGGTGGCGGTATTGATGGTGGGCGTCAAACCTGGGCTGCGAATCCAGAAATAATAGATCGCCTTCAGCACTGCGGCGATCGAGACGATCAGCGCCGACATCGCAATGTAGGGCGTGGTATCGAGGCCGGTATAGACCGCGCCCAGCAGCAGCAGCAGACTGCCGCTGGCATAGCCCAGCGCCAGATAGTTGGCGGGCACCAGCGGGGTGTTCCACTGGCGGATGGTCTTCAGGCAGGCGTAGATCATGCCGGTGGAAAACACCGTGATCCAGGCCAGCACGGCGGTCAGGAAACCGAAGGTTTCACGCAGCCACAGCGGTGCGTCGAACCAGATGCAGGCGAGGTAGATCAGCGCCAGCGGCATGAATACCACGGCAAACACGCCTTCACGCGACAGCCAGGAGGTGCGGAAGCGGCTGAAGGCGCGCCAGGCGTTTTTCGGGTTGGCGAGGTGGAAGGTGGACGACAGCAGGCCGAACATGATCAGGCCCATCGCGACGATTCCGCCGATGACCAGCTGGGTGGGCGTGAATCCGCCGCCAAGTTTGAACGTGTCCGCAATGAACAGCAGCGAGAACAGGCCGAAACCGGCGCCCGATGCCACGGTGAAGAAGATGACTGAGAAAGCGGGATGCATGGATTCTCCTGGCTCTATTTATTGGGCAGCGCGGTTCAACGGCGCACCAGCTTGTTGGCAAACTGCTTGATGCTTTCCTTCAAGCCACCCTTGGGCTGGGTCTCGACCGGGATCACCGGCTTGCGGCGCGGCGGAAGATATGTGTTGGTCGGGTTGTAGTTGAGCTCGGGCATCAGCGGGAAGCCGCCGCGCTCGCGCACGGTGCGCGACACTGCCGAATCGGGGTCGTCGAAGTCGCCGAACATGCGGGCGTGCGCCGGGCAGGTGAGCACGCACGAGGGCTGGCGCTCCTCGACCGGCAGGTTCTGATCGTAGATGCGGTCGACGCACAGGGTGCACTTCTTCATCGTGCCGCTGGAGCGGTCGAGTTCGCGCGCGCCGTAGGGACAGGCCCACGAGCAGTAGTTGCAGCCCATGCACTTGTCCTGGTCGATCAGCACGATGCCGTCCTCGGCGCGTTTGTACGAAGCGCCGGTCGGGCACACGGTGACGCAGTCGGCATCCTCGCAGTGCATGCACGACATCGGGAAGTTGACCGTCTTGTTGTTCGGATACTCGTCCATTTCGTAATGGCGGATCCGGTTGAACCATACGCCCGACGGCTCCGCGCCGTAAGGCTGGTAGTCGGACAACGGGCCGATGGTGCCGGAGGCGTTCCATTCCTTGCAGGCGATGGCGCAAGCATGACAGCCCACGCACACGTCGAGGTCGATGACCAATCCAAGTCTCATTTTGTGCTCGCTTTATTTATTTCGGGTACTACTCAGTTCTTTTCGTGGGTGCGTGCGTCGTAGCGCAACACATCCGGCCGCTCGTAGCGTTCGTCGCCCGGCAGCGGTTTCAGTTCGTCAAACTGCGGCCAGGAGCCGGTCTCGCCCGGCGCGGCCTTCCAGATCTTCACGCGCAGGTCGAACCATGCGGCCTGGCCGGTGACCGGGTCGGAGTTGGTGACGCGGCGCTCGCCCGCCTTTTCCGGCAGCAGTTCGGAGATCAGGTGGTTGAGCAGGAAGCCCTTGGTCGCTTCCGACGCATTTTCCTTCAGGCCCCAGGCGCCCTTCTGCTTGCCGATGGCGTTCCAGGTCCAGATGGTGTCCTCCTGGGTGCCTTCCATGGTCTTGACCTGGCAGCGGATCTTGCCGTTGTGCGATTCGACCCAGATCCAGTCGAAGTCCTTGATGCCCATTTCCGCCGCCTTGCGCGCGTTCATGTACATGAAGTTTTGCGCCATGATCTGACGCAGCCACACGTTCTGCGAATCCCACGAGTGGTACATGAACATCGGGCGCTGGGTGAGCGCGAAGAAGGGATATTCATCCGCGTCGACGCGTTGCTGTTCGAGCGGTTCGTACCACATCGGCAGCGGGTCGAAGTATTTCACCAGACGCTCGCGGTCGACCAGGTTGTTGGGTTGCGGACCGTCGTACAGGCCCTGCCCGGCGAGGCGGAATTTCTGCAGCGGCTCGGAATAGAACTGCATGATGATGGGCTCGGCCTTGCCGACGAAGCCGACGTCCGCCGCCACGTCGAGGTAATCCTTGTTGGCGTAGCGCATGTATTTCTGGTTGTCGGGCCAGTGGTGGGCGTAGAAGCTCTGATTCTCGATGTACTTCTCCCACTGGTTCGGATTCGGCTCGCCTTTCAGCGACTGGGTGCCGTCCTTGCCGCGCCAGCCAGCAAGGAAGCCGATGCCGGGCGAACGCTCGTAGTTGACGATGAAGTCCTGGTAGCCGCTGAACTTGGGGGTGCCGTCAGGCTTGGTGAAAGCCGGGAATTTCAGACGCCCCGCCAGTTCGACCATCACTTCCTGCCACGGGCGCACATCGCGATCAGGTTTGACCAGCGGGTAACGAATCGCGTCGGCAGCCGCATCTGGCTCGGAAATTGGGCGGTCGAGTAGCGAGATGGTGTCGTGACGCTCCAGATACGTGGTGTCCGGCAGGATCAGGTCGGCGAAGTTGGTCATCTCCGAATGGAAGGCGTCGATCACCACCAGGAACGGAATCTTGTACTGGTCCGGCTCTTCCGGATCCTTGGCGCGCAGCATGTCCTGAATGTTCGCCGTATTCATGGTCGAGTTCCACGCCATGTTGGCCATGAACAGGATCAGCGTGTCGAGCGCGTAGGGATCGTGGTTGGTCGCATTGGTGATGACCATGTGCATCAGGCCGTGCGAGGCGATCGGCACCTCCCACGAATAGGCCTTGTCGATGCGCAGCGGGTTGCCGAACTCGTCGATCACCAGATCTTCCGGGCGCGTCGGGAAGCCGAGCGGCGGGCGCGATAGCGGCGTATTCGGCGCGTTGATGATGTCGATGTTGTTTTCCGGCAGCTGATGCGGCGGGATCGGCTTCGGATACGGCGCGCGGGCGCGGAAGTTGCCCGGCGCGTCGAGCGCGCCCAGCAGCATCTGGATCATGTGGATCGCGCGGCAGGAATGGAAACCGTTGGAGTGCGCCGCAATGCCGCGCATCGCGTACATCGCCACCGGGCGGCCGACCACCTTGTCGTGCTTGCGGCCCCACACATCGGTCCATTCGATCGGCAGCTCGACCGTCTCCTTGAATGCGATATGCGCCATCTCCAGCGCGATACGCTCGATGCTCTCGGCCGGCAGGCCGCATTCCAGCGCGACGTTTTCCGGTGCATAGCGCGCGTCGAGATAGCGCTCGACCATCAGCGACATCACGGTCTTGACGCGGCGGCCGTCGGGCGCGACGTATTCGCCGAACAGCGCGGGGGCGATGTCACCGTCCATGCCGTTCCTGAAGGCTTCCTTGTCGATATCCCAGATCAGCGGTTGATCGTTTTCATCGCGCAGGAACAGGCCGTCGCCCTTCTGGCCGGGGGCCTGCACCACCAGCCAGGAGGCGTTGGTGTAGCGAACCAGGAATTCGTAATCGAATTTCTCGTGCTTCAGCAGCACGTGCACCATCGACATCGCCAGCAGACCGTCCATACCCGGCTTGATCGGCAGCCATTCATCGGCAATCGCCGAATAGCCGGTACGCACCGGGTTGACGGTGACGAACTTGCCGCCGCGGCGCTTCAATTTTTCCAGGCCGATCTTGATCGGATTGGACGAGTGGTCTTCCGCCACGCCCCACATCAGGAAATACTTGGCGTAATCCCAGTCGGGCGCGCCAAACTCCCAGAACGAAAAGCCAATGGAATAGAGACCTGCCGCCGCCATATTGACCGAGCAGAAGCCACCGTGCGCCGACCAGTTGGGGGTGCCGAACTGCTGCGCCCACAGGCCGGTCAGCGCCTGCATCTGGTCGCGCCCGGTGAAATAGCCCAGCTTGGAAGGATCGGTGGCGCGGATTTCCTCCAGGCGGTCGCTCAGCACGTCGAGCGCCTGCTCCCAGGAAATTGCCTCGTAAATCCCCTCGCCGCGCTCGGTGCCCGGCTTGCGCATCAGCGGCTGGGTCAGCTTGGCGGTGGAGTACTGCTTCATGATCCCGGCCGACCCCTTGGCGCACAGCACGCCCTGGTTGGTAGGATGGTTGCGGTTGCCCTGGATGAAACGGACCTTGTTGTCCTCCAGCGTCACTTTGATGCCACAGCGGCAGGCGCACATGTAACAGGTGGTGTACTTGATTTCCTGCGCGTCGTGATTTTCGAGTTTTATCTTGGCGTTCATGCGGTCTCTAGATTCAAAAATGTTCCCCGCGGCTCCACGATGGAACCGCATTTTTCCTGCCCGGATATACACACTAGGTGACTGCTGGAAGCAGTGCCAGCGCATCGGCACTGGATGCTGCGGGGATGGCTAAATATTAATCATTCAGAATATGCTGTTATTTTGCACTTCAAGCCCCTGGCATGGCAAGCAAAATGGCTGATACGCGCATAAGGTCACCTAATGAAAAACCCTTATTTATTAAAGACTTAATCATCCTTATTTCGTCTATTTCGCGTGCGCCGGCAACTCCGCCAGCAGCGACTCGATCACCCGCAGGGCCTCCCCTTCATCCCATTCGGTCGGGCCGGTCAGGACATAACGCACACGGCCCTCGGCGTCCAGCAGGAATGTGGTGGGCAACGCAAACACTTTCCAGCGCTGGGTGTTGCTGCCATCGGGATCAAGCAGAATCGGGAAGCCCAGTTTCATTCTGGATAGATAGGCTTTCACTTCTTCGGGCGTTTCCGCACTGGACAGCGCGACGATAGCCAGCGGCCGCCCGGCCAGCTTCACCCGCAGCCGCTCCATCGACGGCATTTCACGCAGACAGGGCGGGCACCATGACGCCCAGAAATTGAGCAGTACCACCTTGCCACGGTAGTCGGCCAGCGTTCCGGGCACGCCATTCAAATCACGCGCCTTCAACTCCGGTGCCGGCCCGCTGGCACGCGCCTCGAATCCGGCAGCTTGCGCGCCGCCCGCCAGCAGCAGGCTCATCACCCACGCTGTCAGCAATCGTTTCATTTGCACCCCCAGGCATTCAATTCGCGCAGCAGCATGGCATCCATGCGGCGGCTCTCGGCGATTTCAAACTCAGTCGGCGATTCGCGCGCCCAGTAGCCTTCGCGCAGGCTTTCCAGAACGGTCGCACTGGCCGTCGCACCGTGCAGCGCCAAGTGATCCAGCAGTCCGGGCAACCAGGGCGTCGCAGCGGAACGGCGCGGCTGCAGCACATGCACCCGCAAGCCGGCCAAGGTTTCCAGGTCGAGATAATCCGGCGCGGCCAGCGGTTCCGCCGTCATGTAGAGATTCGGATACAGCAGCAGCACGCAGAGCCGCTGCCGTTCGGCCGGTTCAAGCGAGGCAGTGGCACGCAATAACGGAACCGCAGCGCGTGCCACGGCAACGGCCGTCACCTGTTTGCCGCTGGCCTGCGCGGCGCGCAGCCAGTCAGCCATATCCCGTACCGGCACTTCATCCATGCTGCTCGGCAGCTGCGGCAGAAAATAGGCGCTGGCGAGGTCGAGCGACCAGGTCTCCACGCCTTGTGCGGCCAGTTGCTGCGCAGCTTGCACCTCGGATTCGGCGCGCCCGCGCTCGGACGCCACCCACAGCAGCAACTGGTTTCCCGTGGCCGGAAACCGCTGATCGTCCGGCAGATCCGCCCGCACGGCGAACGAACATGCCCACACCCCCAGCAACAGGAATCCGAAAAAACGCATGCGGCGGTTCGATTTCTCCACCCCGGCATCATGCCGCGGCGCGAGGCAGGTGCAAGATGACGTTATGACTAGGCGCCCGCAGCAAGGGATGAACGCCAATGGCCGGAACGCCCGCCCTGTTTTTCCAGCAAACCGATGCCGTCCATGCGCATGCCGCGATCGACCGCCTTGCACATGTCGTAAATCGTCAACAGCGCGACGCTGACGCCGGTCAGCGCCTCCATTTCCACCCCGGTCTTGCCGACGGTTTCCGCGGTCACCGTGCAGGCGATCCATGATTCCGCCTGGTCGTGGCTGAATTCCACGCTCACCCGGGTCAGTGCGATCGGGTGGCAAAGCGGGATCAGCTCGGCAGTGCGCTTGGTCGCCTGGATCGCCGCGATGCGCGCAATGCCCAGTACGTCGCCCTTGGCCGCCTGGCCGTCCAGGATGCGCGCCAGGGTATCGGGTAACATGTGGATCCGGCCGCCCGCCACGGCGACGCGCCGCGTGTCGTCCTTGCCCGCCACGTCGACCATGACGGCGCGGCCCCGTTCATCGAAATGAGTGAATTCGTTCATAACACAGGAACCTTGTAGACAATCCGCGCATCGTAAACGAAATGCCGTTCCCCGCCTTCATCCTTCCTGCCTCCTGATGCTGCGCATCCTGCTCGCGCTCACCCTGGCCGTCCAGCCGGCCATTGCCGCCGACCTGCCCGATCTGGGCGAGGTGTCGCGGCAATATTTCTCCGATCAAGAAGAGCAGACGCTGGGACGCGCCATCATGCGCGACGTCTACGCCGACCCGCGCTACCTCGACGACCCGGAAATCGAAAGCTATCTCAACCAGCTTGGCTACAAGCTGGTCTCCGTCAGCACCCGCAACCAGCGCGAATTCACTTTCTTCGTCGTCAACGATCCCTCCATCAACGCCTTTGCCATGCCGGGCGGCAACATCGGTGTGCATACGGGCCTGCTGCTTGCCGCGCAAAGCGAATCCGAACTGGCGGGCGTGGTTGCGCACGAAATCGCCCACGTCACCCAGGACCATATCGCGCGCATGGTCGCCTCGCAAAGCCAGAGCTACTGGCCGACCATGGCCGCGCTGGCGCTGGCGCTGCTGGCGTCGCGCTCCAATCCCAACGTGGCCGGCGCGGCCATCGCCACCACCCAGGCTTACTCCATCCAGAATCAGCTCAACTACAGCCGCGATTACGAGCGCGAGGCGGACCGCCTGGGTTACGACATGCTGAACCGCAGCGGCTACGATGTGCGCGGCATGAGCGGTTTTTTCAGCCGCCTGCAGCGCGCCAACCGGTTTTACGACACCAGCGCCCCGGCCTATCTGCGCACCCATCCGCTCACCACCGACCGCATCGCCGACATGGAGTCGCGCAGCGAAACCGCGCCTTATCAACAGGTTGAGGACAGCCTCGACTTTCAACTGGTGCGCGCCCGCCTGCGGGCGCAGGAAGACAGCGCGCAGGATGCCGTGCTGGCTGCGCGCAAGGTGCTCGATGAAAAACGCTACAACAGCGAAACCGCCGCCCGTTATGGCCTGGTCACCGCGCTGATCCGCGCGCGCCAGTTCAAGGACGCCGAGACTGAAGCGCAGAAACTGCCGTCCGGCAAAACCGGCAGCCCGATGATCCAGCTATTGATTGCCCGCACCGCACTGGCCGCCGGCAACCAGATGCTTGCCTTGCAGCGCTACCAGGCCGGCAGCCAGGCCTACCCCGGCTACCGTCCCTTGCAGTACGGCTACATCAGCGCATTGCTGGCGGCAGGCCGCAGCAGCGATGCGCAGACCCAGGTCGACAGGCAACTGGCGCTGTATCCACTCGACCGCCGCCTGTGGCGGCTGGCCGCCCAGACCCACGCCCAGCAGGGGCACCGCCTGCTCAGTCATCGCGCGCAGGCCGAAGCGGCGGCATTGAGCGGCAACCTGGTCGCCGCCATCGAACAGATCGCCCTCGGCATCAAGGCTGGCGACGGCAGTTTCCACGAAATGTCGGCGGCCGAGGCGCGGCGGCGCGAATGGCAGGAGATCGAAAAATCACAGCGGAAAAACTAGCGACACGCGCGCAGCCCCATATCGGGCGGGGCTGGTAGGAAATTACCCTGCGATTTGCACGTAAAGATTCATGTCCGGCCTTGCATGCCAAAAACAAATTCCACTATGCTTGGTCCCATCCATAACTGGATAGCGTTCACTGCAGGGCATCCCCAAGCGGCAAGCGCTTTCATAACCATGTCAATAAACTTAGGAGGATGACTATGCGTAAGTTGCATCAAATAGCAACGGCCTGCGCGATCAGCGCCATCATGTTGTCGGGTACGGTGCTGGCACAGGCAGCCGCTCCCAAGGAGGAAACCGGCAAGGACATCGCGTTCAACCTTTCCAAGGGCAACTGCCTGGCCTGCCACGGCATGCCGACCGTGCCCGATGCGGAATCCACCGGAACGTATGGCCCGCCCCTGATCGCCATGAGCGCACGCTATCCAGACAAAGCCAAGCTGCGTGCCCAGATCTGGGATGCGACCGTCGCCAATCCCTCCACCAGCATGATTCCGTTCGGCAAGCACGGCGTGCTGACGGAAGCCGAAATCGATAAAGTGACCGATTTCGTTTACGGTCTGTAATTACCCGCAGATTTTTCAACAAGGAGATATGCAAATGAATGCACTTCGTAGAAACGTACTGAAAGGCACCGCAGGCGCAGGCACCGTGGCCATCGCCGTGGCCGCCGGCCTGCTGAAGCCCACCCAGGCAATGGCTGCCTGGAACAAGGCCGCCTTCGAAGCCAAGAACGTCGGCGACGCGATGAAGGGGCTCGGCGTTGCCGGTCCGGCCGACAGCAAGGAGATCGCCATCAAGGCGCCGGACATCGCCGAGAACGGTTCGGTTGTGCCGGTGGAAGTCACCAGCAGCATCGCCGGCACGACCAGCATCGCCATCCTCGCCGAAAAGAACGGCGTTCCCCTGGTCGGCACCTACAACCTGTCGGGCGGCGCCGAGGGCTACATTTCCACCCGCATCAAGATGGGCCAGACTTCGCTGGTTCGCGCGGTGGTCAACGCCGGCGGCAAGTCCTACACCGCGGCCAAGGAAGTCAAGGTCACCATCGGCGGCTGCGGCGGCTGATCCCGGCCTGGCCAGACATCATTTCGTTGAACTGAATTCTTTTTAGAAAGGAAAGCCAAATGGCTGAACCCATGCGTATCCGCGCCACCATGGCAGGCGACGTCGCCGACGTCAAAGTGTTGATGAACCACCCGATGGAAACCGGCCTGCGCAAAGACGCCAAAACCGGCCAGCTGGTGCCCGCCCACTTCATTCAGGACGTGACGGCCACCATCAACGGCGCCGCGGTGCTGAACGCCGACTTCGGCACCGGCATCTCCAAGAATCCCTACCTGGGATTCAAGGTCAAGGGCCCCAAGAAAGGCGACAAGGTCGTCGTCAACTGGGTCGACAACAAGGGCGACAAGAACTCCGCCGAAGCCACCATCGGCTAAATCAGGCAATATCCGAGCGGGGCAGCATGCCCCGCTCGCGTTTTATCATCAGGTTTGAGGAGGACGGCATGAAACAAAAAAACATCTTGAAATTGCTGGCAGGCATGGCTGGTTTGGGTATTGCCCTGGGCGCTGCCACGGTACACGCTTCGCCCGAGCAGGATCAGCAGGACCTCATCAAGTACTTCACAACCAAATATCCCAACGTCAAACTCGAGGACTATGTCTACGGCGCGCTGGCTTTCGACCCCGACAGCAAAGCGCAGTACGACGCCATCATGGAATTCCCGCCCTTCGACTCGCAGATCGAAGAAGGCCGCAAGATGTGGGAAACCCCGTTCAAGAACGGCAAAACCTATGCGGATTGCATGCCCAATGGCGGCAAGCAGATCGCCGGCAACTATCCCATGTTCGACGAAGCCAAGGGCAAGGTCGTGACACTGGAGAACGTCGTCAACGACTGTCGCGTGGCGAATGGCGAAGCACCCTTCAAGCTCAGCGATCCGAAGACCATCGGCGTGCTCAGTGCCTATATGCGGACGCTGTCCGACGGCATGATCATGAACATCAAGGTCCAGAGCCCCAAGGCCATGGCCGCGTATGAAGACGGCAAGAAAACCTTCTACAGCCGCAAGGGCCAGCGCAACTTTGCCTGCGCCAGCTGCCACATGCAGAACGCCGGCAACCGCCTCCGCTCCGAACTGGTCTCGCCTGTGGTGGGTCAAGCCGTGCACTGGCCGGGGTTCTTCATCGGCGGCGACACTCTGGTGACGTTGCAGAATCAGTATTCGTTCTGCTTCACGATGGTCCTCCGTGCCGTACCGCCCGCAGAAGACAGCACCACCATGAACAACCTGGAATATTTCCATTCTGCGATGTCGAACGGCCTGCCGATGAAGGCCTCGGTATTCCGCAGGTAAGTCACTGCAACACCAGAAAAAGCCCGGGCAACCGGGCTTTTTCATTTGGTTTGCCGGACCGCTCCTTATGAATATGAGCGGGAGCTACTATTTACGGATAGCGCGCGTAAACCGACAATACGAACCACATCCCCTTTCACCCCTGACATTCCTGAGGAAAATTCCATGCACATGAACCGTCGCGAGTTCCTGCAACTACTCGCTGTCGCCGCTGCGTCCGGCATGGCACTGGACAGCAAGTCCGCACTGGCGGGCGGCAAGGTGCCGTCCAATTTCTACGATGTACCGCGTCACGGCAACGTTTCGTTGCTGCATTTCACCGACTGCCATGCCCAGCTGCTGCCCATCTGGTTCCGTGAACCCAACGTCAACCTGGGCGTCGGCAGTGCGCTCGGCAAGGCCCCTCATCTGGTCGGCCAGAATCTGCTGAAGCACTACGGCATCAAGCCCGGCAGCGCCGAGGCCCACGCCTTCACCTATCTCGACTTCACCGAAGCCGCCAAGGTCTACGGCAAGGTCGGCGGTTTCGCCCACCTGAAAACCCTGGTTGACAAGCTGCGTGCGCAACGCCCGGGCGCGTTGCTGCTCGACGGCGGCGATACCTGGCAGGGTTCGGCCACGTCGCTGTGGACCGATGCCCAGGACATGGTCGACGCCTGTATCGCGCTGGGCGTGGACATCATGACACCGCACTGGGAATCGACCTTCGGCGCCGACCGCGTGGTGGAAATCGTCAACAAGGACTTCAAGAAGGCCGGCATCGAGTTCGTCGCGCAAAACATCGTCACCAACGATTTCGGCGACCAGGTGTTCAAGCCCTACGTCATGAAGGAACAGAATGGCGTGAAGATCGCCGTCATCGGCCAGGCCTTCCCCTACACGCCGATCGCCAACCCGCGCTACATGGTCCCCGACTGGAGCTTCGGCATCCGCGACGACAGCATGCAGAAATGGGTGGACGAGGCACGCGCCAAAGGCGCGCAGGTGGTCGTGGTGCTGTCGCACAACGGCATGGACGTCGACCTCAAGATGGCCAGCCGCGTCACCGGCGTCGACGCCATCTTCGGCGGCCACACCCACGACGGCGTGCCGCAACCGGTCAAGGTCAAGAACGCCAAGGGCATCACGCTGGTGACCAATGCGGGCTCCAACGGCAAGTTCCTCGGCGTCATGGACTTCGATGTTCGCGGCGGCAAGATTCAAAGCTACCAATACCGCCTGCTGCCGGTGTTCTCCAACCTGTTGCCGGCCGACCCGGCGATGGATGCACTGATCAAGAAAGTGCGTGCGCCCTACGAAGACAAGCTCAGCGAGAAGCTCGCCGTCACCGACGACTTCCTCTATCGCCGCGGCAACTTCAACGGCACCTGGGATCAGTTGCTGGTCGACGCGCTAATGGAAGTCAAAGGCGCGGATGCCGCCTTCTCGCCCGGCTTCCGCTGGGGCACCACGCTGCTGCCGGGCGACGCCATCACCATGGAGCGCCTGATGGACCAGACTGCCATCACCTATCCGCAGACCACGCTGACCGAGATGACCGGCGAGACCATCAAGAACATCATGGAAGACGTCGCCGACAACCTGTTCAACACCGACCCCTACTATCAGCAAGGCGGCGACATGGTGCGCGTCGGCGGCATCGAATACACCATCAACCCAACCAGGAAAATCGGCCAGCGCATCAGCAACATGACGCTGAAAGGCAAGCCGGTCGATGCCAACACGGTCTATAAGGTCGCCGGCTGGGCGCCGGTGGGCGAAGGCGCAGAGGGCGAGCCGGTATGGGATGTCGTCGCGGCCTATCTGCGCGACAAGAAGGTCATCAAGGGCCTGAAACTGAACGAGCCCAGAATCATCGGCGTCGGCAAATCCAACCCCGGCATCGCAGACTACCGCGGCGGTCTGTCCTGAGCCCGGCGTTCGCAAAAACCTGAAAAGGGGCGCAAGCCCCTTTTTTCATTCCCGGAATGCCTGCAGCTAGCAGTGCAGAGACCGCAACCGGGTGCGCGAGCAAGCTTGCGCACCACGCCAGTCCGGCAATCCCCCGCCCACCTGAAAGCGCACTCAGGCATGCGTCAGCATGCGGCTCGTGCGGCACCACCCAACGCATCTTGGCCCGGAAGGCAGCGCTGCGTGAGCGCCGCTCGCCGCCCGCCGAACTGTCTCACTAAAGCAACAAGCGAATTTTCCTCTTTACCTAACATGTATTTTAAATATATATTAAGACCTCGATAGCCGAGCTTGGCGCAGGCAAATGGAGGACGCGCCTCAGCACGCGATTCGTATCCAACCCAGCAAACGAAAGGGACCCAACCAAATGAGCTCGGCATTCACAAAATCCGCAGCCCGCAACATCTTTTACGGCGGCGCGGTGTTCTTCTTCCTGCTGTTACTCGGCCTCACGTTCGACACCATGAACACGCTTCCCAAGCGCGACAACCGCGAAAACCTGAGCGAGTCTGCCTTGCGCGGCAAGCACATATGGGAGACGCGCAACTGCATCGGCTGCCACACCATGATGGGCGAAGGCGCCTATTTCGCGCCGGAACTGGTCAACGTCTACACCCGGCGCGGGCCGGACTTCATCAAGACCTGGATGAAAATCCAGCCCAGCGGCGCCCCCGGACGGCGCCAGATGCCCCAGTTTCACCTGGACGAGCAGCAGCTTGACGACCTGGTGAGCTTCCTCAAATACGCCTCGGAGATCAACACATCCAAATGGCCGCCCAACATTGAGGGCTAAGCACGTCATCAAACGCAATGCAACAAACGGGGAACTTTATGAAATACAAATCACAGGCGGTCGCGAAGCCCTATTTCATCGCGGCAATCGGCCTCTTTCTCGGCCAGATCGTATTCGGTCTGATCATGGGCTTGCAGTATGTGGTCGGGGATTTCCTGTTCCCGGCCATCCCGTTCAACGTGGCGCGCATGGTGCACACCAACCTGCTGATCGTGTGGCTGCTGTTCGGCTTCATGGGCGCGGCCTACTACCTGATTCCGGAAGAGTCGGAACGCGAGCTGCATAGTCCAAAGCTCGCCTTGGCGATGTTCTGGATATTCCTCGTCGCCGGAGCGGCGACCATCCTCGGCTACCTGCTGGTGCCCTACGCATCGCTGGCCAAATGGACCGGCAACGACCTGCTGGCCACGATGGGAAGGGAGTTCCTCGAACAGCCGCTGCCGACCAAGATCGGCATCGTGGTCGTGGCGCTGGCGATGCTGTACAACCTGTCGATGACGGTGCTGCGCGGCCGCAAGACCACGATCAACCTGGTGATGCTGATCGGCCTGTGGGGACTCGCGATTTTCTTCCTGTTCTCGTTCTACAACCCCGGCAACCTCGTCAAGGACAAGTACTACTGGTGGTGGGTCGTGCACCTGTGGGTGGAAGGCGTGTGGGAACTGATCATGGGTGCGATGCTGGCGTTCGTGCTGATCAAGGTGACCGGCGTGGACCGCGAGGTGATCGAGAAATGGCTGTACGTGATCATTGCGATGGCGCTGATTAGCGGACTCATCGGCACCGGCCACCACTATTACTGGATCGGCGCGCCGGAATACTGGCAATGGTGGGGCAGCGTGTTCTCCGCCCTGGAACCGATTCCGTTCTTCATGATGACGGTGTTCGCATTCAACATGGTCAACCGCAGACGGCGTGAACACCCGAACAAGGCGGCCGTGCTGTGGGCGCTCGGTACCGGCGTGATGGCTTTCCTGGGAGCCGGCGTCTGGGGCTTCCTGCACACCCTCGCACCGGTGAACTTCTACACCCATGGCAGCCAGATCACGGCGGCGCACGGTCACATGGCGTTCTATGGCGCGTATGCGATGGTCGTGATGACCATGATCAGCTACACCATGCCGCTGATGCGCGGCCGTGCCGCCAACAGCAGGATCTCGCAGGTAGTCGAAATGTGGTCGTTCTGGCTGATGACGGTCGCGATGGTCTTTATCACGCTGTTCCTGACCGCCGCCGGCATCCTGCAGATCTGGCTGCAGCGCATCGCAGCAGAACCGATGTCGTTCATGGCGGCGCAGGAACAGGTCTCGCTGTTCTACTGGATGCGTGAAGTTTCCGGCCTGATCTTCCTGGTTGGCCTCGTGCTGTACATTGCCAGCTTCTTCATCAAGGGCAAGAGCGAAGCCGCTACGGCCTGAGCCTGACGATCCGCCCGGCTTGCCGGGCGGACGGGGATACCGACTTGAGCCAAGCAATCATTTCCTCTGCACCACATGGCGATCGCCGCGAGCTACCGGGCGATCTTGCCATGTGGTTTTTCATTCTTGCCGAATTGCTGGTATTCGGCGTCTTTTTTCTGGCGTATGCGTTCGCCCGCACGCGCAATGTCGAATTGTTCAACGCGTCGCAACTGGAGCTGGATCAGCTCAGCGGCGCCATCAATACCGTCCTGCTGATTTCCAGCAGTTATTTCGTGGTGCGTGCCGTCGATCAAATCCGGCATGACCGATCCCGCTCCTGCGCATACTGGCTGATCGCCGCGATGACGTGCGGCGGCACGTTCCTGGCGCTCAAGCTGGTCGAATTCGGCGCCAAGATCGAGGCCGGCATCAGCATGTCGACCAATACGTTCTTCATGTTCTATCTCGGCCTCGGCTTTTTCCACTTCATGCATGTCGTGCTCGGCATGGTCATCCTCGGCGCCGTGACGCTCAAGGCGTGGAAAGGCGGCTACAGCGCGACCAGCTACGGCGGCGTCGAAACCGGTGCCGCCTACTGGCACATGGTCGACCTGGTGTGGATCATTCTATTTCCCTTGATTTACGTGTTGCACTGATCATGATGAAAGCGGCGACTTTCCAATGGCTGATCCTGCTTGCCATGACGGCGGTGGCGGTCGGCCTGTCGCAAGCCTCCCTCTCCGACAATGCCATCCTGGCCCCGGTGCTGCTGACGACGCTGGTCAAGGGGCGTATCGTGATTGACCGCTTCATGGCCCTGCAAGGCGCGATCGCACCGTGGCGCTGGATCGTGCTGGGCTGGCTGGTAGTGGTGGTGGGCCTGATCGGCTTTGCCTTCCACATGGCGCAGACTTAACCGGAGAACCCGATGAACGACCTGACCGCTCCCGGCCTGGAGGCCACCCTGAATGTTCCGTTCTACCAGCCGGTCGGCAACGAATGCGAACTGTTCGAGTATGCCTTCCGCAAGCGCCTGCCGCTCTTGATCAAGGGACCGACCGGCTGCGGCAAGACGCGTTTCGTCGCGCACATGGCGGCGCGCCTGGCGCGGCCGCTGATCACGGTGGCCTGCCACGACGACCTGACCGCCGCCGACCTGGTCGGCCGCCATCTGATCGGCGACGGCCAGACCGTCTGGTCGGACGGCCCGCTGACGCGCGCGGTGCGGCAAGGCGGCATCTGCTACCTGGACGAAGTGGTGGAAGCGCGCAAGGACACTACCGTGGTGCTGCACCCGTTGACCGACGACCGGCGCATCCTGCCGATCGAGCGCACCGGCGAGGAACTGCAGGCGCCGGACGACTTCATGCTGGTGGTTTCCTACAATCCCGGCTACCAGAACCTGCTGAAAAGCCTGAAGCCGTCGACGCGCCAGCGCTTCATCGCGATCAGCTTCGATTTTCCGCCGGCCGCGCTGGAGGAGAAAATCGTGATCGCCGAAACCGGCGTCGCGCCGCTGCTGGCGACGCAACTGGTCACGCTGGCCGGCCACTTCCGCCAGCTCAAGGACCACGACCTGGAGGAAGCGGTTTCGACACGCCTGCTGGTCTACGCAGCCAGCCTCATCGGCGCAGGCTGCGATCCGGTCGCCGCCTGCGAAGCCGCGCTGGTCCAGTCGCTGACCGACGACGCGGACACTGCCGAGGCCTTGCTGGAAGTGATCAAGGCAAGTTTCGGCCAATAATCGAATGGACGCCCCCTCCGACCCGCGGGTGCAGGCCGTGCAGGCCGAAGTGCTCTACCTGGTCAATCTGCTGCTGGCGCCCGGCCTGGCATTCCTGCTGCTGCTGTGGCTCGCCCACCGGCATCGCGCAAGCGCCAATCCGCTCACGCGCTGTCATCTGCGCCAGGCGGTCACGGTGAGCCTGCGGGCGGGCCTGCTGCTGATCGCCGTGCCTGCCCTCGTCGTGCTGACCGTCGACCTCGACCAGCCGGCAGCCTGGATACTGCTGCTGCTGTACGTGCTGTGCTGCCATGCAACGCTGGTGCTGCTGGGCGTGCTCGGCCTGTCGCGTGCGATCGCCGGGCAGACCTTTGTCTACCCCCTGCTCGGGAGCCGCACGTGGTAGGCACCCAGGCAACGTCCGCAATCCGCGCCGGCATCGCGCGCAGCACGCGCGGCTGGCTTGGACTGCCGGTACAGCGCTGGCGCCAGCTGACTCAGACGGGGTTTTTCCTGCTGTTCGTATTCGCACCGATCTTCGACATCTTTCGGCTCGACCTGAATCTCAAGCACTTGATCCTGTTCGGCTTCGACTGGACGCTGGGGATGGACGATTTCCTGGCCGGCCGCGCTTCCGCCGGCGAGGCTTCGCTGAACATCGTATTGCGCGGTTTTCTGCCGCTGCTGGCGATCGGCGGCACGCTGATCTATGTCAGCCTGAAATGGGGGCGGCTGTATTGCGGCTGGCTCTGCCCGCATTTCTCGATCGTCGAAACCATCAACCAGACGCTGCGGCGCGCGATCGGCAAGCAAAGCCTGTGGGACAGGAAGCCGCTGCCAGCCCGCAATCCCGACGGCAGCGAGACCCGCCACGACGCGATCTGGTGGTTCGCCGTGGTTCCGCTGGTCGTCGCTTGCGCGGTCTTGTGGGCGGTGGTGCTGCTGACCTACCTGCTGCCGCCGGCCGAGATATACGGCAATATCTGGCACGGCACCCTGACGCGCAACCAGACGATTTTCCTCAGCGCCGCCAGCATCGCGTTCTTCGTCGAGTTCATGTTCGCGCGCCACCTTTTTTGCCGCTATGCCTGCGCGGTCGGCCTGTTCCAGAGCCTGGCCTGGATGAGCAACGACAAGGCGATGGTGGTCGGTTTCACGCGCTCGCGCGCCAAGGATTGTTCCACCTGCTATTCGGCCTGCGACCATGTATGCCCGATGCGCCTGAACCCGCGCAACGTCAAGCGCATGATGTTCGCCTGCGTGCAGTGCGGCCAATGCGTGGATGCCTGCGACCAGACGCAGGCCGGCAATCCGAGCGGGCCATTGCTGAACTGGGTGCACGACCTGCACGCCGAGTCCGAAGCCGCCTTCAATGTCAGGGCCGCCCGCGCCATACCGATCAAGCCGGTCGCCGGCCTCCCGACCCAGGACAGGAGCTAGCCATGGAAGAATTCGTCGGCGGCTTGTGGAACAGGCTGATCACCCGTAGCGCGTATCGCGGCTTTCCCAAGGCGCGCGTGGAACTCAAGCAGATCGAGCGCATTGCGCCGATCTTCTTCCGCGCGCTGGGCGGCGATGCCGGCCTGACGCTGCGCGCCGGCACCGCGACCGCGCATGGCGCGCGCCGCAGCTGGATGGAACGCGTGGCAGGCATCGGCGACAAGGTGGAACTGACCTGGACCGACGACACCACGCTGCACCTGCCGGCCGCGCTCGACGTCTTTCCGGAGCGCGCGCAGAACCGCGAACTGTACCTGTGGCTGCTCGCGCTCGCCGCGCACGATGTTGCGCCGGATGCGCCGTGGATCGTGCGCAACCAGCAGGCGACGCGCGCCACCCTGGATGCGCTGCCCGGTCTGGCGCGGCGTTATCGCAAGCTGGTCGAGGCCTTGTTCGCATTGCGTCCGCATCCGGATAGCTTGAGCGGTCAGGAACGCGCGGCCGAAGCCGCGATTCGCGCGGCGCTGGACGAGCCGGGCTCGGTCGGGCAATTCGTGCCCGGCAAGCAGGCGCCGCTGCCGGTGCCGCTGTGGCTGCACCCGCAGCCGCCGCACAACCCGGGGCAGCAGCGCCAGTCCGGCAGCGCGAAATCGCCGCAGCCGGGCGCCAAATCCACGGCCGACCAGGAAGGGCGCAAGCGGCGCGCCGAGCGGGTCGAGATGCCGCAGGCGAAGAACCCGTTCATGCTGCTGTTTCGTGCCGAAAGCCTGTTTTCCTGGGCCGAGTTCATCAAGGTCGACCGCCCGCTCGACGAGGACGAAAACGAGCATGCAAGCAAAGCGGCCAACGACCTCGACATCCTCAGCATCGCCGACGACGACAACAGCACCGCCAGCCGGGTGCGCTTCGACCTCGACCTGCCGGCCGAGGCCGACGACGACCTGATGCTGGCCGACGGCATCCTGCTGCCGGAATGGGATTGCCGCAAGCAGCGCCTGCAGCCCGCGCATTGCCGCCTGCAGATGCTGCTCGCGCGCGATGCCGAACCGTGCGCGCTGCCGCAGGCCCTGCGCGCACCGGCCAAGCGGCTGCGCCAGCAGTTCCAGGCACTGACCACGCAGCGCGCGCGCCTGCGCGCCCAGCTGACCGGCAACGACCTCGACATCGACGCCTGCGTGCGCTTTGCCGTCGACAAGGCAGGCGGCATGCGCGCAAGCGAGCCCGGGCTGTATCTCGACAGCCGCCAGCAGCAGCGCGACCTGTCCTGCCTGCTGCTGGCCGACCTGTCGCTGTCGACCGACGCCTGGGTCAACAATACGGCGCGCGTGATCGAGGTGATCCGCGACAGCCTGCTGCTGTTCGGCGAGGCGCTGGCGGCCACCGGCGATCGCTTTGCGCTGTATGGATTTTCGTCGGTGCGCCGCGACAACGTGCGCTTTCATCTGCTCAAGGGTTTCGACGAGCGCTACGACGACCAGATTCGCGGCCGCCTGGCGGCCTTGAAGCCCGGCTTCTACACGCGCATGGGCGCGGCGATCCGCCATGCGGCAGCGATCCTCTCGACGCGAAAGACGGCACGCCGCCTGCTGCTGATCCTGACCGACGGCAAGCCGAACGATCTCGACCGGTACGAAGGCCGTTACGGAATCGAGGACACCCGCATGGCGATCATCGAAGCGCGTCGTCTGGGACTCACGCCGTTTTGCGTGACCATCGACGAAACGGCCGGGGATTACCTGCCGCACCTGTTCGGCGCGGCAGGCTATGTGGTGGTGCGCGATGCGGCGATGCTGCCGCGGGTGCTGCCGGATCTGTACGCAAGACTGACCGAAAACGTCTGATTTTTTCACGCGAGGAGCAAACATGAAAATCGAAATTCTCAACATCGCCAGCCCCATCGATGCCGCGATGGCAGAACGGGCCGGCGCCATCCTGAAGACGATGCCCGGCGTGCACGAGGTGTCGTTTTTCGACGCCCCGGCGAGCCTGCACGCCCGCCTCGGCCACGATGCGCCGACGCGGGCAGAACTGGTGGCGGAGCTGGCCGGGGTCGGCGTGCAGGTCGAAGCGGAACGCCCCGCCCACGCGAGCGGCAGTTGCTGCGGCGGCTGCGGCAGCTAGGATTCGTTTTTCCCGCTGCGCGGAGGCGCCGCCCACAGGGCCTCCCAGCCGGCGTGCCCCAGCGCCCTCAGCGTTTCGATGTTGCGTTCATAAATCGTTTCCGCTTCCGGGAAAGCCGCCACCGCCCGCGCGATGCTCGCCTCGCGCAGCAGGTGCAGGGTGGGATACGGCGCGCGATTGGTGTAATTGCCGATGTCGTCGGGTGCCGTATCGGCAAACTGGAACGCCGGATGAAAGCTGGCGATCTGGATCACGCCTTCCAGCCCGTGCTCGCCCACGGCCGCCTCCGCCAGCTGCATGAAATCGTTGAAATCGAGAAAATCCGGCAGCAGTGTCGGATGAATCAGCAGCGTGGTGTCGACGGCCTCGGGATCGGCCGCCGCCAGGAAATCCAGTTCGTGGTCCAGGTCTTCCAGCAGGCCATCCAGATGCCTGGCCGTGCTCACCACGAAACGTACCTGATTCTTCACATAGACCGCCTTGGCAAACGGACACAGATTAAGCCCGATCACCGCCTTTTCGACCCATTCCCGCGTTGCCGCGATCACCGCCTCGCCGTCCATCTTCCCTGCTCCTGCCGCCTGTAAGGGGGGAACTTTAACGGATACAATGCTTTATTGCCCGACGTTCATGCACGACGACATCCCAACACCATGAAAAGCAGCGCCATCCGCCAGAATTTCCTCGATTTCTTCGCTTCCAAGGGCCACACCGTCGTCGCCTCCAGTCCGCTGGTGCCCGGCAACGACCCCACCCTGCTGTTCACCAACGCCGGCATGGTGCAGTTCAAGGACGTGTTCACCGGCCACGACAAGCGCGCCTACACCCGCGCGGTGTCGTCGCAGCGCTGCGTGCGCGCCGGCGGCAAGCAC
>DDRS01000005.1 GCA_002343685.1 Thiobacillus denitrificans | reverse complement strand
GCGCCCCTTACCTTAAACGTTAGCCCGCATGAGCCTCGTTGACCTGAAGTCCATCGGCGAATTCCTTAACAACCAGTCGGTTGGCGCGGCAGTCGGCGCATTTGCCGCCTTTCTTCTCGTCGCGCTTACGGACTGGCGTCGCGAACGACGAAAGGTCAAGACCCTGCGAGCCGAAGTCGAGGCCAATCGCGCGGATGCGGTTGCAAAGCTTGAAACGGCACGCCGAATGCGCGCACTGCTACGCGAGCACAACAAGGTTGAGCCCGCACCCGTTCTGCGCTTCAACACGGCGCTGAGTCGACAGCTTGCTGCAGAAGTGCGGCATCGCTTGTCGGGTGACCAACGCCGCGCTACTGAGGGCCTTTGCTACACCATGGAGGCCATCGATGAACTTCTCAACGAAGCCCGCTCGGTCGCGCAGCGATTCACCGGCCCGATGGGCCATGCAGAACGCCTCTCGGCGGCAAGCTATCTCGAAGTGACTTGGGCTGACATTGTTACCAATCTGAAGCGACTTATCGAAATGTCGGATCTCTACCTCTCCCGCCGGTTCAAGGAGCTTGTAAACAAGCAGTACAACGCGGCGGACTATGAAGAGCCCTGAATGCGGGCGAAGCTCGCTGTAGCACTCGGGTGAGCTCAAACGCTGAAGTCCGCTTACTGGCCTGCAGCGGACATAATTTTGTGAACAGCCAAACTTCCGCTTATGGTCGGTAGACGTCACTCAGCACACACCCACCATCCCGGCCGTACAGTACCGCCCCGCCCATTGCGCGACTGCCGGTCCTACGTCAGCTTCCAGATATCCGCGTTGTACTCCTGCATGGTGCGGTCGGTCGAGAAGAAGCCGCTCGACGCCGTGTTGAGGATGCTCATGCGCGTCCAGCGCGCCTCGTCCTGCCAGGCCTGGTCCACCCGTTCCTGCGCGTCGACATACGTCCGGAAATCCGCCAGCACCATCCAGGGATCGTTCGGGCTCATCATGGCCCCGATGATCATGTCGAAGATGCCCGGTTCGCAGGGGTTGAAATGGCCGGAGATGAGTAAGTCGATCACCTGGCGCAAGGCTGGGTCGCGCTCCATGTAGGACAAGGGCTGGTAGTGACCTCGCAGCGCCTCGACTTCGTCGGCGCGCAGGCCGAACAGGAAGAAGTTGTCCTCGCCCACGGCATCGAGAATCTCGATATTCGCCCCGTCGTAGGTGCCGATGGTGACGGCGCCGTTCATCATGAATTTCATGTTGCCGGTGCCGGAGGCTTCCTTGCCCGCGGTGGAAATCTGTTCCGAGAGGTCGGTGGCCGGCGCGATGATTTCCATGCTGCTCACCCGATAATTGGGCAGGAAGGCCACCTTGAGCCGGCCATTGATGTCGGGATCGTTGTTGACCACGTCGGCCACGCTGTTGATCAGCTTGATGATGCGCTTGGCCATCACATACCCCGGTGCGGCCTTGCCGCCGATCAGGACGCAACGGTTGACCGAGCCCTCCGGGTGTCCGTGCTTGATGCGGTTGTAGAGATGGATCACATGCAAGACGTTGAGCAGCTGGCGCTTGTATTCATGGATGCGCTTGACCTGTACGTCGAACAGGGCGGACGGGTCGAACGTCACGCCGCATTCGGCCTCGACCAGCGCCGCAAGCCGCACCTTGTTGGCACGTTTCGCGGCACGCCATTCGGCATGGAACGCCTCGTTTCCGCTCGCCGCCAGGGGCTTCAGCCTGGCCAGGTGCGACAGGTCGGCAATCCAGTCTTCGCCGATTTTCGAACTGATCAGCGCCGTCATGCCGGGGTTTGCATGCGCCACCCAGCGGCGCGGTGTGACGCCATTGGTCTTGTTGTTGAACTTGTGAGGCCAGAGCTCGACGAAATCGCGAAACAGCCCTTCCTTCAACAGGCGCGAATGCAGCGCCGCCACGCCGTTGATCGAGAAGCTGCCGACGATGGCCAGCCATGCCATGCGTATCTGGCGTACCGGTTCTTCCTCGATGATCGACATGCGGCGCTGGCGGTCGATGTCGCCCGGCCATTTGATCGCCACCTGGCGCAGGAAGCGGGCGTTGATTTCGTAGATGATTTCCAGCGGGCGCGGCAGCAGGCGCTCGAACAATGCCACCGGCCAGCGTTCCAGTGCCTCGGGAAGCAACGTGTGGTTGGTATAGGCCATGCACCGCGAGGTAATCGCCCAGGCTTCGTCCCACTGCAGCCGTTCTTCGTCGAGCAGCAGACGCATGAGTTCGGCCACCGCGATGGTGGGGTGCGTGTCATTCATCTGGAAGACATTGTGCTCGGCGAATTTCATCAGATCGTTGTTGCCGGCCGCACGCCACTGGCGCAGCGCATCCTGCAGGCTGGCCGACGCCAGGAAATACTGCTGGCGCAGGCGCAGTTCCTTGCCGTTTTCGCTGCTGTCGTTCGGATACAGCACCATCGAGATGTGCTCGGCGTGATTCTTCGCCTGCACCGCCTCGGAGTAGCTTCCGGCGTTGAATTCGTTGAGGTCGAACACGTCGGTGGCGGCAGATTTCCACAAACGCAGCGTGTTCACCGCATGATTGCGGTAGCCTGAGATCGGCATGTCGTAGGGAATCGCCAGCACGTCGCTGGTGTCCGCCCAGCGCGTGCGGGGAATTCCTGCCTTGTCGTGGAAATGCTCGGTGTGTCCGCCGAACGGCACGCGGCAGGTGAATTCGGAGCGTTCGACCTCCCACGGATTGCCGTCGCGCAGCCAGTGGTCGGGTTCCTCGACCTGATAGCCGTTTTCGATATCCTGGCGGAACATGCCGTATTCGTAATGGATGCCATAGCCCATCACCGGCAGGTTCAGCGTGGCGCAGCTGTCCATGAAACAGGCCGCCAGCCGGCCCAGGCCGCCATTCCCCAGCCCGGCGTCGGTCTCCTCCTCCGCCACGGCCTCGAGCGTCTGGCCGAAGCTTTGCAGCGCTTCGCGCGAGGCCGTGTCCAGCCCCAGATTGAGCACGTGGTTGGACAACGCGCGGCCGATCAGGAATTCAAGCGAAAGGTAATACGCGCGGCGCTTGCCGGGCTGGTCGCGCTCGGCATAGGTGTTCATCCAGTCCGACATGAGACGGTCGCGCAGTGTCCAGGCCAGCGCATGGTAGGTATAGACGGTGGGGCAGCCATGGAACCGCCCCAGATGGTAAAACTGGTAACGCTGGAAATCCTCGGTCAGCGCCTCGCTGCTGTCGGGCAATTGCTTGAGGGCGATGCGGCTGGGGGAGACAGGTTTTTCGTCTGGCATGGTGGTTCCCGCTGAGTTCAAGTGGAATAGAGTGCGAGGTAATGGCCGGCGCTATCCGCCCAGTCGAACGACTGGCGCATGCCATTCTGCTGCAGGCGCCGCCATTGCGTGGGCTGGCGGTACAGGTCGAGTGCGCGCCGGATGGCCTGCAGGAAAGCCGCCAGTTCCGGCGTGTCGAACACGAAGCCGGTTGCGCTGCCGGCAGCCAGATTCTCCGCGTCGGCGTCGACCACCGTGTCGGCCAGGCCGCCGGTCTTGAAGACGATGGGCGGCGTGCCATATCGCAGGCTGTACATCTGGTTGAGCCCGCACGGCTCGAAGCGGGACGGCATCATGAACAGGTCGGCGCCCGCTTCGATGTGATGTGCCAGCGCCTCGTCGTAGCCGATCTCGACGAATACACGCTCGGGATGCTGCTTGGCCAGGCGCGTGAGCTTATGCTCGTATGCAGCCTGGCCGCTGCCGAGCAGCACGAAGCGCGCATCGGTCTCGGCCAGCAGCACCGGGATCGCCGCCAGCACCCAGTCGATCCCCTTCTGCTCGACCAGCCGCCCCACCAGTCCTAGCAGCGGCGCCTGCATCGCGTCGTCGTCGGCGCGCGGCAGGAAGCGCTCGATCAGCGCCTGCTTGTTGCGCCGCTTGCCGGGCAGAATGCGGCTCATCGAATAATGCGCGGGCAGGTGCGGATCGGTGGACGGGTTCCATATCCGGGTATCGATTCCGTTGAGAATCCCATGCAGCTTGTATTGCCGGGAAAGCAGCAGTCCGTCGAGTCCGTAACCGAATGCCGGCGTGCAGATTTCGGCAGCATAGGTAGGACTCACGGTGGTGACGGCATCGGCGTAGACGATGCCCGCCTTCAGCATGGACAGGCCGCCGTGGAATTCCACGCCCTCGGACGACCACCATGGGCCGGGGAGCTGCAGGCGGACAAAATCGGTATGTGAAAAATAGCCGCCGTAGGCCAGATTGTGGATGGTGAACACCGTTTTCGGACGTCCCGGCTGGTCAGCCAGAAACGCCGCCACCAGCCCGGTCTGCCAGTCGTGCGTATGCACCACCGCGGGCTGCCACCCGATATCGAGCGCATCCTGCGCCAGCAGTGCGGCCACCCGCGCGAACACCGCGAAGCGCTCGGCGTTGTCCGGCCAGTCCTGGCCGTTGGCGTTGACATAGGGATTGCCCGGGCGGTCGAACAAAGGCGGACAGTCGATCACCCAGAGCGGAAAGGCAAAATCGGGATGGCGCGTTTCCAGGATGCGCGCACTGACGATGCCTTCGGCACCGCGCACGTCGAGCCAGCCGAGGATGCGCACCTGGTCGAGCTGGCGCAACAGCGCCCGGTAGCCCGGCAGCACCAGACGGATATCGGCGCCGCGCGCCTGCAAGGCATGCGGCAGGCTGTAGACCACATCGCCCAGCCCGCCGGTTTTCACCAGCGGGTAGGCCTCGCTGGCGACAAACAGGATTTTCATTGCTCCGCGTTTCATTATTGGTTTTTGTCCCTAATTTTTATTGGATCGAATCAACTGCAGGGTTTGAGAAAGATCGCCCCCAGTGGCGGCAGCGTCACTTCGACGGAATGGTCGAACCCCATCCAGGGCAGGTTCTGCGGGTGCAGCGGCTGGCCGTTGCCGAGATTGCTGCCGCCGTAATACATCGAATCGGTGTTCAGCACCTCGTACCATGCGGCGCCCGACGGCACGCCGATGCGATAGCCGCGACGCGGTACCGGCGTGAAATTGAGCAGCACCACCATCTGTGCGGACGCATCCTGCCCTTGCCGCACGAGGCTCAACACCGACTGGTCGGCATCATGGCAATCGATCCAGCGGAATCCGCGCGGATCGAAGTCGAATTCATGCAATGCCGTCTCGCTGCGATAGAGCCGGTTCAGATCGCGCAGCAGTGCGCGAATGCTGTCGTGCGCGGGAAACTCGAGCAGCACCCAGTCGAGCTGGCCGGCTTCCTTCCATTCGTTCCATTGGCCGAACTCGCTGCCCATGAACAGCAGCTTCTTGCCCGGATGCGCGTAATGCCAGGCGTAGAACAGCCGCAGGTTGGCAAAGCGCTGCCAGACGTCGCCCGGCATCTTGTCGAGCATGCTTTTCTTCATGTGTACCACTTCGTCATGCGACAACGGCAGCACGAAGTTCTCGGTCCACGCATACATCTGGCTGAAGGTCAGCTGGTTGTGCTGGTACTTGCGGTAGACCGGCTCCTTCTCGATGTAGTCGAGGCTGTCGTTCATCCAGCCCATATTCCATTTCATCGAGAAGCCCAGCCCGCCAAGTTCGACCGGACGCGATACCGCCGGCCACGCGGTCGACTCCTCGGCGATGGTCAGCACGCCGGGGAAACGGGCATGCACTTCGGTATTCATCTCGCGCAGGAAGTGCACCGCCTCGATGTTCTCACGCCCGCCATACTGGTTCGGCAGCCATTCGCCCGGCTGCCGCGAATAGTCCAGATACAGCATCGAGGCCACAGCATCGACGCGCAGGCCGTCGATGTGGAATTCGTCCAGCCAGTAGAGCGCATTGGCCACCAGGAAATTGCGCACTTCGTTGCGGCCAAAGTCGAACACCAGCGTACCCCATTCCTGATGCTCGCCGCGGCGCGGATCGGCGTGTTCGTAGACCGGCTCGCCAGTGAAGCGTGCCAGCGCGAAATCGTCCTTCGGAAAGTGTGCGGGCACCCAGTCGAGCAGCACGCCGATGCCGGCCTGGTGGCAGGCGTCGACGAAAATGCGGAAATCGTCGGGCGAGCCGAAACGCGCAGTCGGCGCGTAATAACCGGATACCTGGTAGCCCCACGAGGCATCGAGCGGATGCTCGGCCACCGGCAGAAGCTCGATGTGCGTGTAGCCGAGGTCCAGCACGTAGGGGATCAGCTCGGTCACGAGCTCGCCCCAGGTATAAAAGCTGCCGTCGGCATGCCGCCGCCAGGAACCGGGGTGCAGTTCGTAGATGCTTACCGGGCTGTGCTGCCAGTCGAATCGGGCCCGAGCCTCCATCCAGCCGCCATCGCCCCATGCATACGGCGTGTCGTCAGGCACGCGGCTGGTGGTCTCGGGACGCAGGAACATGTGCCGCGCATAGGGATCGGTCTTGGTCACCAGCTGGCCGTGGCTACCGAGAATTTCGAACTTGTAGGCGTGACCGGCATCCAGGCCGGGGATGAACAGCTCCCATACGCCGGACACGCCGCGGCAGCGCATCGGATGGCGGCGGCCGTCCCACGCGTTGAAATCGCCCACCACGCTGACGCGCTGCACGGCCGGCGCCCATACCGCAAACAGGCACCCTTCGACGCCGTCGATGGTCTTCAGCCGCGCACCCAGCACCTTCCAGATTTCCAGGTGCCGTCCTTCGCCGAACAGATGCAGATCCATTTCGCCCAGTTGCGCGTCGAAGGTATACGGGCATTGCGTGGTATGCCAGTCGCCCCGCCCCTTGTCCTGCCAGCGCAGCAGCGGATGCCTCTCGGCTGTGCTGTCGTGCGGCAGGAGCAGCTCGAAGCAGTCCGTACCCGCCACGCGCGTCATGCGTGCGCCGGTCGCCGCCAGTTCGACGGCCTCGGCGGCAGGCAGGAAGACTCGGATCAGGACACGCCCGTCAGGCTGCAGATGCAGCCCCAGCACTTCGAACGGGTCGTGGTGCGTGCCGGCCTGCACCCGCATGATCGGCGCACTGACGATGGGCAGGGGCGCGCCGGACAAGGGCTGAAGCGGCGCATTCATGGCGTGGGCGGAGTCTCGCATCGATTGGCTTTCTGTAATTGTTGTCGTAAACGGGGCGCCAGGTCGGGCGCCAGCGCATCCCATTCAAACCGCCAGGCCCAGTTGCCGCTGTCCGTACCAGGCGTATTCATGCGCGCCTCGCTGCCGAGGCGCATCACATCCTGGAGCGGCAACATCGCCAGGGCGGCACGACTTTCCAGCACCGTGGCAATCATCGCGTCCAGAACCGCGTCAGGATCCGAGATGCCCAGCCGCTGCATGACTTCGGGCCGGACATGATCGGGCAGCGTGCGCCACCAGCCCAGCGTGGTGTCGTTGTCATGCGTGCCGGTGTAATACACCGTATCGGGATGCACATTCTCGGGTTTGTGCGGGTTGTCGGCATGGGCATCGAATGCGAACTGCAGCACGGACATGCCGGGCAGTCCGAACTGGTGCCTCAACGCGGTCACATCCGGCGTGATGATGCCGAGATCCTCGGCCACCAGCGGCAAGTCCCGCATTTCGGCGCTG
This sequence comes from Thiobacillus denitrificans, assembly GCA_002343685.1. Taxonomy (GTDB): domain Bacteria; phylum Pseudomonadota; class Gammaproteobacteria; order Burkholderiales; family Thiobacillaceae; genus Thiobacillus; species Thiobacillus denitrificans_A. The sequence continues at coordinate 18,986 of DDRS01000005.1, read as the reverse complement.
ATCGCCTGCAGCAGCGCCGCGCCCGGGGTCGCACGCCACTCGCCATGGATGGCGGTCGGCTCGCTGGCCGGAATCGTCCAGGCTGCGGACAGCCCGCGGAAATGATCGATACGCACCAGATCGAACCACTCGAAATGGGCACGCAGCCGGGCCCGCCACCAGGCGAAGCCGTCGGCCTCCATCACGCTCCAGTTGTAGTGCGGGTTGCCCCAGCGCTGCCCGGTTTCGGAAAAATAATCCGGTGGCACCCCGGTCACCACGGTGGGATGTCCCGTTTCATCCAGCAGGAACAGGTGCCGCTGGGCCCATACGTCGGCACTGTCGTGCGCAACGAAGATCGGCATGTCACCGAACATCCGGATGCCGCGTTCCGCTGCCGCCGCACGGATGGTCTGCCCCCGCACGGCGGACCGATACTGCTCGGCCATGATGGCTTTCAGCGCATCGGCATGGCTGTCATCGAACGCGGACAGCGTTCGCGCATCGCGGTCGCGCAGTTCACGCGGCCAATCGGTCCAGGGAGCGCCGCCCTGCTCCTGCTTGATCACCATGAAGCGCGCGTAATCGTCCAGCCAGTGGTGCTGTTTCTTGCGCCAACTGGAGAAACCGCGCATGTCGGCGCGCGCTCCGGGAAACAGCGCAGGGTTGACCGCAAACGCCGAGGCGCACTGGTAGGGGGACAGTCCGGACAGCGGAATGCCGAGCGGCAGCATCTGCCATACGGTGATGCCGGCCGCCTGCAGGAAATCCAGCCAGCGCTCGACGTCTTCCAGCGCGCAGGATGGCAACGACGTCGGGTGCAACAGAATGCCGGCGCGGCGCGTGTTGAAATTCATCCGGCATTCCTACGCATGGTGCCGGCGTTTTCCGCCCAGCCGCCGCCGCTCGACAGCGGCACATCCAACAGGGCCGGCGGCGCGACGCCCAGCAGGCGATACAGTTCGCGCAACTGGGTTCGATACAGCTGCTCGAAATCGCTGACGCTGCTTGCCGGGTTGTAATCGCCGAACCACCAGAACCAGTCCGAGCCCTCGCAGACGGCGAGCTGGCGGGTAGCCAGCGCCAATTGATCGGCATTCAGCTTCCCGGTCGCCACCACGCTGTCGTAGGCCTGCTTGGCGGCAACCAGATAATCCCAGCCGCGGTTCTTGTCGTCCGAGCCGATCCAGGTCGAAAAGCTGCCGTATACCCAGCTGCCGGCCGCCAGCCGCTTCATCGGCTTCGACGGGATATGCGCGACCTGTTCGGCAAAGGTTCCGACCTTGAGCGTGGGATGGTTCGACAGCGCCGCATAAAGGGAATTCAGGAAATGGTGACCATTGTCGGGGTAATACTCCCAGGCATTCTCGCCGTCGAGAATGACCGAGACGACATGCCGGTTCGCATCCTTGCCGAAAAAGGTGGCGATATTCTCCAGGTGCTGGACGAAGTCGCCCACCGCGTCGTCGGCGTGCCAGTCGCTGTACTTGAAGCCGATCAGATCCGACAGGCCATCGTCGCGAAAGAAGACCCGCGTCTTGAAGCCATCGACCTGGGCGGGCGAGAACAGCGCACGCTTGGTTTGCGTCTGCTCTGGCGGGCATCCCGACTTGTCGCAGCTGTTGCGCCATACGCCCTCGCCCGACGCCGTCCAGGAAAAATTCATCTTGTCGAGCTGGGCCAGCGCATCCTCGCTGACGCCACCTTCCGACAGCCACACGCCGGCTGGCTTCATGCCGAAATAACGCTCGAACACCTCGACACCATGCTGCAAATGCCAGCGCGAACGCTCCGCCCCGCCCGGATAACCGGGCGCATCGGGAACGGGGGCGTCGGGCATCGCATCGCGCAGGTTGGAGAAATCGTTCAGCAGGGGCACGATGGGGTGGCCGTAAGGCGTCATCGACAACTCGATCTGGCCGCGTTGGGCAAGCGCGCGATAGCGCGGAATCAATCCGGCGATGCAGTGCTGCATCAGGTGCAGCAGCTCGTGGCGATCCGCTGCCGAATAATTCTTTTCCTGCGCCATCAAGCGCCGTACCAGCGGCAGCTGTCTGAGCGAATGCCCCAGCCAGACGAGGTGGTACCACGTCAGCAGATCGAGGAAATACTGCTCGGACAAATAGCCCATCAGCCAGGGAAGTCCGGCACTGTCGCCGCTCGTCTCGTCAGCCACGCCGATCATGCTCAACAAACGATGGAAGGCGGGATACGGGTGGATCATGCGCGTCGCGTTGCAGCGCTGGCAATCCCGCACGATGCGCAAGCGGCTGGTGGCATCGGACGGGATGCGTTCGACCCCGGACAGCAGGTTCAGCATGTGGTCCTGGGTGGGTTTGCCGTGTTTCAGCAACACGTCGAGCTGCTGGGCATAATCGTCCAGCTGCTCCAGCAGCACCGGCGCAAAGTTGACCACCGTGCGCATCGCCGGGTAGCGCTCCAGATGCGCGGCCATGTCGCTGTAATCCTTGATGCCGTGCAGGTACACCCAGGGCAGATGGTAGGCGCCCTTGAGGCCCTCCCGGTAATACGGCTGGTGCATGTGCCAGCACAGCACCACATTGAGCGATTTAGCCGTCGTAGTCATTCTGCAGTCTCGCGTAAAGGTTCTGGCCGAGCATCGCGGGCGTCACCAGCACGATGCCCTCGGGCGTGACGTGGAAACGCTTGGCGTCTTCCACCAGGTCCTCGCCGATGACCATGCCGTCAGGGATGACCGTCCCCTTGTCGATGATGGCGCGGGTGATGCGGCAATTGCTGCCGATCGAGACCTTGGGCAGGATCACGCTGTCCTTGATGAGGCTGCGATTCTCCACCGTGGTCGCGAAGAACAGCACCGAGCGCTTGACTCGCGCGCCCGACAGGATGCAGCCGCCGGCGATCAGCGAATCAATCGCTTCGCCGCGCCGTCCTTCATCGTCGAAAATGAATTTCGCGGGCGGGTACTGCGGCTGGTAGGTCCAGATCGGCCAGTCGCGGTTGTACAGATTGAGCTCCGGCTCGATCGAGCACAATTCCATGTTGGTCTGCCAGTAGGAAAACAGCGTTCCCACATCGCGCCAGTAGGCAGGCTCGCCATTCCTATCGCGGAAAGGAAAGGCCATGGCACGGGCTTCGCCAATGTTGGCTGGAATGATGTCCTTGCCGAAATCGTGGCTGGAGCTGGTTTTGCCCGCATCCTCGATCAGCGTCTTGTAGAGAAAGTCCTTGGAAAAGATATAGATGCCCATCGACACCAAGGCCGTCCCGGGTTTGCCGGGAATGCAATCGGGGTCCTTGGGTTTTTCGGTGAAACGGGTGATGCGCATCTCTTCGTCGACCGACATCACGCCAAATCCGCTTGCTTCGGCAGCCGGCACCTCGATGCTGCCAACGGTGAAATCCGCGCCGGTCTGCACGTGATACAGCAGCATCTCCGAATAATCCATGGTGTAGACATGATCGCCACCGAGCACCAGCACGTATTCCGGGTGATGGCGCTGCATGATGTCGATGTTCTGGAACAGCGCGTCGGCCGTTCCCTGGTACCACTCCTTCTTGTGGGTGCGTTGCTGCGCGGGCAGGATCTCGACGAACTCCCCGATCTCGGCACGCATGAATCCCCACGCGCGCTGCAGATGCCGGATCAGCGAGTGCGACTTGTATTGTGTGAGCACGCCGATGCGGAGAATCCCGGAGTTGACGCAGTTGGAGAGCGGGAAGTCGATGATGCGGTACTTGCCGCCGATCGGGACGGCCGGCTTGGCGCGCCAGGCGGTCAGGTCCTTCAGCCGCGAACCTTCCCCCCCCGCCAGCACAAGCGCCAGCGTCTTGCGGGTGAGATCGGTCACCATTTTCGGTTCGGTGTAATAGCGGTAAAGGCGTTCCTGTTCGGCCTTGGAAAGAGTCATGAACTGCTCCTCGTCTGTCTCGTTATTGATTGAAGGACGGGACGGGGATGCTGTCCACGGGACATGGTCTGCCCCACTGCAAGCGCCCCCGCCACGCCCAGCCTGCTACTGGTAACCAGGAAAATCGGCGTGCGCTCGACTACGCTGCGCATGCGGCCCTTGGCAACGGCGGCTTCCATGAAGCGGGCGGACTGCATCCGCATGCGCAAATGCGCACTCACCCCGCCCGCAATATACAGGCCGCCATGCGGCCGATACAGCAATGCCACGTTGCCCACCCACGCACCGTACAAGTCGACAAAAAGATCCAGTGCGGCCTCGGCGGCGGCATCGCCCGATTCGGCGCGCACGGCAAGTTCGGCACCGTCCACCACGCCATCGGGCAACGGCCGTTCATGCTCGCTGCAGCAAAAGCGGTATAGATCGTTCATGGCCGAACCCGAGGCCACGCGTTCCCAGGACACATGACCGTATTCTCCACGCAAACGTTCCAGCAGCCGCACCTGGATCGGACTGGCCGGCGCAAAGTCGATATGTCCGCCCTCGGTCGCAAACGTCCGGTAGTGTCCGGTGTCGTCCGCCAGCATGAAGGCGAGACCGAGCCCCGTCCCCGCACCCGTGATGACGCGCACGCCGCCTGGTTCGGCCGGCTGCGAATTGAGCGCGACCCAATCGGTCGTCGACAGGGCGGCCACCCCCGTGGCGGCGGCTTGAAAATCATTGATGAGTTGGACCTCGGCGATGCCCAGCACAGCCTGCAGCGATCCTGCATCGACCGTCCAGTCGAGATTGGTCAGACGCACCTGCTGCGCATGCAGCGGCCCCGGCAGCGCCAGGACCAGCCTGTCCGGCCGGGGCGCATCCTGTGAATCGGCGATGAACTGCCGCAACAAGGCTTCTGCAGACGCAAAATCGGCACTGGCATACACCCGTTCGAAGCGCAGGCGCATCGCACCGTCCGCCTCGCCGGTCGTCCAGGCCAGCCAGCTTTTGGTTCCGCCAATATCGCCTGCAATCAACTCCATTTTCGAACTATAGGCCAGTGCGCGGATGACTCATGCGGCGATAGTAATTGATCAGCGCGTTGGTCGAGGCATCATGCCCCGCCACCGGTGCGTCGGCATGCAACTCGGGCAGGATGCGACTGGCCAGTTGTTTGCCGAGTTCCACGCCCCACTGGTCGTAGGAATTGAGATTCCAGATCACGCCCTCCACGAAGATCTTGTGCTCGTACAGTGCGATCAGCATGCCGAGCGCATGCGGCGTCAGCTTCTGCAGCAGGATCGCGTTGCTCGGGTGGTTGCCGTCGAACACCTTGTGCGACACGAACTGGCCGGTCTGCGCCTGCGTCTCCTCGCGCGTGCGGCCGCGCATCAGCGCCTCGGTCTGCGCGAGGAAGTTGGCGATCAGGATGTCGTGATGTTCCTGCAATTCGGTGTGCGATTCGACCGACACGATGAAATCGGCCGGGATGATCTTGGTACCCTGATGCAGTAACTGGTAGAACGCGTGCTGGCCATTGATGCCTGTGGCGCCCCAGACGATCGCGCCGGTGGGGTAGTCGACAATATTGCCGTCGCGGTCGACCGATTTGCCGTTGCTTTCCATGTCGGCCTGCTCCAGGTAGGCCGGCAGGCTGCGCAGGTAATGGTCGTAGGGCAAAATCGCGTGAGACTCGGCACCGAAGAAGTTGTTGTACCACACGCCCAGCAACGCCAGGATGACCGGCATGTTGGCAGCCAGCGGCGCATGGCGAAAATGCTCGTCCATGGCGTGGGCGCCCTCCAGCAGCTCGACGAAGCGCTCTGCGCCCACCGCCAGCACGATCGACAGCCCGATGGCCGACCACAGCGAGTAGCGTCCGCCCACCCAGTCCCAGAATTCGAACATGTTGGCAGGATCGATGCCGAAAGCGGCGACCGCGTCGCGGTTGGTCGACACCGCCACGAAATGCCGCGCGATGTGCTTCTCCGCCTGCGACTGCGCCAGGAACCACGCACGCGCATAGTGTGCGTTGGTCATCGTCTCCTGCGTGGTGAAGGTCTTGGACGACACGATGAACAGCGTCGTTTCCGGATTCAACGTCTCCAGCGCCTCCTTCACATGCGCGCCGTCGATGTTGGAGATGAAGTGCATCTTCAGACGCGGATGGCGGTACGGCTTCAGCGCCTGGTAGACCATTTGCGGCCCAAGATCAGAGCCGCCGATGCCGATGTTGACGACATCGGTGATGCGCTCGCCGGTGTAGCCGCGCCACTCGCCGCTGCGCACCCGCTCGGCGAAGGCGCCCATGCGCTCGATCACCGCGTTCACCCTGGGCATCACGTCTTCGCCGTCGACGACGACCGGATGATTGCTGCGGTTGCGCAGGGCCACATGCAGGACCGCGCGATTCTCGGTGTTGTTGATCTTGTCGCCGCTGAACATGCGGTCGCGCCAGCCAGCCACGTCCGCCTCCTCGGCCAGCCGAACCAGCAGACCCATGGTCTCGTCGGTGATGCGGTTCTTCGAATAATCCAGCAACAACTCGCCGACCTGCAGCGAGAACCGCTCGAAGCGCGCCGGATCCGTTGCGAATAGGTCGCGCATATGGGCCGCCGCCATGATGGTCTGATGCGCTTTCAACTGAAGACAGACCGGGCGATGCAGCGGTCCCGTCACCTCATCCTGTTTCTCTTTCGCGAATACTGATGATGCCATGCAGTGTTTCTCCCTACCGGAATAGGCCACGCCATTTGGCGATGGCATTCGATGCCGCCCGATCGTCATCAAGCAACGGCTGTGCCACTGACGACAAGAAAAATGTCATCACTTGATTAACCATAGGAAAAATTGGTGATGGGCACATGACAGGCCAACATGCCGCCCCAAAAATGCGCCCCGAATCCTCGATGCCGCCATAAGACAGGGACGAGCATGCACCCAAAAAGTGCCCTTGAAGCGATCTATCTACCTGCGCACGGATTGGTACGCTCCTTGCTGCACCATGAATAGGCACAATGCTGGCGGTCAGGCCTTCCAATAAAAAAGACAACTCATTGTTTTTACTGGGCCTTGATCGTGGACCGCACAGCCGTCCTGTTAATCGTTCGGCAGTGGATGCCGAAAACTCGGAGAGGTGGAACATGCATGTTTTGATCACGGGCGGCGCAGGATTCATCGGATCGCATCTGACAGAGCACCATTTGTCGTTGGGCGACCAGGTCTATGTCGTCGATAATTTGAGCACGGGCTCGCTTACGAACATCGACCTCTTCCGCGGCAACCCTGCCTTCCGCTTTGCCGAGGCCGACATCCTGCATTGGAATGGCCTCGACAAAGCCGTCGCCTGGGCCGATCGCATCTACCACATGGCCGCGGTCGTCGGCGTAAAAAAGGTACTGGAGGACCCGGTGGCCGTGATGGCGACCAACATGACCGGCACCGAACGGATCCTGCGCGCCATCCAGCAAGGAGGATGGAACCCGCAGGTCATCATCGCCTCGACCTCGGAGGTGTACGGCTTCAACACCAGCAGCAGTTTCTCCGAGATCGACTACATCGTACTGCCCTCCGCCGGCCGCCTGCGCTGGGCCTATGCCGTGACCAAGCTGGCGGACGAGTTCCTCGCCTTCTCCTATGCCCGCAAATACGGCCTGAATATCGTGGTCGCGCGGCTGTTCAACACCATCGGTCCCAACCAGGTCGGTCATTACGGCATGGTGGTGCCCAGTTTCGTCAGGCAGGCGGTCAACAACGAGCCGCTCACCGTCTACGGCGAAGGCAACCAGACACGCTCGTTCTGCGACGTACGCGACACCGTGGTGGCGCTGGATCGCCTCGCCGGCTGCCCGGCGGCCTGGGGCGAGGTGGTGAACGTCGGCAACGACCAGGAGATCTCCATCCACGACCTGGCCTCGCTGATCGTGCAACGCGCACACAGCAGCTCGCCACTGCACTACATCTCCTACAAGGATGCCTACGGCGAGGAGTTCGAGGACGTCACGCACCGGCGTCCGGTGCTCAACAAACTGCGGGCGCTCACCGGATTCGAACCGGAATGGAAGCTGAACGACACCCTTGACGACCTGATCGCGCGCGAATCCGAGAAGATCCGGCGCGTCGCCTAGAATAGACGCCCCATGGCCACGACACCATATTTCATCCTCAGCCCGAACACGGTGCTGAGCCTCATCGGCCTGGCCCACGGACCGGACAAGACCCTTCCCAATCCGGCCGAGGATTGGCGCGAGGCCACGGTCGATGTCGTGATCCCCGCCTTCAACGAGGAAAGCAACATTCCCCTGTGCCTGGCCGCGCTGGCGCGCCAGACCCGCAAGCCCACGCGCATCATCCTGATCGACGACGGCAGCCATGATCGCACGGTCGAATATGCCCAGACCTTCTGTGCCCTCAACGGCATGGACCTGATCACGATCCGGCGCGCGCACTCGATCGGCAAGACGCCGACCCTGAAGCGCCAGTCGCGCGAGTTCGATTCCGACGTCGAGTTCATTCTCGACGGCGACACCGTGCTGGAATCGGACAACTACATCGACCGCGTGGTCGAGGAGCTCTACAAGGGCGCCGGCATCGCCAGCGCCTGCGGCACCGTGTTGCCGCTGCGCGACCGCGACCGCCACGCCATGCTGAAGACCGAGGCACTGCAAACCTTTCTCAAATCCCATCCCGAAGCCACCATCTATCCCAAGGTGGGCTGGTTCCACCACCTGCAGCGCGGCATCACCAACATGTACCGCGACGTGCTGTATTACTTCCTGCAGAAATTCGTGTACCTGGGCCAGGTAACCTTCTTCGGCAGCATTCTCAATCCGGTGGGATGCGCCGTGGCCTACCGCCGCAGCGTGCTGAAGACCATCGTGTTCGACCGCTACGAGCCGATCCTGGGCGATGACCTCACCAATTCGGAAGATATCTTCATCGGCTTCGCCATGAACGACAACGGCTACCGCAATATCCAGGTGACCGACGTCTACGCCCGCTCGCAGGAGCCGGAAGTCGGCCGGGTGCCGGGGCAGATCTATCTGTGGTCCTCGTCCTTCCTGCAGAGCTGCTACTATTTCGACGACCTGATGCGCAGCCCGTTCAAGGCCTTCAAGCGCTACCGTCGCAAGAAAAAGGAAGCCTCCAAAGTGACAGGAAACCACGCCGACAAACGCGTGCATTTCGAACAGTACCGCCAGCCCTTTGGCGCCGACTACACGCGCAAGTACGGCCGACCGATCGGCTGGGTGCTGTTCATGTCGGCGTTCGAGAAAGTGGCGTTTCCGACCGCGCTGCTGATCATGATCCTGCTGCAGCTGTGGGAGCCGCTGGCGATCACGCTCATTGCGGAAACCGCCGTCGGCACCAGCATCCTGGTCACGGTGGCCAAGGGACACCGGCTGGAATATTTCTTCAAGAGCCTGCTGGTGATGCCGCTGCGTTATGCCGTGCTACTGTTCGATCTCGTCACGATCGGCCGCTTCGCCGCCGACCTGTGGATCTTCCGTAACCGGCGGTGGCGCAAATGAAATTGCTTCCGATCCTCGCTCTGGCCTGTCTCGCAGCGGCTGCGCTGCCGGCGGCTGCGCAGCCCGTCCCCGACGCCGGTCTGCGTGCCGAGATGAAGGGTCAATGGGCCGACGCAGTGGGCATCTATCAGCAAGCCCTGGCAGCCAACCCGGCGCAGGCGAATTTGTGGGAACGCATCGCCGACATTCGCGCCACCCAGCTCAAAGACCCCGCCGGGGCCGCCGAAGCCCTGCGTGAGGCAACGCACTACGCGCCCATGGACGCCCGCCTGCACTACAAGCTTTCGCAGGCCTATGCCGTCATCCAGAAAGGTCCGAGCGCGCTGGCCGCGATCGCGCAAGCCGTCGAACTCGACCCAGGCAATCCGACCTACTTGCGCGCGCGCGGCGAAATCGCCCTGTGGACCGGCTATTACGCCGTGGCGACCGACAGCTTCGAACGCATCCTTGCCGCGACGCCCCAGGATGCCGATGCCCTGCTCGGTCTCGCCCGGGCCAACGCGCGCAGCGGCAAGAAGGACGCCGCCGTGCCGCGCTACCGCACCTACCTGACGCAGCGTCCGCAGGACAAGGACGTGATGCTCGAGTACATGGAACTGGAAGCCGAGCGCGGCGACACCCAGGCCGTCCAGGAATACGACACGCTCTACCGCCAGCGCTTCGGCACGAGCAAGGAATACTGGCTGCGCATGGCCGATCTCTATGCGTTGGGCAACCATCCTGCGGCCGCGTCGGCCGCACTCAAGGAGGCGAGCCGCCTCGCCCCGCAGGATCATGCCCTGTTCTACCGCCTGGCGCAGAGCTATTCCACCGACAAGGAAGCCGGCGACGCAGCGGACGCCATCGAGCACGCGGTGGTGCTCGACCCGACCAATCTCGAGTACCTGCGCAGCCGCGCCGACATCGCCGCCTGGCGCAGCGACTACGCCACGGCGCTGGACAGCTACCGGCGCATCCTCGCGATTGCGCCGGACGATCCCGGCGCGCGCCTCGGCATCGCCCGCGTGCAGTATTGGCGCAGCCAGCTGGACGACTCGGCACGCGCCTATCGCGACTACCTGGCCAGGCAGCCCGGCGTGGCCGCCGCATCGATGGAGTACATCGTCGTCGTCACCGAACTGGGCGACTACGCGCGTGCGATGGAGCTGCTGGAAGCCTACAAGACACGCTTCGGCGACAACCTCGCCTACCGCAAGCAGAAGGCACGCGTACTGGCCTGGGCGGAACGTCCGACGCCCGCCCTCGGCCTCATCGCCGCACTCGAGCCGGAACTGCGCGACGACTACGAACTGGGCTACACCCGCACCATCGCCCTGCATTACGCCCATCGCCCGCGCGAAGCACTGGCGAGCCTTGCCGACGTCGCGCGTCTGCGCCTGGACAGCAAGGAAACCGCCGACCTGACCCGCTTCATCTACACGCCGCAGCGGTCCAACGCCACCCTCAATCTGGGCTACGAGTCGGCCTCCGACCACATCACGCTCCGCCATGCCGGACTGGCGGGCGAATACGTGATCAACCCCGAAACCCGCCTGTTCGGCGGAACCGACCGCCAATCGATCGATACGAAAGCCGGCAGCCCCTACGCCAGGCCGGACGGCGGCACCACGGTCGGCTACAACCGTGCCTGGCTGGGTATCCAGCATCGCATGTCGCCCAGGCTGTCGCTCGACGCGCAGATCGGCGGCGGCACGGCCACGGGTGACAGCCGCTTCCTCTACGAGCTCGGCGCCGACCTGCAGCCGACGGACGAGCTGGCCCTGCGGCTGTCGCGCCGCCAGGACTTGTTTGCCGTGTCGCCCCGTGCCGCGGCGCTCGGCATTGAACGCCGCGCCAACACCCTCGACGCGACCTGGACGCCCGACCTGCGCTACACCGTCGCCGGCCGCCTCGCCTACGACACCTTCTCCGACGGCAACGATCGCTGGGAGGCCGAGCTTGCGCCGCGCCGCGCCATCCTGCGCACACAGCGCCTGAACCTGGACCTCGGCGTGAGCGGCCGCTGGTTCGGTTTCGACCAGGACCCGGGCAACGGCTACTACGCCCCCTCCCTCTATCAACGCTACGCATTGACCGCCTTCACCTACTGGAAGATCAGCGACGACGACGGCGTGAGCGTGGCCATCAGCTACGGACCCTACAAGGACAACACCCAATCCGGCTTCCGTAGCGGCGGCGACATCGTGGCGGAAGGCTTCTTCGGCCTGTACCGCGACTGGTTCCTCGACGTGAAGGCCGGCTTTTCCAGCTATGGCGGCGGCCCCACGGCGGGCTACCGCTCGCGCACGTTCGAACTCGGCCTGACACGCCGTTTCTAAATCGCGTCCGGCAAGACGACCCTCTCCGGCATGCGTCGTTCTTGGGCAACATGACACACCGGCTGTTTTTCCTTCTCTGCCTGATCTCCTTCGCCGCGTCGGCCGCGCCACTGCCGCCTGAGCGCACCGTAGCGGTCACCTTCGACGACCTGCCTTTTGCCGCGGTTCCGACCGAGGACGACGGCTATCTCGAGACCATGACCACCCGCCTGCTGCATAGCCTGCAGGCCGAGCACGTACCCGCGGTCGGTTTCGTCAACGAGTCGAAGCTGGCCCGCGACGGCGCCCCGGATGCGGTTCGGATCGGCCTGCTGCGCGCATGGCTCCGGGCCGGCTTCGAGCTCGGCAACCACACTTTCTCGCATCTCTCGCTCAACCGGGTGCCGCTCGACGTGTTCGAGGCCGATCTGCTGCAGGGCGAAACCGTGACCCGCCCCCTCATGCAGCGTGAAGGCAAGACCCTGCGCTGGTTCCGCCATCCATTCCTGCATCAGGGGACAACCCCCGAAGTACGCGCGGCCTTCCGGGAGTTCCTGACAGCGCACGGCTATGTCGTGGCCCCCGTGACCGTGAACAGCCCGGAATGGGTGTTCGCCGCTGCGTATGCCCGGGCGCAGGCGCAAGGCGACGAGGACGCGGCACGCCGCATCGGCGCCGCCTACGTGCCCTACATGCAGACAGTGTTCGCGCAGGCCGAGCAACTGGCGCTCGACCTGTTCGGCCGCCCCGTCGCCCACGTGCTGGTGCTGCACGCCAATTCGCTCAACGCAGATCACTTCGACGCGCTCGCCGACATGCTCAGGCAGCGGGGCTACCGCTTCGTCGCACTGGACGACGCGCTCGGTGATCCCGCCTACACTTCCCCCTTGGGGACCAACGGCGCACAAGGCGAATCCTGGCTCGAGGGCTGGGCCCGCCAGGCCGGCCTGCGGCCGTCCTTGCCGCCGCCCGTCCCGGGCTTCGTCACGCAATGGGCCGGAGCCGCCGCGCTGCGCGGCTACTGACATGCCCTGGCGCATCATCATGATGGCGATCGCGACCGCCCTCACGTGCACCACGTCCACCTTCGCCCTTGCCGCCGACGGCATACGCAGCCTGGCACACACGGCCGGGATCCGCTTCGGCACCGCCGTGAACGTCGAGGCCCTGGGTACGGACGCCGCCTATTCCAAGCTGCTGGCGCGCGAGTTCGATCTCGTCACGCCGGAGAACGCGATGAAATTCTCCGTCATCCAGCCCGAACGCGGACGCTTCGACTTCACACAGGCGGATGCCCTCGTCGCATTCGCCGAAGCGCGCGCCATGCAGGTGAACGGCCATGTGCTGGTGTGGGACCAGCAACTGCCGGACTGGCTGGCGCAGGGCCATTTCAATTCCGACGAACTGAAGGCCATCCTGCGCGAGCACATCCAGACCGTGGTCGCCCGCTATCGCGGACGCGTGGCCTCATGGGACGTGGCGGCCGAAGCCGTCGGCGAAGACGGCAAGCCGCGCGAGACCTTCTGGTCGCGCGGCATCGGCCCGGACTATCTGACGCTGGCATTCCGCTGGGCGCACGCGGCCGACCCACAGGCGCGTCTGCGCTACAACGACTACGGCGGCGAAGGCGCCGGCGCCAAGTCGGACGGCATCTACACCCTCGTGGCCGACCTGCGCACGCACCGCGTCCCGATCGACGCCGTGGGCCTGCAAATGCACCTGAGCCTGAACGACACGCCGCGTGCCGAGGACGTGCGCATCAACATGAAGCGTCTGGCCGCGCTCGGGCTGCAGACCGACATCACCGAAATGGACGTGATGCTGCCTCAGTCGGCAAGCCGCGCGGCTCTCAGGAAACAGGCCGTGCTGTATGACGCCATGCTGCAGGCCTGCCTGGCCGTACCGCAGTGCCGCAGCTTTTCCACCTGGGGGGCGACCGACCGCTACTCGTGGATACCGGAGTTTTTCCCCGGCCAGGGTGCGGCCCTGCTGTTCGATGCGTCCGGTCATGCGAAACCCGCATACTGGCGCATCAAGCGCGCGCTGCGAACCGAGGTATCTCACAAGCGTTAAAACTCGCAGGCAGGTAAATCCGGGGGGATGAAACCTGAGGTTCAGTGTTCAAGGCTTCTTCCATGACTGTCTGGCCCTCAGCCATTGCGGCCAGCAGGCTCTGAGCCAAGTTAGTTCACTATGTGACTGAGACCGGTCAACGATTCCGACCGTTCTGTGATCAGCCTTTTCTCGAAATCTTTAATCGATGTTCTTCATACGAAATCACCGTTCCCGTAAGCTCTCACTCGTCACCTGCATCAACGGACTCAGGAAATACTCGATCACCCGCCGCGTACCGGTCTTGACCTCGACCGTCACCGCCATGCCAGGTGTCAGGCGTACGGTCTTGTTCTCCACCCGTAGCGTGTCCCTGGATAGTTTGACCCGGGTCGAATAAATCAACCCCAGCTTCTCGTCCTGAATCGCGTCGGACGACACCTGGGTGATCTTGCCGCGGATCGTACCGTATTTGGTGAACGGGAAGGTTTCCACCTTCACTTCGGCATCCTGCCCGGGATTCACAAAGCCAATGTCCTTGTTGGGCAACATGGCTTCTACCTCCAGCACATTCTCTTTCGGCACGATCACCATCAAGGGCTGGGCCGGCGTAACAACCCCGCCCACCGTACTGACCGCAAGTTGCTGTACCGTACCGGCGACCGGTGCGGTCAAATGCATCAAGCGGCTACGCTGTTCCGCCTTGATCAGCTCCTGCTCCAACGACACGGCTTTCTGGGATGCCAGGTTGAATTGATCCAGCAACTGACGGCGCGTCTCGGCTTCGAGTGTGGCTTGCTGGCGTTGCGACTCCACCAGTTGGGCATGGATTTCTACGACATGCGATCGACTGCTGGCCAGATCCTGCTCCTGTTCGATGCGCGCCTGCTCGCGCTCCAGGTAGCCATGCTGGGACATGAACTTCTCCTTCATCAGCTTCTGGTAGTCCTGCGCGCGCTGCCGGGCAATAGGTACGGTTTGTTCGAGCTTGCTGACTTGTTCATGGGTAGTCTGGAGCTCCGCCTGGCGGCGGGTGATCTCGGCCTGTAATTGCAATTGGCGAGCCTGATATTCCCGGTATTGGCCGGTAGCCTGGCTTTGTTCGGCCAGAAGGCGGCCCCCATCCACGCCAGTCAGCGGTTTCAATTTGGGTGGCGCGCCATGTTCCAATGCGGATAGCAGCGCTTGTGCGCGCAGAGCTTCCAGTTGTGCGGTCAACGTTTCATTGCGCAGCCGATCGCTGTCGGCGGCAGCACTAGTGGCATCGAGCTCGATCAGCAACTGGCCCGGTTTGACTTCCTGTCCGTCGCGTACATGGATGGCCTTGACCACGGCAGTTTCCATCGGCTGGATGACCTTGGTACGGTCGTTAGGGATGATCTTGCCGACCGCCGTAGCCACCACATCGATACGCCCAAAGATGGCCCATAGCAGCACAATCAGGGCGAAGGCCATGATGAGCCACAGCGTGATGCGCGGAGCGGGATGCACCGGCGTGTCGCGCAAGGAAAGTGCAGCGGGCAAGAACTGGGCTTCGTGGGGTTGCAGGTCGGGGGCGTCGGTCTCTTTCCGTAGCGACCAAGCGTGACGGAAGACCTTGATGTAGCGTTTGAGCAGATCGGCCAGGGCGTGTCGTTTCATGTGTCTGCCTCAGGCGTGTTGCAAGCGATGCAGGCGGGAGTAATGCCCGGCTTCGTGCTCCAGCAGTTCGGCGTGCGTACCGGCCTCGACGATCTGTCCATGATCCATCACCAGGATGCGGTTGGCATGGCGTACCGCAGACAGCCGATGGGCGATGATGATGACGGTACGCCCCTGGCAGATCGCCTGCATGTTGTTCTGGATGATGCGTTCGGATTCGTAATCCAGCGCGCTGGTCGCTTCGTCGAAGATCAATATGCGCGGCTGCGTCATCAGGGCGCGCGCGATGGCGATGCGCTGGCGCTGGCCACCGGACAGGGTCGAACCGTGCTCGCCGACCATGGTGTCGTAGGCTTCGGGCAGTTCCAGAATGAACTCATGTGCGCCAGCCAGCTTGGCAGCCACAATGACTTGTTCCAACGGCGCGCCGGGGTCGGCCAGGGCGATGTTCTCTCTCAGGGTGCGGTTGAACAGCACGTTTTCCTGCAACACCACGCCGATTTGTCGTCTGAGGCTGGAGGCGTCGGCCAGCGTCAGATCCAGGCCGTCAATCAGCACCCGGCCGCGTTCGGGCACATACAGTCGCTGGATCAGCTTGGTCAGCGTGCTTTTACCCGAGCCGGAGCGGCCGACGATGCCAATGACTTCGCCAGGCTGGATATCGAGGCTGATGCCTTTAAGCACTTCGGGTGTATCGGGGCGGTAGCGGAACTGCACCTGATCGAAGCTGATACGTCCGGCAATCGGCGGCAGGCTGCTCTTGTTACCCGCCACTTCAGTGGGCGCGTTGAGGATGTCGCCCAGACGCTGGACGGAAATGCCGGTCTGCTGGAAGTCCGTCCACAGCTGCGCCAGCCGCATGATGGGTTGCGCCACACGGCCGGCCAGCATATTGAAAGCGATGAGCTGCCCGACGGTGAGCTTGCCCTCGATCACCAGCTTAGCGCCGAGCCACAGGGTGCCCACGGTGACGAGCTTGCCAATGAGGTTGGTACTTTCGTGCGCCAGGGTCGACAGCGTGGCGGACTTGAACCCGGCGGAGACATAGCTCGCCAGTTGGCTGTCCCAGCGGCGCTGCATCTGTGGTTCCACCGCCATGCTTTTGAGGGTGTCGATGCCGGACACGGTTTCGACCAGGAAAGCCTGGTTTTCGGCGCCGCGGTTGAACTTCTCGTGCAGCCGCGCCCGCAACAATGGGGTGACCAGGAGGGCGATCACGAAATACAGTGGCAGCGAGGCCAGCACCACCAGGGTAAGCCAGCTGCTGTAGAACAGCATGACACCAATGAACACCACCGAGAACAACACGTCGAGCACGACGGTGATCGAATTGCCAGTGAGGAAGGCACGGATGTTCTCCAGCTCCCTAACGCGGGCAACCGAGTCGCCGACCCGGCGTGCCTGGAAATAGCCCAAGGGCAGATTCAGCAGATGACGGAACAGGCGCGCGCCGAGTTCGACGTCGATGCGGCTGGTGGTATGGGCGAAGACATAGCTCCTAAGGCCCGACAGCACGACTTCGAACAGGGAGACCACCAGGAGGCCTACAGCGATGACATTCAGTGTGGTCAGGCCATGATGCACCAGCACCTTGTCCATCACTACCTGGAAGAACAAAGGTGTAACAAGGGCAAACAGGTTCAATACCAAAGACACCAGCAGCACTTCGCTCAGTAGCTTGCGGTATTTGACGACGGCGGGAATGAACCAGGAGAAGTCGAACTTCGCCATTTCGCCGATCAGTGAGGCGCGGGAGGTGAAGAGGATGAGTTCGCCGGTCCAACGTGTAAGCAACTCATCAAGGGACATTACTTGAGGCCGCTCGGCCCGGGGATCGTGGATCAGGGCCTTGTCGGCGTCGAAGCGGGCGAGGATGAAGTAGTTGCCATCCTTATCCATCGCCATCGCCGGCAGTGGGGTTCTATCCAGGCGATCGATAGTGGTCCTGACCGGCTTGGCTTGCAGGCCCAGGTGCTTGGCGGCGAGAAGGATTTCGGTTTTGCCGAAAGGATCGCCGGACGCTTTGAACTGGTGCGCGATCTGCTCGGGGTCGGCTGCGATCTGATGGAAGCGCGCGAGCATGACCAGGCAGGTCAGACCGCTGTCCACCGATGGTGGCGGTGAGGTTGGTTCTGTTTGCATATGCAATCCACAGTCCGGTCATCCCCCATCCCCTTGCAGGGGCAGGAGGATGGCACGCCACCAGAGGTTACTGCCAGTTGGCGGCGATGACGCCCGCGAGGGCATCCTGATAGTTCTGCGGTAGTGTGGTCTGCCCGGCAGCCGGGGGGGCAAAGCTCGCCATGGCTGATACGAGGTTTTCTAATTTCCTATCAACCCCGCCATCAATCCCGGAAGTTGCCGGCGATGAGCGGACTTTCCTGGCCCCATCGAAATTCAGGGCCAATTCGCTGATATTAAAATCATATTCTTCCGGGGTTTTATTTGGGGAAGACGGAAGTTGATGATATCTAAAATACACATCAACCATTTCATGTTTATCTCCCCCCACGATGGCATGCGAGACTTCTCCAAAAAGGTTGCCATTCTCGATATATTCAGATTTTGAATAATCCAAACTTAATTCAGTAATACCAAGAGACTTAGGCTTGAGCAATTCCCCTTTGTCAGTCGTCCCGTTGCTATTCTTATCTTGCCATAACCTTAACGAAGAAAAGTCCTTATCCTTTTTGTTGATTACTCCATCACCATTGCTATCCAACAGGGCAAGTTCTGCAAAGCCATCACCACGATTGAGGCCCCCAAACATTTCGTTGACGCCATCAATTTTTTTATTTCCGTTACGATCCATTACCAGGAACGCATCGTCAGGCGACAACCACCCTGTTCTTTCCGCAACACCGTCGCCTGTTACATCGAAATCAATGCCCGATTGACCAATGGATATTGTCTCAACTCCATCACCATCCAGGTCGATAGCAATCGGGGAGCCATTTGCATAAAAATCATTCTCAAGGAATTCAACATAATCTGTACGGGGGAGATAGCCCGATGCCCCAAGAACATATTGATTAGTTTCTCCGAGAAGATACTCCAGGCCATAGTAAGCCCCAGCATAGTCTAGCGTCACAGCCTCCCATCCAGTTGTATAACTTCCAGATAGGTAATTATTAATCACCGGATCCATGGGCAGAGGATCAAGATACTCAAACCAAGCATATTCACTAAAAAAATCATTGACGTGCGTGGAGACGTCTAGAAGTGAATCAGGCGCCAAATAATTTCCGGTTATACCCGCAGTGTTCGTAACAGATTGCGCAAAATCCAGCGTATTTCCTGCAAAATCCGCTGCGTCAAATAACGCCCAATAAGCGTCCAAAAATCCTGAGCTACTCAAATTGAATGTAGTGGATTTAATTTCCGTAGCGGAGGAATTACTTAACCAATACCCCGCATCGGTCCAGCTTTGGAGAACAATTTCATTCCCGGAAGCGTCCTGCCCCAGAACCTGTACCGTCCCTTCTGGAACCCATTCATCTGTTGCCTGCCCAGAAATTAAGCCGACCTCTCCGTATCCGATACCGCTTTGGCCAAGCAGTTCAAAAGTTAGAAACTCACTTGAACCAGTCTGAATCGCCCCGGGTTCCGTGGAG
>DDRS01000010.1:52521-61294 GCA_002343685.1 Thiobacillus denitrificans | reverse complement strand
GCGGTATGAGACATGGCACCTAACAGTTAATATAGAGACCCATGGGTCCGGACATTTTTTAATAAAGAGACAGGCATTTTTTCGGTCTATCGTCTTGATTCTTATATGGATGCTGGTGGGGCTGTCTCTTTATTATGTTGTGCAAAAGGAGACAGAGCGCTTCCCGGATTATGCGCCTTTTCTTTGCGCCGGCAGGAATACCCCGTGTCGTGACGCTCTATCAGAGGCTGCTCTGGCTAGTGAAGCAGACGTGATGCAGGGATGTCTCGACTGACCGCTCCTGGCCGGTTGCTGACATCAGGTCAGCAGTCCTCGAAACCCCGGAAACAAAACAGTCGCGATGCCATAGAAAAAGGCCAGGTTTCCCCGGCCTTTTTACTCGCCCTCGGCTTGCCCTACGCCGCCTGCACCGGAATTGACTGGCGCGTGTCCATGATGCGGTTTTCTGCGTCCACATACACCAGTTCCGGGGCGTAGCGCGCGAGTTCCAGTTCGTTGTAGGACGCAAAGGTGGCGATGATGATGAGGTCGCCCGGGTTCGCCTTGTGCGCGGCGGCGCCGTTCACCGAAATGATGCCGGAATCACGCGCGGCACGGATGGCATACGTCGTGAAACGTTCGCCATTGGTGATGTTGTAGATCTGGATCTGCTCGTATTCGTGGATGTCGGCCGCGTCCAGCAGGGTTTCGTCGATCGCACAGGAGCCTTCGTAATGCAGCTCGGAATGCGTGACGGTCGCCCGGTGCAGCTTGGACTTGAGCATCGTTCTTTGCATGACGGTGCCCTCAATAAGAAAGGGCTCATATTATACAGCGGTGAGCAGTGAGTGGTGAATGGTTGCAGCTGCTCACCGCTCACCGCTCACCGCTTCCCATTCAATATTATCGATCAGCCGGGTCGACCCCAGCCAGGCTGCGCCCAGCACTACCAGCCGAGTACTGTCGGGCATGGGCGATTGCAGGGTCGCGGCGTCGCGCAGTGCCACGTAATCAACCCGCCAGCCTGCCATTTTCAGGTGGCGGCCGGCGGCGGCGCACAGGGCTTCGAAATCCCGTTCGCCTGTCCGGACGGCGGCCACGACGGCAGCGAGCTCGCGTTGCAACTGGGGCGCCTGGATGCGTTCCGCCGTGCCGAGATAGGCGTTGCGCGAACTCATCGCCAGCCCGTCGGATTCGCGCAGGGTGTCGCCCGCCACGATCTCGATCGGCAGGTTGAATTGCCGGACCAG
The DNA here is from genome assembly GCA_002343685.1 of Thiobacillus denitrificans. Classification (GTDB taxonomy): domain Bacteria; phylum Pseudomonadota; class Gammaproteobacteria; order Burkholderiales; family Thiobacillaceae; genus Thiobacillus; species Thiobacillus denitrificans_A. The sequence goes on along the minus strand of DDRS01000010.1, from coordinate 60,065 downwards.
TTCCTGGATGACCCGCAACTGCTGGAAATCCTTTTTCCCGAACACGGCCATGCGCGGCTGCACCAGGTTGAACAGCTTCAGCACGACCGTCGCCACGCCGGCGAAATGGCCGGGGCGGAAGGCGCCGCACAAGTCCCGCGTCAGCGCTTCGGACGGCTGCACGGTGAAATCCTGCGGGACCGGATAGAGGGCGTCGACGTCGGGCGCGAACACCAGGCCGCAGCCGGCGGCGGCGAGTTTCTCGCAGTCGGCTGCGAGGGTGCGGGGGTAGCGCTCGAAATCCTCGCCAGCACCGAACTGCAGCGGGTTGACGAAGATGCTCGCGACAACCGGATGACCGTGCCGCTTGGCCAGTTCGATCAGCGATACATGTCCGGCATGCAGGTTGCCCATGGTGGGCACGAAGGCGGTGCCGGTCTGTCCGGCGAGCGCGGTGCGCAGTTCGGCGACGGTATGCAGGACCTGCATCAGAAGGCGTGGTCGGGACCAGGGAAACTGCCGTCTTTCACCGCGGCGACGTAGGCGCGCGCGGCGGCTTCGATGCCGTCGGCGCCGACAAGAAAGTTCTTCGAGAATTTCGGTGCGCGCGGATACAGGCCCAGCATGTCGTACAGCACCAGTACCTGGCCGGAACAGCCGGCCCCGGCGCCGATGCCGATGGCCGGAATCGTGAGGGCTTCGGTGATGGCCTGGCCGAGCGCAGCGGGCACCATTTCCAGCACGATCAGTCCGGCGCCGGCGGCTTCCAGCGCACGGGCGTCGGCGACCAGCTGCGCGGCGGCCGCATCCTCGCGTCCCTGTACCCGGTAGCCGCCGAGCTGGTTGACCGACTGCGGCAGCAGGCCGAGATGCGCGCACACAGGGATGCCGCGTTGCGTCAGGAAGGCGACGGTGTCGACCATCACTGCGCCACCCTCCAGCTTGACCATGTGCGCGCCCGCAGCCATCAACCGTGCCGCGGCGGAAAACGCACGCTCCGGCGAAGGCTGGTAGCTGCCGAAAGGCAGGTCGGCGACGATGAAGGCACGTTCGGTCCCGGTGGCGACGCAGCGCGTGTGGTATGTCATCTCGGCAAGCTTCACCGGCAGCGTCGAGGCGTGTCCCTGCACCACCATGCCGAGCGAATCGCCGACCAGCAGCACGTCGACGCCGGCAGCATCGAGTACACGGGCAAAGCTGGCGTCGTAGCAGGTGAGCACGGCGATCTTCTCGCCGCGTTCGCGCATTGCCTTGAGGGTGGACAGGGTGACGGCCATGGTGTGATTTAAGGGTAGCTCAGGCCGCCCGGCTGAAAAATTCGCGCGGACCGCGCATCTTGCTCATGCGCTCCAGCAGCAGCTCGAAGTCGGCGTCGTTCTCCGCGAAGTTGAGGTTGCTGGTGTTGACGATGAGCAGGGGCGCGGCTTCATAGCGATGGAAGAACTCGCTGTAGCTGTTGGCCAGGCGTTGCAGATAACCGGCATCCATGCCGCGCTCGAATTCCACGCCGCGGCGCCTGACGCGCTCCTGCAGCACTTCGACCGGCGCCTGCAGGTAGATCACCAGATCGGGTGTCGGCGCCTGCAGTGCGAGGTCGGTGTATACCTTCTGGTAGAGCTCGAACTCGTCGTCGTCGAGGTTGAGGCGTGCAAACAGCATGTCCTTGTCGATCAGGAAATCCGACACGGTGCCGGCGCGGAACAGATCGCCCTGGGCGAGATCGCGCAACTGGCGCGAGCGGTCAAAGAGGAAATGCAACTGCGTCGGCAGCGCATAGCGCCTGGGCTCTTGGTAGAAACGCGGCAGGAAGGGGTTGTCGCTGGCATTTTCCAGCAGCGTGTCGGCATCCATGCGCTCGGCCAGCTTGTAGGTGAGGCTGGTCTTGCCGGCGCCGATCGGGCCCTCGACAACGATGTAACGGTAACGGGAGAGACTCATGCGTTGACGGCAGCGGCGGGAGGGTTGGGAGGCACGTTCTCCCCGTGAAGGGGAGGCCGTGGTTGTAGAGTCGCTGAAGCGACAACAACCACGCTCTGGTCGGCACAGGCGGCGAGCCAGTCGGCAGCACGCCCGTGGCCGGGGATCACGGCATCAGGCGCGATCTCCAGCAGCGGCAGCAGCACGAAGCCGCGTTCCTGCATGCGCGGATGCGGCAGCGTCAGGCCGTCTTCGTGGAAATGCGCGTTGCCGTAGAGCAGCAGGTCGAGATCGAGCGTGCGCGGCGCGTTGCGGAAGCTGCGCTCGCGGCCGTGGCGGTGTTCAATATCCAGCAGGGCGGCGAGCAGCACGCGCGGCGCCAATTCGGTTTCCATCTGCGCTACGGCGTTGATGAAATCGGGCTGGTCGACATGGCCGACCGGCGCCGAGGCGTACAGCGAGGAATGCCTCAGCAGCCGGGTGCCGGGCAGGCGGCCGAGCTCGGCGAGCGCGTATTCCACCTGCGCCGCCGGGTCGTTGAGGTTGGCGCCTAGGCCGATGGTGGCGGTGATCTTCATGCGGGCTGCGTCTCGCCGGCGGCTTCGCCCGGCTTCTTGCGTTTGCGCTTGCGGCGCGGCTTGGGCGCATTGTCGGCCAGCAGCATGCTGGCGCGCTCGTCTTCGCCGACTTCCTGGAAACGCGTCCACCATTCGCCGAGTTCGGCAGCGACCTCGCCCGATTCGGCGCGCAACAGCAGGAAATCGTAGGCGGCACGGAAGCGCGGATGCTCCAGCAGGCGGTAGGGGCGTTGTCCGCCGCGCTGCTCGAAGCGCGGCTGCAGCGCCCAGATTTCCTTCATCATGCCGTCGTAGCGGCGCGGGATGGCGAGCTGGCTGCGTTGGGCATCGAGCACCTCGTCCATCGCAGCAAACAAGGCGGGTTGCGGCTTTTCGCCGGCGGCCTCGAGCGCGCGCCAGCGCAGCAGCACCTGCGGCCACAGCAGTGTGCCGAACAGGAAGGCGGGCGACGAAGGCCGGTCCGACTGGATGCGCTCGTCGGTGCTCTTCAGCGCGGCATTGATGAAACGTTCGCCGGTGGGATCGTCGAGGATCGTGTCCAGCAGCGGCAGCATGCCATGATGCAGGCCTTCGGCGCGCAGCTGGTGGACGCCGCGCAGGGCGTGGCCGGACAGCAGCAGCTTGAGCGCCTCGTCGAAGATGCGCGCGCGCGGGATGTTGGCGAGCAGCGGCGCCAGCGCCGCCACCGGCCTGCGGGTCTCGGGATCGATGTGGAAGTCGAGCTTGGCGGCAAAGCGCGCGGCGCGCAGCATGCGTACCGGGTCTTCGCGGTAGCGCGTGTCGGGGTCGCCGATCATGCGCAGCACACGTTTCTTGCAGTCGGCCACGCCGCCGAAATAGTCGTGCACTTCCTCGCGCGCGGGATCGTAATACAGCGCGTTGATGGTGAAGTCGCGGCGCGCGGCGTCGTCCGCCATGCTGCCAAACACGTTGTCGGACAGCAGGCGGCCGTGTTCGTCGGTCAGACGCTTGTGTGCCGCCGGCGACTTGTCGCCGGCAACGTGCTCGTTGTCCTCTTCGGTCTCCTTCTGGCCATTGGCGCGGAAGGTCGTGACCTCGATGGTCTCGCGTCCGCACATCACGTGCACGATCTGGAAGCGCCGTCCGATGATCCGCGAGCGGCGGAACAGCCTGCGCACCTCTTCCGGGGTGGCGTCGGTGGCGACGTCGAAATCCTTGGGCGTCATGTTCAGCAGCAGATCGCGCACCGCGCCGCCGACGAGATAGCCCTTGTACCCGGCTTGCGCCAGGGTTTCGCAGGTTTTCAGCGCGCAGTCGTCGAGCTGGTCACGGCGGATGCCGTGTGCGGACAGCGGCAGGATCTGCGCCCGGGAGCCGTCGGCGCGCGGTTTGCGGCCAAATACTTTGTTGATGATGCGACGAATCATGAGGTGCGCGAGGGCGGTGGAATGCTGACCAAGTGGCGATTATACAGGCTGGGCCCGATCGCTCTTCCGCCAGAGCGCGGCCGTGCCGGTGCCGTACAGGGTTTCGAGCGATGCCGGGGTGAGCAGCGCGGCCGGCGTGCCCAGTTGCCAGCGCCCGTCGCCGTACAGGAACAGCAGATGGTCGCAGTGGCCGGCGGCCCAGTTGGGGTCGTGCAAGGTCAGCACCACACTGTGCCCGGCATCGGCTTCATTACGTGCCCAGGCCAGCAGCCGGGCCTGGTGCGCCGGATCGAGATGGGTCAGCGGTTCGTCGAGCAGGGCGATGCGTGGTTGTTGCGCCGCCAGCTGCGCCAGCCGTGCACGCTGGCGTTCGCCGCCCGACAGGCTGTCGAGTGGACGGTGGGCGAGATCGGCGAGCTCCCAGGCGGCGAACAGGGGCACCAGGTCGAGGGCGGCCACGCCGAACGGGTAATGGCCCAATGCGACGAAGTCGGCCACGCTGCCGAGAAATCCGCCTTCGTCGCCCTGCGGCAGCAGGCCAATGTGTTGCGCGCGGGTGAGCGGCGGTAGCGCAGCGAGGGGCTGGTTGTCGAGCATGATCTGCCCGCACGCGGGCACGGCGAGTCCGGCCAGCATCGAGATCAGCGTCGACTTGCCGGCGCCGTTGGGGCCGAGGACGCCGAGCACCTTGCCGGGTTCGAGTGCGAGGTCGAGCATGTCCACCAGCGTGCGGGGACCGGCCTGCAGGGTCACTCGGTGGGCGGCGAGGCTCATGGTTTGCGCAGCAGCCAGAGCATCATCGGTACGCCGATCAGCGCGGTCAGCACGCCGACCGGCAATTCCCGCGGCGCGATCACGGTGCGCGCCAGCGCGTCGGCCAGCACCAGCAGGCTGCCGCCCGCCAGGGCGCATGCCGGCAGCAGGACACGGTGGCCGGAAAAGCCCGTTTTCCGCAACGCATGCGGCACCATCAGGCCGACGAAACCGATGCTGCCGGCCTGCGCCACCACCAAGGCGGTGCAGGCGCCGGCGAGCGTAAACAGCATCCAGCGCGTGGGCGCGACCGCCACGCCCAGCGAGGCGGCTTTCAGCGGCGACAATTGCAGTACGTCGAGCCGCCTCGACAGGCCGAGTGCGGTCCCTGTGGCCAGCAGCAGCGCCGCCCACAGCATGAATGGGTTGCTGGTCCATGCGAGGTCGCCCATCAGGAAGAACAGCATGCCGGGCAGGCGCTCGATCGGCGCCACGCTCAACACCAGTGCGATCAAGGCGCCGAAGCCGGCCGCCAGCATCACCCCGGCAAGCAGCAGCGGCGTATGGTCGCGCGCCAGTAGACGGCCGCCGAGCGCGGCGGCAAGCGCCAGCGCCAGCAGACTGCCGACGAAGGCCAGCACCGACACCCACGGCCACGCCAGGCCGGCGGCCATGCCCAATAGCGCCAGCAGGCCGGCGCCGCCGGACACGCCGAGCAGATAGGGTTCGGCCAGGGGATTGCGGAACAGCGTCTGCATCAGCGCGCCGGCCAGCGCCAGCAGGCCGCCGCAGGCGAACGCCGCGGCCACGCGCGGGCCGCGCAATTCGGTGAGGATCTGCATGGCGAGTTCATGGTCGGCGGGCAGGGCGCCGGCCATCAGGCCCAGCGCCAGCGCCAGCAGGGCGGTCAGCCCAAGCAGCAGCAGTTTGGTGACGGAAGACAGAACAGGCCTACTGCTTCGGCTTGTTGTCGGCGCCGGGCGGGACGGTCGCGGCTGCTTCCGGCAGCAGGGTGACGCGCTTCATCACAACCGGTTCGATGGGAACATCCTGGTAGGGGCCGCGGTCGCCGCGTGGCATCGCGACGATGGCGTCGACCACCTTCATGCCGTCGACCACCTGGCCGAATACGGCATAGCCCCAGGTGTCGTAGCTTGTGCCGCGGTGATCGAGGAAGGCGTTGTCCGCCACGTTGATGAAGAACTGCGACGAGGCCGAATCGGGGTCGGCCATGCGCGCCATCGCCAGCGTGCCGCGCAGGTTCTTGAGATCGTTGTCGGCCTCGTTCTTGATCGGCGCGTTCTTGGGTTTTTCCGCCATGTCCGGCGTCATGCCGCCGCCCTGGATCATGAAACCGGGAATCACGCGGTGGAAGATCAGACCGTCATAAAAGCCGGTCTTCACGTAGTTGATGAAATTTCCCACCGACTGCGGCGCGTTCCTGGTGAAAAGCTCGACCGTGATGTTGCCCTTGCTGGTTTCGATCAGGACGCGCGGATTGGGTGGCTGGCCATCTGCCGGGGCGGTGGAGACGGTCTGCTTGCCGGGCTCGCTGGCGCCGCAGCCCGACATGCCGAGCAGGATCGCGCCGAGAAACAGCGTGGTGGACAACAGGGGAAAACGGGCCATCGGAACGCGCTCCAGAAAGAGAAAGAGAGATTCTAGCGGCGGGAGGCGCGGTTACGCATCCGATCGCAGGCAACGGTCGATTTCCGTGCGCACGGTGTCCAGCGGCAGGCAACCGCTGCAGACCGGGTGCAGCTGCGCGTCCCGCTGCACGATCAGGGTGGGAAAGCCGCGCACGCCGGCCTGCCGCGCCTGCCTGAAATGCGCCTGGGTGCGAGCATGTGCCGTGTCGCTGTCGAAGTCGCGCAGAAAGGTTCTCTGATCCACGCCAAGGCCTGCCGCCAGCTCGGCCAGCACGCCGGCTTGGGTCACATCGTGTCCCTTGGCATAAAACGCCGACTGGATTGCCTTGAACATCGAGAATATCTGCGTGGAGTCGATCCCGCCGACCGTCACCACCGCCCGGCAGGCGGGTTCGGTGTCGTACACGAAGCCTTCCGGCAGTGCGTCGTCGAAGTGGAAGGGCTGGCCGGTACGGGCCTGTACCGCATGCCAGTGATGCAGGATGTCCTCGCGTCCCGTTGCGGTCATCGGCACGGTTTCGCCCGGCCGCAGGCCGCCCAGCACCAGTGCGATTTTCATGCGCTCGCGGTATTCGTCGCGCAAGGTCTCGATCACCGGGGAAAATCCCCAGCACCAGGAGCACATCGGATCGGCGAAATACCAGAGGATGGGCGGGTTCATGTGCAGTGGCCGTCGAAACAGGACAGCTCACAGCATAGGCGATCCCTGAACTAGGTCTGCTTCGGCGTGTCGTCGGGCTTGGGTGGCGTGTCGTCGTCCATGATCACGCTGTGTGCCGGGCCCTCGAGATCGTCGAACTGTCCGCTTTTGGCCGCCCACAGCATGAACCAGGCAATGGCGCCGACGAGCACGAGGCTGAGCGGAATGAGCAGGAGGAGGATGTCCATGGGGGAGTGGTAAGCAGTGAGTGGTGAGTGGTGGGGTTTTACCGCTTGCTGTTTACCGCTCCCCGCTCACTTCTTTTGAAATCCGCAAGCCGCAGCGCATTCAGCACGACCAGCAGCGAACTGGCCGACATGCCGATGCCGGCGATCCAGGGTGTCACGTGGCCCAGCGCGGCAGCGGGGATGGCGACGAGATTGTAGGCCAGCGCCCAGCCCAGGTTCTCGCGGATGATGCGTTGCGTCTTGCGGGCGAGCGCGACGCCGTCGGCCAGCGTGCCGAGCCGGCTGCCGAGCATGATCATGTCGGCCGCGGCCTGCGCGACGTCGGCGCCTTCACCCATGGCGATGGAGACCTGCGCGCCGGCAAGCACCGGCGCATCGTTGATGCCGTCGCC
>DDRS01000010.1:0-52415 GCA_002343685.1 Thiobacillus denitrificans | reverse complement strand
GCATCGTTGATGCCGTCGCCCACCATGGCGACGATGCGGCCTTCGTTCTGCAAGGTCTTTACATAGGCGAGCTTGTCTTCCGGCAGCGCGCCGGCATGCCAGTCGGCGATGCCGAGCTGTTGCGCGCTGCGCCTGACCGCCGCTTCGGCATCGCCGGACAGCAGGTGCAGACGCAGCCCTTGTTTTTGCAGGGCAGCGAGGGCGGCCGGCGCATCCGTCCGCGGCGTATCGGCCAGTGCAAACCAGGCGATCAGTCCGGATTCGTCGGCCAGCGCCACCCAGCTGGCGCCACCGTCCGATTCCGGCGGGGCGGGTGGCGTTTCGCTGGCGGCAGCGAAACGCGGCGAGCCCAGTCGATAGATGTGGCCATCGATATGGCCTTCGACACCGCGCCCGGGCGTGTTGCGGACCAGGCTGGCGGTCGCGATGGATAAGGCCGACTCGCGTAGCGCTTTGGCGATGGGATGTTCCGAGCCGGCTTCGAGTGCCGCGGCGATCGCCCCGACTTCAGCCTCGCTGCGGCCGTCCAGCGGGACCACCCGGCGTACTGAGAGGCGGCCGTGGGTGAGCGTGCCGGTCTTGTCGAACACCAGGTCGGTGGCGTGCGCCAGTGTTTCCAGGGCATGGCCGCGCGTGGTCAGGAGACCCAGGCGCGTGAGCCGGCCGGTGGCGGTGGTGAGGGCGGCGGGGGTGGCGAGGCCGAGCGCGCAGGGGCAGGTCACGACCAGGACCGATACCACGATCCACAACGCTTTCGACGGGTCGATCACATACCAGGCGAGGCCGACCGCAAGGGTGATCAGCAGCAGCAGGCCGACGAACCAGGCGGCGGCGCGGTCGGCCAGCTGGCCGATGCGCGGCTTCTCGCTCTGCGCGCGGTCGAGCAGACGCACGATCGACGCCAGCCGCGTATCGGCGCCAAGCCTGTCGACGCGCACGACCAGCGGACTTGCCTGGTTGAGGCTGCCGCCGACCACATGGGCGCGCACGCCTTTCGATACAGGTAACGATTCGCCGGTGAGCAGGGCTTCGCTTACCGCGCTGTCGCCCTCGACCACCATGCCGTCGGCGGGCAGGGTTTCGCCGGGGCGTACCAGCACATGGTCGCCTACCGCCAGCCGCGCCACGGGGACCTGCTCCTCGTCGCGCGCCGGCCAGTTCGGCAGACGTGTGGTGGCGGCAGGAATGAGCTTCACCAGTTCCTCCACTGCGGCACCGGCGCGGCGGCGTGCGTTCATTTCGAGGAAACGTCCGGTCAGCAGCAGGAAGATGAACATGGTGACCGAGTCGTAATACACCTCGCCGTGCCCGCTAAAGGTGCTGTAGACGCTGGCGATGAAGGCCGTACCTACGCCCAGCGCCACCGGGACGTCCATGCCCAGCGTGCGGCGCCTGAGATCGCGCCAGGCACCGATGAAGAAGGGCCACGCCGAGTACACCACCACCGGTATGGTCAGGATCAGGCTCGCCCAGCTCATCAGCAGCCGGATATCGGCGCTCATGTCGGTGGCGATGTACGACGGCAGTGCGTACATCATCACCTGCATCATGCCGAGGCCGGCGATGGCGAGCCGCTTGATCGCGGTGTTGCGTTCGCGCTTGTAGATGTCGTCGGAACGGCCGGGGTCGAAGGGGTGGGCAATGTAGCCGATGTCGGAGACCGCCTTCAGAATCGCCGACAGTTGGATGCGGCTGTTGTCCCAGCGCACCCGCGCGCGGCGGGTGGCGTAGTTGATCTCGACCGACAGTACGCCCGGCAGCCCCGCGATGTGACGCTCGTTGAGCCAGATGCACGCGGCGCAGACGATGTTTTCCAGAATCAGCGCGGCTTCGCGGATGTTCTCCGTTTCCGTCCGCACGAAACTTTCCTGAATCTCCGGCAGATCGTACAGGCCCAGTTGGGCGAGCTCGGCCTCCGCCTGCTGGGGTGTGGCGGGCAGCACGGTGCGGTGGGTGTAGTAGGCGCCCTGGCCGCTGTCGATGATGGTCTGTGCCACGGCTTGGCAGCCGCGGCAGCATGCCTGGCGGGTATCGCCTTCGAACTGGATGGGATAGTGGGCGCCGTCCGGCACCGGCAGGCCGCAGTGAAAGCAGCCCGAAAAAGACGGGGCGTCCGTGAGCGCAGGAGAATCGCTCATGAATCGCCCCACAGGAGAACGCCCGGGGGCAAGCCCGGGAGAGAGGCCGGGCCGGCAGGCGTCAGAGGGTACTTCTTGTCAGAAACGGAACCCGTAGCCGATACCCCACACCACCGGATTGATTTCCAGGTTGGTGAGCTTGACGCCACTTGATTTGACGTCGGTGTCGATCCAGATTTTCTTAACGTCCAGGTTGATATAGCCATTCTTGGTTACCGCGATGTCCACGCCCGCCTGCAGAGCGCCGCCGAAGCTGTTCTTCCCGACACTCAGGCCGGGGGCAAGATCGACATTATAGAAGCGGGTGTAGTTCACGCCGGCACCGACGTAGGGCTTGATCGTCGGGGTGGGGTTGAAGTGGTACTGCACCGTCAGCGTGGGCGGCAGGTGATTCAGTTTTCCGAGGCTGGCGCCGTTCAGCGTCACTTCGTGGCGCGCGGTGCCGAGAATGAGTTCCATGCCGATGTTGGGCGTCACGAAATAGGTGAAGTCGACTTCCGGCACCACTTCGTCGGACACATCGAGTCCGGCCAGACCGGAGGATTTGACGTCCGGGACGATGTCGATCGCGCGAACGCGCATCATCCAGTTTTCAGCCAGGGCGGAGGTGGGCAGGGCGGCAACCAGGGCCAGGACAAGCAGGGATTTTTTCATGTTCGCGACTCCTCTTAAAAAGACAAAGATATAAACAAGACATGCATATCGTAATTAAGAAAAAATGCGGACGCAAGCCAAAAATGAATCCGCTACCATGGCGTCATGAGCGAACGTCTCCAAAATGCCACAAGTTTCCCGCCGGTCGAGACCGCGCTTCGCGAGCCCAATGGCCTGCTGGCGATGGGTGGCGATCTGTCGGTAGAACGCCTGCTGGATGCCTATCGCCACGGCATCTTCCCCTGGTTCAACCCCGGTGAGCCTATCCTGTGGTGGAGCCCCGATCCGCGCATGGTGCTGGTGCCGGGCGAGATCCGCGTGACCCGCTCCCTAGCCAAGCGCATCCGCAATGGCGGCTTTGAGGTGCGCGTCGACACCGCGTTTGCGGACGTGATGCGGGCGTGCGCCGAACCCCGCGAAGGGGCCGGCGGCACCTGGATCTCGCCGGCGATGATCGCGGCCTATACCCGCCTGTTCGATGCCGGCTATGCGCATGCGGTGGAAACCTGGCGTGACGGCCGACTGGTCGGCGGACTCTACGGTGTGGCGATCGGCCGGATGTTCTACGGCGAATCGATGTTCAGCCGCGAACCCGATGCCTCCAAGATCGCGCTGGTCCGTCTTGCGCGCCAGCTGCAGCAATGGGATTTCGGTCTGATCGACTGCCAGATGGAAACCGCGCATCTCGCCAGCCTCGGTGCGCGCACGGTGCCGCGAATGGCGTTCACGGCAAGGCTGGCGGAATTGGTAAACTTGCCACATCAGCCTGGCCCCTGGACGTTGAATGCACCCGACTGAACCGCCTTTCCAGCGCATCCAGTTTTATCTGACCGCGCAATACGACTGCAGCTACCTGCCGGATCGGCGTGCGCGCTCGCAGGTGGCTACGCCCACCCACCTGATCGATCACCAGGCCTACAGTGCCCTGATCCGCGCCGGCTTTCGTCGTAGCGGCCAGTTCACCTACCGCCCGCACTGCGAGCAGTGCCATGCCTGCGTGCCGGTGCGCGTCGACGTGGCCGGCTTCGTGCCCAACCGCACCCAGCGCCGTTGCCACAAGCGCAACCGGCACCTGGCTGCGCGCTTCCTGCCGCTCGACTTCAAGGAAGAACACTACGCGCTCTACCGCACCTATCTCGGCAGCCGCCATGCCGGCGGCGGCATGGATCGCGACGGCCCCGACCAGTACACGCAGTTCCTGCTGTCGTCCAATGTCGATACCGTGATGGTCGAATTCCGCGACGGGGACGAACTGGTGATGATCTCGGTGATCGACCAGATCGACGATGGCATTTCCGCCGTCTACACTTTCTTCGATCCTGCGCGCGAACAGCAAAGCCTCGGCGTCTACGGCGTTCTGTGGCAGATCGAACTGGCCAAACGGCTGGGCCTGCCTTACCTCTATCTGGGCTACTGGATCGACCAGAGCCGCAAGATGGCCTACAAGAAACAGTACCCGCCGCTGGAGGGGTTGGTCGACGGCCGCTGGCAGGTTCTCGACGCATGAAATGGCTCCTGGTCGCCATGCTGCTGGCGACCATGCAGGGCTGTGCGCTCACCGCGAGCAATCCGCGCGCCCTGCAGCCGATCGACGGCTTCTACCCGTTGGCGGACGATGCTCGCGTCTGGGTCGAGCCAGGCTACGAGGCCTACGGCGAGCGCGTGTCGGCGGCGCTGCCGGCCGCCATTGCCAAAGTCGAAGCGGCGCACTACCTGCCGTTTCTCCATCCGCCGCGCGTGTACGTCTGCGGCAGCGAGGATTGCTTCAACCGCTATGTGTATACCCCGCGGCTGTCCGCCGCGGTCATCCCGGACAACCGCCTGATCCTGTCGCCGAATTTGAATGGCCGCGAAAGCGCCCGCCTGCCCGGGCTGCTGACGCACGAACTGGCACACCTTCACCTGGGCCAGCGCATCGGCCACTACAACAGTACCCTGCCGGTGTGGTTCCACGAGGGTTGGGCTTCGCTGACGGCGGATGGCGGCGGCGCCGAATATGCTACCGACGCACAGGCGTATGCCGCGATCCGCGCCGGCCGGCGGGTCGATCTTATCGCGCGCGATACCCCCGATCTGCGTCACCGCGCAGGCGCGTTCGGTCTCAATATTTTCGAGTTCTACCGCGAGTCCATGCTGTTGGTCGGCTGGCTCAAGGCGCAGGACGAGACGCGTTTTCGCCAGCTGGCCCTTGCGGTACAGGCCAATGCCGATTTCGAGATCGCCTTCTGGGACATCTATGGCCAGTCGCCCGCCACTCGGCTGGCCGGCTTTTACGATGGCGTTCAGGGCAACACCGTATTCAACGATAATGGGCAAATCCAGGCCGCACCCGCACAACCTTAAATTCACTTCACGATGAAACCCTATCTCGACCTGATGCGCCACGTGCTCGAGCACGGCACCCGAAAAGACGACCGTACCGGCACCGGCACCCTCTCGGTGTTCGGCTGGCAGATGCGCTACGACCTCGCCGCAGGTTTCCCGCTCGTCACCACCAAGAAATGCCACCTGCGCTCCATCATCCACGAACTGCTGTGGTTCCTGCAGGGCGACACCAACATCCGCTACCTGAAGGAAAACGGCGTTTCGATCTGGGACGAATGGGCAGACGAAAACGGCAACCTCGGTCCGGTGTATGGCCACCAATGGCGCAGCTGGCCCAGGCCCGACGGCGGCACCATCGACCAGATCAGCGAAGTGGTGAAGACGCTCAAGACCAACCCCGACTCGCGCCGCATCATCGTCTCGGCGTGGAACGTTGCCGACCTCGACAAGATGGCGCTGGCGCCGTGCCACGCTTTCTTCCAGTTCTACGTCGCCGACGGCAAGCTGAGTTGTCAGCTATACCAGCGCAGCGCCGACATCTTCCTCGGCGTGCCGTTCAACATTGCCAGTTACGCGCTGCTGACCATGATGATGGCGCAGGTGACAGGACTGGGACTCGGCGACTTCGTCCACACGCTAGGCGACGCGCATCTGTACCTCAATCATCTCGACCAGGCGCGCGAGCAGTTGAGTCGCGAACCGCGCCAGTTGCCGACCATGATGCTGAATCCGGGCGTGAAGGACATTTTTTCATTCCGCTTCGAGGATTTCACGCTCGCCGGCTACGACCCGCATCCGGCGATCAAGGCTCCGGTGGCGGTATGAGCACTATGAATGCGCCACGCGTCAGCGTCATCGCCGCGCTTGCCAAAAACCGCGTCATCGGCATCGAGAATCGCCTGCCCTGGCGGCTTCCGGAGGACCTTGCGCACTTCAAGGCCTTGACGCTCAACCATCCCATCCTCATGGGCCGCAAGACCTTCGAGTCGCTCGGTCGCCCGCTGCCCGGGCGCACCAACATCGTCATCACCCGCAATGTCGACTACCGCAGGGATGGCTGCCTCGTCGCCGACTCCATTCCTGCCGCGATTGCGCTGTGCGAGGACACTGACGAAGTCTTCTTCATCGGCGGCGCCGAACTCTATGCCCAGGTCATACCGCTGGCCGACCGTTTGTATCTGACCGAAGTGGATGTCGACGCGCAGGGTGACGCCTGGTTTCCCGACTACGACCGCAGCGCGTTCAGGGAGATCTCCCGTGAGTCGCACACGGGCGGGAAGGGTGACACGCTGCGGTTTGATTTTGTGGTGTACGAGCGAGGGTGAGCGGAAGTACTTCACCCTGCTCAGGCCGTCCCGTGTCATGCAGTGAACGTTGCATCAATGGAAAGGGAGCACGCCATGTCCGAGCTGAGCCCGCTGGAAGAACAGTTTCCTCGCCTGATCCCCGAGATCGTCGCGTTCTGGGGATCGCCCACCTGTTTCGATCAACTGCAAGCCTTACTGGTGGACAGCCGGGGCGGTCGCCAGGGATTCCCGGCGGACGTGTATTCCGATCTCTCCTTGTTGCTGACGCTGGTTCCGCGGCCGAAAGGGCCTTATGACATCTGGAACGACGCGCCGGATACGGATAAAACCGCGTGAAATGCCGACCAATTGAAATTTCGAGGAAAACCGAATGGATGTGATTGACAGCAATGCAACTCCGAAAGGGCGAGAAGCATGAGTGGTTTGCCCAAGTGTCCCCAGTGCGGCTCCGAATTCACGTACGAGGATGGCACCCAGTACGTGTGCCCGGAATGCGCGCATGAATGGGGCAAGGATGCGTCAACAGCGGCCGACGAGGCAAAGATCGTGCGCGATGCCAACGGCAATGTGCTGGCGGACGGCGACACGGTGACGGTGATCAAGGACCTGAAGGTGAAAGGCTCGTCGCTGGTCGTCAAGGTGGGGACCAAGGTGAAGAACATCCGCCTCGTCGAAGGCGACCACGACATCGACTGCAAGATCGATGGCATCGGGGCGATGCAGCTGAAGTCGGAATTCGTGAAGAAGGCCTAGGCACTCTCCTGCCTGGCGTGACCGGGAAAACGGAACCCCCCGTTTTATCTGTATCGTTTCCATGCGCCGCACATGGCGCCCGGTCGGTGTGGCATGCCCCTGGCCTAGCGTTCCATGCGTTCGACGAGTTTTTCCAGTTGCTGGGCCAGGGTATCCCAGACGATCATGGGGCCCTTGTTCTCGAATTCGGCTTCGGACCATTGCCCCACGGGCCGTTGCTTGTATGCCTCGACCTGGCTGGAGAGCTTGTCGCGCTCCGCCTTTGCGCTGGCCAATTGCGTCGCCACGTCGTTGTTCCCCGTTTTGGCGATCCCATGCTGGGCGCGTTCGAGCAGGGTATCCACATGTTTCAGGCGCATTTCGTGCTCGAGGATATGCTGCTGGATCAGATGATTCATTTTGGGTGTTTCAGTCATGCCCGTTCTCCTGCACTAGAAGTATCTGTCTCGATGATCTAAACGTAGTCATCAAATCGCCCGGCGACAACCTGTGTCATTGGATTTCGGGCAACGTAGGCCGGGATAAAGCAGGAGCCCATCGGGCCGAAATAAAAAACGGAGCCAAGGCTCCGTTTTCGATTATGCGGCAGGGCAGGACTTCAACTGCGTGCGCCCATGGCCAGCGCGCGGTTCTTGCTGGCCTGGCGCGCCTGCTCGTCGGCATCGCGGTCCCAGGTGTCAGCGGCCCAGCCGCCGAGGTTTTCCAGTGCGATGCGGCCGAGCGCGTCGATCCATTGCGGATGTTCGTTGAGCGCCGGGATGTAGTGGAATTCCTTGCCACCCGCCGCGAGAAACGTGGCGCGGCCTTCCATCGCCAGTTCTTCGAGGGTTTCCAGGCAATCGGCGGTGAAGCCGGGCGCGACCACGTCGACACGCCGCGTGCCGGCGCGGCCGAGCTCGTCGAGCGTCTTGTCGGTGTAGGGCTTGATCCATTCGGCGCGGCCGAAGCGCGACTGGAAGGTGAGGCGAACCTGCTTCGGATCGAGTCCGAGCGCTTCGGTCAGCAGGCGGCCGGTCTTCTGGCATTCGCAGTGATAGGGGTCGCCCTTCTCCAGCGTATAGCGCGGCACGCCGTGAAAGCTCAGCAGCAGCAGGTCGGGGCGACCGTGCATCTGCCAGTAGTCGCGGATGTTGGCGGCCAGCGCGTGGATGTAGGCGGGGTGGTCGTGGTAGTGCTTGAGCGTGCGCAGGGCCGGCTGGGTGCGGACTTTCTGCAGCCAGGTGAACGCGGCGTCGAATGCGGTGGCGGTGCTGGAAGCGGCGTATTGCGGGTAGGCCGGCAGGATGAGGATACGGTCGCAGCCGGCGGCTTTCATCCGTGCCAGCGTGTCGGGAATCGACGGCTGGCCGTAACGCATGGCGTAGTCGACCATGAACGGGCTGGCGATCCGCTCGCCCAGCCAGCCTTTGAGCAGCTTGGCCTGTTTCTCGGTATGGACCTTCAGGGGCGAACCGTCGGATGTCCAGATCGCGGCGTATTTCGCGGCGGATTTTTTAGGCCGGGTGTTGAGGATGATGCCGTTTAGAATCAGCCACCACACGGGGCGCGGAATCTCCACTACTCGCGGGTCGGACAGGAATTCCTTGAGGTAGGTGCGCAGCGCCTTGGGCGTCGGCGCGTCGGGGGTGCCGAGGTTGACCAGCAGGATACCGGTTTTGCACGGCTGGCCGTGGGGAGACTCGGGCTCTTTGAGATAGGGCATCAGTGATGGGATAGCGCGCTGGACAGCAGTTTGGCGGTGACGTCGACGATCGGCACCACGCGCTCGTAGGCCATGCGGGTGGGGCCGACGACGCCGAGCGTGCCGACCACCTGGCCGTCGACCGAGTAGGGCGCGGTGACCAGGCTGCATTCGTCGAGCGGCAGCAGTTCGGACTCGCCGCCGATGAAAATCTGCACGCCGGCGGCGGTACGCGACTGGTCGAGCAGTTGCAGCAGGCCGGTCTTCTTCTCGAAGGCGTCGAACAGGCGGCGCAGGCTGCCCATGTTGCTGGAGAGGTCCTGGACGTCGAGCAGCTTGCGGCTGCCGGACACCACCACGTTGTCCTGGCTGGCGTCGTGCGCCTGGCTGCCGGCGTCCACTGCCGCCGCCATCAGCCGGGTGATGTCGTCGCGCATGCGACCGAGTTCGTCGCGCAGCTTGCTGCGCACCTGGTCGAAGCTGTGGCCGGCGAAATTCTGGTTGAAGTAGTTGGCCGCCTCGGTGAGCGCCGACGCGCTGTAGGGCTGCTCGGTGACGATGACGCGGTTTTCGACCTCGCCTTCCATGGTGACGATGATGAGCAGGATGCGTTTTTCCGACAGGCTGAGAAATTCGATCTGACGGAAGGCCGGGCTGCGGCGCGGCGTCATCACCAGCCCGGCAAACCGGCTGAGATCGGACAGCAGGGTGGATGCCGCGGTCATCAACCGCTGCGGGTCGGATGCCGTCAGGCTGTGCTCGAGCTGGTTGACCTCGACTTGCGCCAGGGGGCGCACGGTCAGCAGGGTATCGACGAAGAAGCGGTAGCCGCGCGGCGTCGGAATGCGTCCGGCCGAGGTGTGCGGGCTGGCGACGAAACCCATCTCTTCGAGGTCGGCCATGATGTTGCGGATGCTGGCGGGCGACAGGTCCAGCCCGGCATGTTTC
Organism: Thiobacillus denitrificans; assembly: GCA_002343685.1. Classification (GTDB taxonomy): domain Bacteria; phylum Pseudomonadota; class Gammaproteobacteria; order Burkholderiales; family Thiobacillaceae; genus Thiobacillus; species Thiobacillus denitrificans_A. The sequence continues at coordinate 42,609 of DDRS01000010.1, read as the reverse complement.
GACAGAGTGCGCGAGCCGACGGGTTCCCCTTCGCTGATATAGCGTTCCACCAGGGTTTTCAGCAGGATACGGGCGCGGTCGTTGAGCATGAGTTGATTATATAGGGGTGAGCGGGAAGCGGTGAGCGGTGAAGGGAACAGGCCTTTGCCCTTCCGCTGGCCACTCACTGCTTACCGTTCACCACTCCCCTATATAATCGCCCCTCATGCAAATCCCTTTCCACACTGTCGGCCTGGTCGGCAAATACGACAACCAGGGCATGGAGGCCTCGGTTCGGGCGCTGGCGGAATTCCTTCAGACGCGCGGGCACGAGGCCCTGCTGGCCTGCCAGACGGCCGAACATTTCGGCATCACGGACTTCCCCACGCGCAATCTGCACGACCTGGCGACCGAAAGCGACGTCGTTGTGGTGCTGGGCGGCGACGGCACCATGCTGTCGATTGCGCGCGAGCTGGCGCCGAACGGCGCGCCGTTGATCGGCATCAACCAGGGGCGGCTGGGCTTTCTCACCGACATCACGGTCGACGACATGTTCGATGCCGTTGCCGAGATTCTCAGCGGCCAGTATGTGGCGGAGGAGCGCATCCTGCTGAACGGGCAGGTTCGCCGGGGGGGCGAACTTGTGTTCGAGGCCACGGCGTTCAACGACGTCGTGGTGGGCAAGGGCGGCTCGGGCCGCCTGATCGATCTGGAAATCGCCATCAACAGCGAGTTCGTCTACAGCCAGCGGGCCGACGGCCTGGTCGTCACCAGCCCGACTGGCACCACCGCGTATGCACTGTCGGCCGGCGGTCCCATCGTGCATCCGACGCTCGAAGCCGTGGCATTGGTACCGATCTGCCCGCATACCCTGTCGGCGCGTCCGATCGTGGTCAGCAGCCATTCGCGCATCGAACTGACGCTGACCTATGCTGACGACGCGCGCGTCCACTTCGACGGCCAGCATCATTTCGACCTCAGGAGCGGCGATCACGTGTGGATCACCCGCGCCAGCCGTCCGGTCACCCTACTGCATCCGCATTCCTACAGTTACTACGACACCCTGCGGCAAAAGCTGCACTGGGGCAAGAAGCTCTAGGCTTGTGAATAAACCTACTGCGCTTGCCATCTCGGGGTTGGGCGGTGCTCGCAATCCTCATGTACTTTAAGTACATTCCGGTTGCTGCGCGCCGTCCGCCCCCGACCTGGCTGCGCTCGCTACGGTTTCTTCACAAGCCTTAACCACGCATTCTCATGCTGTCCCATCTTTCCATCCGCAATTACCTGCTGGTCGAATCGGTCGAACTCGACTTCGCGCCGGGACTGACCGTGCTCACCGGCGAGACCGGTGCCGGCAAGTCCATCCTGGTCGACGCGCTGGCGCTGGCCTTGGGCGACCGCGCCGAAGGCGGTGTGGTGCGCAGCGGTGCGCCGCGTGCCGAAATTTCCGCCGAATTCGCGATCGACGGCCTGCCCGCACTGGCAGCCTGGCTCGACGAAGCCGGCTTCGCGTCGGATGACGGCACGCTGATCCTGCGCCGCGTCATCGAGGCCGGCGGGCGTTCGCGCGCGTTCATCAACGGCAGCGCGGCGCCGCTGTCGCAGTTGAAGGACGCGGCCGAATATTTACTCGACATCCACGGCCAACATGCGCACCACGCCCTGCTGCGCCCACAGGCCCAGCGCGAGGCGCTCGACGCCTATGCCGGCGCGCAGTCGCTGGTTGCCGCTGTGAACACGGCCTGGCACGCCTGGCAGGCCGCACGGCAACGGCGCCAGGATGCCGAAATCCACAGCCAGGCGCGGCAGATCGAGCGCGAAGGCCTGACGCTGGCAGTGGAGGAACTGCGTGCGCTGGGCGACGATCTGGCACGCTGGGACGAGATCCAGGCCGAACACGCGCGGCTGGCGCACGTCACCACGCTGATCGAAAGCAGCCAAGCGTTGATCGATGGGCTAGACGAGGGCGAGGCCGCGCTGTCGAGCCGGCTGGGCGAAATGTGCGCGCGGCTCGACGCCATGCAGGCGGTGGACGGCAGCCTGGGCGAGGTCGCCACGCTGCTGAATTCGGCCAGCGCCGACCTGGCCGAGGCCGTGCATGCGCTGCGCCGCTATGCTGATCACCTGAATCTCGATCCCGATCGGCTCGCCGAACTCGATCGCGTGCTCGGCGACATGCACCGGCTGGCGCGCAAGCATCGTGTGCAGCCGGAGGCACTGGCCGGTCTGCTCGATCGGTTTCAGGCCCGACTGGACGAACTGGCTGCCAGCGACGACCTCGATGCGTTGCAGGCCGCCGAGAATGCCGTCCGGACGCATTATGAAAGCGAAGCGAAACGCCTCGGCGCGCAGCGCCGCAAGGCGGCCACTGCATTGTCCAAGCAGGTCACGGCGGCGATGCACGAACTTGCGCTCGCCGGTGGGCATCTCGACATCGAGCTGCAACCTGTGAGCGAACCGCGTGCGCACGGACTGGAGGACGTGCGTTTTCTCGTCGCCAGCCATCCCGGCCTGCCGTCGGGGCCACTCGGCAAGGTGGCCTCGGGCGGCGAATTGTCGCGCGTCAGTCTGGCGATCCAGACAGCGTTGTCGGGCGTGGCAGGCGTGCCGACGCTGATTTTCGACGAGGTCGACGTGGGCATCGGCGGTAGCGTGGCCGAAGCCGTGGGCCGCCGCTTGGCCAGACTGGGCGAGACCCGCCAGGTGCTGGTCATTACCCACTTGCCGCAGGTGGCGGCGCGTGGCACGCAGCATCTGCGAGTGGCCAAGCAGGCAAACGGCCGTTTCGTCTCGTCCAATATCGCCATCCTCGATGCGGATGCACGGGTGGAGGAGATCGCGCGCATGCTGGGCGGACTCAAGATCACCGCCACCACCCGGCAGCATGCCGCGGAGATGCTCGCCGGGTGAGACGCGGGTTGGCGTTATTCCTGCTGTGTCTGGCCTGGGTGAGTGTCCCACCTGCGCAAGCCGACACGATGCACGGTGTCGTCATCGTGGTCGTCGACGGCGATACCGTCCTGTTCAAACCCGATCACGCCCATACGTCCGGGCGCACCTTCCTGAAAGTCCGCCTTGCCGGCATCGATGCGCCCGAAACGGATCAACCCTACGGCGATGCAGCCACGCGCGAACTGGCGGCGCGCGTGCTGAATCGGCGGGTGGCGGTGACCTCGGTCGCGACCGACGTCTATGGCCGCACGATCGCTCACATTCAGGTGGCGGGACACGAGGTCGGAACGGAACTGGTGCAATCCGGTTTCGCCTGGGCCGCCGCGCGTTCCCGACACACTGCGAAACTGGCGGTGGCGCAGCGCCAGGCGCGCCTGGACCAACGCGGACTCTGGCAGGGCGCGGCGCCCGTGCCGCCGTGGGAGTGGCGGCGAACGCATCCCAAAGGGGAGCACAACCGCTTCTAGACGTGGCGCACCATGCGGCTGCCGCGGAACTACAGGCAATTTCCGCGTGGTTTTTGTCCAGATCGAACATACAGTTTAGAAGCATATTAGAGAATAACGTTATAACTACTTGTCATAAAAGGATTTTTTAGAACCCAATCGGTCATCAGGCCACCTGTACGGTTTTATAATCGAGCGCAAGCCCTGCGTCAGACGGGGACCACAACGACAACTCAACCAGAGAGAGCGAGGAAGATGAAACTCATCACGAAGACGCTGTTCGCGTCCGTGCTGCTGGTGTTGGCCGTGCCGGTTCAGGCAGCAGGCGACCCCAAGGCCGGGCAACTCAAGACCTCAATGTGTGCCGGTTGTCATGGCATTCCCGGGTGGCGTACCGCTTATCCCTATGTGTACAGCGTCCCCATGCTCGGCGGGCAGCACGCGGAATACATCGTGGCGGCGCTCAAAGCCTACAAAGATGGCGAACGCAACCATCCTGGCATGAAGAGCATCGCCAGCAGTCTGTCCGAGCAGGATATGGAAGATCTCGCGGCCTATTACGAATCGTCGTACACCGGTCCGGCCAACTGAGGAGAGACACATGAAAACAACGCTGCTCATCCTCGCAACGGCCGCACTGGCCGCCTCGTTCCCGGCGCATGCCGCCGGCGACTACGAGGCCGGCAAGGCCAAATCCACCACCTGCGCGGCCTGCCACGGCCCGGACGGCAACAGCACCGTGACGAGTTTCCCCAGGCTGGCCGGCCAGCACCGCGATTATCTCCTCCAGGCCCTGCACGAATACAAGATCGGCGTGCGCAAGAACCCCATCATGGGCGGTCAGGCGCAAGCCCTGTCCGACACCGACATGCAGGATCTGGCTACGTACTTCTCCGAGCAGAAGGGGCTGACCCTGAAATATTGATTCCGGCCATACGGAAAGGAAAAGGGCTCTGCCACTGGCAGAGCCCTTTTTACTGGAAATCCGGAATTCGTCGATGGCTTGCCCCGATTCGCAAGCGCCCGAAACGGCCCTCCGGCTGGTATTCGAATGAAATACAAAAGGCCAGGTGCATCCCGCTGGAAAATCATGGTTTCCGAAAAGCGGCTGTCCATATGCTATACCTCGTTTACCCGTGTAAACAGTGGAGTCGCTACCTGAATACGGTCTGCGACCAGGGCAGTCCATCTCTCAACATACGACAGGTCACGTTCCGCAGGCCTTGCAGAAAGAACTGGTTGCATCATTCGAAAAGCGGATTACCCGAAGAACAGCCAAGGAGTGAACATCATGGACGCACAATGGAAAGTGGCAGGCACGTACTTTGAAGCCTGCAATTGCGAGGCCGCCTGTCCGTGCGTGTTCACGAGCCCGCCGACCGATGGCGATTGCAAGGCGCTGATCGGCTGGCACATCGATCGAGGTGCGTTCTCGGACACCACACTCGACGGACTCAATGCCGCACTGTTTGCCTACGCGCCTGGACACATGCTGCAAACCAAATGGAAGGTCGCCCTGTATGTCGATGAACGGGCTGATACGCAGCAGACGGACGCCCTCACCAAGATATTCTCCGGGGCGGCCGGCGGCCATCTTTCCGCGCTGATGCCGTTGATCGGCGAAGTCCTCGGGGTCAGGAGCGCCGCTATCGATTACCGCCTCGAAGGCAAGCAACGCAGCCTGACCATTCCGCAAGTGGCACAAATGGAAATCGAGGCGATGCCCGGCCAGGGCGGAGAGGATGTCACGCTCACTCGTATTCCGTTCACACCGGTGCCGGGTTACCCCACGGTGGTGTGTCGATCGAAGCGTCTGAGCTTCCACGATCATGGCTTCGATGTGGAAATTTCCAAGAAAAATGGGTTTTATTCCCCCTTCAGTTACCAGTCCTGACGGACGACACGGAGCCCGTGCCGCAAGTGTCGTAGCAGCCGTCAGCGTTGTCGGGATCACGGCGCTGGCGTGGGCTTATCTCGCCTATCAATCCTGGGCCATGCGCCACATGGACGTGGTGGACATGGCAATGCCCGGTGCGCGGGAATGGGGACCGCTTGACCTCGTATTGGTGTTCACGATGTGGGCCGTCATGATGATCGGCATGATGGCGCCATCTGCCAGTCCGGTGCTCCTGTTGTTTACGCGCATCCAGCATGAACGCCATTCCCGAGTCTCAACAGGAGTGGCCAGCGGCCTGTTTCTGCTCGGCTATCTCCTCGCGTGGACGGGCTTCAGCGTGGCCGCGACGCTGATTCAATGGGGATTGCACAGTGCCATGCTGATTTCGCCTGCAATGATCGGTACCAGTCCCCTGCTGGGCGGAGTGGTGCTGATCGCCGCCGGCATCTACCAGTGGACGCCGGCGAAACACGCCTGTCTCAACCATTGTCGCTCCCCTCTCGGATACCTCCTGAACGAGTGGCGAGATGGTGCGGGGGGCGCGCTAGTCATGGGATGGCGACATGGCCTCTATTGCACCGGCTGCTGCTGGTTGCTGATGCTCGTCCTGTTTGTCGTGGGGGTCATGAATCTGCTGTGGATCGCACTCCTTGCCGCTTTCGTGCTGCTGGAAAAAAACCTGCCGCGGGGGCGATGGGTCAGCCATGCCACGGGTCTGGCCCTGATCGCATGGGGAAGCTGGATGGCGCTTGGAGCATGGGCTGACATCTGAGAGGATGGCTTGAACGACAGCAATGGCCGAGGAGGATCCGGTTACGGCAGTCCCATGGGTTCCTGACTGCGCTGTTTCGCTGTCACGATTCCCGGATCACTGTACGGCCAGAACTTGGCTGATTCACAATACGCCCAGGCCGCAAAGCGCAGCTCATAATTCTGCCAGCGTCTTGATGTGCGCAGCCACGCTGCGCCCCAGGGCACTGAGGTCGTAGCCGCCTTCGAGCACGGACACGCTGCGCCCCTCGGCATGGCGCGCGGCCACGCCCATGACCTGCTCGGTGATCCAGACGTAATCCGCTTCCACCAGGCCGAACTGTGCCATGTCGTCCTCGCGATGGCCGTCGAAGCCAGCGGAGCAAAACAGCATCTGCGGGCGGAAGGCTTCCAGTCGCGGCAGGATTCGGGCAGTGAAGGCTTCGCGGTAGGCCGTTCCGGTGGTACCCGCGGGCAGCGGCACGTTGACGATGTGGTCGCTGACGGTATCGGCGCCGCGGAAGGGATAGTAGGGATGCTGGAAGGTGGAGCAGAGCATCACGCGCGGGTCGTCGCGGAAGATGTCCTCGGTGCCGTTGCCGTGATGGACGTCGAAATCGACGATGGCGACGCGTTCCAGGCCGTGCTGTTCGAGCGCGTGCGCGGCAGCCACGGCGACGTTGTTGAAAATGCAGAATCCCATGGCCTGGTTGCGGGTGGCGTGGTGGCCGGGTGGACGGGTGGCGACGAAGGCGTTGGCTTCCGCGCCCTGGATCACCCGGTCGACTGCCATCACGGCGCCGCCCGCCGCATGGCGCGCGGCCTCCAGGCTGTAGGGATTCATGCCGGTGTCGGGGTCGAGCATGTGCACGCCTTCGCGGGGCGCGGCGGCTTCGACGGCATCGAGGTAGGCGGCATCATGCACCCGCAGCAGCTGGCTGCGGTGCACGCACGGGGCTTCGTGATGGGCCAGGAAGTCGAACAGGTGGGCGGCGTGCAGCCGGTCGTCGATGGCGCGCAGGCGTGCGGGACTCTCCGGATGCCAGTCGCCCATGTTGTGCTGTAGGCATGACGGATGGGTGATGTAGGCAGTGTGCATGGCGCAGGCAAGGGAAGAAATAAATCAACTATACGCCCGGCATGATGGCGCGGCAGCAGGGGATGTCCTAGCATAGGCTGATTCCCGATCCGCTCGACAGGCCGCCGCGATCCAGTCTGCCCCAACCATGCCCCGACACTATCTGCACCCCCTGTTCAACGCCCGTTCAGTTGCGGTCTTTGGCGCCAGCGAACGCGAGGATTCGGTCGCCGGCACCCTGTTTCGCAACCTGCGCCATGCCGGCTACAAGGGTGAGGTCTATCCGGTCAATCCGAAGTATGCAACGGTGTTCGGCGAGCGCTGCTACGCGTCGGCCGGCGAGTTGCCGGCGGTGCCGGAACTGGCCCTGATCGCCACACCCGCGTCGACCGTGGTGTCGATCATGCAGGCTTGCGGGCAGCATGGGATCCGCCATGCCATCGTGCTGTCCGCCGGATTCCGCGAAGTGGGCGCGCAGGGGATGGCGCTGGAGGACGCCCTGGTGGCGATTGCCCGGCAATACGGTATCCGTTTCATCGGTCCCAACTGCCTGGGTATCCAGCGGCCGTCCATCGGCCTGAATGCCACCTTCAGCCAGGGCGTCACCCAGGCCGGCGACCTTGCGCTGGTGTCGCAGTCCGGCGCGCTGTGCACGGCCATGCTGGATTGGGCGGAGACCAACGGCATCGGGTTCTCCAGCGTGATTTCCACCGGCGCGTCGGCCGATCTGGATTTCGGCGAGATTCTCGACTATCTCGCCGTCGATACGCAGACCAAGGGCATCCTGCTGTATATCGAAGGCATTCGCGATGCGCGCCGTTTCATGAGCGCGCTGCGCGCAACCGCCCGCTTCAAGCCCATCGTCATGGTCAAGGTGGGGCGCCATGCGACGGGCGCCAAGGCGGTGATGTCGCATACCGGCGCCCTGGTGGGATCGGACGCGGTGTTCGATGCCCTGGTGCGGCGTGCCGGTGTGGTGCGGGTCAATACCATCCTGCAGCTGTTCGCCTCCGCGCGGGCATTGTCCACGCATATCCAGCCCACCGGCAACCGGCTTGCCATCGTCACCAACGGCGGCGGGCCCGGCGTCATGGCGACCGATCTTGCGGTGGACATGGGCGTGCGCATGGCCGAGCTGTCGCCGGCGACGATCACGGCGCTCAATGCGGTGCTGCCGCCAAACTGGTCGCAGGCCAACCCGCTCGACATCATCGGCGATGCCACCGCAGCACGCTATCGCGCCGCGGTGGACGCCTGCCTGCGCGACGACAACGTCGATGGCGTGCTGGCGATGCTGACGCCGCAGGCGATGACGCGGCCGACCGAGGCGGCCCAGGCGGTGGTGGACGTGGCGAAGACTTCGAGCAAGCCGGTGCTGACCTGCTGGATGGGCGAGGCGCAGGTGATCGAAGGGCGGCGGTTGTTCAAGCAGGCGGGGATTCCCTATTTCACCACGCCGGAGCCTGCGGTCGAGGTGTTCTCCTTCCTCTCGGCTTTCTATGAGAACCAGCGGCTGCTGATGCAGACGCCGGGGCCGCTGTCGCATCAGGCCGAGCCGGACGTGGAGGGTGCGCGCCTGATCATCGAAAGCGCGCTGGCGCATGGTCGCCATCTGCTGAACGAAGTGGAATCGAAAGCGCTGTTGTCGGCGTTCCACATCCCGATCGCGCAGACCCTGATTGCGCGCGATCCCATGGAAGCGATGCTGCTGGCGCAGCAACTGGGCTTTCCGGTGGCGATGAAGATCAACTCGCCGGACATCACCCATAAATCCGACGTCAACGGCGTACGGCTGGGCCTGTCCAGCGGCCAGGCAGTGCGCGCCGCCTTCGGCGAGATGCTGGCCGATGTGCAGCGATTGCGGCCCGACGCCACGCTGGAGGGCATCGTCATCGAACCCATGGTGGCCCGTCCGCAGGCGCGCGAAGTCCTGCTGGGCATGACCTCGGACCCGGTGCTGGGTCCGGTGATCGTGTTCGGTGCCGGCGGGGTCGATGTCGAGGCCTTCCAGGACCGCGCCGTGACCTTGCCACCGCTCAACCGCTACCTGGCGCGCGATCTGATCCAGCGCACCCGTGTCGCGATGTTGCTGGGCCCGTTCCGCAACCGTCCCCCGATCGACATGGATGCGCTGGAGAACGTGCTGCTACGCCTGTCCGAAATGGTCTGTGAGCTCCCCTGGCTGGCGGAAATGGACATCAATCCCTTGCTGGTGGACGAGCACGGCGCGCTGGCGCTGGATGCGCGCATCGTCATCGCGCCGCGCGTACCGACCGCCGACCGCTACGGCCACATGGCGATCCATCCGTATCCGGCGCATCTGGTGACGCGCTGGCAATTGCCCAGCGGAAACGACGTGCTGATCCGCCCGATCCGTCCCGAAGATGCCGAATTGACCCAGGGGTTCGTGCGCAGCCTGTCCGAGGAGGCCAAGTATTTCCGTTTCATGGATGCGGTACGCGAGCTTTCACCCACCATGCTGGCGCGTCTGACCCAGATCGACTACACGCGCGAAATGGCGCTGCTGGCATTGACGGAGATCGATGGCAAGGAGGTCGAGCTGGGCGTGGCGCGCTATGCCATCAATCCGGATGCCGAATCCTGCGAATTCGCCCTGGTGGTCGATGACCGCTGGCAGAAACAGGGGATCGGCCACAAGCTCATGGATGTACTGATGGACGTGGCGCGCAGCAAGGGTCTGAAAATGATGGAGGGCGAGGTACTGAAGACCAACCGCCCCATGCTGAAGCTGGTGGAAGCGCTGGGCTTCCATATCGAGATACACCCCGAGGATGACACGGTGCGGAAGGTCTCACGCGCGCTCTAGCGCGGGCAGACCGGTTCGAGGCAGAGGCTTGTTCGTTTGTGCGGACGGGCAGGGTCAATGGAATACGCTGTGCTGCCGGGTGCAGACCTTGTTGCGTCCCGCTTCCTTGGCGGCATAGAGCGCCTGGTCGGCAATGCTGACCAGTGCGTCGATGTCGCCGGTGACGGATTCGCGTGTGGCCACCCCGATGCTGACGGTGAGCGTTTTTTCCGTGTTTCCGATGGTGATCCGTTTGGCGTTCAGGTTTGCGCGCAGGCGTTCGGCCGACTGCATCGCGGCGTTGAGATCGGTGTTGGGACAAATGACCAGGAATTCCTCGCCGCCGATGCGGCAGACGCTATCCTCGCGACGCGCCGAGGCGCGCAGGATGGCCGCGGCTTCGCGCAGCACCCGGTCCCCGGCGGCGTGGCCGTAGGTGTCGTTGATATGCTTGAAATGATCGATATCGACCATCATCACGGCGATCGGCTGACCTGAGCGCGAGGCGGCACTCCAGGCCTGTTCGAGCTGGTCCATGGCCGAGCGGCGGTTCGGCAGCCCGGTCAGCAGGTCAGTGAGCGCCGCGTTGGCCAGACGACGGTTGGCCACTGCCAGTTCGGCTGCGATCTGGCGCAGTTGCGCACGATCCTTTTCCCAGGCGGTTTGCAGATGGATCATGCGCTGTGCGGCACGCAGGCGGGTGTGCAGGCCCTTGGAACTGAGGTTGCTGGGCAGATAGCCGTCGGCATCGGCTTCGTAGGCGCGGTTCAGTTGCTCTTCGCCGTGTTCGTCAGACGTCATCAGAATATGCATGCGTCGGCCTTCATCGGTGGCCCTCAGCGCCTGGCACAATTCCAGGCCATCGAGCAGGGGCAGCTCGTAATGCGCGATGATGACATGGGGCAGTACTTCCATCGCCAGGGCCAGCGCAGCGTTCCCGTTCTCGGCCGGATAGACCGTATGCTCGCTGTTCTCGACCAGCAAGGCCATGATGTGGCGCCGGCGGGTGGCATTGCTGTCCGCCACCACGATGCGCAATGGCATTTCGATATCGGCCATGTCGCCGTCATGGACCGGGCCTTCGGCCTCATGGTGGCCGTGGCAGATCTCGGCGAACGACGGCAGCGCGATGGCGGGGATCTTCAGCAGCTCGCTCCATTCCCGCCAGTGGTGTATGACCTCGTCGACAAAGCTGCCGGCCGTTTCCGGGGAAATGTCGAGCGCAACGGCCTTCGCCATCCAGTCCTTCAGCAGATCGGGACGTGCGCTAGCGTCGATCTGTCCAAGGTCGGCCAGCTGGTGAGACAGGCGCAGCATCAGCACCAGGCTGTTGGAACGCGAATCATGGGGAAAGCCTGGATGATCCGATTCTTCGTAGTGGGTCAGCGGCTCGGTGAAGGTTTTGGGCATGCCCCAATCGGCCATCATGACGGTACCCATTTCGACATGGTCGGTTTCCAGTCGGGACCGTTCCAGGGTGATGAGCGCTTGCGCGGGGTCGGCCTGTCGTGCCTGCAGGACCGCGTTGTATTCGTCGGGATAGGCCGTCGCCAGCGCCAGCTTCCCTACCTGCGCCAGCAGGCCGCAGACGAACAGTTCATCCGCAGCGGCCACATGCACCCGCGTCCCGAGGGCTTGCATGCACAGCGCCATCAGCAGGGAATGCGACCAGTATCCCTTGTAGTCGAATGCTTCGCAGGCACCGTCGCGGTACTGGTCGACCAGCGAAAAACCCAAGGCCAGATGGCGCACCGTCGCCATGCCCTGGCGGACGACGGCTTCCTGAATCGAGACCACCGGGCGTGCGACGTGCGAAGCGGTATTGGCCAGTTTGATCAGGCGCCCGGACAATGCGGGATCGGTTTGCACGACCCGTGCAATTTCACCCAGTGTCGCATTCTCGCGCCTGGATAATTCGAGTATCGCCAGCGCGACCCCGCGAGGCGAGGGCAGCTGGCCGCTGAGTTTCAGTTGTTCAGCCTGTGTCATCATTTATTAGTGGCGAAGCAAACGTAAGTGGCGGCCCGTCGGAGGGCGGCCCCGAATCAAAACAGTCGAGTCAGAACCGGTGCAAGCAGTGGGCTTTTCCCGGCGGTGTCAGACTGTCAACAGTGATAACGACAGGATTTCGACAAAATGAAGGCCGCTTGCGCGGATTTGATATCGGCGGCTGGCGCCTGCTACGCGTTGCCGAGCTTGCGATCCAGGCAGTGCAGGTAGGCTGCCGAATCGAACGCTGTCTGATGGCGTTGCACCTGCCAGATCATTTCCCCCAGGCAGTCCATGACGTCATGCTGCGCGTCCATGGCGTTGCCATAGCGCTTGAGCAGCCGTTGGTAGCGTTCGAGGATGCCGGGCGGCTGGTCGACCGACACCTGCTCGGCGATCGCCAGGTGCATGGAAAGGTGCAGGAAAGGGTTGGTCTCGCCGGATTCCGGCAGATAGTCCCGCTCCCGGTAACGCTCGGGCTGGTCGAGCAGGGCGTGGTATTCGGGATGCGCCAGCACGGCATCGAGCGCCGGCTGCTCCGCGCCCGCCAGCGGCTGGCCGGCCCGGTACTTCGCCCATACATCGAAGAAGAACTGGCGGACCTGATCGCGGCTGGGATTGAACATTACCCTGCCGTGGCGAGCAGTTTGCCCTTGAATTCGCACAGGTCCGCGATGATGCACTCGCCGCATCTCGGCTTGCGGGCCTGGCACACGTAGCGCCCGTGCAGGATCAGCCAGTGGTGGGCGTCGATGCGGAATTCCGCGGGAATCGTCTTGAGAAGCTTCTTTTCCACTTCCAGCACCGTCTTGCCGGGCGCCAGGCCGGTGCGGTTGGCGACGCGGAAGATGTGGGTGTCGACCGCCATCGTCGGCTGGCCGAACGCCGTGTTGAGGATCACGTTCGCCGTCTTGCGCCCCACCCCGGGCAGCGCCTCGAGGGCCGCGCGCTCGGCCGGCACCTGGCTGTCGTGCAGTTCGACCAGCATCCGGCAGGCGGCGATGAGGTGCTTGGCCTTGCTCTTGTAGAGCCCGATGGTCTTGATGTATTCGGTGAGGCCGGCTTCTCCCAGCGCATAGATCGCCTCGGGGGTGTTGGCTACCGGAAACAGCCTGCGCGTCGCCAGGTTCACGCCCTTGTCGGTCGCCTGCGCCGACAGCACCACGGCCACCAGCAGTTCGAACGGCGTCCTGTATTCGAGCTCGGTGGTGGGATGGGGATTGGCCGCGCGCAGGCGGCTGAAGATTTCGTGGCGTTTGGCGGCGTTCATCGGGGGATCACTGGTCTTCCAGGCGTTTTCTCAGGGCCTGTTTTTCGGCCTGCCGCCGGGCGCGGGGCGTTTTGTCATGCTTGCCGGCCTTGCGGGCAATGGCCAGCGCGACAAACGGATTACGCGGCTTGGGGACGCGCCTTTTCAGCGGTGGCTTCATGCCGCCATCGGCACGGCGGCACGGACGCGCTGGGCGGCACGTGCCTTGTTCCAGTTGTGCGCGGCGATCAGCAGTCCCAGCGCGATGAAGGCGCCAGGCGGAAGAATCGCGAGCAGAAAGCCCTGGTAGTGGGGCAGCACGTGCAGCACATAGCTTTTCGCCGCGGCGCCGAAGACCAGGTCGATACCGGAGAACAGCGTGCCCTTGCCGGCGAGTTCGCGGATTGCGCCCAGTACCACCAGTACCAGCGTCAGGCCCAGCCCCATGGCGACGGCATCGATCACGCTATGCAGCGGATGGTTCTTGGAGGCGAATGCATCGGCGCGTGCCAGCACGATGCAGTTGGTGGTGATGAGCGGAATGAAAATCCCCAGAACCAGATAGAGCGGGTGTACGAATGCGTTCATCGCCAGGTCGATCACCGTGACCAGTGCGGCGATGATGAGAACGAACACCGGGATGCGGATTTCGTGCGGCACGAAGTGGCGCACGCCCGATACGGCGCCGCTTGAGGCAGCCATCACCAGCAGGGTCGCCAGACCCAGCGACAACGCGTTGACCACGTTGTTGCTGATCGCTAGCAGCGGGCACAGGCCGAGCAGCTGTACCAGGCCGGTGTTCTGCTTGATCAGGCCGTTCTGGAACAGGCTGCGGAATTCGTTCAGCGTCATCATGCCTTCTTCTCCTTTGCAGGGGGCGCCGCGACGAATGCGGCGCGGTGCCGAGCAAAATAATCGAGCGCGCTCCTGACGGCCTTGACCACCGCGCGCGGGGTGATGGTGGCGCCGGCACGCGCATCAAACGCGCCGCCGTCCTTGGCGACCTTCCAGTGCTTGGGTTCCGGGTCGGTCAGCGACTTGCCGGCAAACTGGTCAATCCAGGCGCTCTTGGTCCGTTCGACGTAATCGCCCAGGCCCGGCGTCTCGCGGTGGGCAGTGACCCGCACGCCGGTCACCTTGCCGTCGATGTCGATGCCGATCAGCAGGGCGATATCGCCAGCATAGCCGTCCGGCGCGATGGCTTCCAGTACCACGGCAGTGACCTGGCTGCCGCGGCGGGCGATCCATAGGGCGGAAGGCTGGCGCGTGCCCAGGAGATCGTCCGGCGGCAGGTCTTGCCGGCTGGCCAGCAGGTCGTTGTCGTAGGACGAAGCGGGCAGGACCTGGTTGATGAGTGCAAGTTTCTCGGCCTGCTGGCTGCGGGTGATGACGGGTTCGGTCCGGTCGTGGGTGAATGCCAGGATGGCCGTCCCGACGAGTGCGAACAGGAACAGGACCGTTCCGGTCCGCAACGCGTTGCGAGTGGCGTCCGTCATGCTCACGTGCGCGGTTCCTTGTCGGTACCGCCATAGATGCGCGGTTGGGTGTACTGGTCGATCAGCGGCACGCACAGGTTCATCAGCAGGATGGCGAAGGCCACGCCGTCCGGGAAGCCGCCCCAGGTACGGATGGCCATGGTGAGAAACCCGGCGCCCAGGCCGAAGACCAGCTTGCCGCGCGGCGTGGTCGCGCCCGACACCGGGTCGGTGGCGATGAAGAAGGCGCCCAGCATGACCGACGGCGCAAACAGGTGAAACCAGGGCGGGCCGAACCGGCCGGCGTCGAAGAAGTTCAGGAAGCCGGCCGTGAGCCAGATGCCAGCCAGGAAGGCCAGCGGTACCTGCCAGCTGATGATGCGCAGGGCCCACAACAGCAGCCCGCCCAGCAGGAATGCACCTGCCAGCCATTCGAAGCCGACACCGCCGTAATGGCCGAAAATCGGGTGTGTCATCACCTCGTCGACCGTCAGTTGCTGCAGCAGGCCGGTTCGCAACGCATCCAGTGGCGTGGCCATGGTGACGGCGTCCAGCGTGGTCCGGGGTACGTCGCCGCCGAAAATGACCGTTGCGCTTTGCGCCAGCGTGAGGTGCACCGACGTCAACTCGTTCGGCCCGGCCCAATGCGTCATCTGCACCGGGAAGGACACGATCAGCACGGCGTAGCCGACCATGGCCGGGTTGAAGATGTTCTGACCCAGCCCGCCATACAGGTGCTTGGCCACCACGATGGCGAACAGCGTGCCGGTCACGATCAGCCACCACGGCGCCAGCGAGGGTAGCGACAGCGCCAGCAGCCAGGCGGTGACGATGGCGCTCAAATCGGCGAGGAAGGGTTTGACCGCATAGCCGCGCGCCTTCAGCATCGCTGCTTCGGCAGCCAGCGCCGTGACGGTGGCGAGCGACAGCGTCACGAGGATGCCCGGCCCGAACAGCCAGACGTAGGTTGCGATGCCGGGCAGCAGGGCCGCCAGCACCCAGGCCATGACCTGGGTGACGCTGGTGCGGTCAAGAATGAATGGAGAGGCCATCAGGGTTTTTTCTCTTCGGATTCCAGCGGTTTGCGCGCCAGTTCGCGGATTTTAGTCCGACGTGCCTCGATCTCCTCGATCTGATGCAGCTGCTCGGGAGTCAGTTGATCGACGTTCTTTGGCGCGGCGTCGGATTTTTTCGCCTGCGCGCGCGCCAGCGCAGCGGCGATCAACGCTTTCTTGGCGTCGGCATCGCTGACCGCGGCGCCTTCGGCGGCAGGGGCGGCCGCGAGTTCGGCACGTTTGGCTTGTGCTTTGGCGGCGAGCTTCTCGGCCTTTTCCTTTTTCTCCCGTTCCTGCCGGAACTGCCGGAATTCATGGCGCTCGCGTGCCAGGTCGGCGGCGCGCTTGTCCTTCTCGCGCGCCCAGATCTCGCCCTTGGCGTAACGATAGAAATCGACCAGCGGAATATGGCTGGGACAGACGTAGCTGCAGCAGCCGCATTCGATGCAGTCGAACAGGTGGTATTCCTGCGCACGGCCGAAATCGCCCGCCTTGGCGAAGCGGAACAGTTCCTGTGGCTGCAATTCGGCCGGACAGGCATCGGCGCAGCGGGTGCAGCGGATGCATGGCAGGGCTTTGGGCAGGGGCGGGAACAGTTCCTTTGATTTCACCAGGATGCAGTTGGTGGCCTTGATCACCGGCACGTCGAGGTTCGGTACCGGCACGCCCATCATCGGCCCGCCCATCAGCACGCCGGTGGTGCCGTCGCGGTCGCCTGCCAGGGTGATCAGCGTGTGCATCGGGGTGCCGATCAGGACCTCGAAGTTCTGCGGGCGCAGCACGTGGCCAGTGACGGTGACCAGGCGCGAGATCAGCGGTTCGCCATGGTGTATCGCACGCGCCAGCGCATAGCTGGTGCCGACGTTGAAGACCTGGATGCCGATGTCGGTGGAGAGTTTGCCGGACGGGACCTGCTTGCCGGTCAGTGTCTCGATCATCTGCTTGGCGCCGCCGCCCGGGTAGCGCGCCGGCACCTTCACCACCTCCACCGCGAAATCCAGCTTCGCGGCAGCGGAGCGCATTGAATCCAGCGCCTCGGGCTTGTTGTCTTCGATGCCGACGAGGATGTCGGTGCTGCCCAGCAGATGGCGCATGATCGCCACGCCCTGCAGGATCTCGTCGGCGTGGTGGCGCATCAGCATGTCGTCGCAGGTGATCCACGGCTCGCATTCGCCGCCGTTGATGATGAGCGTGGAACAGACGTGGGACGCGCCGGGGTCGAGCTTGACCGCGCTGGGGAAGACTGCGCCGCCGAGACCGGCCAGCCCCAGATCGCGCAACTGCATGCGCAGTTGGGAGGGTTCCATCGCCTGGTAGTCGAGCGGAGCATGCGCCACCCATTCGTCGCGACCGTCGGTTTCGATCGTGATGCACAGATCGGGCAGGCCGGAGATATGCGGGACCGCTTGCAGGTCGATGGCCACGACCGTGCCCGAACTGGAAGCATGGACGGCCGTCGAGATATAGCCGTCGGCGGCTGCGATCATCTGGCCCTTCAGGACCCGCTCGCCGACCTCGACCACCGGCTTGGCCGGATTGCCGATGTGCTGGCGCAAGGGAATGACCAGTTTCTTGGGCAGCGGTGCGGCATGAATCGGGCGCGACGTGGATTCCGCTTTGTGTTCGGGGGGATGCACGCCGCCCTTGAACTTGAACAGTTCGCGGCTCATGCGCCCTCCGTTTCGGCAATCTTCTTCATCATCACCACCGGATGCTTCCATTTCCAGTGGGGCAGGTCTTCGGCGATCGGCACCATCGAGATGCAGTCGACCGGGCAGGGCGGCAGGCACAGTTCGCAACCGGTGCATTCGGCGGCGATGATGGTGTGCATCTGTTTGGCCGCACCGGAAATGGCGTCGACCGGGCAGGCCTGGATGCACAGGGTGCAGCCGATGCAGGTTTGTTCGTCGATGAAGGCGACCGACTTCGGCTTGGGCGTGCCATGGGCCTCGTCGAGCGGCTTGGGTTCCACGCCCAGCAGTTCGGCGAGCTTCTTGACGCCTTCCTCGCCGCCTGGCGGGCACTGGTTGATGTCGGCCTCGCCCTTGGCGATCGCCTCGGCATAGGGCCGGCAGCCAGGGAAACCACACTGGCCGCACTGCGTCTGCGGCAGGATGGCGTCGATCTTTTCCGCCAGCGGGTTGCCTTCCACCTTGAAGCGGATGGCCGACCAGCCGAGCACCAGGCCGATCGCCACGGCCAGGATGGCCATCACCCCGATTGCGGCCAGCATTATTTGACCAGGCCCGAGAAACCCATGAAGGCAAGCGACATCAGCCCCGCGGTGATCATCGCGATACTGGTGCCCTTGAACGGGGAAGGAACATCGCAGGTCTCGAGTCGCTCGCGGATACCGGCAAACAGGATCAGCACCAGGGTGAAGCCGATCGCGCCGCCGGCGCCGAAGAACAGCGATTCGACGAAATTGTGCTGCGCCTGCACGTTGAGCAGGGGAATGCCCAGCACGGCGCAGTTGGTGGTGATCAGCGGCAGGTAGATGCCCAGCACCTGGTACAGCACCGGGCTGCTCTTGTGGATGAACATCTCGGTGAACTGCACGATGCCGGCGATCACCACGATGAACGAGAGCGTGCGCAGATAGAACAACTCGGGGCCGAGCAGGTATTCGTTGACCAGGTAGCTGGCACCGGAGGCCAGCGTCAGCACGAAGGTCGTCGCCAGTCCCATGCCGATCGCCGTTTCCAGTTTCTTCGAGACGCCCATGAAGGGGCACAGGCCGAGAATCTTGGCCATCACGATGTTGTTCACGAACACCGTGGAAATGAGAATGAGGATGTAGGTTTCCAAAGCAGGCAGCCCGACGCAATGCCGCATTATCCGCCGCGGAAGGCGGGGGATTCAAGCCTGGGATGGCAGATTGTGCGGGAGGGGGTACAAACCGTCGGCCGTCCATGCGACGCAGTCGCCGGACGCGGCCCGACCCGTCCGGGCTTTTCGTGCCCTGGACGGGTCGGGCCGCGCCTGTTGCGGACAGGCCTTCGCATCGGCCGGGTCAGGGTTTGGACGCTTGCGCCACGCCGGCGCCGCGCGGCGCAAGCTGGACGCGTTTGCCGCCCCTCAGCAACCGCACCGCAAACAGGGTCAGGAAGAGCACGCCAATCGAGAACACGACGTCACCCGGTACGCGCAGCCAGACGAAGGCTTCCATCAGCGTCGAATGCACCACTTCCGGGGAGCGGGCAAACCAGACGCCGTGGCTGACGCTGGCCCATGCCTGGTAGAGGCCAGCCGGTACCAGCGACATGAATACCATCATGGCGAGACCGATGTTGAGCGACCAGAACATGGGTTTCAGCAGTGTGTCCGACCAGGCCTGGCGATCGCTCAGGCCGCGCAGGCAGAACAGCAGCAGGCCGATCCCCAGCATGCCGTACACGCCGAACAGGGCGGCGTGGCCATGGGCGGCCGTCATGTTCATGCCCTGCATGTAATACAGCGCGATGGGGGTGTTGATGGAAAAGCCCAGCAAGCCGGCGCCGACCACGTTCCAGAAACCCACCGCAATGAAGCTCAGGATCGCCCATTTGTACGACTGGACCCAGGGGGCGGATTGCGAACGCTTGTAGTTGCGGTAAGCCTCCGTCCCGATCATGGCGAGCGGGACCACTTCCAGCGCCGAGAACATGGCGCCGATGGCGATCACGTGGGTCGGCGTGCCGGTGAAGTACAGGTGATGCAACGTGCCCAGGATGCCCCCGAACAGGAACACGATGGTCTCCAGCACGATCGCGCTGTTGGCGGTCGCGGCACGGATCAGGCCAAGGCGCGTGAACAGCAGGGCGATGACGGCGGTGGCAAAGACCTCGAAGAAGCCCTCGACCCACAGGTGGACCAGCCACCAGCGCCAGTACTCGATCATCGAATAATGGGTGTGCGGGCCCCAGGTCAGCGAGGTGGCATAGAAGCCGCCGATGCACAGCGCAGCGAGGAACACCATCGCGATCAGGCCGCGGCTTTCGGACGGTTTCTTCAGTGCCGGCCAGAGGCCGCGGCCGAGCAACGTGGCCCAGAACAGCAGGCCGATGAACAGCAGGATTTGCCACACCCGGCCCATGCTGGTGAATTCCAGTCCCTGGTTGCCGATCCAGAAGCTGAATGTGGTCCCGAGGTGTTGCAGTGTGCCCAGCCAGCCGGTGACGGTGGAGCCGACCACGATGAACAGGAGGGCATAGAAGAGCACGTCCACGCCCAGTTTCTGGAACCGGGGCTCATGCCCTGAGATGGCGGGCGCGATATACAGGCCGGTAGCCAGCCAGGCAGTGGCGATCCACAGGACCGCAAACTGGGTATGGATGGTCCGGCTGACCGTGAAAGGCAGGATCTCGCCCAGCGGAATGCCGAAGAAGCTGTTGCCTTCCACCGCGTAGTGCGCGGTCAGGATGCCCATGCCCACCTGTGCCAGGATGAGGCCGATCACCACGAAGAAATACTTCTTGGTGGCTTTCATCGAGGGCGTGGGCTTGAGGTCGAACAGCGGGTCGGACTTGGGTGGGACCGGGTCGTCTTCTTCCTTGTGGCGGCCATGGAAGAAAATCATGCCGGCGATGGCCGCAATCATGAGGATCACGCTGGCGATCGACCAGATGCCGATGGTCGCGGTGGGCGTATTGCCGACCAGCGGCTCATGCGGCCAGTTGCTGGTATAGCTCAGGTCGGTTTCGCCGGGTCGGTCGGTGGTGGCGGCCCAGGCGGTCCAGAAGAAGAAGGCGGTCAATGCCTGGCGGTCGGCCTGGTCGGGTAATGAGTCGGTCGCCATGGCGTATTGGGTGCGCAGGGTGTCGAGCGTGTTCTCGTGGCCGAACAGGCCGCGATAGTGAGATGCCACCTGGCGTATCGCCGCAGCCCGGTCGTCGGACACCGTGAGCGTGGCGTCGGCACTGCTGTATGCGTTGTGCCGCATTTCGACTTTCAGCAGACTGTTCACTTGGCCCTGCTGGCCCACGTTCAATTGCGCGAAGGGCATCCCGTAATCCCGCTGCGCCCATATTTCGCGCAGCGCCAGCGCTTCGCGATGCAGCCAGTCGGCCGACCAGTCGGGGGCGAGGTAACTGCCGTGGCCCCAGACGGTGCCCATCTGCTGGCCGCCGGCCGACAGCCAGGCCTGCTGGCCTTGCTGAATCTGGTCGGCGGTGAAGATCAGGTCGCCGCTGGCGCTGACGACTTTTTGCGGGATGGGTGGGGCCTTGAGGTAGATTTCCGTGCCGACCCAGCCGAGCGCGGCGAAGGACGCGACACAGATGATGGCCAGCCAGGTCCAGAGCTTGCGTGTGGCATTCATGGCGAATTTCCTTTCTGAGCGAAGGGGCTACAAGAAAACGGGTTATTAAGATGTATATTACATGAATGATTAAAGTATGCAAATAAAAATATCTTCAGATCGATTTGTTATGATGCATCCATGCAACATTGGACGCGTGTCCGGCCGTCAGGTTGTAAACACATGTAATAAGTACGTGTTTTACTGTGGATGAGCCGGTCGATAGCGGGTTGATCTATTACAGGATGCTGCTGCCATGAGACTGACTGTCTACACCGACTATGCGCTGCGTACGCTGATGTATCTCGCCAGTCACCGCGACAGGCTGGTGACGATTTCCGAGATTGCGGACGTACACGGGATTTCCAAAAACCATCTGATGAAGGTGGTGTACCAGCTCGGACTGACCGGCATGGTCGAGACGGTGCGCGGCCGCAATGGGGGCTTGCGTTTGAATCGCGAACCGGCCGATATCAACATCGGGGAGGTGGTGCGCAATACCGAAACCGATTTCAACATGGCCGAGTGCTTCGACCCATCCGGCAACCAATGCCTGTATTCGCCCGCGTGCGCGCTCAAGGACGTGTTGCAATCGGCGACGGCAGCCTATCTGGACAAGCTGGACAAGGTGACGCTGGCGTCATTGACCAGGCGCCGTCGTCCCGACAGGAAAACGCGGGCCACGATAAAGGTGCATCCCCGTGCCAGGAAGGCCGCGACGCCGGCCTGAGGCCGTGTTCAGTTGGAGGCGTTGGCGATTCCGGGCGTACTGCTGGCCCAGAAATCGTGGCCTTTGCTCAGGAATTCGTCCCACGGCAGGTAATGCGAGCCGTCGCACGAGAAGGTGAGGCCGACCATGCCATTGAAGATGTTGATCGAACCCGCACGCAGGTAGAACGTTTCGTCCATGAAGCGCAGCGCGCGCAGGGTGTCCAGGACCGGGCGTATCCTGTCCTTGGGCACCACCGCATCGTCCGGGTAGGGGCGGCGCGGATAACTGAGACAGGTGTCGGGGTCGGTCAACGCGTCGATATCCAGCAGACGGTAGCGATAAGGGTCGTCGACCAGCCAGATTGTGGCGCGGCTGCTGGAGAAGTGCAGCTTGCCGTGGAACACGCCGCGGTCGCTCATCAGTTCCTCCATCACGCCCAGCACGGTATCGAGATTCAGATCCATCTGGCTGTCGCTGCGGGTCTGGTGGAATACCGCGCCGCGGATCGCCGGGTCGCCCTTGATCTGCCGCCAGTCGGTGGGCTCGTTGTAGAGCTTGGCGGTGATCGGCAGGTCGCGCAGGTCGAAATCGGCACCGACGAAACCGAGCACCTGGCCGTCGTCGTCGCGCACGATCTGGATCGCGGTCAGCGAAGGACGCCTGGCCCGCAGGCTGATGTAGGCCTGCGACAGAAGGAAACCCTGGTTAGGCACGGCTTCGTTCATGTAGGGGCGATCGGAGCGGTCGCGTCCGTAGTCCGTCTCGATCAGGCCGGCATGGCTGATGTTGTCGCTGAGCTGGAGGGCGCGGGTGTCCAGCGCGTACATGTACTTGCAGGCGGGCAGTCCGTTCAGTGCGTGCGTCAGCGCGGCGTTGAGGCCGGCCCGGCTGGGCCAGGCCCGGCTGCATGCCTGCGCCGCCAGCGCCAGCGGTTCGCGCAACATGTTGGCGAGGGCGTTGCGTTGCTGGGCGACACTTTCGGCAAGCGTGGATGGAGCGGACAGGGGAGATCGGTCCGGGATGATGATGTGCATGCGTGAATAGCCTATGGGTGCATGTGTCCTTGCAGGGACGGAGGGCGTAGCGAGATCACCGGCCAGTTCCTGGCTTCGGCGTGCGCGCGCAGCGTGGCATCGGGGTCGACGGCAACGGGATGCCGGACTTTCTCCAGCAGCGGCAGGTCGTTGAGCGAGTCGCTGTAGAACCAGCTGGTGCTGAGGCAGTCCAGCCGCGTGCCGCGGGCCTCAAGAAACTGTTCGAGACGGACGACCTTGCCTTCGCGGAAACACGGCGTGCCGGCGACTTCGCCGGTGAAGCGCCCGTCGATTTCCTCGGGATCGGTGGCGATCAGGTGCGGAATCCCGAATTCCTTCGCGATCGGCCCGGTGACGAAGCTGTTGGTAGCCGTGATGACGGCGACCAGGTCTGCGCTATCCAGATGCTTGTTGACCAGATCGCGTGCAGCCTGGGTGATCATCGGCCGGATGCGCGTCTCCATGTATTCGGCGTGCCAGGCGTCGAGTTGCACGCGCGTATGGGTGGCAAGCGGTCGCAGGGCGAAGGCGAGGAAGGCATAGATATCGAGCCGCCCGGCTTTGTAGTCTTCGTAGAAGGCGCGGTTCTTGGCTTCGTAGTGCGCGCCGTCGACCACGCCCTTGGCGATGAGGAACTGCCCCCATTCGTAGTCGGAGTCGCCGGCGAGCAGGGTGTTGTCGAGATCGAACAGGACGAGATTCATCGGATAGACGTTAGCAGGTTCAAAT
Source organism: Thiobacillus denitrificans (assembly GCA_002343685.1). GTDB lineage: Bacteria > Pseudomonadota > Gammaproteobacteria > Burkholderiales > Thiobacillaceae > Thiobacillus > Thiobacillus denitrificans_A. The sequence goes on along the minus strand of DDRS01000010.1, from coordinate 19,180 downwards.
GACAGGAATTCAGGCGCGCGGGGCTTGACCGCGGTCGAGCCAGAATTCGCGCAGTTCGTAGGCGCCCCAGACGGCGAGGGCGACATGGTCTTCGCGGCGGATGGCTAGCTCTTCCGGGCTGAGTTCGTCGAGCGGCGCGGCCAGCACGTAGAACGGGTCGAGCACCTCGTCGACGAAGGCTTCGTCCTTGCTGTCCACGGGTAAGTTCCAGTCGTCTTCCCAGTATTCCACGACCAGCAGAAAGCCGGCGGCCCACAACTGGGCATAGGGCGGGATGCCGGCCGCCTTCAAGCGTCCGGCTTCGGCGGGCGGCAGCTCGGCCAGCAGCCCGTTCCAGTCCATGATCAGCGGGGACAGCGCCCTGGGGTCGGTGAGGTCTTCGATCGGGGCGGCCAGCGCACGGGCGATCTCGTTGCGTCGGCGATCGAACAGCGCCAGGAACCGTGCCATGTCGGCCTCGTCCTCGAATATCGCATCCAGGCCGCCGTCGCGATCGAACAGCACCGGAAAGTATTCTTCGGCCGGGATGGCGCGCGGGCTGCAGGCCAGCGCGGTGATGAAGCCGTCCAGGCCTTCGAGCGAGACCGGGACGTCGGTGCGCTCGTCGATGAGATCGACCAGATCGGCCAGGGCATCGATCTCGTCGTCGCTCAGCCGGGTGTGGGGGGATTGGGGTGCGGACATGGTCTGGGCTCGAAGTAAGGGTTCGGATCCGCGCATCGCGTAAAATCCGCCCATGAATTTTAACGCGCTGGGCCAGTCCGCATCACTGTTGCCCGAATCCTTTTATCTGATCGGCTGGCTGGGTTTGGCTTTTCTGGCCTGGCGCTGGTTGATGTCGGGCGACTGGCGCAAGCTGGCCGAGCCATCGAGACTGAACCTGTTTCTCGGCGCCACAGTGGCCGTGCTGGCCTTGTGGCAGATCCGAACGGGCGTCAAACCCGGACTGGCATTCCATCTTTACGGACTGGCGGCATTGACGCTGATGTTCGGCTTCTGGCGCGCCACGTTCTCCGGTGTGCTGGTCCTGCTGGCGAACGCGGCATTCGGGCATGGCAGCTGGGAGGCACTGGGTGCGGATGCGCTGCTGATGGCGGCGCTGCCAGCGGCCGTGACTTGGAATGTCTATCGATTTGTCGAGCGCCGTTTGCCGAATCACTTCTTCATCTACGTGCTGGGAAATGGTTTCTTCGGCGCCGCGCTTTCGGTGGCGATGATCGGCGTGACGACCACGGCGCTGATGGCGCTGGCCGGGGTGTATCCGCTCGATTATCTGCTTACCCAGTACACGCCGTATGCCACTGTATTGATCAGTTGGGCAGAGGCATTTTCGACCGGCATGGCGGTAACGATGATGGCGGTCTATCGCCCTGCCTGGCTGGAAACCTTCGATGACGCCAAATATATCCAGAACAAGTAGTCCCTTGCTTATCAGCTATCCCGACTTGCCGGTCAGCCAGCGCCGCGACGACATACTCGCGGCGCTGCAGAAAAATCGCGTGCTGATCCTGTGCGGCGAGACCGGCTCGGGCAAGACCACGCAGATACCCAAGATGTGCCTGGAGGCCCGGCTTGGATTAGAGGCGGCGAGACCAGGCAGGCTGATCGGCTGCACCCAGCCACGCCGTATCGCCGCACGTTCGGTGGCGGCACGCATCGCACAGGAACTGGGCAGCGAACTCGGCGGCCGGGTCGGCTACAAGGTGCGCTTCACCGACACCGTGCGCCACGACACCGCGATCAAGGTGATGACCGACGGCATCCTCCTGGCCGAGAGCCAGGGCGACCCGCTCTTGAGCCGCTACGACACGATCATCATCGACGAGGCGCACGAGCGCAGCCTCAACATCGATTTCCTGCTCGGCTATCTGAAGACGCTGGTGGAAAAGCGCAGTGACCTGCGCGTGGTGATCACCTCGGCCACCATCGACGCCGAACGCTTCTCGAAGCACTTCGACGACGCGCCGGTGATCGAGGTATCGGGGCGCACCTACCCGGTGGAAATCCGTTGGCGACCGATCGAACGCGAGGAGCCGGCGACGCCGGCCAGGGGCGAACGCGAGAAGAAGGACAAGGATGCGCCCGACCAGATCGCCGCCATCCTCGATGCCACCGACGAGTTGGCGCGGGTGGGCCCTGGTGACATCCTGGTCTTCCTGCCAGGCGAGCGCGAGATCCGCGACACCGCCGAGGCGCTGCGCAAGCACCATCCGCCTGGTACCGAAATCCTGCCGCTGTTTTCCCGTCTGTCGGTGGCCGAGCAGGATGCGATCTTCAAGCCGACGTCGGCGCTCAGGCGCATCGTGCTCGCCACCAATGTGGCCGAAACCTCGCTCACCGTGCCGGGCATCCGCTACGTGATCGACCCCGGCACCGCGCGGGTAAAGCGCTACTCGGCGCGCAACAAGGTCGAGCAGTTGCTGGTTGAGAAGGTGTCGCAGGCCTCCGCCAACCAGCGTGCCGGGCGCTGCGGCCGGGTGGCCGACGGCGTCTGCATCCGCCTGTACGACGAGGCCGATTTCGGCAACCGTCCGCGCTTTACCGATCCCGAACTGCTGCGCTCGTCGCTGGCCGGCGTCATCCTGCGCATGAAGTCGCTCGGCCTCGGCGATGTCGTCGGCTTCCCGTTCATCGACCCGCCGAGTTCGCGGCTCGTGACCGACGGCTACCAGCTGCTGGCCGAACTGCATGCGCTCGACGAGCAGGGTCAGCTGACCAAGATCGGCACCCAACTCGCCAGGCTGCCGCTCGATCCGCGTATCGCGCGCATGCTGCTGGCGGCGGAGCAGCAGCGCTGCGTGCGCGAGGTGCTGATCATCGCCAGCGCCTTGTCGGTACAGGATCCGCGCGACCGCCCGATGGAGCGCGCGCAGGCCGCCGATGAGAAGCACAAGCTGTTTGCCGACGAGCGTTCCGACTTCATGGGCTGGCTTAAGCTGTGGCGCTGGTACGAGGAGCAGGTGCAGCACAAGAAGACCAACCGCCAGCTGCAGACGCTGCTGCAGGACCATTTCCTGTCGCCGCGGCGGATGCGCGAATGGCGCGACATCCACGGCCAACTGCATGCGCAGGTGAGCGAACTGGGCCTGCGCGAGAACGACAAGGACGCCGGCTACGACACGATCCATCAGGCACTGCTGACCGGCCTGCTCGGCAACATCGGCTTCAAGTCGGATGACGCCAAGGCGCGGCCCAAGCCGGGCGAGGGCAACTATCAGGGCGCGCGCGGCATCAAGCTGTCGATCCACCCCGGCTCGGCGTTGGCGAAGAAGGGGTCAAAGTGGATCATGGCAGCCGAGTTGACCGACACCGGCCGCCTGCTCGCGCGCACCGTCGCCGAAGTGCGCCCGGAATGGATCGAGAGCGCGGGTCGCCATCTGCTGACGCGCATGACTATCGAGCCGCACTGGGAGAAGGACGGCGCTCGCGTGGTGGCATTCGAACGCGTGAGTTTGTACGGCATCACCTTGGTAGCGCGGCGCAAGATCCACTACGGTCCCATCGATCCCGAACTGTCACGCGAACTGTTCATCCGCGGCGCGCTGGTGGCGGGCGAATACGACACGCGCGCGCCGTGGTTCGCGCACAATCGCGCGCTCATCAAGGAAATCGAGGATCTCGAGCACAAGGCGCGAAAGTCCGGCGTGTGGCTCGACGAGGAACGCATCTTCCGCGTGTTCGATGCACGCGTGCCGCAAGGTCTCCACAATGGTGCGGCGTTCGAGACCTGGCGTGCCGAGGCCGAGACCGTCAACCCTAAAATCCTGTTCCTGCAGCGCGAGGACATCCTTGGCGAAGGAATCGGTGCCGACCACACGTTGTTTCCCGAGACGATGGCAGTCGACGGCGTGGCATGCAAGCTGAAATACCGTTTTGAACCCGGCCATGTGCTCGACGGCGTGACGCTACGCCTGCCGCTGTACCTGCTCAACCGCATCGAGGCCGCGCAGATCGACTGGCTGGTGCCCGGGCTGATCAGGGAAAAACTCACCGCATTGCTGAAATGCCTGCCCAAGGACAAGCGCCGTCCGCTGATCCCGCTGCCCGACACGGTGACCGCGTTCCTGGGTGCGGCGAAGCCGGGCGAGCGGACGCTGACCGAGGCGCTGTCAGCCTATATCCACAAGAAGACCGGTGCCGACATTCACCCCGATGAATGGAAGGGTGAACTGCCGGCGCATCTGAAAATGAACGTGGGCGTGATCGACGACAGCGGACAGGAACTCGCCAGCGGGCGCGATCTGGCGGTGCTGCGCCAGCAGCTGGGCGGCGCGGCGCGCATCACCTATGGCGGCGGCGCCGAGGACAGCGAATTCGAGCGCGTCGGGCTGACCGAGTGGAATTTCGGCGACCTTCCCGCGCAGGTGAAATTCAAGCGCGGCGGGCGCGAGTTATTGGGCTATCCGGCATTGGTCGACAATGGCGAGAGCGTCGACCTGCGGCTTCTCGATGCGGCAGACGTGGCCGAAAGCGAAACGCGGCGGGGTGTCGTGCGGCTGTTGCGCATCGCGCTGGCGGCGCAGTTCAAACAGCTCGACAAGGACCTGGCGCGCGAAACCGCACTCGCACTGAAGTTCCGTGGCTTTGGCAGCCCCGAGCAGCTGCGCGCGGCGCTCATCGATGCGATCGCCATCCGCGCGCTGCTGGGCGACGACGACACGCCGCGCGACGGGAAAGCCTTCGGCAAGCAGAAGGAGCGCGCCAAGCCCAGAATCGCCGTGGTGAAGCAGGCGTTGCTGCGCGACAGTGCGGAAATCCTCGACCTGCATGCGCAGGTGGCGGCGCGCTTGAATGCCAAGCCGCAGTTCACTGCGGTGATGCGCGACGAAATCGCGCATCTCGCTGCACTGGTGCCGGCGGACTTCATCACAGCCACGCCGTGGGCACATCTGAAGGATTTGCCGCGTTACCTGCGCGGCATCCTCAAGCGGCTGGAGAAACTGCCCGCAGCCGAGCAGCGCGACGCGCGCGGCATGGCCGGCGTGCTGACGCTGCAGAACAAATACCTGGCACGACGAGGCCAGGTGATAGGCACGGCATCCGCCGCGCTGGACGACTTCCGCTGGCAGCTGGAGGAACTGCGGATATCGCTCTTTGCCCAGGAACTGAAAACCCCGTATCCGGTATCGGCGAAGCGGCTCGACAAACTGTGGAACGAACTTGCCAGACAGCCCTTGAATTGAGTACGGTTAGCGCATGAGCGAACGCGTATTCAATCTGCCGAACGCCATTACCCTGCTGCGCCTGGTTGCCGTTCCAGGTGTGGCATGGCTGATCCTGCAGCAGCGTTGGGAGGCCGCGTGCTGGTTGTTTCTCGCCGCTGCGATATCGGACGGCGTCGATGGTCTACTGGCGCGCTGGCTCAAACAGATGACCCAGCTCGGCGCCGCGCTCGATACCGTTGCCGACAAGGCATTGGGCGTGGTGACGCTGGTCATGCTGACGCAGGCGGGGGCAATCCCGTTGTGGGTGACACTGGCGATCCTGTTGCGCGACAGCATCGTCGTGCTGGGCGCGTTGAGCTACCGCGGACTGGCAGGGCATCTGGACATCCACCCGACCTGGCTGGGCAAGACGCACATGTTTGCGGAACTGTCGTTGCTGTCGCTGGTACTGGGCGGGCTGGCCGGGCTGCTGTCGCTGGGCGATTGGCTGCATGCCGTGTTCGTCGCCGTCTTTGCCATTGCCGTGGTCTCCGGTGTGCAATATGTATGGGTCTGGGGCGCCAAGGCGCGGCGTGAACGCGAGGCAATCCGTCTGAGGCCGCGCTGATCCCTTTACTGGAATGGCAGGCGGCTCTGGCGCTCTGATTCGCTGCCGGATTTGACCTGGTACATGGCCGCGTCGGCCGCGCGAATCAAGGCATCTTCGTCGCTGCCGTCGTCGGGATAGAGCGCCTGGCCGATGCTGGCGTCGATCTCCAGGTGCAGATCGTCGAAGCGGGTGGTATGCGCCAGACTCTGTTCGATCTTGAGGGCTGCGGCAATGCAGTCCTGACGTCCCTGGACGCCTTCCAGCAACACCACGAACTCGTCTCCGCCCAGGCGCGCGACCGAATCGGATTCGCGTACGCAATCCTTCAGTCTTTGCGCCACTGCCACCAGCACGGCATCGCCGACGTGATGGCCATGCCGGTCGTTGATGTCCTTGAAACGGTCCATGTCCAGGTACAGGATCCCGACCTTGCCGCCATAGCGCAGGGCATGACGGATCGCCTGCTGCAGCCGGTCGTAGAACAGACGCCGGTTGGCCAGGCCGGTCAGGGGATCGTGGGTGGCCTCTTCGCGCAGCGCAGCACGTGACCGTTCCAGTTCTTCCATCTGGTCGTGTATTCGTTGCGACTTCAGTTTGATCTTGCGCGTCGTCTGCCAGGCGATCAGCAGCGCCAGCGTGATGGCCGCGAGACCGAAGGCCAGCGTGAGATACAGCGCATGCCGGTAGGTCTGCTGCGCCTGTTTCTGGGCGGCCAGGTTGGCCCTCTGGTAGGCCGTGCGCATCGTGGCCAGCTGCTGGTTGAACTGTTCCTGAAGGGGAATGGCTTCGTGTATAAGAACCTGGCGTGCCATAAGACTCTGATTGGCATGAAGCAGGTCGATCAGGTGTTCCTGTACCGCCCGGATTCGCATGATCAGCTGCGTCTGGGCATCGAAGTTGCGCTGCTCGGTGGGGGTGAGTCCCAGCTCACGCAGTGCGTTGCGTCCTTGCATGACAAGAAAGCCTGCATGGTTGAATCGCAGGAAATGATCATCACGTTCGAAAGGGTCGTCGGCCAGCACCATGCGGAACAGGCTGTCAGTGCGGATATGCGCCGCCACCTGGGTTTGCGTGATGAGGTCGATCTTGCGATTGTGAAGCTCGACCACGATGTTCAATTGCCTGCCCAGCGCCTTGAGCTGGTACAGACCGTTGAACAACAGGCCGCAGATCAATGCGATCAGGGCAATAAAGGCGGTTCCGATAAGGGGAGAAAACCCCCTGTGTGTAGGGCTGGGATTCGTGGGCGGAAAAGGATCAGCCACGGCCCGTCGCCGCGAAAATGCGGGGTACGCCGGAACCTTGCAAACTTCGCAGGACGTCCCTGACTTCTTCGGCGTGTCGCGCAGGGTCTACGTGGTCGAACCGGGCTGCGATGCGTCCATCCGGAGCAATGATGAATGTGTGGCGGCGGGCGAACCGGATAATTCCGAGGTTGAGCAGGCTGCCATAGGCGCTGGCCGTGCGCCCGTCGGGATCGGACAGCAGCGGAAACGGCAGGCTGTACTTGCGGGAAAAATCGGCATGCGAACGCGTGCTGTCGACGCTGACGCCGACTACGTCGGCATCAAGTTTTCCCAGGATGCCGATGTCGTCGCGGAAACGGCAGGCTTCACGGGTGCAGACCGGCGTGTCGTCGCGCGGATAGAAATACAGGACCAGCCAGCGTCCGGCGTAGTCGCTCAGACGGTGTATCCGGCCGTTCTGATCCTGCAAGGCGAAATCCGGCGCGGCACTGCCCGCCGTCCGTTGCGTACCGGGTCTCAGCATCCAGAACGCCACGCTCGCAGCCAGCAACAGCACCGCCAGTCCGCCCATTATCATTTTGAACATAAGTTCTCCTGAAATGCATCATAGACTGCCGCATGCAAGATGCGGTGCGTACCTGTGACAGTTCGTGTATCCAGCGGTATTCGGTAGAATGCGCGCCACGCCCCGGTAGCTCAGTGGATAGAGCAACCCCCTCCTAAGGGGTAGGTCGGACGTTCGATTCGTCTTCGGGGCGCCAGAACCGGTCCACACGCACTTTACCAAAATCCGAAATCACGCAGCATGATCGCGTCAGGTCGGGATTAGTGGGCATGCGGTGTCATGTCGTAATGCTTGTGCGGCGTTTTGTGATTGGCGTCGAACCATTCCTGGGCCAGTTCGTGGGCATGATCCCGTTCCGTAGCGGAAAGTTGGGTCGCAACCGCAGAACGGAAGAAATGGGCATCCTCATGGCCGCTCGATGCGGCAAGATCGAACCATTTGTAGGCTTCGATCAGGTCATCCTTCGAGGCCTCACCATCCCTGTACATGATTTTTCCCAGATGGAACTGGGCGTTCCTGTCCCAGCCTTTGGCTGCTCGCTCGAACCATTTGCGTGCCTCGACCAGGTTTTTCGGCTCGCCCAGGCCGGCATATGCCAGAAACCCGAGGCTGTATTGCGCTTCCACGCTGCCCTTGTCCGAGGCTCTCAGGAACCAGGATTTGGCTTGAGCCAGATCCTGGGCCGTGCCCTGGCCGTCCATGAACATTCGGGCGACGTTGTACTGTGCCGCCGGAAGGCCCTGATCCGCCGCTTTCATGAACCACTGGAATGCGGCCGCAGGGTCTTTCTCGACGCCTTTGCCGCTCGCATAGAAAATACCCATGTTGAACTGGGCCAATGCATGTCCCCGGTCGGCTGCTTTGCGAAACCATCCGGCCGCCTCAGGAAGGTCCTGCTTGGTGCCCTGGCCGTTCATCAGCATGATGCCCACGTTGTACTGGGACGCGGCATGTCCTTTCTTGGCGGCTGCTCCGAATGCCGCGTAGGCGCGTTTCAGGTCCTGTTTGACGTCCTGCGAACCGGTATAAAAAATCATCCCCAATGCATATGAGGCTTCCACGTGCCCTTTTGCCGCAGCTTTCTCGATCCATTTGACAGCGTCTTTGGCATCGGATTGCCCGGTCTTGCCGGAGAGCAGCAATGCGCCCAGATTGTATTGGGCGTCAACGTTGCCTGCGGCGGCCAAAGGCTTCCATTCTTTTACGGCGGTATTGAAGTCGCCCCGGTTGGCGGCGTCGAGCCCGGTCTTGAAATCCGCCATTGCCGGGGAGGCTATCCCTGCGAGTAATAAATAAAATACAACGTATCGCTTTGCGTGACTGATCAACATATTCATTGTCCGGGATCGAGATGCCTTGCAACCCATGCTGGGCAAGGCGTCAGTTTATGGGCTTTTGGGTTTTCAGGGTTAAAGGTTGGCATAGATATGTACGATAAATGCTCTATATACAGTTCTAAAGAAGAGTTTCATGTTGGTTGCGTCTGAATATCCCGAGGGGGCCGGTTTTGGGTGGGGCCTGCTCCGGCTGAACCATGAAAAGAGGAAGCCAGTGGCGATCAATCGAAACAGTGGGTGGGGCCTTGTAGCATTCTTCCTGATTTGTCTGTTGTTGCCGTTGTCGGCGCGGGCAGGGCATTTGTTTACGCAGGCAAGCGCAAACACCCCGATCAACCTGACGGCAGGGCAAGGCATCCAGATTACCCAGCTGACGTATGAAGGCGGCGGCGCGGCCGGTAATGTCGCCATCAACTTCTCCGGGGGGGCAGCTAATACCGCCTGGTCTGCCGGCGACGTCATCAAGCTCACGATCGGTTCGTGGAACGCCACCTATGCCTATGACACCGTAGCGACCGCGTTTCCCGGGGCATCCCAGAGCGGCTCCACGCTGAACCTTCAGGATCCCACGTTGGCGGCGGCAAACATCGACCCCAATGGGCAGCAAACGCAATGGATTGTCATCGCGAGTGCGGGCGACTTTACTTTCGAGGGATATCGGATCTATACCGGTGCCGTCACGTTCGACGGAACGGGTGCCGCGCCGATCAACCAGACTCAGGTGGTCAACGCCTCGCAACTCGGCGGCACGTTTGTTCCAGTGGCGGGCCCGGGAGAAGTCAACATTGCGGGGGTATTGGATGGCCTGGTCGGCAATGCCACCGGGCAGATGGGGAACGTGCTGACGCTGATGTCGGCCATGACGCCGGAAAGCAAGCAGTTGGCGATGAAGCTGATCTCGCCGGAGCGGAGCCAGGTGCTGGGTCAGTCCGCCATGGGAACAGTGACTTCCGCGCTGGATACCGTGCAGGTCCGCCTGGATTCCTTGCGGACCGGCGTGGGTGTAGAAAGCGGCTTCAGAACGTCTTTCAATGGATACGATGCTGGCCACGCTTCGGCCACTGGCAGCTCAGCAGGGGATGAAACGCTCGACCGCAATTTCTGGGTAAAAGCGTTCGGCGGCAGGGCCGATCAGGATGCGAAGGATGGCTTCGCCGGTTCATCCAGCGACATCGCGGGCCTGATGGCCGGCGTCGATACGGATATCGAAGGGGGCTGGCTGGTCGGTGCATCGTTGGCCTATGCGAAATCCAATGTGAACATGACGGATTTCCGCAATGGGGACGGCGCCGATATCGATACCTATCAGCTGACCGGCTACTTCGGCCGGACGCTAGATCGCTGGTACTTGGAAGGCATGGCGACTTACGCCTACCAGAATTACCTGACAACGCGTAACACGCATCTGACAGGCCTAGCTGAAGGCGACTTTAATGGCTACGTGTACGGAATGCGTTTACTGGCGGGCATACCGATTGCGGTGCGTGAAGGCGTAACGTTGACGCCCTACGCAGGCCTCGAAGCGCACCACATCAAACAGTTTTCCTATACCGAAACCGGCGCGGGCGTACTTTCCCTGAATGTGTCTTCCAACAATGCGGATCGCGTGCGCTCGCTCATTGGCGCTGAGTTGGGAACCTTGAGGAAGTTGAATGACGGCAGTGTGCTGCGTCCGGCACTGAAGCTGAACTGGCGTCACGAATTCCTGGCGGATGGCGTCAATACCACGGCCTCGCTGCTGGGCGGCGGAGGGCAGTTCGAAAGCACCGGCCAGGCCGTGAACCGGAATATTTACGGTTTGATGGGACGGCTGAATTGGGAAAAAACCGAACGTCTCGATCTTGCCATCGAACTTGGTGTGGAAGCAGGGCAAGGATACCGTAGCCTGAATGGCCAGATATTTGGGAGCTGGCGCTTCTGACGGATGACTTGAACACGGGCACCTTCGGGTGCCCGTGTTTTTTTGGCGCTGCCTTCATTCTTACAGGATGATGTGAGACCGGCTCAGATAGCCGCTCTTCGGCTTCCGGTATTACGATACGGGCGTGTTTGGAGCGATTCAATGAAACGACGAACGTATCTCAAGCGGGGCCTGCAATCGATGGCCTTGCTCGCCTGTGAAGTGAAACTGCCTGCGGCGCATGCGGCTGCGCCGTCCGCCCTGCCGAATCTGGAAGCGCTTCCCGCGTTTCTCGACATTTTGATACCCGAGGATACGACCCCCTCGGCATCGCAACTCGGTTTGCACGACAAATTGATTCAGCATGCCAAGGGAATCGAGAATTACACGCGACTCCTGGAACTTGGCTGCCAATTATTGGATGGTCTTTCGCAGGCGCGATATCGGGTGAATTTCAATGCGCTGGACCCGGCGCAAGGGGAGTCCTTGGTGATGATGGTGGAGGCGAGTCCCAAGGGCAGCATTCCCGAGATGTTCTTTACGAGGGTCTTGTCGGACCTGTTTGGTTTCTATTATTCGCATCCCGCCAGCTGGCCCGGGCTGGGCCTCGATTCCCCGCCCCAGCCGAACGGATATCCGGACTACGCGAAACCCATGCAGAGGCGGACACTTGGCTAACCAACGTTACGATGCGGTGATCGTCGGAGCCGGTGCTGGCGGCGGTAGTGCGGCTTGGGCGCTGACCAGAAAAGGTTTCAGGGTGCTGGTGCTTGAAGCCGGCCCGCGTTATGACCCGTTCGTCGACTACAAGGTGAATACGCCGGCCTGGGAGGAGGGATTCCCCTACAAACCGGGAAGCCAGGGCAAGTATACCTTTGGTGACATGCAGCCGCTTTCCGAACAATGGTCGCATTTGCGATCCTGGAACCGCGTCAGCGGGCAACTGAATCCGGGCCACACCCGCATCTCATACGGCTATCAGCATGTCAGGGCGGTGGGCGGGAGTTCGCTGCATTTCACCGGTGAGGCCCACCGCATGAATCCGGATTCGATGAAGATGCGGAGTCGGTTTGGCGTGGCGGCGGATTGGCCGCTGTCGTACCAGGATCTAGAACCCTATTACCTTGAAGCCGAGACCTGTGTCGGTGTGGCCGGTCCGAGAAACGACCCCTTCCGCCCAAGATCGGCACCTTATCCGTATGCCGCACATCCGCCGAGCTACTGCAGTGCATTGTTGCGCAAGGGATTTGAGGGAAAAGGACTGCGCCTGATGGAAAACGCGCTGGCTGTGTTGCCGCAACCGAGGGCAGGCCGCCTTGCCTGCAATTATTGCGGGTGCTGCCTTAAAGGGTGTCCGCGCACGGACAAAGGGACGATCGATGTGACGTACCTGCGTGAAGCGATGGCAACGGGACGTTGCGACATCTTACCGGGGTGTTTTGCAACCCGGGTCGAGACAGGCGAGGGAGATCGGGTCCGGGGCGTGCATTATATGGATCGGCAGGGCGCGGGTTTTGTGGAAACGCCGATCCTGATCCTGGCGGCGGGTGCCATCGAGACCCCGAGATTACTGTTGGCATCCCGGGATGCGCGGTCGCCTGATGGCCTGGCCAACGAGTCAGGCCAGGTGGGGCGCAATTTCATGGAAACATTGTTGTGGACGAGCAATGCCCTCCATCCCGACCCGATCGGCAGTTACCGAGGGCTGCCCGTCGACAGCATTTGCTGGGATTACAACGCCCCGGATGCCATCCCGGGCGTGGTGGGGGGATGCCGGTTCTCCCCTTCGGTTGCCGAGTCGGATCTGCTCGGGCCGGTCAGCTACGCTCGCCGAGTGATCAAGGGTTGGGGGCGCGAGCACAAGCAGGCGATGCGGCAGACTTTCGGGCGGGCGCTGTCGCTGTCTGGACTATGCGAAAGCCTGCCGCATCCCGGTTCCTATGTCGACCTGGATCCGACGGTCAGGGATTCCGCCGGTATGCCGGTGGCCCGGATCCATAGCTTCGTCGACGACATGGCGATCAAGCGCATCGCATTCATGGCCCGGATGTGTCGCGAAATCCTGGCCGAATCCGGAGCGAAAGAAATCTTCGAAGAATTCAGCTCCTACGATATTTTCAGTTCGACCCATGTGTTCGGGACGTGTCGCATGGGGGACGACGAGCATGCTTCTGTCGTCGATGCGTGGTGTCGTAGCCACCGCTGGAAGAATCTGTACATTGCGGATGCGAGCGTTTTCCCGAGTTCGGGCGGAGGCGAATCGCCAGGACTCACCATCCAGGCGCTGGCCTTGCGGGCGATGAGCCATATAGGACGCGCATGAGCGTACGGGGTCGTGGATCAAGTCGCTGGAGCATCCGGACATGAAGAAAAACACAAAGAACAGAAGAAATATGCCGATTCAGACTGCGCCGTCGATCGGCTATATCCTGTCTCCCCGGATCGATTTCTGGATGACGGGTGGCATATCGATCATCGTGATGTGTCTGCTGCTGGTGTATGCCGTGGCACAGGGCGGCGTTGTAACAACGGATAAAGGTACGCTCATCGGCAGCGCGCTGGTCTTCCAGGCGCTGATCAACTGGCCCCATTTCATGGGGTCTTACAGCCTGCTGTACCGGCCCATCGAGAACCTCAGGAAATATCCGCTTGCCACGATCTATGTGCCGATGGCGCTGCTGCTCGGCATCGCCGTTGCGGTGGCGGCAGGCGAGCAAGGCGCGGGGCAGGGCGTGGCGGTCAATCAGGACGTTGCCACCTTTCTCTGGTTGGGCGCGGCTTTCTATCTGGCCTGGCATTACACCGGACAGGCCTGGGGCATGATTGCGACATTCTCACGCCTGTCCCATATCGAGCTGACGGCATATGAACGGCTGACCGTCCGGATCGGGCTCCGCACGCTACTGGTCTGGCATGTGCTCTGGGGTGCCCAGGATCTGCCGGAGCGCTGGCTGGGTGGACTACACGCATACGTATCCGACCTGCTGAGCGTGATGAATGTCGTCTGCATTTTTGCATTCGCAGCGGGTCTGATGGTCTGGTACAACGTGAGAACACGGATCGCACGGATGCCGGATGCACGCATCCTGGCCTCGTGGCTATCGATTTATCTATGGTATCTGGTGCTGTTCTTCATGCCGGGCGCCTACTTGTTCGTGCAGTTTTCCCATGCGTTGCAATACCTGGCCTTCCCGCTTCGCGTGGAACTGAACCGCAATGCGCGCCAGAATCACAGAGGGGAGAAAACACAGGTTTTCCCGTGGGGCGTACGTTACTACGCAATGCTCCTGGTTTCCGGCCTGGCGGTGTTTTACTTGCCGGAATACGCCTCGGACCATTCCACGCCCTTTACCTTGGCACTCGTGATCGCATCTGCCGTCAGCATTCACCATTATTTCGTGGACAGCTGTATCTGGAGGATCAGCAATCCCGATGTCAGGCGAAACCTGTTCGCGCACCTGGTGCCAGCCAGGCAGTAGACATGCGTCTTGGATTGATTGGAATCGGGTTGTGCGGTGCAGCCTTGGCGGGATGCGCGACCATGGAGGTGCCGCAACGCGTGGCGCTTGCTGAGCATATTGCCACTGAACACCGGTTTTCGAGGGCCGACATCCAAACTGAGCATTTCAGATTGGCAGCCTTTATCGGCCCTCGGGAAAAAGCCGGAGTGCTGCACGTCTACATAGAAGGCGATGGTTTCGCCTGGGCGACGCGTTACAAGCCTTCTCGGGATCCGACGCCGCGGGAACCCGTCGCGCTCGATCTCGCCGTTCTGGACAGCCGCAATGCGGCGTATCTTGCAAGGCCATGCCAGTATGTGATGGCCAGCGAAGTGGAGTGCCCGGTGCGTTACTGGACCTCGGACCGGTTTGCTCCTGAGGTAATCGATTCCATGAATGAAGCGGTCACCCTGTTGAAGGGTAAGACCGGCGCAGACCGGCTGGTGCTGGTCGGATATTCGGGCGGCGGCGCCGTTGCGGCACTGGTGGCAGCACGACGAACGGACGTGATCCAACTCGTTACCGTGGCAGGGAATCTCGATCACAGGGCGTGGACACGTTTGCATCAGGCATCCGAACTGACGGGTTCGTTGAACCCTCCCGATAGCTGGCGGGCGCTTGTTGGGATTCCTCAGACGCATTTCATCGGTCAGGACGACACTGTCGTGCCCGTCGAGGTGTACCGCTCATACCGCAAGGTATTTCCGGAATCCGCCGATATACGCGCTGAAATACTGCCGAATGTCGATCATCGTTGTTGCTGGGCGGACATGTGGCCCACCCTCCTGATGCAGCTTCGCTGAAGCATTCGCACATCGTGCGTCTCCACCAGGAAATTGGAGGCTCAAGATCGATTCAAACCGTGCGGGCGCCGCATAATGCCCCGCTATGCTTTCTGGGCTGCCGTTGCGATCAGATTGATGCCCGGGGAGGGTGCGCATGCAAGCAGATCCAGCCAAAGATCCACCGGTATCGTTTCATTCGGCAGGTCTGGTTGTGCGGCAATCCTGGAAGGACTGGATCTTGATCACCTTACGGATGTAAGGTGGCGTCCCCACGGGGATTCGAACCCCGGTTACCGCCGTGAAAGGGCGATGTCCTAGGCCTCTAGACGATGGGGACCCGGACGACGGTGTGAACCGCCAACTTTTACTACTCAGGCTTGCGCCCTTCCTGCTTGTTGTACAACTGGGTCAAGGTGACGCCGACAAACAATCCGACGAACCCCAATGGTATCAGCGAGAGCCAGAACTGTGCATTCCCGTTGCCATGAAGCATTTCCCAAAACCCAACAGCCAAGCCCGTGACACTTAGGATCAACCCCAGCAGCGTGGTGATGACGCCAAGCTTGTGCATCGTACATCCTGTCAGTTGGTGGAGGTAAGCGGGATCGAACCGCTGACCTCTTGCATGCCATGCAAGCGCTCTCCCAGCTGAGCTATACCCCCAACGAAGCCGCGCATTCTATAGATGCATTTCGCGCTTGTAAAGCCTTCGCAGCGATCTCAGTCAGGAAAAAGTTTGCCGGGATTGAGTAGGCCGTGCGGATCGAATTGCCGTTTGATCGCGCGCATCAACTCGAGCGTGGGAGGATCGATTTCCTGCGGCACGAAGCGGCGTTTTTCGGTGCCGATGCCGTGCTCGCCCGAAAGGGTGCCGCCCAGTGCCAGTACGCGCATCATGATGGCATCGAGCGCCAGGCGCGCGCGCGCCATTTCGTCGACATCGTCGGGGTGCACCATCAGGTTGACGTGCAGGTTGCCGTTGCCGGCATGGCCGAACGAGACGATCGGCAGCTGTTGGGTCTGCGCGGTGTGGTCGAGGAAATCGACGAGGTCGGCGAGCTTCGACACGGGCACGACGACGTCTTCGTTGATCTTGAGCGGCGCGATCCGCTTGACTGCGTGCGACAGCGATTTGCGCGCCGTCCACAGCCGGGCGATGTCGGCGCGGGCGAAGCCGCTCTTCATTTCGAGCAGGCCGTTGCCGGCGAGTGCCTGTTCCAGTGCGGCAATCTGGCGCGGAAGGTCCTGCGCGGCACCGTCGGCCTCGACCATCAGCAGGGCCTGCGTACCGGGCGGCAGATCGTCCGCCGCGCCGGTCGGGCGGATGGCGTCGATGGCGTGCCGGTCCATGAACTCGAGCGCACTGGGCACCACGGCTTGGCGCATGACGCGGCCGACCGCATCGAGCGCAGCCCGGTTGCCGACAAAACACAGGCGCAGCGTGGCGACCGCTTCCGGCGCGGGAAGCAGTTTCAGGGTGGCCTCGGTGATGAAGGCGAGGGTGCCGCCGGAACCGATCAGCAGACGGGTGAGATCGTAGCCGGTGACGCCCTTGGTGGTGCGGCAGCCGGTACGGATTTCGCGGCCATCGCCGGTGACGGCACGCAGCCCCAGCACGTAGTCGCGGGTGACACCGTATTTCACGGCACGTGGACCGGCCGCGTTCATCGCGAGGTTGCCGCCGATTCGGCAATAGGCGCTGCTGCCGGGGTCGGGCGGATAGAACAGGCCGGCGCCGCGCGCGATGCGGTCGATTTCCTCGGTGACCACGCCAGGCTCGACGACGATGAGCCGGTTGACCGGGTCGAACTCGAGCACGCGGCGCATGCATTCGAAGCTGACGACGACGCTGCCGGGCGAGGGCAGCGCGCCACCGACATTGCCGGAACCGGCGCCGCGCGGGGTCAGTGCAATCCGGTGTTCGGCGGCGGCGCGCGCGAGCGCAAGCACCTCGTCGTGCGAAGACGGAAACAGCACGGCGTCGGGTTCGACCCGGCGCGGCGTTTCGTCGCAGGCATAGAGCGCGCGGGTGGCGGTATCGTCGAAGACACGATCGGCGCCGAGGGCGGAACGGAAAGCAGCAAGCGCGTGGTCGGACAACATGGCGAAACGGTGAGGCAGGGGGTGTGCGTCAGACCGGTTGTTCGGGCGGGAGTTGCGCCACCAGTTGCGCAATCATGTCGGCATCGAAATCCATGCCGATGTCCCAGCCCGGGTTCAACGCAATCGGTATGCCGCCGCCGATGCGGCGCAACAGCCAGGAAAACTCGGTCAGCAGGCCGCCCGAGAAGTCGGGAAAATGTTCGACAAACGGTTTGGCGCGTTCGGGGCTGGTGAACATCACCAGCACGCGCTCGCCGTCCTCGTCTTCGATGATCAGCGGTTCGGCCTGGGTCGAGCGCTGGAAACCCTGAATGGCGTCCTTTTCGTCGCGCACCGGCATGAACAGCTGCTGGTCGAGCAGGTGCAGCACGAAGGTCTCGGGATCGAGCGTACCGGCATGGACGGCGGCAAGCTGTTCTTCAAGCGTGTTGTGTGGGGTGAAATTCATGGCAGTCGGGCAAGGCGGAGCGAGGCAGAGGCCAGTGTAACGTATGCGGGAGCGCTTGCGCGCGGAAGCGCGCCGCGCAGCCACGCCATCCAGGCTGGCCGGGGCGTGGGTGCGAAGTGGGTCGGTGTCCTTTTCAGGGCTCCCAGCGCTCGGGATGTGCCCAGAAGCGGGAATTGAGCCAGTCCGGCACCGTCTTGTAGGTCTCGATATCGTAGTAGTAGATGCGCGGACCTTCCGCCGGCTCCGTCGACGACAGCATAAAGCCGAGGGCGCGAAAGGCTGCGTCGTCCAGTGCACAGCCGGGCAGCGCGGCAAGCAGGAGACGCGGCGCGACATAGAGGCGCGTGCGGCTGATCAGGTGCCGGGCCTGCTGCGCGTCCAGCCCGTTCAGCGCGTCGACTCCCAGGGCCAGCGCGCAGGGCTGGGTGGGCGGGTTGTTGTTGGCGGTGTGCAACGGGATGTCATGCAACACGTCGCGAACCAGTTGCTGGGCGGCCTCATCGAGTGCGCACACGCTGTCCGGCTGGATCTCCAGCAGGCGGGTCTGCAGATGGTCGCGCCAGTTCATGCCTTGCGCGGCACGCGAACCAGGCGGGTGCGTGCCAGGCGGTCGTGCAGGAACTGGCGGTCGCGGTCGAACAGGGCCCACCAGAAACCGGCGCCTGCCAGCGCGAGGCCGAGCAGTGCAAAGACGAAGCGCAGTGCGGACTGCCGGAGGGTGAGGCGGCCGCCGTTCAGATCGACCAGCCGGATACGCCAGGTTTTCATGGCCAGGGTTTGCCCGCTGCGCATCCAGAACGCACTGAAGTAGGCGAACAGCACGCCGACCAGATACAACTGAAAGACATAATGTCGCCAGCCGGTCTCGGCATTGCCGGCCAGATAGAGAAAGGGAAGCGAGGCAACGAACAGGACTGCGGTCACCAGCAGCAGCTCGTAGATCATCGCGGCGACGCGCGCCAGAAAAGTGGCAGAAACGGGGGCTATTGCGTTGTCTTGCATGGAGGCTCTATATTGCGACTTAGGTGCGACACTTTGCCACAGCGCGCCGCATACAAATCAAAACCAAGGAGGGGGCTCGATGCACATCGTAAAGCAACTCATGGCAATCCCCGGCGTCATCGCTGCCGGCGAATATGCCTATCGTGGCGACCGGTTCTCTTATCAAGGCGCACTGACCGACGAATTTGCGCGCATGGCGTCGATCCTGTGCCGCGCCAATACCCTGTCGGTCAACATGCAGGCCGAAATCCTCGATTCCTTCTCCGAGAGCTGCGGGTGCCGTCCGGTGCAAGGCTGGATCGTGCGCGGCGCGCAGGTGACGGTGTGCGCGGTCGGCAACTATTTTTCCTTCATCGAAAACCGTGACGATTTGCTGAACGACGTCATGACCATCATGCGCGCCAAAGTCGGCGACGTGCAGGATGACCTGCTGGTCAATCTGTATGCCAGGCTGGGGGGCGATACCAAGGAAGCGCTGTACTGAAGTCTGATATCGATATGAAGGGGGGAGACAAGATGAAACCTCTGCTTAACTCCAC
>DDRS01000001.1:21872-22199 GCA_002343685.1 Thiobacillus denitrificans | reverse complement strand
CCGGGCCGGACAAAGCCGCAGGAGGCCGAGGCACGGCTGGCCCTGTCGCACACCAACCTGTTTCCCGAACAGACCTGGTACGTCCCGCCCCCGCCGCCACCCCCGCCACCCTATGTCCCGCCACCGCCGCCCCAGGCCCCAGCCCTGCCCTTCAGCTACATGGGGCGCTGGCAGGAAGCCGGGCACACCACGTACTACCTGGCGCGCGGCACCGCGCCGGTCAGCGTGCACGCGGGCCAGGTGCTCGACGGCGTGTGGCGGCTGGAACCCGTGACCGGCGGCATGCTGAATTTCACTTACCTACCGCTGAACCAGACGCGCAGCCTG
>DDRS01000001.1:3894-21662 GCA_002343685.1 Thiobacillus denitrificans | reverse complement strand
TGCTCGGCCTCGCCGGCTGCGCCAGCACGGGCCTGACCGAAGGCCGCAAGCTGATCGACGCCGGCCAGCCCGAAGCCGGCATTGCCCGGCTGCGTACAGGCATGACCGAAGAACCCGACAATCTCGAACTCAAGGCCTACTACCATACCCAACGGGAGCGTATCGCCAGCCAGCTGCTCACCCAGGCCCAGTCGGATCTCGACGCCGGACGCTTCGATGCGGCCGAAGCTGCGCTGAACAAAGTGGTGACGATCCACCCCGAGAACCCGCGTGCGCACACCCTGCTGGACAATCTCGCCGCGGCGCGCCAGAACCAGACGCGCCTGCAGGCGGCAAGCGAGGCGTTTGCGGCGGGTCGCCTCGACGAAGCGGAACAGGCCACGCGCCTGATCCTGGCAGAGTCTCCGGGCCATGCCGGCGCGCAGACGCTGCTGCAACAGATCCAGGCTGCGCGCACACCGGACGAACTCAAGCTGCCGGAACTCGGGGCGGCCTATCGCAAGCCGATCACGCTGGAGTTCCGCGATGCGCCGTTGCGCAGCGTGTTCGACATGATCTCGCGGCAGTCGGGCCTCAATTTCATTTTCGACAAGGACGTGCGGACGGACACCAAGGCCACGCTGTTTGCCCGCAACACGCCGATCGCCGATGCGGTGGACATGCTCCTGATGACCGGCCAGCTGGCCAAGAAAGTGGTCAACGCCAATACGCTGCTGATCTATCCCAACCAGCCGCAAAAACAGAAGGCCTACCAGGACCTGATGGTGAAGAGCTTCTACCTGGGCAATGCCGACGCCAAGGCCACCATGGCCATGCTGCGCACGCTGGTCAAGACGCGGGACATGTATGTCGACGACCGGCTGAATCTGCTGGTGATGCGCGACACGCCCGACGCCATCCGGCTTGCCGAGAAGCTGGTTGCTGTACAGGATCTGGCCGAGCCGGAAGTGATGCTCGACGTCGAGGTGCTGGAGATCAAGCGCGGACGGCTGCTTGACCTGGGCATCCAGTATCCCAACCAGTTTTCCCTGCTGAACACTATCACGACCGATACGGCCACCTCGTCGACCGTGGGCGCGCCGGTGGTCACCACCAACACCACGTTGTCGCCGCTGCCGCTGACTGTCGACAAGCTGCGCCACCTCACCGGTGCCGATATCACGATGAACACTCCGCAGGCCAACCTGAACAAGGTGGACAGCGACGTCAACATCCTGGCCAACCCGCGCATCCGCGTGAAGAACCGCGAAAAAGCCAAGATCCACATCGGCGACAAGGTGCCGGTCATCACCTCCAATACCACGTCGACCGGCGTGGTGTCGGAATCGGTGTCCTACCTGGACGTGGGCCTGAAGCTCGACGTCGAACCGACGGTGCTGATGCGCCAGGACGTGCAGATCAAGGTGGGGCTCGAAGTATCCAATATCGTGCGCGAAATCCGCAGCAACAACGGTACCCTCACCTACCAGATCGGCACCCGCAACGCAGGCACCACGCTGCGCCTGAGAGATGGCGAAACCCAGGTACTGGCCGGACTGATTTCGGACGAGGACCGCAGCAGCGCCAGCAAGATCCCCGGGCTAGGCGACCTGCCCTTGCTGGGGCGGTTGTTTTCCAACCATCACAACGAGCGCAACAAGACCGAGATCGTGCTGCTGATCACGCCGCGTGTACTGCGTAGCGATTCCACCCGCCAGCCGGCACTGACCGAATTCCGCGGCGGCACCGAAAGCGACATCGGCGGTAGCGGCGCGAACCTTTCGTTCCGGCCCGGCGTGGACCGGCTGCCGCCTGTCCCGACGCCCCAGCCTGCCGACGTCCCTCAGGCTGAGCCAGCCGCCGAATCCGCGACGGCACCGGCCGCACCCGCGATCCCCGTCCCGCAGATTCCGCCGCCCCCGGCACCGGACAACTAAGCATGGCATGGCGCAGCAAAGGATTCAGCCTGATCGAACTGATGGTCACCCTGGCCATCCTCGCGCTGCTCGCGAGCATGGCCGTGCCGTTCGCCCAGCTGGTGCAGCAGCGCCACAAGGAAACCGAATTGCGCGGCGCGTTGCGGCAGATCCGCACGGCGCTCGATGCCTACAAGCAGAGCGTCAAGGAAGGCCGCGTCGATTCGCCGGCAGACAGCAGCGGCTACCCGCCCGATCTCGACGTGCTGTGGCAGGGCGTGGCCGACAAGACCAAGCCGGATGCCACCAAGATCTATTTCCTCCGCCGCCTGCCGCGCGATCCGTTCTTCCCCGATGCGGCCGCTCCGCCGGCCGCCACCTGGGGCCTGCGCAGCTACGCCAGCCCGCCCGACACGCCCGCGCCGGGACGCGACGTGTTCGACGTGTATTCGCTGTCGCCCGCTACCGGCCTGAACGGCGTGCCGTATCGGGAATGGTGAAATCATGCTGAAACGGATACGACGCGGATTCACCCTGGTCGAGCTCATGGTCGTGATGGCCATCATCGCGCTCTTGCTGGCGCTGGCGCTGCCGCGCTACTTCAAGCACCTGGACATGTCCCGCGAAACTATCCTCAAGCAGGATCTCGCCGTCATGCGCGACGCCATCGACAAATACCATGGCGACACCGGCCGTTACCCGGACAGTCTCGACGCCCTGGTCAGCGCACGCTACCTGCGCTCGCTCCCCGTCGACCCGATCACCGAGCGCCCCGACACCTGGCTGATCGTGGCGCCCTCGGGCGGCGACGCCGGCGCGATGGTCGACATCAAGAGCGGCGCGCCGGGAACGGCGCACGACGGCAGCGCCTATGCCGACTGGTAAGCCCGCGCAATCCGGCTTCACCTACCTGTTCGTGCTGATGCTGATCGCGCTGATCGGCATGGGCCTCGCCGCCGCAGGCACCCTCTGGCACACCGAGTCGCAACGCGAGCGCGAGGCCGACCTGCTGTTCATCGGCGACCAGTACCGCCAGGCCATCCGCAGCTACTACGAACTCGATCCCGCACAGCCGCGCCTGCCGCAAAGCCTCGACGACCTGCTGGAAGACAACCGCCGTCCCAACGTCGTGCGGCACCTGCGCCGCGCCTGGCGCGACCCGTTGACCGGCCGCCCGTTTGTGCTGATCCGCGAACCCGGCACGCAGGGCATCGCCGGCGTGTACAGCCCGGCGTCGGGCCATCCTTTCAAGAATGTGGGGTTTGCAGCGAAAGACGAGGCGTTCAAGGATGCGAAGAGCTATGCCGAGTGGCGCTTTGTTTATTCGCCGGCCTTGGCCGCCGCAGTGGCTCCGGCTTCGCCCCAGACACCGAACCCAAATCAGGCAGGAGCCCCCAGGGACCTTGCCCCGCGGGCGGGTAATGCGGGGCGCCGATTGGAGTGATTCTCAAAATGCGCAGATGCCCGAGTATGGGTAGCGGCAACAGCATATTCGAGATGCCTCATCCAGCGCGTCATGAAAGAACGGACAGCCTGGCCTTTCGGTTAGTACCCCGCTGGTTGATCTTGCCGACATCGAATACCCCCAGCGCCTGAAGGAAATCTGAGCATGCCTTTTGATCGCGGTAACCGCACCTACTATGCCAGCGATGATCGCCTGCGCGCTTTTCGCGCGCTATCGTCCGTGGACAAACTGCGCTGGGTGGAGCAATTGGCGGCATTCCTTCGATTGGTTCAGCCTGCGGAAAGCGCCGCAGCCAGCAAAACCGGAAAACACAATCAGCCTGCGTAGACTGGCGAACCGTTGGAAAATGATATTCAAGGCCGGTGGGTAGTACGAAATACCAGGGTCAGTTCAGCTTAGCCCCTTTGATTTCTTTATCGGCTTCACTCCCCGGCAACGTATCCGATTTTGATGCCATCGCTGGCAACACGCTCTTGCCGATATAACCGCTGCGACGTGATACCAATCACCACTAACTGATTGGCGCTATCCCATCTAAGGTTCAAAGGCACTGCCCCATCCACAACGACAGCCGCCTTGTAATCTTTACCGTTAAGCGTGGTACCCGCAGGTTGGACATTTACCTGTGTCGAATCCGGTGCTGTTGCTCCGCATTCACGCCGAAACACGAAGGCAACATGTCGCCCATCTGGCGCATCCAACCTGCTCACCAAGCTATCCGTGCAACCCATGGCCGTTGCGAATTCATTAACCTGCCTACTTTGCAGCCAGATCGCAGCCACCAGCACCCCGACCAACAACAGAACAGAGATATACCATTTTCGCCGCATAGTCAGTCTCTCCGCATTAAACTTCGATAGTACTCAATGCCGCGCCTGATCATTGCTTGGTCTCGTGGATCGTCTCCATAGGGGGCTACGCCACCGACGCCGAAATACGCTTGGATTTTGTTTGGCGCCACACCCCATCCCTGTTGCGATGTGCCGGATTGCACTTGCGCCCATCCCGCTGCCCTAAGCAAAATGTCTTCGGAAAATCCAAACGCGGCTCCGGTAGCGCCATAGTTGAAGTTTCCAAAGTCTTGATATCCGCTCCCAAACTGCTTGTAGTCCCATGGCCCTTTATTCCTCACCTGATCGTAAAACCAACTGGAACCTTCCCCACTAAAGCTTGCAGCCCCCGCCCTTCGGATGTTATCGTCAACGTCAACCCCGGGCGGTGCAAGCGGTGCTGAGTTCGCGGCGTCTTTCCCCCAACATTGGTTATGCGCACACTCATTAAACAGATACCCAAATGCAGCTGTAGTAGCTCCGTTGGCGAACCTCCCGCCGCCCAGCTCTGCCGCCGTTCCCCCTAGCACCACGCGCATAACAAATCCATCGTATTGCCTCGGCAGATTGCTCCCCGCCCATTGCGAGAACCCGGCACCCAACGCACCCGATCCACAGTTCCCACCTGAAGCCGATGCGCTGATGCATCCTGCACCCGCATGCGCAGCAACCCGGGCCGCTTGTCCATATGCATCACCAATTTCCCCCGCACCGAAAAAAAGCACTCCGCCCACCGCGCCATACCCAGCGGCACGCATATCTCCGCCCGAGGCAATGTAGCCCGCGGTGGCACCTGTCAATGCCGCCCCACCGTAAAGCATCGTATTCAGTGTACCAACGCTGATGGCGTGTGTCGCTGCCACATTCCACGCCATGTTTGAAAGCATGGGGCCAAGGTTCCAGGCCACAACCGCCGCCACTACCGGCTTAACCACCTTATCCCGCCACCAACTCCACTTCTTCCCAAACAGCTTGAAATACCCCGTTGGATCCGTGAACCCCATCGGATTGTTATTCACGTAGCTGTATCGGTTCAGGCTCTGCAGATCGAACGGATTGTCGACCGTCGGATCCGCGCTGACGAAGCGGGAGAGCACCGGGTCGTACAGCCGCCCGTTCATATGCGTCAGCCCGCCGTCCAGCATTTCATGCGCCGTATGCCCCTGGCGGGTGGCGTTGATTCCCGTGTTGTTGCCGTAGGTCAGGGTCTGCTTGCCCCAGGCGTCATAACGGAAGCGGGTCAGCACGACGCCTGCGCTGTCGGTGACCGCGGTGATCGACCCCTGGGTGTCGCTGTGGAAGTATCTTGTCTGGGCGGCCGGCGCGGTGCCGCTGCTCACCTCGAAGGTGAGCACCTCGCCGATGGCACGTCCTGCCCCGTACAGGGTGACCCGGTGCTCGACGGTGCCGCTGGTGTACAGGGTCCGCTCGTAGTGCCCACCCTGATGCACGCTGGGGTTCAGGTACCAGGTCGTGCGGCCGGATGCGACCATCTTGTAGCGGTCGTGCTCGGGCGTATAGAGCCAGCTCTGGGTCTGTCCGGATTGGGTCAGGCTCGCCGGCATGTTCCAGGCGGTCCAGGTGACGGAACGCCCGGCACCGCTGGTAAGGTTGCCGTTGGCGTCGTAGGCGTAGCCGAGATTCGCCGGTCCGCCGGTGACGGCGGTGACGGCATGTTTGTGCAGGACATCGCCGTAGGCGTAATTGCCGACACCGGTCTTGCTTGTGATGTTGCCCAGGGCGTCGTAGGCCAGCGTCTGGCTGGAAGCGACGCCGTCGATCGTGGAATCGATCTGCGTCAGACGGTTGATCGCATCGTAGCCGCCCCGGATTTCGAGCTGGTTGCCCGGACCGTCGGCGTAGATCGCGACATTGCCGATGGTGTCGTAGACATAGGCTTGTCCCTGGATCTGCTGACCGCCCGCGGTATTCGCGACGATGTTCTGGATGCGGCCGGTGTCGGCCGCATAGCCATGGTCGGTGACCACGCCGTTGCCGGTGGTTTCGCGGGTGGCGTGGCCCTCAGCATCCATGGCGTTGAGTTGCCAGTAGAGCGCGTTGGTGGCGGCGTTGCGCACTTCGGCAACGTAGCCGTAGGCGTTGTAGATAGTCTTGGTGCTCAGGCCATTGGGGTAGTTCTGCTGGGACGCCCGGCCGAAGGCGTCGTAAGTGACGCTGCTCGATAATTGGGGGTTACCTGCGCCCAGGTTGGACAGAGTAGACTGTGGTCGTCCCAGCGTGTCATAGGTGTGAGTACGGATATAACCCGCGCCAGTGGTCGCCTGATACAACTTGCCTTTACCGTAGGCGGCCGCGTCGTAGACCCAGTCGCTGGTCAGCCCGTTCTCGACGCGCCGGGTCATGCGGCCGAGTACGTCGTAACTCATGGTGGCGACCTGGTTCTTGGCGTCGGTCTGCCTCACCAGTTCGCCGAGGACGTTGTATTCGTAGGTCCAGGTGCCCAGGTCGGGGTCGGTCGTTTGGATCTTGCGGCCGCGCAAATCGTAGAGATTGACGATGCTGTTCCCTGCCGGATCGGTGGTGCGGGCGAGGTTGCCGAAGGGGTCGTAGGCGTAGGTGGTGAGGTTGCCCATGGCGTCGGTGACGCTGACCTTCTGGCCCTGGCTGTTCTTGACCTCGGTGGTGATCTGGCCCTTGCGGTTGGTGCGGGAGATGCTCAGACCGTTGTAGACGACGCGGAGCGCGGGGGTGGCCGGATCGTCAGGTTCGTAGACCCGGACGACGCGGCCGAGGTCGTCGGTATCGCTGGTGACCCAGTACACGGCCTGCCCGGCGAAGTAGGGACGCGAGACTTTGCGCACGCGGCCCGGATTGTCGTAGACGGTGTCCTTGTAGATCCAGCTGCCGTCGAAGCCCTGGGTGGCGGTGCGCAATTTGCGGTTGAGGCTGTCGAAGTAGTCGACGGAAACCGGAGCGATCTGGGTTCCGGCCCCGAACACCTGGGTGACGATGCGATAGGCGCCGTTGGCGGGGCAGGCGGCGTCGCACACGTCGTAGGTCCAGACGGTCTGCGTGCCGTCGGCCCGGTTCTCCTGGGTCTTACGGCCGAAGCCATCGTACTGCCAGGTGGTGGTGAGGTTGTTGGGGCCAGTGAGGCTGGTGACGACGCCAAAGCGGGGATCGAAGGTCTTGGTTTCGGTGTGGCCAAGCGCATTGGCGGCAGTGAGGGGGAACTGGCCGTTGGCGTCCCATGTGGTTGTCGTGGCACGGGTTGCGATGGCGGGGGTGCCGGTGGCCGGGGAGCTGACGGTGACGCTGGTGCGGTTGCCGAAAGCATCGTAGGTGTAGGTTGTATCGAGCCGCATCTGCGGCTGGTCGGGCTCAATGGTTTCCTTGATCAGGAGGCCGGTGTCGGGGTCGTACTCAAACGAGGAGGTACGGGTCAACTGCGCACCCCAGGCAGGCAGGGTCAGCGCCAGAATCAGGCTCAACAATACGCTACGCATGGTCCCTTCCCCTTATGGCGTGACGCTGGTGACGGTGCTGCGGCGCAGGCGTCCCAAGAACCAGCGATTGGCGTCGATGATGTTGTCGTAGGTATGAGTGGTTGTCTTGTTGTAGCCCCCTCCGGAGTCGACGGCGATGGCAGTGGGGTTACCCCAGGCGTCGTACTGGGTGTCGGTGACGACGGTGGAAATCAAGCCGCCGGTGAGTTCGTAGCTGGATTCGACGGTATGCGTCGGCAGGGACTGGTGCCAGGTGGGGCTGATGCCGGTGTTGAGTAGCTGGTCGGTGTAGGTGATTAGGCTCTGGCTCAGGAGGACGCCGCCGTTGGTGCGCTTTTGTGTGCTCAGGGGCTGGCCCTGGTAGGGGTAGTCCTGGCGGTAGGTGGTGACGGAATACATGTCCGCCTGGTAATCACGGAGGGTGACTTGACGGAAGCCAAGGAAGCCGCCGCCGAGAAGGTGGGATTTGGCGCCGGCGTAGCTGTAGTACGTGGAATAGGTGCCACCGATGCCGTCGCTGGTGGCTACGCTGGAGACGACGTACAGCGGGGACTGGACGTCGACGTAGGGGTAAACGGCTCCAGCGTCCTTGGTGTAGACGGAATTGTCGGTCAGGGGCGCGTAGGTGAGGGTAGTGACTGCACCTAGACCAGTGGTAACTGAGGAAATCGTGTCTGGAAATTCCCCACCAGAAAGGGTTGTATGCCAAGTACTGCCGCTTATGTATCCAGTCAGATCGGTCTTTCCATCTCCATTGAAATCACCAACCTTGGTGTTTGCTACTGTTGCATTCGACCCACTCCATTGGCTACATGAAAATGCCACACCTGAGGACAAACAGACATTCCAAGAGCCTGTGCCAAGTGATGCCACAATATCCGATCTTCCATCCCCATTGAAGTCGCCAACCTTTGTGTCGGCAGAAGTTGCACTTACACCGCTCCAGTTATCACATGTAAATCCTACGCCCGTCGAAAGGCAAACATTCCAGATAGTACCCGATACGTATTGCGCGAGATCCGTGAGCCCGTCACCATTAAAGTCCGCTACGACGTTGTTGGACGCGCCTCCACTATGCCCAAGCCAAGTGGAACACGAGAAGCCACTACCGGTAGACAAGCACACATTCCAGCTGCCATTACTCGTATAACCAGCCAAGTCCGTTTTTCCATCGCCGTTAAAATCGCCCGCAACAGTGTTGTTTATGCTTACAGTAGGCCCACTCCAAATACTGCAACTGAACGATGTTCCGGTTGACGTGCAAATTTTCCATTGGGAATTAGGCTGCCAAAGTGCCCAATCTGATCTGCCGTCACCATTAAAATCGCCGATTAGACGATCATTCATCAATGATGGATCACCATTCAACAATACACTTAGCGCCCAAGTCGAACAGGTGAAAGACGAGCCTGTATTGAGGCAAACGAGGGCGTGGTATGCGAAATAACGGCTTGGTGCCAATGGATTCCCCGCCAACACAATTGCATAGCCAGCCACATCCGCTTTGCCATCCGCATTAAAGTCACCAAGAATAGGGGCTACTAATGGGCCCGCATTCCATGTAGAGCAGCTATAACTACTCCCATTCGAAGTACATACATTAAAGGGGGATATGGAAGCGATTCCATTCACGCTATAACCGAGAAGATCGTCTTTCCCGTTTCCGTCGAAATCGCCTACAAGAGTTTGTGCGGCACCATTTGCGTGACCAATCCAGTTCCCGCTGCCTTGAGCGGTGAAATTGCCGTCAGCGACCGTCAACGTTTTCCAATCTAACGTTGTAGGAAAAAGACAATTTCCGAGTGAATCACATTCACTTAAAGTTACTAATCTGGAACGCCCAGCACTCCCCAATGTGTCATACGCCAACCGATAGTCCTTGACTAAAGCGTTGCCCGCAAACGTCTGCACATTAGTAAGCCTGACCGTAGTCTTGTTGACCGATCCCGCCTGATACAGCGGTGTGACATCCGGCCGGGTTTCGTACATAAACCGCACCGAGTTGCCCGGTGTCTTGCCTGCATTGCCGTTGCCCGTGTAGTCGATCCGATCCGGGTAGTACTGCCCGTTGGGGGTGTCTTCGATGTAGCTGACGGTGAGGTAATTGCCGACAGTGTCCTGGAGCTTGTTCAGGCTCCACAGCATGACTTCGGTCTTGCCCTGGGCTTCGATCCGGGAATCGGCGGTGTTGCCGTATTCGAGGATCTGGCCGCTCTTGGTCCAGACTTTCCACCAGGCAGGGCCGCTACCCTGGCTGCCGTAGCTGACGATGCGGCTGTAGCTTTCGGACTCGGTGCGGTATTCGGTGGTGTCGGCGCCATAGGTGCCGCTGACGGCAACAAGACGCTGGCCGTCGAGGCAGTAGCGGTCGTTCGCGTTGTAGTTGACGCCGCCGATGACACCATCCTGGACCATGGTCTTGGGACAGCGATGGATGACGGAGAGGCCGGCGAGGCTCCAGCCCATGCCGAGCAGGCCATTGCCGCCCTGGCTGTTGTAACTCAGGCTGAGTTTGGGTTCGATGCCGGCGGTGCCGGGCGGAACGGCGATGGGGATGGTGTAGGTGAAGGCGCCGCTGGGACTGACCTGATGGCTGCCAGGGGTGGCGCCGACTGCGGTAGCGTATGCGGACGGCGCAAACGACGCCGGTATTAAAACGATCAACCCGAACAGGGCGATGATGCGTTCGAAGACTCGTCCTAGCGAGGGACGATAGACGGCAAAACTGAAGGACATGCGGCTCTCCCAAAAGCTGCACTGGTTAATTGTTTTTCAGTTTTCCGCAAGACGGCCGACGTGCTTTGCGTCAGCCTGTTTTGAGTGGGGCGAAACTTACAGGGCGTAGGTTAAGGATGTCAAGTTAAATTTGATGACAAACCTGTTTTATGCCATTTGCCGGGAATCATCGATCCAGAGGCCAACGTCTGATCACTTCGTAATGTGCACCGTCCGGTTCGGTGACAGACTTCACTAGTGCGAAATCGCTCACCGGCCAGCGTACCGGCTCGCATGCAGGGATTTCGCCGCCTGTCGCGTTGCGCAGCAGCGTGACATGCGGCACATGCGGCCGCGCGTCGACCGGGAACCCGGCGGCCTGCAGGGCGGTATTCAGCGCGCCGACCAGATCGAGATGCTGCGGCGGCGCCTCGCTCGCGCCCAGCCAGCCGATGCGGTTGTGGCGCCAGTAACCGGCCTGGCCGAGGATCAGTTCGAATGCGTGTGACTGGACGGTGTCGGCGCAGGCGACCAGGGCATCCAGGTGCGCGGCTGGCGTGCTGCCGAGAAAGGCCAGGGTGAGATGCAGGGTGTCGGCACGCATTCGCCGGCCACCCCAGTGTTGGTGCAACCATTTCCCAGTACGATTGAGTGCTGCGCGGGTGGCGTCGTCCGGCCACAGGGCGAAGAACAGGCGCAGGGTATCGGGCTTGGCCGAATGAAATTCGGCCGGAGCGGATTCAGTCACGCGCGATCAGGCACACCGCCTCGGCAGCGATGCCTTCGCCGCGCCCGGTGAAACCGAGCTTTTCGGTGGTGGTGGCCTTGACGTTGACGCGGTCGAGGGCGATGCCGAGGTCGTCGGCGATGTGCGCCGTCATACGCGCGATGTGCGGCGCCATTTTCGGCGCCTGGGCGATGATGGTGGCGTCGACGTTGCCGACGCGCCAGTTGCGTTGCTGTAACTGTTCGGCGACGCGGCGCAGCAGGATGCGGCTGTCGATGCCGGCGAACGCGGCATCGGTGTCCGGAAAATGTCGCCCAATGTCGCCCAGCCCGGCCGCGCCCAGCAGGGCGTCGCAAATCGCATGCAGCAGCACGTCGGCATCGGAGTGGCCGGCCAGCCCCCGATCGTGGGGGATGTCGACGCCGCCGATAATGAGTTTGCGGTTCGCGGCAAAGGCATGGACGTCGAAGCCGTGGCCGACCCGGATGTCATTCATTCAGCTTCCCCAGAATCAGACCCGCCAGTTCCAGATCCTGCGGATAGGTCACCTTGAGGTTGCGGCTGTCGGACTCGACCAGCCGCGGCTGCAGCCCGAGCTGCTCGATGGCAGAGGCTTCGTCGGTCATGTCATTGCCGGCCGCCCTTAAGGCCTCGACGAGCGTGCCATGGCGGAACATCTGCGGCGTTTGCGCCTGCCACAGGCCGGCGCGCGGCACGGTGGCTTCGGCCCGCGTGCCGGATGCGGTATCGGCCGCTGCGCGCTTGAGGGTATCGGCCACCGGCACGGCGAGCAGACCGCCGACCGGGTCCTCGGCGACTTCATCCAGCAGCTTGCCCAGCATCTCGTCCGGCAGGCACGGCCGCGCGGCATCGTGCACCAGCACCCAGTCGTCGGCGGCGCAGACCTTGGAAATGGCGTCGAGTCCGTTCAGCACCGTTTCGGCGCGGGTGGCGCCGCCGCAGCGCAGCACCTCGATGCGTTCTTCCCAGCCCTGCCACGCGTAGTTGTTCCAGCGCTTGTCGGTGGGCGACAGCACGACAAAAATTTTCGCAAGACGCGGCTCGCGCGCCAGCACCATCATCGCGTGCGCGATCATGGGCACCGAATTGAGATCCATGTACTGCTTCTCGATCGCCCCGCCCATGCGCGAGCCCGAACCGGCTGCGGGAATCAGTGCGTAAAAATTCATGCGTCGCCTCCGGGCGCCAATACGTCGCGGTTGCCGTTCGACTGCATCGACGACACGAGGCCCGCGCGCTCCATGTCCTCGATCATGCGCGCGGCACGGTTGTAGCCGATGCGCAGCTGGCGCTGCACCGACGAGATCGACGCGCGGCGCGACTTCAGCACGTAGGCGACAGCCTGGTCGTACAGCGGGTCCGCTTCCGCACCCGCCTCGCCGAATTCGCCGGCCTCACCCGCTTCTTCCGGCGATTCCAGCACGCCCTCGATATATTCCGGCTCGCCCAGCGACTTGAGGTAATCGACCACACGGTGGACTTCGTTGTCCGACACGAAGGCACCGTGTACGCGCTGCGGCAAGCCGGTGCCGGGCGGCAGGTAGAGCATGTCGCCCTGCCCCAGCAGCGCTTCGGCGCCCATCTGGTCGAGGATGGTGCGCGAGTCGATCTTGCTCGACACCTGGAAGGCGATGCGCGTCGGGATATTGGCCTTGATCAGGCCGGTGATGACGTCGACCGACGGCCGCTGCGTCGCCAGGATCAGGTGGATGCCGGCCGCCCTGGCTTTTTGGGCGAGTCGCGCGATGAGTTCCTCGACCTTCTTGCCGACCACCATCATCAGGTCGGCGAGTTCGTCGATCATCACCACGATCATCGGCATGGTTTCGAGCGGTTCGGGGTTGTCGGGCGTCAGGCTGAACGGATGGGTCAGCGGCGTGCCGGCCTTCTTGGCGTCGCGCACCTTCTGGTTGTAGCCGGCGAGATTGCGCACGCCGACTGCCGACAACAGCTTGTAGCGTCGCTCCATCTCGCCCACACACCAGTTGAGCGCACTGGCGGCCTGCTTCATGTCCGTGACCACCGGTGCCAGCAGGTGCGGGATACCTTCGTAGATCGACAGCTCCAGCATCTTGGGATCGACCATGATCATGCGCACGGCAGACGGGTCGGACTTGTACACCAGCGACAGGATCATGGCGTTGACACCGACCGACTTGCCGGAACCGGTGGTGCCGGCGACCAGCAGGTGCGGCATTTTTCCCAAATCCGCCACCACCGGGTTGCCGGCGATGTCCTTGCCGAGCGTGACCGTCAACGGACTGGCGCTGTCGTGATAAGCCTTGGAGCCGAGAATTTCGCTCAGGCGAACGATCTGCCGCTTGGGGTTGGGAATCTCCAGCCCCATGGTGTGCTTGCCGGGGATCGCCTCGACCACGCGGATGCTGATCACCGATAGCGTGCGCGCCAGATCCTTCGCCAGGTTGACGATCTGGCTGCCTTTCACGCCCACCGCCGGTTCGATTTCGTAGCGTGTGATGACCGGGCCGGGCGAGGCCGACACCACCTTCACCTCGACACCGAATTCGGCAAGCTTGCGCTCGATCATCAGCGAAGTGAACTCCAGTGCCTCGGGACTGGCGGTTTCCACCGCCTCGTCGGCGGGATCGAGCAGATGCAGCGGCGGCAGCGGCGAATCGGGCAAGTCGGAGAACAGCGGCGCCTGCTTTTCGGTGACAGCGCGCTCGGACTGCGGCACTTCCTTCACCACCGGTTCGATGCGAATGGGCGGTGCTTCGACGCGCTTCTTCTTCTCAACCGACACTTTCGCTTCGCGTTTCTGCTGTGCCGCCTCGCCCAGCTTGCGGTCGCGGTAGGCCTGCCAGGTCTGGATCGATGTCCACCAGGCCCACTCCACCCCCGCGCCGGTGCGCTCGGCCATGCTGAGCCACGACACGCCGGTGAACAGGCTGAACCCGACCGCCATCAGCAGCAGCAGGACCAGCGAGCCGCCGGTGAACCCGAGCAGCACACCCGCAGTCGCACCCAGTCCCGCGCCCAGCACGCCGCCATGTGCGTCCGGCAACGCCACCGCCCAGTGCCAGGTGCGCAGCCATTCGATGCCGGTACTACCCAGCAACAGCAAACCGAACCCGCCCAGCCTGAACCAGCGCTGACGACCGCCTGTCAGCGGGGTTTCATCGAGATGACGAAAGGTATGAATGACATAGGCTGCCGCCAACACCACCCACCACCAGGCCGACATGCCAAACAGCATCAACAGCAGATCCGACAGCCACGCGCCGACACGCCCGCCCAGATTGCGCAGCGGACCGCCGTCGCCAGTGGTGCTGAAGCCCGGGTCGGCCGCGTTGTGGGTGAGCAGGATGGCCGCCAGCAGCAGCGCGGCAAACCCCACCAGCAAGGCACGGGCTTCGCGCAGCAGCCGTTGCATACGGGGCGACAAGGGGGTCGAAGAACGGGAAGCGGGACGCGCCATGGGAACTTTAGGGCTGAAAGTGGCCCTGATTATACCGGGCTGACAGCATGGAAATGCGGTCGCCAAGATTGGTTAGAATAGTGTCCTTTCCCCCACGGCTGATTACAGACATGAGCACCGCACACCACAAACTCATCATTCTCGGCTCCGGCCCCGCCGGCTATTCGGCTGCCGTGTATGCCGCGCGCGCCAATCTCTCGCCGGTCGTCATCACCGGCATGCAACAGGGCGGACAACTGATGACCACCACCGAAGTCGACAACTGGCCGGCCGACGTCGACGGCGTGCAGGGCCCCGAACTGATGGACCGCTTCCAGCGCCATGCCGAGCGCTTCAAGACGGAGATCATCTTCGACCAGATCCACACTGCCAAGCTAACCGAAAAGCCGTTCACCCTGATCGGCGATTCCGGCACCTATACCTGCGATGCGCTGATCATCGCCACCGGTGCCTCGGCCATGTACCTGGGGCTGGAAAGCGAACAAGCCTTCATGGGCAAAGGCGTGTCGGGCTGCGCCACCTGCGACGGCTTCTTCTACAAGAACCAGGACGTCGCCGTGATCGGTGGCGGCAACACCGCGGTCGAGGAAGCGCTGTATCTCGCCAATATCGCGAAACACGTCACCGTGGTGCACCGCCGCGACACCTTCAAGTCCGAGAAGATCCTCGTCGATCACCTGATGGAAAAGGTCAAGGAAGGCAAGATCAGCCTCGAACTCGACCACACGCTAGACGAAGTGCTGGGCGACAAGACCGGCGTCACCGGCATGCGCATCAAGAGCACCAAGGACGGTGCGACCAAGGACATCGCGCTGACCGGCATCTTCATCGCCATCGGCCACAAGCCCAACACCGCCATCTTCGAAGGCCAGCTCACGCTGGAGGGCGGCTACATCGTCACCAAGGGCGGCAACAAGGGCAACGCTACCGCGACCAATATCGAAGGCGTGTTCGCCGCCGGTGACGTGCAGGACCACATCTATCGCCAGGCCGTCACCAGCGCCGGCACCGGCTGCATGGCCGCACTCGATGCCGAGCGTTATCTGGACGCGCTCAACAAAACGTAACGGAGCCATGTGTCATGAAGCGCGCCCGCGGCAGTGCGCTCGCACCCGCCTCGTTCGAGGCGTTGGCGCGTGCACGCCGCATACTGCGCGAACAGGCCGCTACGCAACCTACGCTTCAGCAGGCGCCGCATAAACCAAAATCCCAGCCGGATGGCGCCGTGCTGTTCCGTCGTGCTGTTGCCGATGCCGTTCCGCTGCCGCCGTCCGGCCGGGCCGATATCGCACGTCCGCGCCCCAAACCCATCGCCCATCAAAGACAGACCGACGAGCGTCAGGTACTGGTCGATGCCCTGTCCGATCCATGGGACTGGGAGGCGGCCATTTCCACAGGCGAAGAAATGCTGTATTCGCGCCCAGGCGTCCCCACGGCCGCACTCAGGAAACTGCGGCGCGGCGGCTGGGTCATCCGCGGCGAACTCGATCTGCACGGCCACACCGGCGACGAAGCCCGTATCGCGCTGGCCGCCTTTCTCAACCGCTGCATGCTTGAAGACCGGCGCTGCGTACGCATCATCCACGGCAAGGGCCATGGCTCGAAGAACCGCCTGCCGGTACTGAAAAACAACGTGCGCCACTGGCTGATGCAGCGCGAGGACGTGCTCGCCTTCTGCCAGGCCCGCACCGTCGACGGCGGCGCCGGCGCCGTCATCGTGCTACTCAAATCCTCGTCCTCGTCACGCTGAAAGAAAGAGAGACCCATCATGAGCGACCCCGTCATCACCGACTTCGAATTGCCGTCCACCGGCAACACGCCTTTCAAACTGTCCGACCATCGCGGCAAGAACGTCGTCGTCTATTTCTACCCCAAGGACAACACGTCAGGCTGCACCCTCGAAGGCCAGGAATTTCGCGACTTGTATGCCGACTTCGGCAAGACCAACACGATCGTCGTCGGTATTTCGCGTGACAGTATCAAGTCGCACGAAGGCTTCAAGGCCGAATTCGGCTTTCCGTTCGAACTGTTGTCCGACAAGGACGAAATCGTCTGCGAACTGTTCGGCGTAATGAAGTTGAAGAACATGTACGGCAAGCAGGTACGCGGGGTCGAACGCAGCACGTTTGTGTTCGACGTGGATGGCAAGCTGGTGAAGAGCTGGCGCGGGTTGAAGGCGCCGGGGCATGCGGCGGAGGTGTTGGAGTTTGTGCAAACGCTGTGAGCGTTGGCTGGCTTAACCACCGTTCGCGCTGAGCCTGTCGAAGCGCTGTTGGCATAGTTGGATTCTTCGCAGGACTACTGACCATTGACCGGGGGTAGCCCGGCAGCTAGTTACTTTTCTTGTCTCGCCAAGAAAAGTAACCAAAAGAAGGCGACCCCGACATCCTCGAATTCCCGAAAATCGAACCTGCCGGACGGGCGGCGAAGAACTCGCCCCGCCTTGTTGTTTTTGATTTGGTTTTTTGTGGGCGGAGCTCAAACACCTTCGCCGCTGATCCGCCCGGCAGGCCCGATTTTCGGCGGGGCTGTAAGGGGAGGAAAGCAAAACCAGTGCGGCGATGATTCGAATTTTATGGGTACTATTTAGGCTTCACACTCCCGGTGCATGACCGCCTACGGTTCATGTACCGTTCACGATAGTGCGTCTGTAGGTCACTCAAAAACGGGAAACATCATGAAAGCTAGAAATAACTCCGGCATCCACCCTAGTTATAAACGTCTGGCTGATGCCGCGTCCCAGTTCGGTGTTGATGGTGAGGCTACTATAACCGCCAAGTTGAAATACAAGGATCAGCAAAAAGTTAACAATTGGCAGCGTCGCGGCGTATCAAAAGATGGTGCATTAGATGCCGAACGATACCTCGGATGCCCGGCGACCTGGATATTGGATGGCTCGACACTCATAGAATCTATACCGACTGTTCGAAACGTAATTCTAGAAATGTGTGAGCTGGCAAAAAACCTAGACGATGAATCGGTCAGCGCAATCAATTTTTTGCTTAGAAAAATGCAAGGCATTAATTATGCCATACGTCTCGACACAAGCATTTAAAACACTCTAGAACCACTGCTCTGGTTTTGACTTTCTTCCCCTTACAGACCCGCCGAAGATCAAGTGTGTCGGGTGGATCAGCTGCAAAGGTGTTTGAGCCCCACCTACAAAAAACAAAATCAAAAACAACAAGGCGGGGCGAGTTCTTTGCCGC
>DDRS01000001.1:0-3872 GCA_002343685.1 Thiobacillus denitrificans | reverse complement strand
ACAGACCCGCCGAAGATCAAGTGTGTCGGGTGGATCAGCTGCAAAGGTGTTTGAGCCCCACCTACAAAAAACAAAATCAAAAACAACAAGGCGGGGCGAGTTCTTTGCCGCCCATCCGACGCGCTTGATCTTCGGGAATTCGGGTATGTCGGGGGCGCCTTTTCTTGGGTTACTTTCTTTTGGCGAGACAAAAGAAATTAACTAGCCGCCGGGCTACCCCCGGCCAACGGTCAGTGGTTTGGCGAACATCTCACCACAGCGAACAGGCCCTTCGACAGGCTCAGGACGAACGGTGGTTGAGTAAGCGGCGGCGCGACCTACTCCACTATAGCCGGCGCAGCCACACCCCCCCGACTTTCCGCCGCAAAAAACCGCTCCACCACCTCCAGCTTCCTGGTCCGCGTCATCGCCGGCAACGCATTCAACAACAGCCTTCCATATGGCTTGTCCGCCAATCGCGTGTCGCAAATCATCAGCACACCCCGATCGGTCTCGGTACGGATCAGTCGTCCCGCACCCTGCTTCAGGCTGATCGCCGCATGCGGCAACTGGTAATCCATGAATGGCTTGCCGCCATTCTTCTCGGCCTGGGCGATGCGCGCCGCGACCACCGGGTCGTCGGGCGGCTGGAACGGCAGCTTGTCGATGATGACGACGGACAGCACGTCGCCGGGCATGTCGACGCCTTCCCAGAAGCTCTGGCTGCCGAGCAGCACGGCATTGCCAGCCTGCTGGAAACGCGCGAGGAGTTCGTTCTTGGGTGCCTCGCCCTGCACCAGCAGCGGGTAGTCCCAGCCGCGAAATTTGAACGCATCGATCAGCAGGCCGCGCGCGCGTTCCAATGCACGCAGGCTGGTGAACAGAATGAACGCGCGGCCGCGGCTGACCTCGAGCACCGGCAGGGCGGCCTTGACGACGGCGTCGGTGAACTCGGGCGTGTTCGGCGCGGGAAGACTCTGCGGTACATAGAGCACGCCCTGGCGCGGATAATCGAAGGGGCTGTCGACGCACAAGGTTTCTGCGTCCTCGATACCCAAGCGCGTTTTCAGGTGGGTGAAATCGCCGCCGACGGACAGCGTGGCCGAGGTGAGGATCCAGGCCTGCGCCCGCTCGGTGAGCTTGGCGCCGAACATGGCGCCCACCGACAGGGGTGTCGCATGCAACAGCAATGAGCTCAGCGTGGTCTCGAGCCAGCGCACGCGCGGATTCTCGGGATCGTCGTCGCGCTGCCAGCTGCCCAAAGTGGCCTGTACCGCTTGCGCGCGCTCGAAACAGTTCTTCAGGTCGGCGTCGCGTTCGGCCTGGCTCTCTAGCAGCTTCGTCATCTCATCCAGTCCGGCAACCAGCGCGCTCAAGGCGGCTGGCCATTTGTCGTAGCGCGTCAGTTCCGCGAATGTCGATTTGACGGGGTTCTGCGGAAACACCAGGCGCAGGTCGCGCGTGATCTTGGTCAGTTCTTCCGCGGCGCGGCGCAATGCCGGGAAATCGCCCGCTTTCACCGCTGCGAGGCGTTTGGTGTCGCCTGCCAGATCGAGCAGTTGCGCGGTGGACAGCGTTTCGCCAAAGAACTGTGCGGCGGTTTCAGCGAGTTGATGGGCTTCGTCGAGGATCACGGTGTTGCAGGCCGGCAGCAGTTCGGCGACGCCTTCGTCCTTGAGCCACAGGTCGGCAAAGAAGAGATGATGGTTGACCACCACGACCTCGGCGTCGAGCGCGGCCTTGCGTGCCGCCATCACGAAGCAGTCCTTGAAATGGCTGCACTCGCTGCCAAGACAGGTATCGCGGCTGGAAACCGCGTAATGCCAGGCGGTGGCGTCTTCCGGGATGCCTTCGGCCTCGGCGCGATCGCCGCTCGAACTGGTTTCGGCAAAGCGGGCGATCTTGGCGAGCCAGACGGGATCGTCGCGGTGGGCGAAACGGCCATCGGCAAGATTGCGTTGCAGATGGTGATGGCAGACATAGTTGGCACGGCCTTTCAGCAGCGCCACCTTGACCGGCGATTTCAGCGCACGGCGCGCAGCCGGCAGGTCGCGGTGAAACAATTGATCCTGCAAGGCCTTGGTACCGGTGGAGATCACCACCTTGCCGCCCGACAGCAAGGCGGGAATCAGATAGGCCAACGTTTTCCCCGTACCGGTTCCCGCTTCGGCCAGCAGCACGCTGTTATCGGCGACTGCGCGCTCGACTGCCTCGGCCATGGCCAGTTGTTGCGGACGCGCACGCCAGCCCGGCAGGACTGCGGCACACGCGCCATCGGGGGAAAAGAGCTGTTTCAGATCAAACATTTTTGGGCCGGATTTCAAGACGAAGTGTAACATTCACCCTAGGCAGAACCGTTTGCAGTTGCTTCAGTTCCACACTCCTTCTGCCGTTAGAGCCTTAGACTTTGCCTATCCAGTCCCGCCATGCGCCTATACCTGCTTTGCTTGCTGATGTCGGTATTCCCCGTCGCGGCACACGCGGCCATCGTCCAGCAGGAGATGCGCCCCGGAATCCCAGCCAATGCCGAATATCTGATCGGACAGCGTAGCAAGCCCGCCGTATTGCTGCTGCATGGCTTCTTGCAAACGCGCGAGTTCCCCACTGTCGCCACGCTGGCCCGCGGTCTGCAGGATGCGGGCTACACGGTCCTGCTGCCCACGCTCAGCCTCAATATCCCCAACCGCATGCAGAGCCTGGCATGCGAAGCGGTACACAAACACAGCATGGAGGACGACGTGGCCGAGATCGGGCGCTGGGTGGACTGGCTGAAGTCGCACGGCCAGCGCTCCATCGTACTGGTCGGTCACAGTTTCGGCAGTTTGCAGTTGCTGGCGTATCTAAGCACCCATCCGGACCCGGCGATCAAGGCCTACATCGGCGCCTCGCTGGTCGAAGCCCAGATCGGCACCACATCGCGCCAGGCCCTGATTGCCCGGCTGGAAGCCCAGATACAGAACCAACAACGAACCCTGGTCACCCAGCGCCTGTCATTCTGCCGGAAATACACCTCGACGCCGGACGGCCTGTTGTCGTATGTGCGCTGGGACCAGCCTCGCCTGCTGACCGCGTTGAAGCAGGTACCGACCAGCGTGCAACTCATCATGGGCGATGCCGACGGCATGCTCGGCCAAGGCTGGCTCAAGGCTTTGCAGCATATCCAGGTTCCTCTGGTGATCGTGCACGGAGGCAGCCATTTCATGGATGGCGAGCATGAATTCGATCTGCTGGACCACACGCTCAAGTTCCTTGAAGCGCATCAACAAGGATCATCCCAATGAAATGGCCCGATGCCATTTCCATCAAGCAGATCGCGCTCGCTTTCATTACCGGGCTCCTGGTACTGATGAGCCTGATCGGCGGCTTTGCCGCCTACCAGACACGCGAGGTCACCCGCAGCCTGGAACAGCACAACCAGAATGCGGCCGCTTCCGAACTGACCTCGGCCGCCCAGCGCCTGTTGCACCAGACGGATGACCAGGCGGCCAAGCTGGCAGGCTGGGACGAAACCCGGCAACAACTGGTGCTGCCCGAGTATTACTCATACTGGCGTGACCAGCGGGTCTACGAAAGCGGCATGTTGCCCAGCCACTTTGTCCGGGTGGCGCTGTACACCCCGTCGGGTTTGCTCCTGGCCCCGAGCCCGGCAAAAAACAGCCTGCCGGCGAGACTGCCCTCCGACATCTCGCCGCCATCCAGCTGGCTGGTCGACGAAGCGGGGACCACTGTTTTGTATCATGCCTTCCCGGTTTACATCGACGAACGACACCAAACCCTGCTTGGCTACGGCATGATCCGGCTCGATTTCATGCCGGCCCTGCTGCAGCAGGAAGTGCTCCATTTCGCAGACAAGGCCAGCGT
Organism: Thiobacillus denitrificans; assembly: GCA_002343685.1. GTDB lineage: Bacteria > Pseudomonadota > Gammaproteobacteria > Burkholderiales > Thiobacillaceae > Thiobacillus > Thiobacillus denitrificans_A. Next base: position 32 of record DDRS01000001.1, on the reverse strand, counting down.
CAGGCTAACTGTGTAACCCCACCAGGTTATTC
>DDRS01000025.1 GCA_002343685.1 Thiobacillus denitrificans | reverse complement strand
CATCGCGACGTCATCGTCGGCGATTTTTTTTCGCCCGAAGATTGCATTGTTTCACATTAAAAGAGTGCGGCAAACACTGTCGCTATCCTCTACTATACGGAAACTCCATTTCAAGGTTATCCGCTTATGTTGGTTGGCTACATGCGTGTGTCGTCTGACTCAGATCGGCAAAGCACTGACTTGCAGCGCGATGCTCTGCTGGCGGCAGGCGTTGATGCCTGCCACCTGTACGAGGATTGTGCCTCCGGTGCCAAGGATGATCGGTCTGGCTTGGCTATGGCGCTGGAATTCGTGCGCCCCGGTGATGTGCTGGTTGTCTGGAAGCTGGATCGTCTGGGCCGCTCGTTGTCGCATCTACTCACCATCGTGAACGCACTCAAGGACAAGCGGGTGGCTTTCCGCTCGCTCACCGAAGGCATGGACACCACCACGGCGTCGGGCGAGCTGCTGTTTCATGTGTTTGGCGCGTTGGCACAATACGAACGCGCCCTGAGCCAGGAGCGTGTTGTCGCGGGCCTGGCTGCCGCCCGGCGGCGCGGCCGGATTGGTGGGCGACCAGCCGTCATCGTCGGAGAGAAGCTGGACACCATCATCGTCGCTCTGAATGGTGGCATGTCCAAGGCAGCCGTGTGCCGCAACTTCGGTGTCAAGCGCACCACCTTGATCGAAACCCTGGAGCGGGTCGGCTGGACCGGATCACGGGGTGCGTCATCTCGATGACAGCCAAGAGTGAGCGACTGGCTGTCCTGTCCGAGGCGGAGCAGCATGCGCTGTACGGTCTGCCGGACTTCGACGATGCACAGCGGCTGGAGTACCTGGTGCTGTCCGAAACCGAATTGACCCTTGCGACCAACCGCCCCGGACTTTACGTTCAAGTCTACTGTGTCCTACAGATCAGCTACTTCAAGGCCAAGCACGCCTTTTTCCGCTTCGATTGGATCGATGTCGAGGACGATTGCGCCTTCGTGTTGAGCCGCTATTTCGCCGGCGAGACGTTCGAGCGCAAGCCAATCACCAATCATGAGTACTACACCCAGCGCGGGCGGATCGCCGAGCTGTTCGGCTACCGGCTGTGGATTGGCGACTTCCTGCCGCAGCTCGCCCAGCGGGCCACGCAGATCGTGCGGCGCGACGTGACGCCGGGATTCGTGGCTGCCGAGCTGATCGTCTGGCTTAACGAGCGCAAGATCATTCGGCCGGGCTACACCACCGTGCAAGAACTGATCAGCGAAACACTGTCTGCCGAACGCCGGCGCTTGGGTGGCCTCCTGGCGCAAGCGCTGGACGATGCGGCCAAGGCCGCGCTGGCCCAACTCCTGATGCGAGACAGCACGCTGTCCGAACTGGCCGTGCTGCGGCAGGACGCCAAGGATTTCGGCTGGCGTCAGATGGCTCGCGAGCGTGAGAAGCGCGCCATGCTGGAGCCGCTGCACAGAATCGCCAAGGCGTTGCTGCCCACGCTGGGCATCTCGCAGCAGAACCTGCTCTTCTACGCGAGTCTGGCGAACTTCTATACCGTCCACGACCTCCGCAACATCAAGGCGGACCATACCCATCTCTATCTGCTGTGCTACGCCTGGCAACGCTACCGGCAGCTCACCGACAACCTGGTCGATGCGATGGCTTACCACATGAAGCAGCTGGAGGAAGAGAGCAGTGCGGGCGCGCAGAAATCGTTCATCGCCGAGCAGGTACGACGTCATCAGGAAACGCCGCAGGTCGGACGCTTGCTATTGCTCTATGTCGATGACGCGGTAGCCGATGCCACGCCGTTCGGCAAGGTGCGGCAGCGCGCGTACAAGATCATGCCGAAAGACACGCTTCAAATCACCGGCCAGCGTATGAGTGTCAAGCCGGCGAGCAAGCTGGCCCTGCATTGGCAGGCGGTTGACGGCCTGGCCGAACGCATTCGTCGCCATCTGCGACCTCTGTATGTCGTGCTCGACTTTGCCGGCATCGACCCGGACAGTCCGTGGCTCGCGGCACTGGCCTGGGCAAAGAGCGTGTTTGCCAAGCGGCAACGCCTGTCGCAACGGCCGCTTGCCGAATGCCCGGCAAGCACACTACCCAAGCGGTTGCGACCGTATCTGGAGATCTCCGATGCCGATGGCAAGCCAGCCGGCCTGCATGCCGACCGCTACGAGTTCTGGTTGTACCGGCAAATCAGGAAGCGCCTGAAGTCGGGCGAACTCTATTTGGATGACAGCCTGCAACACCGCCATTTCTCCGACGAACTGGTTTCTATGGAGGAAATGGCCGACGCGCTCGCGCAGATCGACATCCATTTTCTGCGCCAACCGATCGAGGCGCAGCTCGATACGCTGGCAGCCGATCTGCACGCGCAGTGGCTGGCCTTCAACCGCGAGCTAAAACAGGGCAAGCTGACGCACCTGGAGTACGACAAGAACACGCAGACGCTGACTTGGCGCAAACCCAAGGCCGAGAACAACAAGGCGCATGAGCTGGCGGTCTACGAGCAACTGCCGTTCTGCGACGTGGCCGACGTGTTGCGTTTCGTCAACGGCCAGTGCCAGTTCCTGTCGGCACTGACGCCGTTGCAGCCGCGCTATGCGAAAAAGGTGACCGACACCGACACCCTGATGGCGGTGATCATCGCGCAGGCGATGAACCACGGCAATCAGGTCATGGCGCGCACCAGCGACATTCCGTACCACGTGCTGGAAACCACTTACCAACAGTATCTGCGCCGCCAGGCTTCACTGCATGCCGCCAACGACCGCGTCAGTAACGCCATCGCCGCGCTGCCGATCTTCCCTTACTACTCGTTCGACCTTGAGACCCTGTACGGTGCGGTCGATGGCCAGAAGTTTGGCGTCGAGCGGCCGACCGTGAAGGCGCGCTACTCGCGCAAATATTTTGGGCGTGGCAAGGGCGTGGTCGCCTACACGCTGCTGTGCAACCATGTGCCGCTCAACGGCTACCTCATCGGCGCGCACGAGTACGAAGGCCACCATGTGTTCGACATCTGGTATCGCAACACCTCGGATATCGCGCCAACCGCGATCACCGGCGACATGCACAGCGTCAACAAGGCCAACTTCGCCATCCTGCACTGGTTCGGCCTACGCTTCGAGCCGCGTTTCACCAATCTGGAAGACCAACTGGCGGAGCTCTATTGTGCCGACGATCCGGCACAATACGAGAAGTGCCTGATCCGGCCGGTCGGTCAGATCGACCGGAAACTCATCATCGGCGAGAAGCCAAATATCGACCAAATCGTCGCCACGTTGGGCCTGAAAGAGATGACCCAGGGTACGTTGATCCGCAAGCTATGCACCTACACCGCGCCGAACCCGACGCGGCGCGCGATCTTCGAGTTCGACAAGCTGATCCGCAGCATCTACACGCTGCGCTACCTGCGCGATCCGCAACTGGAACGTAACGTGCACCGTTCGCAGAATCGCATCGAGTCCTACCACCAGCTACGCTCGACCATCGCACAGGTCGGCGGAAAGAAGGAATTGACCGGGCGCACCGACATCGAAATCGAGATCAGCAACCAGTGCGCACGCCTGATCGCCAACGCCATCATCTACTACAACTCGGCCATCCTGTCGCGGCTGCTGACGAAGTTCGAGGCGAGTGGCAACACCAAGATACTGGCGCTGATCACGCAAATTTCGCCAGCGGCTTGGCGGCACATCCTGCTGAACGGGCACTACACCTTCCTCAGTAATGGCAAGGTGATCGACCTGGATGCGCTCGTGGCGGGGCTGGAGTTGGGGTGACGGAATTTTCGGCGGTTCCGGCTTACAACCCCATCCAGGAGATGCGCAGGAGTCGGTAAGCTGCGCGATATCGGCAGTGACCGAACGGGGTTTGGCGGAGCCGCGACGCTGCGGCGGCGCGCTCCGATGGTGGTTTTTTGAGGGAACTGGACACGCTTCGCGCGTGAGGAAGGGAAG
>DDRS01000043.1:17418-59532 GCA_002343685.1 Thiobacillus denitrificans | reverse complement strand
AGGGGGTTTTTTATTGCGCGGGAATCCGTTTTACTCGCGGCACATTCAACTATTTCTTTATTTAAATCAATAAAATAGGTGGACACTACAACTTTAGTTGTATGGCACATTCTCATTGTTGAAGGTAAGTTTGCCGTGTGGGAATACCCCCACGGTTAAAAAACTTCAGGAGGATGTATGAACAAGCTTGTTATGGTTGCATTGGTTCTGGGTGGCCTGATGGGGCTTCCCGCTTATGCGGCGGTGAATATCAATACTGCAACCCAATCGGAACTCGAGGCGGTCAAGGGGCTTGGGCCGGCCAAGGCCAAGGCCATCATTACGTATCGCGAAGCACATGGCAATTTCAAGAGCCTGGACGAGTTGGATAATGTCAAAGGTTTTGGCAGTACCAGCGTCGAGAAACTGAAGGGTGAACTGTCGGTCGGCCCGGAAAAAGCCAAAAAATAGTCGTACTACACTTCACTGAGCCATTTTGGCTCGGCGTGTTGCTGGCGTATTCCGTAGTCTGTTGGGGCTGCGGAATACGCGACGGGATTGCTTCCGATAGAGAGGCAGACAGCCACAACTCCCCGTTCATGATGTAACCCAAGAGGTGGATTTGCTCTCGGGCATCAGCCTCGATGCCTTCCACCGGTATAATCTCTCCCTTTCTTGGTGGTTTGTCATTCCATGTCTACCCTTGCAGTCATTCTGGTCGCAACTGCCGCGGGCAGCGTGCTGAGCTTGTTGCTGGCTGCACTACTGGCCTTTTCTGCACGCCCCAGTTGGGTACCTGTGCTGGTGAGCTATGCTATCGGTGCCTTGCTGGGTGCCTCCTTGTTGGAAGTCCTGCCGGAGGCCGTCGAAATGGGCGGGGACGTCAAAACGGTTGCCAATGCCTTGCTGGGCGGCATCCTGTTGTTCTTCTTGCTGGAAAAGCTGGTGTTGTGGCGTCATTGCCACGACGAGATCTGCGAAGCCCATAGCAGCCACGATCACGGCCATGATCACGGGCGATCAGGCATGATGATCACGGTAGGCGATACCTTCCACAACTTTGTCGACGGCATCATCATTGCCGGTGCCTTCCTGGTCGATTTCCGCTTGGGAGCAATCACGGCGTTGGCCATCATCGCGCACGAAATCCCGCAGGAAATCGGTGACTTTCTGATTCTTCTGCATTCGGGCTATACCCGCACACAGGCGTTGGCGCTCAATTTCCTGACCGGTGTGGCGACCATGCTGGGTGCATTGGTCGGGTATTACGCCCTGTCGATGCTGCAGGGCTGGATGCCGGTACTCCTCGGGTTGGCGGGGGCCAGCATGTTGTATGTGGCCTTGTCGGATCTGATTCCCGGTTTGCACAAGCGTGCGGAAATCGGTGCAACCCTGCAGCAGCTTACGCTAATCGGATTGGGTGTTGCGACCGTCGCCCTGGCGGGCTATTTCATCGGCGAGGGCCATTGAACGTCGGCGTCGCCGTGGCCCATCAGCGACATAGATGAACAGAGCCAGCGGCAATACGCCAAGGAAAAACAGGACGGCCAAGGCCTTGCCGATACTGCTGGCGGTGATGGCCATCATGAGAATCACATAGGCCCAGCCAATCGCTACGATATACATCTTATTGCTCCATCAGGACTGAACGTCATGGTAACCAAAGCCAAACCCGCCCGCACGCCGAACGTCGGATTCGTCTCCCTCGGCTGTCCGAAGGCGACGGTCGATTCCGAGCGGATTCTCACCCAGCTGCGCGCCGAAGGCTACGGCATCGTCGGCAGCTATGACGATGCCGACGTGGTCGTGGTCAATACCTGCGGATTTATCGATGCCGCAGTACAGGAATCGCTCGAGGCGATCGGCGAAGCGTTGGCGGAGAACGGCAAGGTCATTGTCACCGGCTGCCTTGGTGCCAAGGGTGACGTGATACGTGAAGCGCATCCCAAGGTTCTGGCGGTGTCCGGCCCTCATGCGCTGGATGAGGTCATGGAGGCAGTGCATACCGCGCTCCCCAAACCACACGATCCGTTCGAGGACCTGATTCCCCCGGGGGGCATCAAACTCACCCCGCGCCACTATGCGTATCTGAAGATTTCAGAGGGTTGTAATCACCGCTGCACGTTCTGCATCATTCCATCGATGCGCGGCGATCTGGTGAGCCGCCCGATCGGTGACGTGATGCGTGAGGCGGAAGCCCTGGTCAAGGCAGGGGTGCAGGAGTTGCTGGTGGTCTCGCAGGACACCAGCGCCTATGGAGTCGACGTGAAGTATCGCCCCGGATTCTGGAATGGCCGCCCGCTGAAAACGCGCATGGCCGAACTCGCCGGCGGGCTCGGCAGCCTTGGTGCCTGGGTGCGCCTGCATTACGTCTATCCCTACCCAAGCGTGGATGACGTGATTCCGTTGATGGCCGACGGCATCATCCTGCCGTATCTCGATATTCCGTTTCAGCATGCCAGCCCGCGCATTCTGAAACTGATGAAGCGGCCCGGCGCGGTCGAGAAGACGCTGGACCGCATCCGGTCATGGCGTGCTGCCGTGCCCGATCTCACTTTGCGCTCGACCTTCATCGTCGGCTTTCCCGGCGAGACGGAGGCCGAGTTCGAGGAACTGCTGGCTTTCCTCAAGGAGGCGCAGCTCGACCGCGTCGGCTGCTTCAAGTATTCGCCAGTGGAAGGTGCCGCGGCGAACGCGCTGCCCGACGCCGTTCCGGAGGCGTTGAAAGAGGAGCGCCTGGAGCGCTTCATGGACGTGCAGGCAGACATATCGGCGGCACGACTCGATGCCAAGATAGGACGTGAGATCGAGGTGATCGTCGACGAACAGGACGACGTTGGAACGCTTGCGCGCAGCCATGCCGACGCGCCGGAAATCGACGGGGTGGTGTATCTCGAAGGCGTGTTCGATCTGAAGCCTGGGACACGCCTCAAGGTACGCGTAGAGGAAGCCGACGAACACGACCTGTGGGCGACGCCGATCTGACGGCCACAGCGACGCGGAGCCTTTGATTCAGGCGAGCATCGAGGCCAGGTCCCGAGGGCGTCGCCAGAATTTCCATGCATCGCTGGCGTGAAGCCGTAGCGTCTTTCCATTGACCGGATCATTCAGGATCAGCCCTTCCGGACCACTCCTGCGCAGAGCGTCCTGCAAGGGAACGAACCAGTCGCGCTCCAGACCGCGCAAGGCCTCACGCCAGCCATAGGCATCGCCGTACTGTCCCGCGTGCGTCAAATTGTCCAATAGCATCACGCCTGCCGTTTCGAGCAGGGAGATATCCATGCGCTCAGGAATAGGCAGTACGCGCATGGCGCAAAAGGCGCCGAGTGCACGTGCATCGGCATTCCGGGCATACAGCGGGGCGGTCGAGGTGGGCGCCACCGGCAGGCACCCGCCCCCCCACAGCCACAGCGCATTGATCGGCAACGCGCCGCGCGCCTCGCGCGCCAGATTGACCGGATGGTCGTGCAGCAGCATTTGCACTTCGTTCAACCACGCGCGGAATTGCATGGCATCGTCGCCGTACGGCAGCAAGGGATCGATATCGCAGCCCGCTGCAACAGACCTTGCGTGAGTCGTCAGGCGTGGCGCAGTGTCGAGCTGCAGGTACCAGCGCTTGGGGTGGTGTGCTATCGGGCTTAGATTCGCACCAAAATGCTGGCCGATTGTGGCGGCCAACGCATCGGCCTCGGGTTGCGTCAATTCCAAAGTATCGCTGTCGGCCAGCACGATGCGGTCGCGCATGACCCGCAGATGGACCGGGTCGGCACGCAACCAGTAGGCTTCGCCGGCCACGTCGCCATCCGCCTCAAGGCTGATCGGGGCAACTGGCCAGTCCTGCTGGCGGGCGATACCCAGCGCCTCGCACAGGATGGCTTCCATCCCTTCGGCCGGGCTGGATTGGCGAGTGCCGCGTGCCAGCAGGGTCTGCAATGCAGGCAGGCGCAGATCCTGCGTCGCGGCTTCCAGCAGCCAGGCAGAAGGGAACAGATGGGGGATCAGGAACAGCATGCGCCGAGTGTAGCAAAGCGGATTCGCTAGAATAGCGGTCCATGCGCCAAGCCTTTCATGAAATCACCATACCCACTCGCGGCAAGGGGCTGTATGCGTTCACGCCGCAGGTGTGTGACTGGGTAAGAACCTGCGGCATCCGGCAAGGCCTACTTACCCTATTTATTCGCCACACTTCGGCCAGCCTGCTGATCCAGGAAAATTACGATCCGACGGTGCAGACCGACATGGAGCGTTTTCTGTCGCGCCTGGTGCCGGAGGACGATCCGATTTACGAACACATGCTGGAAGGTGCGGATGACATGCCGGCGCATGTGCGCGCAGCGCTGACGCAGACGCACCTAGCGATCCCGGTTGCGGAAGGGAATCCACTGCTTGGCACCTGGCAGGGAATCTACGTCTTCGAGCATCGGCGTGCGTCCCAGACGCGTCGTGTGGTGCTGCATCTGATGAGCGAGTAGGGCGGCTGTGGCATACTCGTGAAATTCAATCCGCGAGCCCCGTTTTGCTTCCCTTCGAACTTCAGATCGGCCTGCGCTACACCCACGCCAAGCGCAGCAACCATTTCATCTCCTTCATTTCCATCGTTTCCATGGCCGGGATCGCGTTGGGCGTGATGGCGCTGATCGTGGTGCTCTCCGTGATGAACGGGTTTCAGGAGGAATTGCGCGCGCGCATTCTCGGCGTGGCGGCGCATCTGGAGATCAGCGGTCCGGCCGATCGCCTTGCCGACTGGCGCAACGTGCTGGAACAGGCCCGGCAGAATAAGGAAGTCGTCTCCGGCGCACCCTATGTCAACGCGCAGGGCATGCTGGCCAACGGCGACATGGTGCGTGGCGCCATCATCCGCGGCGTGCTGCCGGAACTGGAAAGCCAGGTGGCTGACTTTTCCCAGCACATGAAGGCAGGCAAGCTGACCGATCTCAAGCCGGGCGAATTCGGCATCGTGCTGGGTGCAGAACTGGCACGTGCACTGGATGTGGTGCCCGGCGACAAGCTGGTGCTGCTGACCCCGCAGGGCAACATCACGCCGGCCGGTGTGATGCCCCGCGTGAAGCAGTTCACCGTCACCGGCATCTTCGAGGCTGGCATGTTCGAATACGATTCGGGGCTCGCCCTGATCAACCTGCAGGACGCGCAAAAGCTGCTGCGGCTGGGCGACGATGTTTCGGGCGTGCGGCTGAAGCTCGACGACATGTTCCGCGCGCCATTCGTCACGCGCGAACTGGCGAGCAGCCTCGTCGGACATTATTACCTGACCGACTGGACGCAGAGCCACGCCAACTTTTTCCGTGCCGTGTCGATCGAGAAACGGATGATGTTCCTGATCCTGCTGCTGATCGTCGCAGTGGCCGCGTTCAATATCGTCTCCACCCTGGTGATGGCCGTGACCGACAAGCAGTCCGACATCGCCATCCTGCGCACGCTGGGAGCCAAGCCCTCGTCGATCATGGCCATCTTCATCGTGCAGGGTGCGTTCATCGGGGTGTTCGGCACGCTGCTGGGGGTGGCGAGCGGCGTGTTGCTTGCGCTCAACGTCGAAACCGTCGTGCCTTTCATCGAGCACATGGTCGGCATGGACCTGTTTCCCGCCGACGTGTACTACATCAGCAAACTGCCGTCCAAACTGGTATGGAGCGACGTGGGCATCATTGCCGGTGTCTCGCTCTTCATCAGTCTGGCCGCGACGCTGTACCCAAGCTGGCGCGCTTCGCGCATCAATCCGGCGGAGGCGTTGCGCTATGAGTGAGATCGTGCTGCGCTGTAGCGGGTTGGGCAAGACCTTCCGGCAGGGCAAGGTCGACGTACAGGTACTGGGTGATGTCGACTTGGAAGTGAATGCCGGAGAGTCGGTTGCCATCGTCGGGGCCTCGGGTTCGGGCAAGAGCACGCTGCTGCATCTGCTGGGCGGCCTTGATGTGCCGACGCGTGGCCGCGTGGCGCTGCTGGGGCAGGATCCGTTCGCCATTTCCGAAGCAGCGCGCTGCCAGCTGCGCAATACCGCGTTGGGGTTCGTCTACCAGTTCCATCACCTGTTGCCGGAATTTTCCGCGCTGGAAAACGCGGCCATGCCATTGACTATCCGCCGTATGGAGCATGACCAGGCCATGGCCCGCGCAACCGAGGTGCTGAACGAGGTGGGCCTGGGGCATCGGCTTGTCCATCGTCCCGGCGAACTGTCTGGCGGCGAGCGCCAGCGCGTGGCCATCGCGCGCGCACTGGTCACGCAGCCTGCCTGCATCCTGGCCGACGAACCGACCGGCAACCTCGACCGTCACACCGCCAATGCCGTCTTCGACTTGATGCGCGAACTCAACCACAAACACGAGACCAGTCTGGTCGTCGTGACCCACGATGTCGAACTTGCCGCGCGCATGGACCGGCAGATCAGGCTGGTGGACGGGATGTTACAAACCCTCTGATCGGGCGACGCGATGCGGATCACGCTCATCGCGTTCTGTTTCGGTGTCTGGCTGCTGCAACAACAGGCCGTGCTGCCCTCCGCACGCTGGCTGTGGCTGCTTCCGTTGTTGTCTGCGGCGTTGTGGCTTCCACGTTTTTCCAGAGAGGTACCCGAAACGCTGCGTCGTCTGGCAGTGGTGTTGCTGGGGGTTGCGTTGGGATTTGCGTGGGCCGCATGGCGGGCAGACCTGCGCCTCGCCGATCGTCTGCCGGACAGCTGGCAGGGGGTGGACCTTGTTGTGGTGGGCGTGGTGAACGATCTGCCTCAGGTCGATACGCGAGGCGAGCGCTTCGTGCTGGATGTCGAGCGCACCCTCACGCCCCATGGTCCTGTCCTGCATCGCATCCAGCTTGCGCGCTACTGGCCCCGCGAGGGCGCGCGCAATCCGACTGTGAAGGCGGGCGAGCGCTGGCAATTCACGGTACGGTTGAAGCGGCCCTACGGTACGCACAATCCGCACGGCTTCGACCTTGAGGCCTGGATGCTGGAACGCGACATCGCCGCCTCGGGATATGTACGCGAAAATCCCTCTCCCCGGCGTCTGGATGCGCAGGCCGCTACGCCTGCTGCGTGGATTGCCGCTACGCGTGCCGCCATTCGCGAGCGGATCGCTGCCACCTTGGGCGACGCGCCCTACGCCGGCGTCATCGCTGCCCTGGTGGTCGGCGACCAGCGCAGCATTCCGCATGACCAATGGCGCGCCTTCACCCGGACCGGGGTAAACCATCTGCTTTCCATCTCCGGCTTGCACGTCACCATGATTGCCGCGCTGGCGGGTTGGGCAGTGGCATTTGGTTGGCGGCGCTGGCCGCGCGCGGCAGAACGTCTTCCGGCCCGGCAGGCGGGGCTGCTGGCTGCCGTGTTGGCGGCGTCTGCGTATGCCTTGCTCGCGGGGTTCCAGGTGCCGGCACAGCGTACCCTGTTCATGCTCGGCGTGCTGGCGCTGGCATTCTGGGGACGACGCGAACCGCGACCGTTTACGGCGCTGACGTGGGCCTTGTTCGCCGTTCTGGTCATCGATCCATGGGCAGTGCTGTCGGCAGGTTTCTGGCTGTCGTTCGGCGCCATGGCAGCCATCCTGTGGGCGACATTCGGGCGTGTGGGGCAAGCGGACAAGCTGCGTGCCTGGGTGACGGTGCAGGGCGCAGTCACACTGGCGCTGGCACCGGCCCTGCTGTTGCTGTTCCAGCAGGTGTCGTTGATTTCCCCGCTTGCCAATGCCGTCGCCATTCCGGTCGTCAGCTGGCTGGTGACGCCGCTGGCCTTGCTGGGGGTGATCGTGCCGCCGCTGTGGCATGTGGCCGCCTGGTTGATGGCCTGGCTTGGCCAAGGGCTGACCTGGGCCAGCGAACTGCCCTGGGCGGTGGTGTCGCGACCTGCGCCGGAAGGGTGGGCGCTGCTGCTGGCGGTGACGGGTACGCTGTGGCTGTTGTTGCCGCGCGGGTTTCCGATGCGGGCGATGGGCGGGCTGCTGTGGCTGCCGCTGATCTTCCCGCTGCGAACGAGCATCGCCCCCGAGACCTTTCAGGCTGACGTGATCGACGTGGGCCAGGGTACGGCCATCCTGATCCGTACGGCGGCGCATGCGCTGCTCTACGATACGGGCCCGGCGTTTGCCGGCAGCGACGCAGGCGAACGCATCGTCGTGCCGTATTTGCGTACATTGGGCATCGGGAAATTGTCCGGCGTCATCGTCTCGCACGACGACAACGATCACAGCGGCGGCTTGCGATCGGTGTTGCGCGATATTCCGACAGGCTGGTTGCTGCACGGCTTGCCGACGACGAGCCCGCTTCTGACGGCAGCCCCGTCGCCGTCCCATTGCCATCACGGCCAGCACTGGCAATGGGACAGCGTGCGTTTTGACATCCTGAATCCACCTGTCGCGGCGTATACGGAGCCCGGCCGCCGGGACAATGATTACAGTTGCGTGCTGAAAGTCAGCCGGGGCGGCCAAAGCCTGTTGATCACAGGGGACGCCGAACGGCGTGGCGAACTCGAATTGCTGGAATCCGGCACGGATATATCGGCAACAGTATTGGTGGCCGGACATCACGGCAGCCGCACTTCGTCGCTGGCCGAGTTCGTCGAGCAGGTACATCCGCGCTATGGGGTCTTCACGGTAGGGTATCGCAATCGTTTCGGCCATCCCCATCCGCAGGTCGTGGCGCGGTTTCGTGCGCTGGATTCGAACATTCTGCGCAGCGACTCAGGAGGGCGCATCAGCCTGACGTTTGGCGAAGCCGGGGTGGTGGCCTCAGAATATCGACCATCCCATCGCCGTTACTGGCATACCGCTTCGTCTGATGAATGACACTGTCCGCCCCCGCTGCTATGAAGCCACCGATTTGGAATCGGCCCGGCAGGCGCTGGCGCGCGTATTGCCGGTGGCGGAAAACGATCTGCCCTGGCGCGCGTTGGCATATGCCCATGCCCAATTGGGCAGTACCCCGGCATTTGCACACAGTGTAGGAGCGGCCTTGATCGTGGCCGAGTTGCGGGTTGGGGCCGATGCCGTCGCCGCCGCTTTGTTGCATGCCTGTCTGGGCGATACATCCGATTTCGATGCCACTTTCGGCACGGCTGCCCGGCTGGCCCGAGGCGTGGCTGCGATGGCCCGCATCGAGACCTTGGCCACCAGCGCCACCGACAAGCGCGTCGACCCGCATGCCCAGCTCGAGGCCTTGCGGCAGATGGTGCTGGCGATGGTGGAGGATATCCGCGTCGTATTGGTCAAACTGGCGGAGCGCACGCATGCCCTGCGCTGCGCTGCAAGCCAGGACGCCGCGACGCGCGAGGCACTGGGCCAGCAGGCACGCGAACTCTTCGCCCCGCTGGCCAACCGGCTCGGCGTGTGGCAGATCAAGTGGGAAATGGAAGACTGGGCGTTCCGCTATCTGGAGCCCGATACCTACAAGACCATCGCCGCGCAGCTCGACGAAAAGCGTGCCGACCGCGAAGCCTACATCAAGGGCATTATCGAGCGCTTGCAGGCCGAGCTCGCGCTGCACGGCATCGAGGCCGAAGTCAGCGGTCGGCCCAAGCATATCGCCAGCATCGTCAACAAGATGCGGCGCAAACGACTGTCCTTCGAACAGTTGTACGACATCCGCGCGGTGCGCGTGCTGGTGAAGCACGAGATCGACTGCTACACCGTGCTGGGCCTGGTGCACAACCTGTGGCAGCCGATCCCGGGCGAGTTCGACGACTATATTTCGCAGCCGAAGAGCAACGACTACCGTTCGCTTCATACGGCTGTGATCGGGCCGGAGGATCGCGCACTCGAGGTTCAGATCCGCACTTTCGACATGCACCGGCATGCCGAACTCGGCGTCGCCGCACACTGGCGCTACAAGGAGGGCGGCCGCCAGGACGCACTGTACGAGGAAAAGATCGCCTGGCTGCGGCGCATCCTGGAGTGGAAGGACGACGTTGCCGACAGCAGCGAGTTTACCGAACAGTTCAAGACCGAGCTGTTCCAGGACCAGGTCTACGTGCTGACGCCGCAGGGCAGGGTCGTATCGCTCGACCGGGGTGCCACGCCGGTGGATTTCGCCTATGCGTTGCACACCGACCTGGGACATCGCTGCCGCGGCGCCAAGATCAACGGCTCGATGGTGCCGCTTAATACCGCACTCGAGAATGGCCAGCGCGTCGAGATCGTCACGGTGAAAGAAGGCGAGCCGAGCCGCGACTGGCTCAATCCGGCACTGGGCTACCTGGTCACCCATCGCGCACGGTCCAAGGTGCGCACCTGGTTTCGCCAGCGCGATGTCGGCGAGCAGGTGAGCCTCGGTCGCAGCCTGCTGGAAAAAGAACTCAAGCGTCTGGGCGTGGGCGACACGAACCAGGAGAAGCTCGCGCAGCGGCTCAAGTTCGGCAAGGTGGACGAGTTCCTGGCTGCGCTTGGGCGGGGCGATGTCGGTCAGCGCGACCTGGTCAATGCCCTGCAGGAACCGGGCAAGCCTTCGCCGGCGCTGACGCCCACCGCCAAACCGCGGGCGCGCGCCCGATCGGGCAATCCCGTCACCATTCCTGGCCTGGGCGACGTGCCGTTGACGCTGGCCCGTTGCTGCAAGCCGCAGCCGCCCGACGACATTGTTGCCTACACCACGGTCGGGCGCGGACTGACAGTGCATCGTCACGACTGCGCCGCGCTCAAGCGCGCCAATCCTGCCCGCATGCTGCCAGCGGAATGGGTGCTCGACGCAAATGCCGCCTTCGAGGTGGACATCCGCCTCAAGGCCTTCGACCGGCAAGGGCTGCTGCGCGACGTGTCCGACGTCATCGCCAAGGACAGGCTCGACGTGCTGCGCGTGAATACCGAGAGTCGTGGCGAATATGCCCATATGCAGCTCACCGTGCGGATACGGGAACTGCAGCAGCTGGCCCGGCTGCTGGCGCGCCTGCAGCATGTACAAAACATGATTGAAGTGAGCCGCGGCTGAGCATGCCGGGCCGCCGCTTGTTTGCCCCTTTATCGTTGATTGCTTTCCCGCCATGACAGCCCAGCCCGCCATTTTCGCTCCCATTCCCATTCATGCACGGCATCTGTTCTTCGATCTGGAGCCTGGGGCCGATTGCCGGCCAGTCCTGTACGCGCTGGCCGCGCAATGCGACGGCCACTCGGCCGTGCTGGGTATCGGCCTGGAGGTTACTCAGGCCCTTGGCGTGCGGCTTGAGGGGCTGCGCGGTTTCCCCGTCCTGCCGGATGCGCGCCCTCCGATTCCGGCGACACAGCATGCACTCTGGCTGTGGCTGCGCGGCGATGAGCCAGGCGATCTGCTGCTGCACGGCCATGCCTTGCAGGCGCTGGTTGCGCCTGCCTTCAGATTGACGCAGGCGATTGTCAGCTTCCGCCATCAGGATTGCCGTGATCTGACGGGCTACGAAGACGGCACCGAAAATCCCAAGGATGAGGATGCGGTCGAGGCTGCGGTGGCGCAGGGGCAGGGCGCGGGTATCGACGGTTCCAGTTTTGCGGCGGTGCAGCAGTGGCTACATGATTTCCCCGGATTCGAGGCAATGTCCCGTGCCGAGCAGGACAACTGCTTCGGTCGCGAACGCGACAGCAATGAAGAGCTCGACGACGCGCCCGAATCGGCGCACGTCAAGCGCACCGCGCAGGAGGATTTCGAACCCGAGGCCTTCGTGGTGCGCCGTTCCATGCCGTGGGTGGCGGGCGCAGATGCGGGACTTGTGTTCCTGGCATTCGGCAAGTCGTTCGATGCCTTCGAAGCGCAACTGCGTCGTATGACCGGCCACGACGATGGCATCACCGACGCGCTGTTCCGCTTCACCCGCCCGCTTACCGGCGGGTATTACTGGTGTCCGCCACGGGGCAGAGCGGGCATCGACCTGCGGGCCTTGGATCGTTGAGCATGGCCGGGCCGGCAGGCGCTCCGGACGAGCCGTCTGCACGGCTGCCATGGTGGCGCAACTGGAAAGTGATGCTGCCGTTGTGGTGCGCGATCGGCGGGCTGGTATGGCTGGGACTGCATTTCAATGTCGACCGCGGCGTGATCGCAGCCAGCGTGGTGGCGGTGGGGCTGGTCTCCAATGCCTTCGTCTGGCTGCTGGGCGTCATCGCATTGGTGCCGGTGATCGGCCCGGTCATCGTCAAGATCCTGTCGATCGGCTTCATCTGGCTGCTCAATGCGATCGGCTATCTGGTGTCCTATGTCGCCATCCGGCGCGGCTATTCGAAGGACGTCCTGACCTATCGCGGGCTGACCATTGCGGTCATCATCGGCATCGTGATCGGTTTCGTGTTCGGGAAGCTGCTCTAGGCCGCAGCCAGAATCGTGCGTGCCAGTTGCTGCAGCCCACTGGCCGACAGATCGTCCGTGCGGAAGATCTGGTCGGCGGGCGAGGCTGCGTAGTTTTTCGCGAGCGATTTGAGATAGGTTGGGTCGTAATGCTGGTCGAGCAGGGCGGTCACCAGTTCGGGCCACGATCGTTCATTGGCCAGCGCCTGCCACGCCGCGACAGTCTCGTTGCCGCGCAAGGGGGCAAGATAGGCGAGCTGGCGATTGATCGTCCCGGGATCGTGCAGGAAATGCATGTAATCCTCGCTCAGCAACCGGACCCGTGCTGCCAGGGGCACTTCCAGCCGTAGGCAGCTACTGGCGCGCATGGCGGTGATCAGCGCGTCGGGGACGCGCAGCGCGCCGATCTTCTTGCTTTCCGATTCGACGAATACGGGGCGCGCCAGGTCGAAGCGGCTCAATGCGAACCAGATCGCGCTTTCGAAGCTTTTTTGCGATGGCTGAGGCTGATCCGGGAGTGCGCCCAGCAGCGAACCTCGGTGCGCCGCCAGTGCTTCGAGATCGAGTACCTGGGCGCCTGCGTCAGCCAGGGCCTGGAGCAGGCGACTTTTGCCGCTGCCGGTCGGGCCGCATACCACGCGATAGGTCAGCAACGCCGGTAGACGGTTGAGCTCGGCCACCACATGACGCCGATAGGCCTTGTAGCCCCCTTCGAGCTGCGTTGCGCCAAAGCCGATTTTCTGCAGGACATGCGTCAGTGAACCGCTGCGGCCGCCGCCGCGCCAGCAATAGACGAGCGGGCGATACGACTTGGGCTTGTCGATGAACCAGGCGTCCAGATGTTTCGCGATGTTGCGTGAAACCAGCGCCGCGCCGACCTTCTTGGCTTCGAACGACGATATCTGTTTATACAACGTGCCCACACGCTCGCGCTCGGCGTCGTCCAGTACCGGTAAATTGACCGCGCCAGGAATATGGTCTTCGAAAAATTCCCCGGGAGAACGGACGTCGATGATGTCAGTGTAGGCGGGAAGGTCTGCTACGGTGACAGGCAAACTGAGCTCAACTTTCGAGGAAAAACGTGGGGATGGATTGGAACGACGCCATTGTCACATGGCTGTCGTTGCGGTGGCAAAGGCTGATCCGCCTTGGCCAGGAAGGGCAGGCCACGAATCGTGTGGAGGAACTGTATATGGGAAAACGCGGGGGAGGCCCCGGCTATAAAACCGGGGCAAATGTGTCAAGGCGCGCCACGCGCCTTGACGTTGGTTCAGACGGCTTTCAGTGTCGCCGGTTTGCGATCTTCGGCACGCCGGCTCGATGTCTTGCGGCGATCGGCCATGATCTGAGGTGGGAGGGCAGCGTCACGCGGAGCAACGCGGCGGTCCCCCAAACGGCGTTCCAACGGAATGAATTCGACGTCGTAAACGGGAAGAGCCGACATGGGGAATTCCTTGGTTGTCGATATGTTGACAATTGTAGTCGACATATCGACAGGGGCACAAGGGGATAAACGACCGATAAGCGGATTATTTCATCCGTTGGTCGATGCAATATCCCGTATCGACGCTAGCTGGCACGAATGAGGCGCTGCTTTTCGCGTTGCCATTCGCGTTCTTTTTCTGCTGCACGCTTGTCATGTTGTTTCTTGCCCTTGGCCAGCCCGATTTCCAGCTTGATGCGGCCTTTCGCGTAATGCATGTCGAGCGGCACCAGCGTGAAGCCGGCGCGTTCGGTCTTGCCGATCAGCTTGTTGATTTCCGCCGCGTGCAGCAGGAGTTTGCGCGAGCGAGTGGGGTCGGGGTGAATATGGGTGGAGGCGGTGGGTAACGGACTGATGTGGCAGCCGATCAGATACACCGCGCCGTTCTTGACGACGACGTAGGCTTCCTTCAACTGCACGCGGCCGGCGCGGATGGCTTTCACCTCCCAGCCTTCGAGCACGAGGCCGGCCTCGAATTTTTCCTCGATGAAATAATCGTGAAAGGCTTTTTTGTTATCGGCGATGCTCATGGCGGACGGGCTTGCGTACAATTCTTGATTTTACAAGGCTTCAACCCGGATGTTTCATAAATTCACCTGCCCTCGCTCGTTCCTTAGTTGTCTTGAAAGATTTTGTTCGGTCGGACGTATGGGTCGCTACGCCACTCCTTCTCAAAACTCCCCTGACGGCCAAGTTGCGGCGCGATCATCAGGCGAATTCATGAAACACCCGGGTTAGTCCTCATGGCACGTGTGGAAAAAAGTGTGCTGGTGGCACACAGCCCGGAACGTATGTTCGAGTTGGTTGATCGAGTCGAGGATTATCCCGATTTCCTGCCGTGGTGTGGCGGCACCGAGTTGAAGGTTCGTGACGAACACCGCACGGTGGCGACCATTCATATCGCCTATATGGGCATCCGCCAGAGCTTCACCACCGAAAACACCAAGATGCCTCCGCGCGAAATGCGCATCAGGCTGCAGGATGGCCCGTTTTCCGAACTGGAGGGCGCCTGGTCGTTTCTGCCGCTGGGGGACGATGCCTGCAAGGTGGAATTTCACCTGCATTATGTCTTCTCCAGCCGTATGCTGGAAACCATCCTGGCACCCGTTTTCAGCCACATCACCAATACTTTTGTCGATGCCTTCGTGCGTCGCGCCGACGAGGTGTATGCCGTATGAATACCGCCACGATCAATGTCGAGGTCGTTTATGCCTTGCCCGAGCAGCAAACGCTGCTGCAGGTCCAGCTAGCCGAAGGTTCGACCGTGCAAGAGGCGATACGCCAATCCGGGGTATTGGAGGCCTTTCCCGACATCGATCTCGCCAAGAACAAGATCGGGATTTTCAGCAAGCTGGTCAAGTTGGACGAGCCACTTCGCGACAAGGACCGGGTGGAAATCTATCGTCCCCTGATCGCCGATCCCAAAGAGGTGCGCCGTAAGCGCGCGGAAGAAGGCAAAGTCACCAAGAAGGGTGGAGGCGACGCTCCCAGCGACAAGGCTCCGGAAGCGGGCATGCCCGAAGCGGCGTAATACCGTTGGCTGTCTAAGCCTTATTTACAGAAGTCTGATACGGCTTTCTGACTGCTTGCCAGCGCACTGGCGCGCGCGGCATCGTCCATATAGGTGCGTTGTCCGGCGGCATCCGTTGTGTAGACGCGCGGGTTGTTTTGCAGGGTACTGAGGTTGTTGCGTGCCTTGTCGCAGTTTTCGCGCTGTACGCGCGCCTGTTCGGCTTCCTTGTCGGCCTTGGCGCGCGCTTCGTCGGCTTCCTTGCGGCGTTTCTGGTAGGCCTGGTCCTTGGCATCAAGCGATTGCGTGGCTTGGGACGTGATGTCAGCCTGCCCCGCCGTGCTGTTCTTGATGACCTGGGCTTTCAGCGTCGGCGGCTGGTCGGTGTAATGGACTTTGCCCTGGGCATCCGTCCATTTGTAGAGTTCGGCGTGCGCGTGGGCCGAGACGGCCAGTGCGCCCAAAAACAAAAGCCTTCCGGCGTGGATCCGGAAGGCCTTGTTACCGAGTCTGGACAATGACAATTCAGTCACCGACCTTGAGCATCGGGTAGTTGAGTTGGGCCATGCCTTTATGGACCTGGTCGCTGGCACGCTTGGCATCTTTCAGCACAGTCGCGCTGTCACCTTTCTCGGCGGCGGCTTCGGCAGCCTTGAGCGCGTCTGCTGCAGTGGTCCACAAGGCATTCTTGGCCTTGGCAGCCTTGACGTCGGCCTGGGCCGTGGTGAGCGCGGCCTGTGCTTCGGCGCTGATGGCGGCTTTGGCCGGGGCGGACTCGCTGCTCGACGGCTTGGCATTCATATCGGCACAGCCAGACAGACCCAGCAAGGCTACGGAAGTCAGGACAAGCAAAGCTTTGGACATTGTTTTATCTCCTCGAGTTGTATGGCGTTCAGGGGCGGGCTTCCAACCGTAATGCCCTAGCAGATGGAATGCTGACGCAAAGTTAGCTGCATCACACGCGCGAGTCAACCGCTTGACGTGCGATGCATCTTAGTAGATTACGACCAAACAGGGATGCGGGCGTTTCCCGTTTGTGCAGGGGTGGGGGCGCGCGTATAATTCCGCTTTGCGTTAAGGAAAGCCCATGCGTGTTCTGCAAAAAGCGCTGACGTTCGACGACGTTCTGCTCGTTCCCGCCCACTCTGCCGTCCTCCCCCGCGAAGTCAGCCTGTCCACGCAGTTGACCCGCACGATCACCCTGAATCTGCCTCTGCTGTCGGCCGCCATGGATACGGTGACCGAGGCGCGCCTGGCCATTGCGCTGGCGCAGGAAGGCGGCCTGGGCATGATCCACAAGAACATGAACACCGAGATGCAGGCAGCCCAGGTGGCGGCAGTCAAGCGTTTCGAGTCGGGTGTGGTCAAGGATCCCATTACTGTTGCGCCGCAGATGACCGTACGCCAGGTGCTCGAGATCACGCGTGCGAAGCGTATTTCCGGCTTGCCGGTGATCGATGGCGGCAAGGTGGTCGGCATTGTCACCAACCGCGACCTGCGCTTTGAGCCGAGCCTCGACCAGCCGGTGGCCAATATCATGACGCCGAAGGAACGGCTGGTGACGGTGAAGGAAGGCGCCAACCGTGACGAAGCAATGGCGCTGCTGCACAAGCATCGCCTGGAACGCGTGCTGGTGGTGAACGATGCATTCGAGCTGTGCGGCCTGATCACGGTCAAGGACATCCAGAAATCCAGCGAACATCCGCTGGCGTGCAAGGACGCGATGGGACGCCTGCGCGTGGGTGCGGCGGTCGGCACGGGCGAAGGCACCGAAGAACGCGTTGCGGCCCTGGTAGCGGCCGGCGTGGATGTGATTACCGTGGATACGGCGCACGGCCATTCCAAAGGTGTGCTGGATCGCGTCAAGTGGGTGAAGCAGAACTTTCCGGATGTCCAGGTCATCGGTGGCAACATCGCCACCGCATCGGCAGCGGCGGCACTGGTCGAACATGGCGCGGACGCGGTCAAGGTCGGGATCGGCCCGGGATCCATCTGCACCACGCGCATGGTTGCGGGAGTGGGTGTGCCGCAGATCACGGCCGTGGCCAATGTGGCCGCCGCGCTGGCCGGTAGCGGGGTCGGTGTGATCGCGGACGGCGGGATTCGCTATTCCGGCGACATCGCCAAAGCGCTGGCCGCAGGTGCCAACTGCGTTATGCTCGGCGGCTTGCTGGCGGGCACCGAAGAGGCGCCGGGCGAAGTCGAACTGTTCCAGGGGCGCTCCTACAAATCCTATCGCGGCATGGGCTCGCTGGGCGCCATGCAGCAAGGCTCAAGCGACCGCTACTTCCAGGACAACGAGAAGAGTGCCGAGAAGCTTGTTCCCGAAGGGATCGAAGGCCGTGTGCCCTACAAAGGCAGCGTATTGAACGTGATTCACCAGTTGATGGGCGGCCTGCGTTCCAGCATGGGTTACCTTGGGGTCGCCACGATTGCCGACATGCATGCCAAGGCTGAGTTCGTTGAAATCACCTCGGCCGGCGTGCGCGAATCGCACGTTCATGACGTGCAGATCACCAAGGAAGCGCCGAATTACCGCGTCGAATGACATGCGTCCACGCCGGATAGTCGAGGCGCTGCTGCTGGCTATTGGCATGGTCGTGGCGGCCTGGGTGCTGGGGCAGGCCTTGCTGCAATTCAAGCAGACCGACCGCAGCGTCGAGGTCAAGGGGCTCGCCGAACGCGAAGTCCCGGCCGATACCGCCATCTGGCCGGTCGCGTTCAGCGAGGCGGACAACGATTTGCCCAAGCTGTATCAGGCCCTGCAGGAAAAGAACGCGAAAATTGCCGCCTTTCTTCAGGCCAGCGGCTTCAAGCCTGACGAGATTTCAGTTTCGGCGCCGTCGATCACCGACCGCCAGGCGCAGGACTATGGCAACGCCCAACTGGCAGAACGCCTGCGGTATAGCGGCAAATCGACGCTGACCGTCTATACTCGGCAGGTCGATCGCGTGCGTGAGGCGATGGCGCGCTTGGGCGAACTCGGCAAACAGGGCATCGCCCTGTCGCCCGAGAACTATGAAAACCGCACGCAGTTCCTGTTCACCGATCTCAATGCGCTGAAACCGGCCATGATCGAGGAAGCGACCAAGAACGCGCGTATCTCGGCTGAAAAATTCGCCAAGGATTCGGATAGCCGCCTGGGCAAGATCCGGCGAGCCAATCAGGGCCAGTTTTCCATCGAAGACCGCGACGCCAGCACGCCCTACATCAAGAAAGTGCGCGTGGTGTCTTCGGTCGAATACCGCCTAATCGATTAATCCTCACCGGGCGAGCCCGGCCAGCCATGCACCAGAAAATCCTCATCCTCGATTTCGGTTCCCAGTACACCCAGCTCATCGCACGCCGCGTGCGCGAAGCCGGGGTCTATTGCGAGCTCCATCCCAACGACGTGACCGAAGCCTTCATCCGTGACTTCGCGCCGGCCGGCATCATTCTCTCCGGCGGCCCGAATTCAGTTTACGAGGAAGAAACGCCGCGGGCGCCGCAAATCGTGTTCGAACTGGGCGTGCCCGTACTCGGGATTTGTTATGGCATGCAGACCATGGCGGCCCAGCTTGGCGGCAAGGTGGAAAATGCCACCAAGCGCGAGTTCGGCTACGCCGAAATCCGCGCGCGCGGCCATACCGCACTGCTGCGCGATATCCAGGATCGCGTCAACGACGAAGGCCATGGCCTGCTGGACGTGTGGATGAGTCACGGCGACAAGGTGACCGAGTTGCCGCCCGGCTTCAAGGTCATGGCGAGCAACGCAGCAACCCCGATCGCCGGCATGGCAGACGAAGATCGCAAGTTTTACGGTGTGCAGTTCCATCCCGAAGTTACCCATACGCTGCAGGGCAAGACCCTTCTCAATCGTTTCGTGCGCGACCTGTGCGGCTGCGCGGGCGACTGGAACATGCCCGATTACGTCGATGAAGCCATCGGCAAGGTGCGTTCCGAAGTCGGCAGCGACGAAGTCATTCTCGGCCTGTCGGGCGGGGTCGACTCCTCGGTGGTCGCGGCACTGCTGCACCGCGCGATCGGCAAGCAGCTCACCTGCGTGTTCGTCGACAACGGACTGCTGCGTCTGAACGAAGCCGAGCAGGTGATGCAGACCTTCGCCGACAACCTCGGCGTCAAGGTCATCCACGTCGACGCGCGTGACCGCTTCATGAACGAACTCGCCGGCGTGACCGACCCCGAACAGAAACGCAAGATCATCGGCCGCGAATTCGTCCATGTGTTCCAGGAAGAGGCCGAGAAGTTGCCCAAGGCCAAGTGGCTGGCACAGGGCACGATCTATCCCGATGTCATCGAATCGGCCAGCGCCAAGACCAAGAAGGCGCACACCATCAAGAGCCACCACAACGTCGGCGGTCTGCCCGATACGCTGCATCTCAAATTGCTGGAACCGCTGCGCGAATTGTTCAAGGACGAAGTACGCGAACTCGGCATCGCACTCGGCCTGCCGCACGACATGGTCTATCGGCATCCCTTCCCCGGTCCCGGCCTCGGTGTGCGCATCCTCGGCGAAGTCAAACGAGAATACGCCGACCTGCTGCGCCAGGCGGATGCCATCTTCATCGACGAATTGCGTGCAAGCGGCTGGTATGAGAAAACCAGCCAGGCTTTTGCCGTGTTCCTGCCGGTCAAGTCCGTCGGCGTGATGGGCGACGGCCGTACCTACGACTATGTGGTTGCGTTGCGAGCCGTCGTCACCAGCGATTTCATGACCGCCCACTGGGCCGAACTGCCCTACACCCTGCTTGGCAAGGTTTCCAACCGCATCATCAACGAAGTGCGCGGTATCAACCGCGTCGTCTACGATATCAGCGGCAAGCCGCCGGCTACGATTGAGTGGGAATAATTCAGGCTTGTTCGCGGGCTTTCGGTGACTATCGGAAACTCTTTATAACTGATTGATTATTAAAAATATATAACACGGAATCTATCGGTAACAATTGCTGGCAAGCAGATCAAAGTGTCGGTCGATCTGACGGTAGCCAAGTACGGTCTCAAAGGACTATAATTTCTACCGTCAAGCCGTTTGGACGCGTGACGGTAAAAAATCAAGCAAAAAGCTAGATTTCATGCGGGTTCCGAGCGGATTATCAATCTGAAGGTGCGTGACGGTAAAGTCATCACCGCCACGGAGGACGCCGATGCTCACCGACACCGCACTGAAGAACCTCAAGCCCAAGAGCGCTCAATACAAGGTGGCCGACCGAGACGGCATGTACGTGACCGTCTCGCCAGCCGGCACCGTCACCTTCCGTTACGACTATCGCCTCAATGGGCGTCGCGAAACGCTGACCATCGGCCGCTATGGGCCGGATGGCTTGTCGCTGGCCAGGGCGCGCGAGCGCTGCCTGGAGGCCAGGCGTGCGGTGGCCGATGGGCGGTCGCCTTCCCGGGAGAAGCAGCGCCAGAAGCGCCGGCTGGCCGAGGCAAAGACCTTCGGCGAATTTACCGTCAGGTGGGCCGCCGAGGCGCGTATGGCCGACAGCACGCGATCCATGCGCAAGAGCATCCTCGATCGCGACATCCTGCCGGTTTTCCAGAATCGGCTACTGACCGAGATTACAGCCGACGACCTGCGCGACCTGTGCTACAAGGTCAAGGGCAGGGGAGCGCCAGCCACCGCGATCCATGTCCGCGACATCGTTAAACAGGTCTATGGCTTTGCCATTTTGCACGGCGAGAAGGTGGCCAACCCTGCAGACGACGTTGGTCCATCGTCGATCGCCACCTTCGTGCCGAAGGACCGCGCGCTATCACCGAGTGAGATTCGCATCGCGCTCTCGCAGATGGAGTACGTCGCCTCGTATCCTACGATCAAGCTCGGCCTGCGACTGATTTTGCTCACCTTGGTGCGCAAGAGCGAGTTGATCCACGCGACGTGGGACGAGGTGGATTTCGAGAAGGCGCTATGGAGCATTCCGAAGGAACGCATGAAAGCGTCCAAGGCCCATAACATCTACCTGTCGCAGCAGGCGCTCGACATCATGATCGCGCTACGCACCTGTGCCGGCGGCTCGCGCTACCTGATCCCTTCGCGCTACGACGCCGACAAGTGCATGTCCAACGCCACGCTCAATCGGGTCACGCAACTGATCATCGAACGCGCGAAGGCGAACAAACTCCCGCTGGAGCCCTTCACCGTGCATGACCTGCGCCGCACCGGTTCCACCATCCTCAACGAACTCGGTTTCAATAGCGACTGGATCGAGAAGTGTCTGGCTCACGAAGACGGCCGCTCATCCCGTGGTGTTTACAACAAGGCTGAATACGCCGAGCAGCGCCGTCACATGCTGCAGGAATGGGCCGACATGATTGACGCTTGGGTGGCGGGCAAGCCGCATACACCTACGCTGCTGCCGCCATCCATGAAGGTGCTCACTACGCAGGCATTTCTTTGACGGGACGGCGCTTGCGTTGGCGCACATCGGGCGAGGGCGCTCGCTTCAGTTGATCTAAGTCGGAAGCCTGCCGCCGCGCGGCTATCCAAGCCTCCACCTCGGCCAGGTCCCACACTACGCAGCGTGCCGTCAGATTGAACCGGCGCGGAAATTCCCCGCGGCGTTCCATGTCGTAGATCGTAGTATCGGCCAGCGGCACCAGTTGACGCAATTCAGTGCGTCGGATAGTGCGCCGGAAGGGAAGAGGGCTCTTGAGTGATGGATGCGGTAACTTGTCGTCCTCGGGGCGATAAGCATCATGCACGACGCGCTCGCTAACAGTTACTCGCGGTGATGATCTGTCTTTCATAGTCGAGTCCAGGGCAAAAGGTAGCGACTGAAGCGTTACGATGTTTCAAGGACATATGCTGACTATCGAAGCCATGATCAACAACCTACTGTGGCGAAGCACGGCGTACGACAGTACTATTCGATGGATATGGTTGTAATGAGCCAACCCGCCCAGATCGAGCAGACAAACGAAGCTACGGCCAATCCAGCCGGAGTATTCGACTTGTCCAGCGCCGAAGGCGTCAATGAGTCCGAGCGGATGCTCATGCGTCTATGCCGAAAGTCGTTCCTGAGCCTCTGGGCACATGCCAACCTCCATACCGCCCAGGACATGCGAGACGGCAGGGGTAGTGCGAAGGAATTTGCCGATGTGCTGGTTATATTTGGCAACGATGTGATCATCTTTTCCGACAAGAACATCCAGTTTCAGGCGGATCGGGAACAAAATATCGCCTGGCCACGGTGGTTCAAGCGTGCCGTGACCGAATCAGCCATCCAGTTGCACGGTGCGATGAGTTGGCTGCGACGATTCCCCGGGCGCATCTTCCTCGATGCGGCCTGCACGCGACCTCTGCCTATCGAGCTACCTTCCGCAGATCGAGCCCGCTACCATCTTGTTGCGGTCACACGTGGCAGTCGCGACGCCTGTCTCAAGACCTTTCCCGGCAGCTTCGGCACTTTGCAGATCGACACCGGTATTGAGGGACGAGCCCATGAGAAAGTGCCGTTCACGGTTGGTGCACTGGACCGCTCCAAGCACTTTGTGCACGTCCTGGATGAGTTCTCGCTCGAAGTCGTCATGGATGAGATGGACACCATCACTGACTTCCTGGCGTATCTCAAGGCGCGTGAGGCCTTCTTGAGCGAGGCCGATACGACCGTGGTTGCCGCTGGGGAAGAACAATTGATCGCCGCCTACATTTCCAATGGCGACAACGGCAAGCACCCATTTCTGCCTGATGCCGTTGGCTCGGATAAGCCTAGTCTCGTGATTTTCGACGATTCACACTATCCAGGCCTCATACAACGCCCCGAGTACCAAGCAAAACGCCGTCAAGATGAACGCAGCCGCGCGTGGGACGACCTACTCGAAAGACTGATCCGGCTGGGCGACCCCAGGCTGGTTCATCCTGAAGTCGAGCAAACAAACCACGAGACAGAAGAAGCGCTGCGACTGATGGCGTCCGAATCGCGATTCAGGCGTCATCTACTCACCGAATCGTTGCTGGAAATGTTGGCGGCGGCCGCGGAGGAGCCCTGTAAGCGGCGCGCGAGAGTTTTCACGACACACGAGCAGTCCGATCTCGTCTACATCTTTCTGGTCACGCCAAAGCGCCCGAATGAGACCGATGACGATTACCGTAAACACCGTGTGGCGATGCTTCATGCGTACTGTCGTTGCGCCAAGTTGCGCTTTCCTCAATCTGAGACCTTCATTGGCCTTGGGCTCGACCATCCGGCCAGGGACTATGAAATGTCGTCGGAAGACGTAATTGTCTTCACCTGTCACGAATACACGCCTGCTGAGAAAGCCGAAACCGAGCGCTTTCAGCGGGAGCTTGGCATTCTTGGCGAGGGACTTACGATGCGGGAGGGCTACGCGACCGAGTTCGCCGCAATGGCCATGGCTCGGCCACAGGCCAATCCGAAGCGGCATGACGACAACAAGAAGCGCAAGGCAAAGCTCGCGAAAGCGTCGCGACGCCGAAACCGTCGATAAGGCGGACAACCCTGCGAAAACTCAGGTGCCAGGCACCGGTTCCGGATGGGTCGCCGATCCGGTTTTCGCCAGATATTTCTTGAATTCACGGTCGCGAACCATGAATGCTTCAAGCATGTGGGGTATCAACGCGACGCCGTCCACGGATTCGCCGTAGGCCTGGGCATGAAGCGCCGCGTAATGGTCCAGCATTATCTTCAGGTTGGCGGAAAGCGAAATCGTAAGCTTTACGGTCTCGGCTTTGGGCAGCGGACCCAGCCGAAGTTTCCTCGTGCTCATTGCGATGCCCCTCGTTGAAAGAACAGCGGCTGATAGGGGCGCAGGATCAGATCCTTGTTCACCATCACCCGCATCGGAAAGCCCGGCCGTATCGTCAGCGTCGGCTGGATGCTCAGGTTGCGCTTGGTGATCTCCTGGCCCGCCTGGTTCACGGTGTCCTGAGCGCTCTGGCGTGCCGCAATCACCACTCGGTTGCCATTGCCGCCATTGTCAGGAGCGGCCAGTTCGGCCCCGACACCTAGCAGCGTGGACAGTGCGGCGCTCGCCAGGATTCGATCCCAATGCCAATCGACGCCATCCTCCAGACCGGCATAGCCGGCCGGGTCAATGCCGGGCAGCTTGTCCAGCGAGATTGAGGAGGTGTCGGGCAAGATTAGCCGAGTCCAGACCAGCAGTACGCGGCGCTGGCCGAATGCCACTTGGCTGTCGTAACGGCCGACCAGTCGCGAACCCTGCGGGATCAGCAGATAGCGCCCCGTGGCCGTGTCGTAGACAGCTTCGGTCACGGTGGCGATGACCTGCCCGGGCAAGTCGGAATTGATGCCCGTCACCAGCGCCGCCGGAATGATGGTGCCCGCCATCACCTGGTAGGGCGAGGCTGGTAGTTGCAGGCTGGCCGGATTGCGGGTGGTCGTATCGCCGCCATTGGCGACAAGCGCCTGCTTCTGCTCCTGCCGATTCTGCACAGCCGTCGGATCGGTCGGCTGTGCCGACGCGAAGGCAGAGGCCATGGGATTGAAGGCTTGATTGCCCGATGCCGGCTCGGGTTGGATTGCGGCCACGGTGGTTGCCGGTGTCACATTTGTTGTACTACTGCTGCGGAAAAACACCGACGAACGCGCCGCATCCTCGGCATCGCCCGGCTGAGCGATACGGCCGGGTTGCGCGGGGGTGTACGCACCTGTGTTCCCGTGGTTTTGCGCATGCACGATGGCCGGCCCCAAGTCGCCCGGCAATGGCTCACCCAACATCGGCACCACAGGCTTGGCCATTGGCACCACCTTGGAATAATCCGTTGGCAACTGGTCGAGGCTATCGGCCCGTGAGACGCGATCCACGTTATACAGCTCGGTGGCCGGGTTGCGCTCACGCTTGTGCGGCTGCAAGGACCAGAGTGTGGCGCCCAGTATGACGATGCCGAGCGCCCCTGCAAGCATGGTCAGCATGCGCCGATTGAGGCGCGTGACCGGACGCGGCGAAGCGCGCAGAGCCAAGGTGTCCGGGTCGGCCTTATCTGTCCCCGTCGGCGGCGTCTGCGGTGTGGCGGACATGCTCATGCTCAATACCTCCGCGCCATGCTGCCCACGCCATCGGTGCGCTCGATGCGCACCACGGCGGCCTTGTCCGCACCCAGCCGCAACTCGGCCGCACCGAACAGCCGATCCACGATGTAATACGGCGAATGGAAGCGGTAGTTCACGAGCTGGCCATCGCCCTGCTGCCCGATCACGAATAGCGGTGGCAGCTCGCCCTGCGCGATGCCGGCGGGGAACTGGATATAGACCCGCTCGCCGTCATCGAACGCGCGCAACGGCTTCCACGGTGGGCTGTCACCGGAGATGGCGTAGCGGAACTTGATCTGCTCCAGCGACAAGCCCGAGTCTACCGGCGCTGCCGCCTGAGCCTGCTGCGCCTGCTTCTGCAAGGCCAGCATGCGGTCCTTCGGGTAGTCCCACGATGCCGATGCCATCCACGCCTGCGGTGTCGAAGATAGTTCGAGTAGGTAGGTGCGGCGGTTGGTGGTGATGACCAGGTTTGTCTTCAAGCCGACGCGCGTGGGCTTCACGAGGATGTTCACGCGCAGACTGGCACCCACGCCGCTCGCGGTATCGCCCACGATCCAGCGCACGGTGTCGCCGGCCGAGACCGTCACCAGTTCCTCACCCTCCTGCAAGGTGATAACAGTGACACGCCCCGGACTGGTGTAGAGCTGATACAGCGCGCCGTCCGTATAGGGCCAGACCTGGATCGCGTTTATATAGCCTTCGCGGCTGGGGGCCACGCGGGCTTCGGCATTGGCGCGCGCCACACGAACCTTCTCGTCGGGCGATTCGGCGACTGGCTTGTCCTCTGGCGAGCTCGCCAGCGGCTTCAACTGTTCGGGCAGCGGAAGTGGTTTCGGCATTTCGACCACCTCGATGGGTTTGGGCAATTCCGGCAGCACGTGCGCCGCGATGGGTTCGTCCAGCGTGATGTCCGGCGGCAGCTTGCCGTGTGTGGCGCAGCCGGTGAAAGTCACCAAGGTGGCGCTCAGGATCAACGGCAAAGCGTAAATACGGATTTGGGTTTTCATGGTTTTGGGGTTCCTTCGGTTGCGTCGAGTTCACGGCTCCAGGACAGGCCGTTGACATAAATTCCCAGCGGGTTCTTGCGCAGCCGCTCTTCGGTGCGCGGCGGTTGCAGTACGATGGACAGCACAGCCGTCCAGCGCTCGGTGCCAGAAGGTGAACCGTTCACATAGGTGCGCTCGATCCAGCGCACCTGGAACGACGACGGGCTGGCGCGCACCACGCTGGTGATCTCCACGGCTGTCGAGCTCTGCCCGATGCGCGCGAACGGATCGTTGCTGCGCGCATAGTCGTTCAGTGTGGCCGCGCCTGTATCCGTGGTGTAGTTGTAGGCTTCGAGCCAGTTCTGCCGCACCACGATGGGATCGATCGACAGCGAGCGCACGTCGGTGAGGAAGCGCGCCAGGTGGTAGGCGATCTGCGCATCGTTCGGCTTGTACGGCGTGGCGGCTTCGCCCACCGCGCGCACCTGGCCGCCGGTGGCCACTTCGACCACATACGGCGTGACGATGGACTGTGCCGACCGCCACACCAGCCCCCCAGCCATCAGCAAGGCAAGCGACAGGCAGCCGAAGGCCATCAGTCGCCAGTTCTTCGCCTGCACGCGCGCACTGCCGATGCGCTGGTCCCAGACCTGTGCGGCAGCTTGGTATGGGGTGACGGGCTCGAGCGTTTCCGAGTACTTCACCTGGGGTCGTTTGAATCGCATGAACTGATCTCCGTTAAACTTCCTTAGTGGTTCGAATCGTCGCGCAGGCTCGGACTGGCACCGCTGCCGCCGTGATCGCCCGAGCGCAGAGTGTGCGCCGCCGTGGTGGCCGCATGGCTCACCTGCTGTTTGCGGCGCATTTGTTTGGCCCAGGCGGGCTCCGCTGTTGATGGCTTGGCTTCGGTCGAATCGGCCGATTCGGTAGAACTCGCGGCCGCAGGCGCAGCAGCTTCCTCGACGAAATTGGCTACGCGATCCTTGACCGCCTTGGCACTCGCGGCGACGCGCTGGCCGACGGCCCCGGCACCACTCTTGGCCACATTGGCAAGGCCTGCGCCAGCAGCACGAACTCCACCGCCACCCGATGCCGCGGCGCCAGCCTGGTAGGCGGTTTTCGCGCCGCTTGCCATTGAGCTGCTCGCACGCCCGGCCGATGCAGCGCTACCGATGGCCGCGCGCGCAGCGCCCGGCACCATGCGTGCGCCAGTGGCCACCGCCGCGCCACCCGTCGCGATAGCCGCGCCACCGGCCACCGCCAAACCAGCAGCCCCCAGCGCCGTGCCGGCCGCCGCACCCGCACCGAGCTGCGGTGCGCCGGACACCAGCCCGGTGGCAATCCCCGGCCCGAAGATCCCGAGTCCCAGCATCGCCAGTGAAGCGAGCATGATGGTCAGCGCCAGGTCGATGGAGGGTTCGGTGCCGGGCGGTGTTTGAAACTGTGCAAACAGTCCCGTGCCGATGCCGACGATCACCGCCAGCACCAGCACCTTGATGCCCGATGACACCACGTTGCCCAGCACCCGCTCGGCGAGGAATGCGGTCTTGTTCCACAACGCGAACGGCACCAGCACGAAGCCCGCGAGCGTGGTCAGCTTGAATTCGATCAACGTGACGAAGAGCTGCACCGCGAGTACGAAGAAGCTCACGATCACCACCAGCCAGGCGAGAAACAGCACGCTGATGACATCGAGGTTAGCGAACACCTCAGGGAAGCCGGTCAAGTCGCTGATCTGCGCCATGATGGGTTGCGCCGCATCGACACCGACCTTGGCCAGGTGGCCCGGCTGCAGAAACTGCGCCTGCGTCAGCGTGGAACCCGACGCCACCAGCCCGAGTCCGGCAAACGAATTGAACAGGATGCCTGCCAGGTTGTTGAAGTTGCCGATGATGAACGCGAACGCGCCGACATAGAGCGTCTTCTTGATCAGCCTGCCGATTACGTCCTCGCCGCCCATGGCCCAGAACAGCCCGGCCAACGTCATGTCGATCACCACCAACGTCGCGGTGAGGAACGCCACTTCGTTATGCAGCAGGCCGAAACCCGAGTCGATGTAGTGCGAGAAGACATCGAGGAAGTGGTCGATGACCGACAGATCGTTCATGGCTCAGTCTTTCGCTGCGGAAGCGGGTGCGGCCGGTGGCGCGGGCGTGTACGGCGTGCCGCTGCCCATGAAGCGCCGCCGCGTGGCCTCACTCGCCCTGTTGCACAGGGCATCGCCCGCCTTATCGTGGTTGGCCTTGCACTGCGCGCGGACTTCCTTCAGGCGCTCGGGATTCGCCAGCAGCGATTCGACCGAGTCGGTGGGTGCCGGCTTGTTGCAGGCGGCGAGCAGCAGGGTGCAGGCGAGGGTGGTCAGGAGGGTTTTCATATGGGTTCCTCAGTTGCCGTAGAAGTTGACGGGGGATGGCGAGTACGGTGTGCCGGTGCCATGGAAACGCTTGCGCACCTCGGCGGCACGCGCATGCACCGCGACCTGACGCGCCTGTTCGAGAGCGACGGCGCGGTCTTGCGTGACCTGGAGCTGCTGCGCCTGGATCGCCTGCCGGGCCTGCAAGGCGAGCAACTGGTTCGTCGCCTGGGTGGCCTGCAAGGCGCCCACCGCCGACTGGCTGCTGTTCACGAGGGCGGACAAGGTCTGCTCGTCGGAGGCGAAGTTCTGCACCGACTGCGACTGCACCTCGGTCGCGGTGCGTAGCGCCTCCAGTGCGTTCTGCCAACGCTGGCTGGCGTCGAGCGCCATCTGGTTTGCCGGGGTCGAGGCGGTGTAGGCAGCGGGATAGAGCTGCGCGAACTGGGTCTCCATCTGAGTCAGATTCAATGACAGCCCTTGCGCCTGCTGCAGCAGCTGGTTCGTCGCGGACAGTGCGGATTGCAGTTGATTGAGCGCGCTGAAGGGGAGGCTGGTCAGGTTCTTCGCCTGGTTGGTCAGCATCTGCGCTTCATTCTGCAGTTGCTGGATCTGGTTGTTGATCTGCTGCAGAGTACGGGCGGCGGTCAGGATGTTCTGCACCAGATTGGCCGGATCGATCACCACCCATTGCGCCTGTGCTGCAGGCATCACGGTCATGAGCATGGCGGCGGCGAGGGCAGGCAGGGTCCTCTTCATGACGGATTCTCCTTGGGAATGGTCGGGATGAACGGGAAGGACGGGATGAGGTCTGCGGCCCAGCCGAGGCCGCGATGGCGCAGCCAGGCGGCCGCGAAGTCCGCCGGCGGCACCGACGCGGCAACGGCGTCGATGGCGCGCTGGTCTTCAGGTCTGGCCGCGCCGGCGAACGCCAGCGTCACCGGCCCGAGCCCCAGATCGAAGACGCGGTTGCCGAGCCGCGACTGGTAGTAGTAGTCGCGCTTGGGCTGGGCGGTCGCCACGATCTCGATTTGCCGCGCATTGAGACCGAAGCCTTCGTAGATGACGCGAATCTGCGGCTCGGTCGCCTGGGGATTGGGCAGGAAGATGCGGCTCACGCAGCTCTCGACGATGGCCGGCGCAATGCTGGAATCCTTGATGTCCGCCAGCGATTGCGTCGCGAAGATCACCGACACGTTCTTCTTGCGCAGCGTCTTCAACCATTGGCGGATGCGCGCGGCGAACACCGGGTCGTCGAGGAACAGCCAGGCTTCGTCGAGGATCAACAATGTCGGGGCACCGTCGAGTCGTTCCTCGAAGCGCGCGAACAGGTAGCGCAGTACCGACAGCGCCGCCGCTTTGCTGTGCATCAGTTCTTCCATCTCGAACGCTTGCACGTCGGCGACACCGAGCTGGTCATGGTCGGCATCGAGCAGTCTGCCGTGTGCACCGCCCAGCACGTAGGGTTGCAGCGCCTGACGCAGTGCATTCGACTGCAGCAGTACGGATAATCCAGTCAGGGTGCGCTGTTCACACGGCGCGCTGGCGAGACTGTTCAGTGCCGACCACACGGACTCCTTCTCGGTCGGCCCGACAACCACGCCTTCGTGAATCAACAGGCCTTGGACCCATTCGGCCGCCCAGGCGCGGTAGCTGTCCTGGTCGATGCGGGCCAGCGGCTGGAAGGCCATGGCACCGTCCGCACCCAGGTCATAGTGCTCACCGCCAAGTCCGAGCACGGTGGCGCGAATCGAGCGCCCCATGTCGAAGGCGAAGATGCGCGATCCGGCATAGCGGCGGAACTGCAAGGCGAGCGTCGCCAGCAGCACCGACTTGCCCATGCCGATGGGGCCGACCACCAGGGTGTTGCCCACGTCGCCAATGTGCGTGACCAGCCGGAACGGCGTCGCGCCATCGGTGCGCGTCACGATCAGCGGTGGGCCGTCGAGATGCGCATTGCGCTCCTGCCCGGCCCAGACGGCGGAGACCGGCATCATGTGCGCGAGGTTCAGGGTCGAAACGATGGGTTGGCGTACGTTGGCGTAGGCGTGTCCCGGAATCGACGACAGCCAGGCATCGACCGCATTCAGGGTCTCGGGGATCGTCACGAAGCCACGGCCCTGAATCGTTCGCTCGATTGCACGGAGTTTTTCGTCGGCAGCGGTCGCGTCGGAGTCGAGCACGGTGACAGTGGCGGTGACATAGCCGAAAGACACCTGATCGCTGCCCAGTTCCTGGAGAGCAGCGTCGGCGTCCGCCGCCTTGTTCGACGCATCGGAATCGACCAGCGGACTTTCCTGCTGGAAGATGGTTTCGCGCAGCAGCGCGACGATGTTCTTGCGTTTGGCGAACCATTGCCGGCGCAAGCGGCTCAATTCCTTCTCGGCATCAGCCTTGTCGAGGCACAGGAAGCGTGTGCTCCAGCGGTAGGCAAAGCCCAGGCGGTTGAGGTCGTCAAGCAAGCCAGGCCAGGTCGAAGTCGGGAAGCCACGCACCGACACCACGCGCAGGTGTTGCGCGCCAAGCATGGGCGCAAGGCCACCGGTCAACGGCTCATCGGCCAGCAGCGCATCGAGGTGCATCGGCACCTCGGGCACGGCCACCGGATGCGGACGGGTGGATACGCAGGCATGCAGATAGGTCAGTGTCTGACCATCGTCGAGCCACGCGATTTCCGGCATTACCCCTTCGAGCAAGCCGAAGAAGCGTTCGGTTTCCGACACGAAGCCCTCCAGCCGTTCGCGCCAGTCCACGCCTTCGACCTTGCTGTTCTCATACAGCAGCTTCGCGGCGCGGGCCGTCGATTCCTCGGGCGGCAGATAAAGCAGCGTCAGGTGGTATTTGCTCTCGAAGTGGCTATCGATTTCCTCGAAAGCCGCCCTGCGTTCTTCATCGACCAGCCAGGACAGCGGCTCGGGGAACACCGACCCCGGATAGTTAGCGGCTACGCGCCGCTCGGCTTCCACGAACAAAGCCCAACCCGATCCAAGCCGACGCAGTGCGTTGTTCAATCGCGCAGAGGTCGCGACCAGTTCGCCCTGCGTAGCGCTGTCCAGATCCGGCCCGCGAAACCGTGCCGTACGCTGAAACGAGCCATCCTTGTTCAACACGACGCCCGGCGCGACCAGTCCGGCCCAAGGCAGCCAATCGGCCAGCAACGTGGGGCGCTTGTGATATTCGGCAAGGTGCATCATGGGATCGTCCTCACACGTCCAGCAGCTGCCGGTGCTTGATGTGCCGCGCGAACACGGCCATGAATTGCGCATCCAATCGCGCGCCCCACACGGCCAGCGAGTGCCCGACGATCCACAGCACCATGCCGGGCAACCATAGTTGCAGCCCGAGTCCCACGGCGGCGGCCAGCGTGCCGTTGGCAATCGCCATGGTGCGCGGTGCGCCACCCAGCAGAATCGGTTCGGTCAACGAGCGATGCAGCGGCACCTCGAAGCCGGCTGTATCAGCGCTTGACGTGTTCATGCCAGCACCGCTCCGCCGCTGAAACTGAAAAAGGTCAGGAAGAACGATGACGCGGCGAATGCGATCGACAGACCGAACACGATCTGCACCAGCTTGCGGAAGCCGCCGCTGGTGTCGCCGAATGCCAGCGTCAATCCGGTGGTAATGATGATGATCACCGCAATGATGCGGGCCACCGGCCCCTGGATCGAATCCAGCAGGGATTGCAACGGGGCTTCCCATGGCATGTTCGAGCCTGCTGCGTGCGCGGGAATGGTGATGGCCAGCAGGGCGGCGAGAGCCACTAATTGCAAGGCAGGTTTTACGGAAATGCGTGAAGTCGTCATGACGGTTCTCCGGTGGTTGAGGAAAGGGATGGGGTGAAATGCATCAGCTCGCTACTGAGCTGGTAGCCGCGGCTGTCGAAGCCGGTGACGCAGGCGATTTCCTGCACGCGGCGCGCATGGCCGCGACCGGCGATGTAGACGATGACGTTGACCGCTTCCGCGATCAGCGCGCGTGGTGGCGTCATGGCGACTTCGAGGATCAGTTGTTCCAGGCGCAGCAACGCGCCCGCAGCGGAACCGGCATGAACGGTGGCGATACCGCCCGGATGGCCCGTGCCCCAAGCCTTGAGCAAGTCCAGAGCTTCGGCGCCGCGCACCTCACCCACGACGATGCGGTCCGGGCGCAGCCGCAGGGTCGAGCGCACCAGCTCGGCCATGGTCACGATGCCGGCACGAGTGCGCAGCGGCACATGGTCGCGTGACGTGCATTGCAGCTCCACCGTGTCTTCCAACACGATCACGCGGTCGCCGGTGGCGGCGATTTCGTCAAGCAGAGCGTTGGCCAGCGTGGTCTTGCCGGTGCTGGTGCCGCCCGCGATCAGGATGTTCTGGCGCGCGCACACCGCGTTACGCAGAAATTCCGCCTGAGCCTCGGTCAGGATGCCGTCGGCCACGTAGGCGTCGAGCCGGATCAAGCCGACCGCGCGCTTCCTCAGCGCGAAGACCGGCCCCGGCGTCACCGGTGGCAGCGCACCCTCGAAACGTTCGCCCGTCTCCGGCAACTCGGCGGACAGCAGCGGCTTGCCCGCATGCACCTCGGCGCACACATGCGCAGCGACCAGGCGGATGATGCGCTCGCCGTCGGCGGGTGTGAAGCGGATGCCCAGCGGTTCGCGACCGCTGCCCAGCCGATCCACCCACAGCAGACCGTCCGGATTCAGCATGACCTCCACCACGTCGGGGTCGTCCAAAGCCTTGGCGATGTCCGGCCCCATGGCCGTGCGCAGCATGCGCACGCGACGCTCCAGCGCCAGCGAGGTCGACACGTCATGATTATGCAGTGCGTTGTTCATGACGGGACTGCTCCTGATTCGTCGTCAGCAGGCGCTTCGCTGGGGTTGGTTTTGTCGTGGGTGAAGAACTGGCTCTGATCGGGCTGGATTTCCTCGACCACGTCCCTGACCAGGCTGCGCCCGCGTAGCAGATGCCGGCCGAGCTGTTCGATGAACTGCTCGAAGCGCGCGCGGCCCTGGGCGCGCGCCGCCTCTTGATGCGCTTCCGGCACGGGCGTACTGACAGTGAGGAAATAGCGCACGTACAGCGCCAACGTCTCGATCAGGATGTTCTGATCGCGCTCCAGCTTGTCGAGCTGGCGCGACAAGCGATCCAGCCGTTTGGCGATAGCCGCTTCGCGCTGATCGCCGGAGTCGGGCGACAGGAAAGATGCCAGCGCGGCGGCGATGATGGAGGACTTGGACAAACCCTTCATGGTCGCCAGCTCGTCGAGCCTCCGGGCGTGCTCGGGTTCGATGAAGACATTCAGACGTGTGCGGCTCATAGCGCGATTCCATCGTCGGGGTCGAGGGCCGCCAGCCGCGCTGTGCGTTGCAGGCGTGGATCGAGTTGGGCGGGCAAGGGTAGCGGCAGGTCGTCGTCATCGAGCAGCCCCAGATCGTCCACCGCGTGTTCGGGTTCCGGCATGAACGCGACTTCGGCCAGTTCCGGCTGCTGCTGATGACCGCCGTCGTCGATGGCCTCACCGTGTGCGGGGAGAACCAGACCAAGAATCGGCGCGGCGGGGATCGCCAGTCTGGTCCAGTCGTCGGGCCGCGGTGCCGGCACATCGGTATAGTGTCCGTGCAGCAATTGCGGTGGTGCCTGAATGCGCGTCTTGAAATTCGCATCCAGGTAGTAGCGAATCTTCTGGGCCTTGATGGGTGGATGGCCGGACACCATCACCACTTCGTCGTCGGGCGGCAACTGCATCACCTCGCCAGGCGTGAGCAGTGGCCGTGCGGTTTCCTGGCGCGACACCATCAGGTGTCCGAGCCACGGGGCCAGCCGGTGGCCCGCGTAGTTGCGCTGTGCGCGTAATTCGGTGGCGGTGCCAAGGGCCTCGGAAATGCGCTTGGCGGTGCGTTCGTCATTGGTGGCGAATGTGATGCGCACGTGGCAGTTGTCGAGGATGGAATGGTTCTGACCGTAGGCCTTGTCGATCTGGTTGAGGGATTGCGCGATCAGGAAGGCGCGCAGTCCATAGCCCGCCATGAATGCCAGGGCCGACTCGAAGAAGTCCAGCCGACCCAGAGCCGGAAACTCGTCGAGCATCAGCAGGAGTTTGTGGCGCCGGGCAATGCCGTCGCTGCCGTCGAGCGACTCGGTCAGGCGCCGCCCGATCTGGTTGAGAATCAGGCGGATTAGCGGCTTGGTACGGCTGATGTCCGAGGGCGGCACCACCAGGTACAGCGACACGGGAGAATCGGCATCGATCAGGTCGGCGATGCGCCAGTCGCAGCGCGAGGTCACTTCGGCCACCGTGGGGTCGCGATACAGGCCCAGGAAGCTCATCGCGGTAGACAGCACACCCGAGCGCTCGTTTTCGCTCTTGTTGAGCACCTCGCGTGCGGCGGAGGCGACAACGGGATGCGGTGCATCGCCGAGATGAGTTGTGGTCATCATCCGATGCAGCGTCAGTTCGAAGGGTGAGGCCGGATCGGACAGGAAGTTGGCGACGCCGCGCAGCGTTTTGTCCTCGCTGGCGTAGAGTACGTGCAGGATCGCGCCGACCAGCAGGGCATGCGAGGTTTTCTCCCAATGGTTGCGCCGCTCCAGTGCGCCTTCGGGATCGACCAGGATGTCGGCGATGTTCTGCACGTCGCGTACCTCATGCATGCCGCGCCGTACTTCAAGCAACGGGTTGTAGGCAGCCGAGCGCGCATCGGTCGGGTTGAACAGCAGGCAGTGCGAGAAGCGCGAGCGCCATCCGGCGGTCAAATTCCAGTTCTCGCCCTTGATGTCGTGGATTACGGCGGAGCCAGGCCACGAAAGTAGCGTGGGCACCACCAGGCCGACACCTTTGCCCGAGCGCGTCGGCGCGAAGGCCATCACATGCTCGGGGCCTTCATGGCGCAGGTAGTCACCGCCCTTGCGGCCGAGGAAAACCCCGACGGGTCCAGTCAGGCCGGAACGATGGATTTCAGCGGGTAGTGCCCAGCGTGCCGAACCGTAGGTTGTGACCAGCTTGGATTGCCGTGCGCGCCAGACCGACATCGCAATGGCAACGAGGGCGCTGGCGAAGCCGCTGCACGCCGCGATGGCACCGCCGCGCAGGAAGACGCTAGGCGCATAGGCATCGAAGAAGTACCACCACTCGAATAGCTTCCACGGGTGATAGACTGGTATCCCGAGCAGGTCGAACCACGGCGCGCCGAGTCGAATCTGGTATCCCAGTGCAGCCGCCGTCCACTGGGTGGCACTCCATAGCCCCAGTAATACGATGGTAAAAACCATCATGATCTGGCCAGTCAGCACGCCGGTCGGCACCATGCCCTCACGCCCTCCTGTGGATTACTCGATCCAGTCGCTCGACGTGCCGTCAGTGCGGCACCCGCGAATCAGGATCGGCCTGTCGTCAAGGTTCGGGCGGCGCCGATCCAGCACCGCTCTCGACATCACAAGTTTGAGAGCACCGCGCGTTTGAGAAAACCTGCTCTGGCGAAAATCAACTAAGAGGGGAGTACAACGACGAATATTACTGCCCCATTCTGTACCGCCAGTCCGTCGGTTCGAACGGTCGATTTGCAACTAATCGTGGCTATAAGGCTGAGCTTCGCCTTTGATACGACCTCTGATCGAGATTTTGCCCGGGCCCATGCCAGCGGTTTCCCCTCCAATTGTTTGATTGGGAGGATAAATGAATGGCGTGATGGTCATGTGCATAATTGTTTGTCGCTGCATGACCAAAACGTACCTTAAACTAAAGTTGTATTGACAGATTTTAGTTTAGTGAAATGGTCCAGTTCACGTGGCTTGGCACGCTATTTCAGTTATCTGAGGCTGCTTTTGGAGCATTAGATCAACCGCCACTACTGGCTAGATGCGGGGTTTAGGTCGGGAGCTCGACCAACTCTTGTTCGGCCATGGCGGCCGGCTGGTTCTGGGCCGACCAGGTCCCTTATGCGTCACTAATCTGACGATTGAAAATGTTTAGAAATGCAGGGGCGATTCAAGCCTGATGGTCTCCGCACGCTACTTCCTCTGGCCATTGGGCAATAGGTGCCGCAAATGCTGGTACTCGAACCACGTCAGCCCAATGACGACGGCATCCAATACCGTGATGAGCAGCAACGATAGTGAATGCGTAAAGCTGAATCGATACGCTTGGTACAGAATGAACAAACTGAAAACCGCGATGGCCGCCGGGTAGTACCCCAGCTTCTTCTGCCAAAGACCGATGATGAGGAAGAGTTTGATCACGCCGTGGCTGAGCAAATAGAAGGCGGTGAAGTTCTGGCTGCTCACCGACAGACTTTGCGCGGCATGGACCAGATAATTGGCAACGAAATCATGAGGGTCCTCCGACAATTCCATACAGGTGATGGCACGCACTAAGTCCAGCAGAAATTGCTTGGTAACGACGTAGGCAAAAATGCTGGCGGCGATTTCTGCCAGTGCAAACGCGCCTTTGAGCGTAAGGCTGATCTCGAAGGCGACGTGTACGTGCTTTTCGTCAAACAGTTTCTTTATGCTAACCATTTTCAGCAATGCGTTGGGCTTCCAGGATCGGCCAATTTCAGGCGGTCAGGTCGGTCACCATGATTGTCCGGTTATCAAGCCTTAGGTAGAACCTTAATGGCCATGCCGGTGATGAGTGTCCGGGAAGTGCGGATGCGTGTGGATCAGCGGCTCGTGCCGGTGCCGATGGCTATGCTTGGTACCGGGCGTCACCGGATAGTCATGCGCGTGCAGGTGGTGTTCGTCGTGGACATGTTCGTGACTGTGTTCCATCGGTTCGTGCACATGTCTGTGCTCATGGCGCTCGGTTAGATGCAACCACGTGCCCAGCGCCATCAACGCACCGGCCATGAGCAGCGGCATGGTGATTGGCTCACCCATCAGGACTGCGAGCAAGGCGCCGAAGAACGGCGCGACCGAGAAATAAGCGCCCGTGCGTGCAGTCCCGAGGTGCCGCAGGCCCACTACGAATAGCGCCAAACTCACCCCATAGGCGAGCAAGCCAACCATCATCGCGCCCGCCAAATTTGGCAATGCCGGCATCGACGCACCAAGCGAGAAGGCCAGTCCCAGATTCACGATACCGGATACCAAGCCCTTCACAGAGGCGATCCAGGTGGCATCGGTAAGCGACACCCTGCGGGTCAAATTATTGTCGACACCCCAGGCGAAACACGCGCCAAGGATGGCCAGTGACGGCCACAGTCCGGAAATACGCGCGCCCGAGGGTACGCTCAGGACCACAGCACCGGCCACGATGGCAAGCATGCCCAGTGCGATGCGCCGGTCAAAGTTCTCCTTGAATGCAAACCACGCCAGCAACGCGGTGAACACGCTTTCTGCATTCAGCAGAAGGGACGCGCCAGATGCAGGCATCCCCGTCAGCCCGAACATCAACAGTACGGGGCCGATGATCCCGCCTGACAAAATCGCCCCGGCAAACCACGGCACTTCATTCCGGGGGAGACGAACGGCAGGGGCATGGCTCAGCCAACGATAAAGCGACAGGCCGACGCCCGAACCCAGATAGAGCAGTCCTGCCAACAGCCACGGATTCACGGCATCAAGCAGCCACTTTGCGAGCGGCGTTCCCGCTCCAAACAATAAGGCAGCCCCGAGTGC
This sequence comes from Thiobacillus denitrificans, assembly GCA_002343685.1. Lineage (GTDB taxonomy): Bacteria > Pseudomonadota > Gammaproteobacteria > Burkholderiales > Thiobacillaceae > Thiobacillus > Thiobacillus denitrificans_A. The sequence continues at coordinate 21,363 of DDRS01000043.1, read as the reverse complement.
TGCGGGTATCCCAGGCTGGCGCAGCCCTTCTTTCCAGTTCATCTTTTTAACTTGAGAGTGGCAACATGCCCAGAAGCGGCCGTTCGCATCATTCCATCAACGTAGGTAACGTGATTTGAAACCGCGTCGCTTCGTTGGTGGAGGTGACGGAAATTGAGCCGCCATGCGCGCTAACGATGGATTTGACAATTGCGAGACCTAGGCCGGCGCCATCGCCCTTGCGTTGACGCGATGGGTCGACGCGGTAGAAGCGATCGAACAGTCTTGGGAGGTGCGCTTCCGGGATTGCCTGGCCGGGGTTTTCGACAGATAAGATGGCTTTATCCGCATCGCTTTGTAAAAACACACGCACGGTTTGCCCGGGCGGAGTGTGCCGTATGGCGTTCGATATCAGGTTGCTGAGCGCGCGTCGCAACATCAGTCGATCGCCGGAAACCGCCGCAGATCCTGTCTGTGTCAGCGAAACAGCACGTTCTTCTGCCCAAGCCTCGAAATAGTCAAACAGCCCCTGTGTTTCAGTGGCCAAGTTTACTTTTTCCACGCCCGGTTTGATAAGGCGGTTGTCGGTCTGGGCAAGGTAGAGCATGTCGCTGACCATCTGGGCCATGCGTTCATATTCCTCCAAGCTGGAATAAAGAATTTCCTTGTACTCATCCTTGCTGCGTGCGTTGGAGAGTGCCACCTGCGTCTGGGTCATGAGATTAGAAATGGGGGTGCGCAGTTCGTGCGCGATGTTGGCAGAAAACTCGCGGAGGCGTCGGAATGAGTCATCCAGGCGGGTCAGCATGGCGTTAAACGCGGTTGCAAGAGGCTTGAGTTCAGTAGACAAGCCGGTAGTCGGCAGGCGATCCGACAGGCGTTCGGCGGAAATACCTGCAACCATGTCGGTAACCTCGCGCAAGGGGGAAAGTCCCCAGCGTGTGGCTATCCAGCCCAGGCCGGCTGTGGCGAAAGCGGCCAGGGTGATGGCAATGGCCAGGACTGCCCCGAACTTGCTCATGAAGCGCTCATGGTGCTGGATGTCCTGCGCCACGACCACGGTGTAGGGCTTGTCACTGCCAGCGCTGATCGTCACGGCCATGCTCCGGTAATTTATCCCGGCCTGCGTCCATTCCTGCAGGGTGCCTGGCATACAGCCTTTTGAGTGGATTTGGCAGTCGTGCAGCAACGAACGCGGGAAATCAGCGGCCGACGTGGCGAACCAGATTCCTCCCGCCGCATCCGTCACGACCACAGCAAGACCAGGGTGTCCGACCAGAGCGTCATCCAACTGTCGAGGCAGCAGGTCTAACCGTTCCTGGCTATAGGCGTGCTTGAATAAATTCTGGATGAGTTCCAGCTTGCCAGTGAGTTCGACCCGATCCTCTTCCTTGAGATGGCGTTCCACCACTTGAGTCAAGAAGAGTCCCGTTATCAGCAATACCAGGGAAGCCGCAGCGGCAAAAAGCAGGCTGATACGGGTGGTCAGTGACAGGGTTTTCATGCGGCGCTGCCTTCCTGGGGAGGTTCCAGCACGTAACCCATCCCCCGCACGGTATGGATGAGCTTGTGCTCGAAACCCTCGTCGATCTTGACCCGTAGCCGGCGCACTGCGACATCGATCACATTGGTGTCGGAGTCGAAATTCATATCCCAGACCTGCGATGCAATCAGGCTGCGCGGCAACACCTCACCCTGCCGACGCAGCAACAATTCGAGCAAAGCAAATTCCTTGGCCGTGAGTTCGATCTTATTGCCCGCCCGCATGGCGCGCCGTCGCAGCAAATCCAGTTCCAGGTCGGCGGCCTTGAGTACGGTGGATTCCAGACTGGCATGTCCCCGTCGTACCAGGCTGCGTACCCGGGCCAGCAGTTCGGAAAAGGCAAAGGGTTTCACCAGATAATCGTCGGCCCCCAATTCCAGCCCCTTGACCCGGTCTTCAACTTGGTCACGCGCGGTCAGAAACAGCACCGGCATTTCAATCCCGGCACGACGCACACCTTCGAGCACCTGCCAGCCATTGAGACCGGGCAGCATCACATCCAGGATCATCAGGTCGTAGTGGTCTATTTGTGCGAGTTCAAGTCCCTCCCATCCATCGCGGGCCAGATCCGTGACGAAGCCGGCCTCGGTGAGGCCTTGTTTCAGGTAATCGCCCGTCTTGGGCTCGTCTTCGACGATGAGTATTTTCATGTTGGGAGCGTCCGGGTGGATGCGAACATCCTGCCACAGCCCGTTCTTGGCGTGGAAAGCATTACAGATTTGTAATTTATCTGTCAGCTTGATGTTTGGCGCGACCCTGCAATATGGCCCATCGCTGCGGTACCCAAGGCTACATCCAGCTAGGTGCACGCCACACGCAATACGCAGGCTCCTGGAATGGCGCGAGGCTCGGCCTGGTGCCCGGATAGGGCCAATCGTTTTTTTGAATGGAGAGCAGTCCTACATGAAACCTCTTGCCTTACATCACTTATCGGTTCCGGATTTGCAGCGCCGCCGATTCGTTCAGGGGCTTGCTGCGAGCGGCATCCTGCTTGGCCTACCGGCAATCATCAAGCCGGCCTGGGCAGATACGGTCAATACCACGACAGGTGGCGCTCCGGTACTCAGCGGAACCGAATTTGATCTCACGATTGCGGAAACGCCGGTCAATTTCACCGGCACACCGCGCATGGCCACCACCATCAATGGTTCCCTTCCTGCACCCACGCTGCGCTGGCGCGAGGGAGATACCGTGACCATTCGGGTTACCAACCGGCTCCCGGTTGACAGCTCCATCCACTGGCACGGCATCCTCCTGCCATTTCAAATGGACGGTGTACCGGGGATCAGCTACAAGGGCATCGCCCCGGGGGAAACCTTCACCTATCGATTCAAGGTGCGGCAGACCGGCACCTACTGGTACCACTCGCATTCCGGCATGCAGGAACAGACCGGCATCTACGGCGCCATCGTCATCGAGCCGGCTGGCGGCGAGACGATCCGTGCCGACCGCGATTACGTGGTGCAGTTGTCCGACTGGACCGACGAAGATCCGATGCGGGTTTTTTCCAAGCTCAAGACGCAGAGCGACTACTACAACTTCAACCAGCCCACCGTTGCGGACTTCTTCCGCGACGTCTCGCACAACGGGTTCAAAGCCGCGCTCGACAACCGCAAGATGTGGAACCAGATGCGCATGAGCCCGACCGATCTCGCCGACGTCTCTGGCTATACCTACACCTATCTGGTGAACGGCACGACTCCGGCCGGCAACTGGACCGGGCTGTTCCATCCAGGCGAAAAGGTGCGGCTGCGCTTCATCAACAGTGGCGCGATGACCTTCTTCGACGTTCGCATACCGGGTCTCAAGATGACTGTGGTCCAGGCCGATGGCCAGGACGTCGAGCCGGTGACGGTGGACGAGATCCGCATCGGCGTGGCCGAGACCTACGACGTGATCGTCACGCCCAGGGACGAGGCTTACACGATCTTCGCCCAGTCGATGGACCGCACCGGCTACGCGCGCGGCACGCTGGCGCCGCGCGCCGGCATGGCGGCGGCGGTGCCCGTGCTGGACAAACCGCAACCGCTTGAAATGGAGGACATGATGGGCGACATGACCGGCATGGCGCGCGCGCACCATGCCAGGACCGAATACGGCCCGAGCGTGGACATGCGCGTGGACACGCCCCGCACCGACCTCGACGACCCGGGCGTGGGTCTGCGCGACAACGGGCGGCGCGTCCTGACCTATGCCGATCTGCACACGATCGGCGGTCCGCTTGACAGTCGGGGGCCTGGGCGGGAAATCGAGCTGCATCTCACCGGCAACATGGAACGCTACACGTGGTCTATCGATGGAGTCGAATTCGGCAGGTCCACGCCCGTGCATTTCCGTCACAACGAGCGCCTGCGCGTGGTGTTCGTCAACGACACCATGATGACCCATCCCATGCACCTGCACGGCATGTGGAGCGAACTGGA
>DDRS01000043.1:0-17289 GCA_002343685.1 Thiobacillus denitrificans | reverse complement strand
ATGCACCTGCACGGCATGTGGAGCGAACTGGAAAGCCCCGAGGGGCGCTTCCAGGTGCGCAAGCACACCATCGCCGTGCAGCCGGCGCAACGCGTGAGCTTCCTCGTCACCGCCGACGCCCTGGGCCGGTGGGCCTGGCATTGCCATCTGCTCTATCACATGGACGCAGGCATGTTCCGCGAAGTGGTGGTGGCGTAAGCCCCGCGCAAATGAAATCAGAGGACATACGATGGTGAACAAAGAAGCAAAGACTATTGCCCTTGCCGCGATGTTGGCGTTTGGGCTCTCGCCCGCCTGGGCACAAGACCCGGTAGCCCAGGAAAAGGCAGCCGGAGGGATGGAAACGATGCCGGGCATGGGCCAGGGTCAGATGAATCACGGCACCATGACGGGCATGGGGCAGGGCGACATGTCGGGCCCGGCGCAGGACATGAGCAATATGAGTCCCGGCGGCAGTATGGACTCCGGTCCGATGGACATGCAGGGTGGCCCGGCGCCAGCCGACGCACGCGACCCGCACGCCTATTCCGGCGGCTATACGCTTGAGTCGGGGCCCTATGCACGTCCCGGCCCGCGGGAGCTGCGCATGGCTGACGAACACAACTTCGGTGCGCTGCTGATCGACCGGCTGGAGCGTGTCTATACCGACAATGGCGACTCAACGGCCTATGACGCGCAGGCCTGGTTTGGCCGCGATTACGATCGCCTGGTGCTCAAGGCCGAGGGCGACGTCGCGCGGGGCCGTCTGCAGGATGCCCGCACCGAAGCGCTCTGGGGGCATGCGGTGGCCACGTTCTGGGATACGCAACTCGGCGCGCGCTGGGACAGTGGCGTGGGGCCGGACCGTGGCTGGCTGGCGTTCGGCATTCAGGGGCTGGCGCCCTACTGGTTCAACGTCGATGCAACCGCCTATGCGGGAAACGGCGGACGGACCGCGCTGCGCCTGGGTGCTGAGTACGAAATGCTGCTGACGCAAAAGCTCATCCTGCAGCCGCGCGTCGAAATGAATCTGTATGGAAAGCAGGACACGGCGAGAGAGATCGGTAGTGGCCTCTCCGACGCGACCGCTGGTTTGCGTCTGCGTTATGAATTCACGCGTCAGATTGCTCCCTATGTCGGAGTCGAATGGGCACACAAGTTCGGGGGGACGGCGGATTTCGTACGTTCCGCAGGTGAAGCCCCCCAGAATACGCAGCTTGTCGCGGGACTGCGCTTCTGGTTTTGACTTTCGATTGTTCACCCGGGCCGGCACGGGGAATTTGCTTGATTGACGCCAGTCATTATGTGGCCTGGCATCAAGGGCAGTATCGAGGTAAACGTGAGGTAATGCGCGAGCCGGTTTCAGCAACGCAACATAAAGAGGAAACGCAATCATGATCAAGAAAAGCATACTTGGGTTAGGCCTGTTCGGAATTATTGGAGCAGGCGTAGCAGGAATCGCGTATGCCGCACCGGACGGTGCGGTGGCGCCGATCCGGCTCGCTGCTGCGGATACCGCGCAGGCATCGACCGTGTCCGCTGTCGGCGTGGTGCAGCAGACTCGGCCGGAACAGGGCAAGGTCAAGATCAGCCATGAGGCCATTCCGGCGCTGGACTGGCCACCGATGACCATGTTCTTCCGCGTCAAGGACAAGGCGATGCTGGAGGGCATCGCTGTCGGAGATAAAGTGCGCTTCGAGCTGGAGAAGGGCGCTACAGGACTGGAAATCACGCGCATGGAAAAAATGGTCAAGTGAGATGGATGGCGCTAACCCGTTGCCTGGCCACGGTCGATCTGGCTCGCGCCGACGGTGAGAATGCCGCGCTGGGTTGCTGGCGCGCGGTTCTGATTCTGATTGTTTTCTCGGGCAAGCAAGAGACGACAAGGGATGGGACAGGCCAAATTCCCCTTCGATGTGTAGGCAGCCAGTAGCTCGCCGATAAATCCATTTCCGGCGGTTCTTCGTGGTTGCAAAGGAGAAACCTGATGACACGTTTTTTGATGGGGGTGCTGGCCACGCTGGTGATTGGCGTAGCATTCGGCGTCGTGGCCGTTTATTCCGGCATGTTCGATGTGGCGGCCGATACGCCGCACAGCCGGTTCGTGTATCGCATGATCGAGACGGCGCGCGAACAATCCATCGAGCGCCATGCGCGTGATCTCACGGTGCCGGCCAACCTGGCCGACACGGAACGCATCCGCCGTGGGGCGGGAAATTACGCTGCCATGTGTGCGGAGTGCCATCTGGCGCCCGGCAAGGCGGATTCTGAAATTCGAATGGGTTTGTATCCAAAACCTCCCGACCTGACACGCCATGAGGAGGAGGCGGCCGCAGATATGGCCGCGCGCCATTTCTGGATCATCAAGCACGGCATCAAGGCATCCGGTATGCCGGCCTGGTCCAAGGGCGGGATCGAGGTTGAAGCCATCTGGGACTTGGTGGCCTTCATTCAGAAGATGCCCACGCTCTCAGCAGGGCAATATGTTGCGCTGGTCGAGTCGAGTGAAGGCCATTCGCATGGCGGACTGCCTGGTACGGCAGCCATGCATCCGGATGACGACCACACGCCGTCGCCGGTACATGCGGACAGCCACGGACATTCACATTCCGGGGGGCACGAACATTGATCTGCCCATTCGTGACCCACAGGGTCAACAAGCGACATGACGCGACGATGACAAATTTGTAATCCGCAAGTCAGGCTGATGTAGGCAAGCGTCTTCCATACTGCCGTCATTCTCAGGCAAGGGGCTCGCGTGAAGACTGCATTTTTCCAACTCCTCCTGATCGGGAGCGTCACGACATCGGCGCTGGCTGCGTCAGAGGCCCCCATTGTGGACGTTTACAAGAGTCCGTCGTGTGGCTGTTGCGGCAAATGGGTGGAGCACATGAGGGCCAATGGATTCACCGTGCGCGGCCACGACACCAATGATGTGGTGCAGCAGAAATACCGGCTCGGCGTACCGTATGGCTATGGTTCTTGCCACACTGCCGAGGTCAAAGGCTATCTGGTGGAAGGCCACGTACCGGCCGCTGACATCAAGCACCTGCTGAAAGAAAAGCCCAAGGCCCGCGGCTTGGTGGTACCCGCCATGCCCATGGGTTCGCCTGGCATGGCGCAGGCGAATCGCAAGGATCACTACGACGTTCTGCTCGTAAACCTGGATGGCACCACCCAGACCTATACCCGTTACTGAACCCGCCGTGACATGCAGGAGATCGATCGTGAAACCTGTCCTGAACATGCTGCTGACATCGACCGTGGCGATGGTGACCACCGCCATGGCCGGGCCCCTATCCATGCCCCCAAGCTTCACCGTTCAGTCGGATCCCGAGACGGTACTGCGGGCCTATCCACTTGGCCTCATCACCAAACAGGCTGCCTTCAGCCACCACGGCAAGGCGATCCGTACCGTGATCCTGCCCAACGGCAAGGAAGGCTGGGTGTACGAAGTGGGGATCAAAGACGCGCGGACTTACGAGCACCCGACAAAGGAAAAGCACACCGTCTATGAAACCGAGCCGGGGAATGGTGTGCGCACCTATACCCTGGAGTTCGACAGCAAGGGGGTGGTCATCGACGTGCTTTACAACGAGCAAGGACGACACGACGGCCTCACTGCCCTGCAGGTCCAGCGCAGGTTTCGCGGCGAGGAGCCTGGCAGGCATTGACAGGTTCTTCATTATTGAAGAACCCGGAGCGTGCAGCTCGAATTTTGAGTGGAGCGAGGAGATTTTCATGGACGTCAAGATTGTTGCGACCAAGAGTTGCAGTCACCGCCTGAGTTTGCAGCACGAACTCGATGAGCTGGGCATTCCATTCGAGGTGCTGTTTGTCGAGGAGCACCCTGGCGTGGTCGTAACCCACAGCATTCGGCATTCGCCGAACCTCCTCGTGAACGACGAGGTCGTTTTTCGGGGGCAACCCACACCACTTGAATTACGGCAATTCTTCAACAGGGTCTGATCGGTCGATCACCAAGGAGGCTGGGCGATGCGAGATTCCATGGATAAGGTCCGCCACTGTCTGATTTGCGCAGCACTTGTCAGTCTTTCAGCAACCGCCAGCGATCTTCACCATGGTCAACTGGTCTACAACGGAACGTGCATCGCCTGCCATGGCAGCGATGGGACCGGCGGTCTCCCAGGCGTCCCGGACTTGACCGGAAAAACCGGGCTTCTATCGCAAGACGATGCAATCCTTCTCGGGCGGATGGCTGACGGTTTCCAGACGCCCGGCTCATCCATGGCCATGCCTCCAAAGGGCGGTAATCCCGCCTTGACCGACGCGGATTTGAAGGCCGTCCTGAAGTACATGCGTAATGAGTTTCAGCAAGACCCGCAAACAAGGAGAAAGACCCAATGAACGCAAAGAAACTTGTTCTGGCGCTGCTGTGTCTTGGTTGCGGGACATTCGCCATGGCCGCGCCGATTGCCTACATTCCATTAGGCTCGGCCAATCAAGTGATCGCCGTTGATGCGGCAAACGACAAGATTATCCGGAGCTATTCCGGGGTGGAGAATCCGCATGGGCTGGTGGCGACGCCCGATGGCGACTATCTGGTGGCGGGAAGCCTGAAGGAAACCCCAGTCCCAGCAGGCGCGCCATCGGATACGCCCAACAGCAAACTGTATGTGATTCATCCCGAGCACGGCCATGTCATGGCCGAGATTCCGGTGTCCGGCTGGACGCATCATGAAGCCGTGACGCCTGACGGCAAATATGTGATTTCCACGCATCCGACGCGCGGCGGAGTCAGCGTCGTCGACGTGATCAACAACAAGGTTTACAAGACAATCAAAACCGGCCCCTCACCGAATTACACGCTGGTGACGAAGGATGGAAAACGCGCCTATGTGAGCAACAGCGGCAACGGAACGCTCAGCGAGATCGATCTCAGCAAGTGGGAGGTGACCCGTTCACTTGAGGCCGGGCCGACGCCGGAGCATCTGGTCTTTTCCCCCGACGAAAAGACGATCTACGTGTCCAACGACCGTGCCGGTACGGTTTCCGTTGTATCGGTCGAGCAAGGCAAGGTCGAGAAGACCTACAAGATCGGGAAGCGAGTACACGGTTTGGACCTCGGTGACGACGGAAAAACGCTTTTTATCAGCAGCCGCTCGGATGACAAGCTGGTGGCGCTCGATACCCAGACCGGCGAGCAGCGCGTCCTGACGCTTTCTCCGGAGCCCTACCATCTCGACAAGATCCCGGGAACCGGAAAGGTCTATGTATCCAGCAGCAAGGCGCCAAAAATATGGGTGGTGGACCAGAAGACGTTCACGGTTACGGACACGATCCAGTTGCCAGCCGGGGAAGGCCACCAGATTGCGGTAATCAGGTGATATGCAGTCAGGGCGCATTCTGGCCTGCAGAGAAGTTCAGTCGTTTTTCCAACAGCAAGATGAATGAATAGGAGCCTCAAATGAACAAATCCATGAAAACCCTACTGGCATCTTCCATCGTTGCCTTCGCATTGATGGGAACAGCAGTGTCCGCCTCGGCGGCGGAGCCTACGATGCCCAATCAACAAATGATGATGCAAGGTCAGGCACAGGGAAGCGCCATGCCCGGTTCGATGCCAGGGTACGGGCCGCGTGGTGGTATGGGCATGATGGGAGGCGGAGGCTACGGGCCCGGGATGATGGGTGGGGGCATGGGCCCGGGCTATGGCATGGGGCCCATGGGCATGATGGGCGGAATGATGAACATGATGGGCGGGGGATGTCCCATGGGCATGATGGGGGGCGGCATGGGGCCGGGCATGAGCGGATATGGCCCCGGGATGATGGGTGGCGGCATGGGCTATGGCATGGGGCCGGGCATGATGGCTGGCGGCATGGGCTATGGCATGGGGCCGGGCATGATGGCTGGCTGGGCCGGAGGAATGGGGCCGATGGCCGCGCTCGATCTGAGCGATACGCAGACCACCCAACTGGAGAAGATTCAGACCGAGTCGATGAAGAAGCAGCGCTCGCTCATGCGTCAGATGTGGGAAGCGCAGGAAAAACTGGGTGATTTGTTCGATGCGGAGAATCGCGACCCGGCGGCGATCGGCAAGGCCTACGGCAAACTCGCGGACGTGCAGCGCCAGGCGCTGGAAGCACGAATTGAAGCCGGGAATAAAGCCGCCGCCGTCTTGACCAAAGAGCAGAAGGCGCAAATGCGCCGTGGCTTTGGTGGGGGCATGATGGGTTACTGAGCGTATTGCAATTGGCGCAACAGGAACCCGGTTTTGCCGGTCGCACTGGTGGTCGGCAAAACCGAAAATGGTCGGATGTGAGTACAGGAGAACACCAATGATGGGCGGTTATGGCATGACAGGTGGCTTCGGCGGCGGTTTCGGATTCGGCGGGATTTTCATGATCCTGTGGTGGGTGCTCATCATCGCCGGCATTGTCGTGCTGGTGAAATGGCTGGCCACATCCTTCGGGACGGGTGGCCGGAGCGGTGGTGAGAGCAAGGCGCTGGATCTCCTCAAGGAGCGTTATGCGCGCGGCGAGATCGACGAACAGGAGTTTCAGAAGAGAAAGCGCGATTTGACCCAGTAGCCAGGAAGCCCCGATAGATCAGTGCCGTGTGGACTTGCGTCCGGTTCGCAGAAGGAAAAATGGATGAATCGTAAAAATGGATTCTGGATCGCCTTGTGGGTGATTCTCGTCGTCGTCACGGGATTCTTCGCGTTTGGCTATAGCACTGGCGGCATAGGCTACGGGCCGTGGCATGGCTGGGGCCGTATGGGTGCATGGGGCGATGCTTATCGGCCCGGCGGTGCTCAAGCTTGGTATGGCATGGGACCCGGAATGATGGGCGGAGCAGGGTATGGAATGCAGCCAGGGGCAGGTGGCGGATACGGGCCATGGATGATGGGCCAGTATGGCGTTGGCATGCCATGGATGGGCGCGGGTATGGGACCTGGCATGGCTGGAAGTTACACCATGATGCCTTGGGCTCCTCCTGACCTGACGTCTGAACAAGTGCAGAAGATTGGCCAACTGCAGACCGAGTCGGAGGCGCACAATCGCGGCCTCATGCAGCAGGGTTGGAAGGCGCAGGCCCGTCTCAATGGACTCTATATAGCAGACAAGCAGGACTGGAATGCGATTCGCACCGCTTCGCGGGCTTTGTTTGACCTGCAGCGCCAGCAAATGGACGCGATGGTCGACATGCAGCAGAAAATCGATGGCCTGCTGACCGATAGCCAGCGCCAGGAAATGGCGCGTGCCAGGCGCGGTTATGGATGGATGGGAGCAAATTAACATGCTGCCTTGGATAACCGGAACGCAGGCACTTTCTCTGTGTACCGGGACATCCTCGTTTGGCGCCATGTCAGTAGGTATGCCGGGAACACAACATGAGTGAGACTCGGGAAAAGGGACAGGCGGACAAGGGGCCATTCGACGTCTCTCGAAAAATCCCGCTCGTGCCAGTTGCCGCGGAGAAACTGCAGGATGCTGTCCGTCAGCTTACCGCGCTCGATCCGATTCTTGATGCACATATCGACCGGCGCGGCCATCTACGGATTTCCTATGCGGTCTCGCATATCGACATTCGGGATATCGAGACATTGCTCGACAAGGCCGGCATCGCGCGTGCATCCGCTTCCTGGTGGCGACTGAAGTCGGCGTGGTATCGCTTTCTGGATGGAAACGCCCGCGCCAACGCCCATTCCCAAGGAGGCGCATGCTGCAACCGCCCCCCTGCGGCATCCGGCAGCAGTCGCGACGCAGGCAAGATAGGGTGAACAGAATGCCTAAGCAGAGGCCTATCCCGTTGGGTAGATGAGAAGGAGCCTTCATGGAAGGACAAGCCGATCATCGTCATGCACCTGGCATGGCGCATGCGCAGCCTGCGCATGGCGAACATGCGGCCGGCATGCACGGCAATCCGGCAGCGCACGGTGCGCATCATGACCACCACGCCCACATGGTGGCCGATTTCAGAAAGCGCTTCTGGATTTCCCTGCTCCTCACGTTGCCGATCCTGGCCCTGTCGCCGGGCCTGTGGGGCATGCTCGGTTTGGCGGCGCCGCTTGCTTTTCGCGGCGACGCCTATGTTCTGTTCGGTTTCTCCAGCATCGTGTTTTTCTATGGAGGCTGGCCGTTCCTGAAGGGGTTCGGAGAAGAGCTCAGGAAGCGCCAGCCCGGCATGATGACGCTGATCGCGGTGGCGATCAGCGCAGCCTATTTCTACTCCAGCGCAGTCACATTCGGCCTGCCCGGAACGGGGTTCTACTGGGAGCTTGCGACCCTGATCGACATCATGCTGCTCGGCCACTGGATCGAGATGAAGTCGGTGCTGGGTGCCTCCGGTGCACTCGAGGCCCTTGTGCGGCTGCTGCCGTCCGAAGCGCACCGCCTGCAAGCGGATGGCAACACCGAGGATGTTTCAGTCGACGACATTACGCCCGGCGACAGGCTCTTGGTGAAGCCGGGTGAACGGGTGCCGACCGACGGCATCATCATTTCTGGGCAGACCAGCCTGGACGAATCCATGCTCACCGGGGAATCGAAGCCGGTGGAAAAAGGCGAGGGCGCCGAGGCCATCGGCGGCTCGGTCAACGGCGAAGGCGCGATCACCCTGGAAGTCAAGAAAACCGGCGGGCAGACTTATCTGGCACAGGTGATGGACATGGTGAGTCGCGCCCAGGAGTCGCGCTCGCGCACCCAGGATCTGGCCAACCGCGCGGCAGTGTGGTTGACCGCCATCGCCCTCGGTGGCGGCTTCGCCACGCTGTTCGTGTGGCTGGCGCTGGGACGGGATTTCGCTTTTGCCATGGAACGCGCGGTCACCGTGATGGTGATCGCTTGCCCCCATGCTCTCGGACTCGCCGTGCCGCTCGTCGTCGCGGTGAGCACCAGCATGGCCGCATCCCACGGCTTGCTTATCCGCGACCGTGCGGCGTTCGAGCGGGCCCGCAATCTGGGCGCCGTGGTGTTCGACAAGACCGGCACCTTGACCGAAGGGCGTTTCGGGGTAAGCGACATCGTGCCGCTGGGCACTCTGGACGAGGCCGCCTGCCTGCGCTTGGCGGCCGCACTGGAGAACCAGTCGGAGCACCCCATTGCAACGGGTATCGTGCGCATGGCGAAGGAGCGTCAGGTGGAGTGGCCGCAGGCGGACAATTTCACCAACCTGACGGGCCGGGGTGCGCAAGCCACGGTCGAAGGCCGGGACGTGAAAGTGGTGAGCCCCGGCTATCTGCGGGAACAAGGCATCCGGGTGGCACATCCCAGGCTGGAGGCATTGGCCGCCGAGGGCAAGACCACCATCTTCCTGCTGGTGGACGGCGCTGCCGCCGCCGTGTTTGGCCTGGCCGACGTGGTGCGTCCGGAATCGAAAGCCGCCATTGCGCAACTCAAGGCCATGGGCATCCAATGCATGATGCTCACCGGCGATTCGCAAGCGGTGGCGCAAACGGTTTCGAAGCAGCTGGGCCTGGACGATTTCTTCGCCGAAGTGCTGCCGGAACAGAAGGCGCTGAAAATCCGCGAAGTGAAGGCGCGCGGCCTCACGGTGGCGATGGTCGGCGACGGCGTGAACGATGCGCCGGCGCTGGTGGAATCGGATCTCGGCGTTGCGATCGGCGCGGGCACCGATGTGGCCATCGAGGCGGCCGACATCGTGCTGGTGAGCAACAATCCGCAGGATGTCGCGGCGATTCTCGGGCTGTCGCGCAAGACCTACGGCAAGATGATCCAGAACCTGATCTGGGCCACCGGTTACAACACCTTTGCAATCCCCCTTGCAGCCGGGGTCGCGGCCTATTGGGGGCTGCTGATGACCCCCGCAGTGGGGGCGGTGTTCATGTCGGCCAGCACGGTCATTGTGGCGATCAATGCCAAGCTGCTGGGACGGGGCGGCATGGCCGCTCCCGTTGCTGGAGCATGACGGATACACAGGAGGAAATCATGGACGACACCATTGAAGATCCTGTCTGCGGTATGGAGGTCAGCCGGGATTCCTTTGCCATGGAGCATCTGGGCATCCATTTCGCCTTCTGCTCCCAGCAGTGCCAGGATCGGTTCAAGGCGAACCCGCATCTTTTTATCGGCGTACCGGGCAAGCAAGCCCCCAAGCAGAAGGGCCTGGAGATCATCAAGCAGCGGCGCTTCCGTCTGGAACAGCCGTTGACCGATCAGGAGGCGGCCATCCTTGTCAAAGAGCTGGGTGCCATGATGGGCATCAAGTCCATGGAGGTTACCGGCGACACCCTTTCCATCACCTATGACTTGTTGCAGGCGACCGCCGAGCAGATTGAAGTGCGCATCGGAGAAGTCGGGGGGCTGCTCGGAACAGGATGGGCAGAGCGTTTGCAGCGCGGCTTTGTCCATTATGTTGAGGAATGTGAGGTAGGCAATCTGGAAGTCACGCCGCATCGAGGGCATCACTAGCCACGTCGACCGCGCAGTCCTTGCCCAGAGCTGACTTCGGCCCAGCCGGGCAAGTGTATCCAATCCTGGTTCCTTCGCAGTCGGGCGGATTCGAGGCACACACATGTTCCCGCCTGCCGGTTACTGGTCGCAACTTAACACCTGGCTGGCTTTGCTGGGCGGGTTGCTTTGCCGCGAAAAGGTTTGACTGGTTTGAAACACAAGGCCAATCCGGCGTTGATGGCTATGGAATAAACCGCTCCCCCAGCCATCAACGTACGACACGGCGCCACGGCATTGCTTTCATCCAAATACCGATCACCGCAGAAATCCAGTCAGTACAAATTGTCCCGTAATAGATTTTTACCAAGGGAACAAGTTTTGCTTGTATATCAGGGCGGCTCACGTTAAATTTTACCAATGCGTCTAATTCGGACAATCCTGTTCATTTGGCTTTCCATTGCGCTTCCCCTCCAGGGATACGCAAGCTTTGCGTTGCCCAAGCCGCATTGCCCGATGGAATCCGCCACGATGGATATGACGGGTGCAGGTGCAATGCACGATTGCTGTAACGACGCGAAAACCGCTGCAAAAACCGGTAAACCCTGCAAGTCTGCACAGCCCTGCCAATCCGCAGGACAGATATTGCCGATTTCTGAATTGGACGTTTTGCCTCAGGACATAGCGCTTGCTGTTCGTTTCCCGCGCTTCGCTGACATCACGTTCACCTTTGATCCTGCCGCTACCTGGCGGCCACCCACCCAACTCTGATTTCTTGTGCCGAGCGCTGCGCTGCGTCTGTTTGATCAGACGTCAGTGCGGATATCTGGCGCCATCAAGCCTGGTTTGGCTCGTTTGATGCGCGCTGTCGCGTAAGGAGTTGGAAACATGCGTATTCCCCAATCAGCCGACTGCTTGAGTCGGTTCCTGCTGTGCTGCACGGCTACGCTGCTGGGGCTGGCGAGCCTCGTCGGCACGGCGTTCGCCGAGCCGCTCTCTTTTGATGCTGCGCTGGCTTTGGCCGTGCGAGAGACCCCCACGCTTCGAGCGGAAGCCGCACAAGTCGATGCAATGCGTCACGCGGCTATCCCAGCCGGCGAGTTGCCCGACCCCAAGCTGACCTTGGGGCTCGATAACGTACCCATCGAGGGCGTCGACCGTTTCAGCCTGTCCAGCGAACCGATGACCATGCAACGCATCGGCGTCATGCAGGAATTTCCCAACACCTCCAAGCGTGGCGCACGCGTTGAAGTTGCGCGTGGGCGGATTGCACTGAGTGAAGCGCAAATCCGTATCACCCGCCTCACTGTGCTGCGGGAAACGGCGCTTGCCTGGATTGCGCGCGATACGGTCGAACGCCAGCTCGCGCGTATCGATGCGCTGGACGGAGAAAACCGCCTGTTCGAAGCCGCAGTGCGTGCCCGCATAGCCGGGGCTAAGGGCAGTGCAATGGAGGCGGTAGCGGCGCGCCAGGAAGCTGCAATGATCGACGCACGGCGAGACGAGCTCATCGCACGCCGCCAGCAATCCATCGCCACCCTCAAACGCTGGGTGGGTCCACGCGCGGAAGCACCACTGGAGGGCGACGTGCCCGACTGGCCAATCGCCCATGATGCGCTGGCGCATGCGCTGCACTGGCACCCGGAGCTGGCGATATTTGACCCCAAAGCACAGGTGCTGGACGCCGAGGTGGCCGAAGCTCGCGCCGAAAAGAAGCCGGACTGGGCACTGGAACTGGCTTACCAGAAGCGTGGTTCGCAGTTTGGCGACATGGCCACGGTGCAGGTGAGTTTTGATCTGCCGGTGTTTGCCGCCACCCGCCAGGACCCGAAAATTGCCGCCAGGCTTGCCGAACGGGAAGGGCTCGACGCCGAACGCGAAGCGGTGATGCGCGAACATGCGGCAATGCTAGAAGCGGATTTTGCCGAGTACCAGCGCCTCGACAAGGCCGTCAGGCGCCAGCGCGAGGTGCTGCTACCGCTGGCCGGCGAGAAGGTCGATCTGGCCTTGGCTGAATGGCGCGGCGGCAAGGGCGAACTCGTCAATCTGGTGATGGCGCGGCGCGAACGCGTTGACGCCGAACTCATGGCCCTCGCGCTCGAAGGCGAACGCCAGAAGATGGCCGCACGTCTTCATTACGCCTATGGCGAACCCACTTTGTCCGGAGAAAAACAATGAGTCGCCAAACGATTAAGAAAACAGCGCTGGTTCTCTTCGCCGTGATTGCGCTGCTCGCCGTTGGCGCGGCGGCGGGCTTGTGGTGGGAAAGAAACCATGTGCCAGCGGACGGGAAGACCATGCCCGCCACTGCCGCGAAAGACGGCCGCAGCGTGCTGTACTGGTACGACCCGATGGTTCCCACCCAAAAATTCGACAAGCCTGGCAAGTCGCCCTTCATGGACATGCAACTGGTGCCGAAATATGCCGACGAAGGCGGCGATGCCTCGACCGTGACGATCGACCCGGGCGTGGCGCAGAACCTGGGCGTCCGCCTGGCCACGGTCACGCGCGCCCCGCTGGATTTGAACGTGGTGGCGACGGGAATCGTCAACTTCAACGAGCGCGATATCGCCGTCGTGCAGGCGCGCACAGGTGGATTCGTGGAGCGCGTGGCCAGGCTGGCACCCAATGACGTGGTCGGATCCGGTGCGTTCATCGCCGAACTGCTGGTGCCGGAATGGGCTGCGTTGCAACAGGAGTATCTGGCGCTCAAGGCCGTGGGCGACGCGCCGCTGGAAGCTGCGGCGCGCGAACGGATGCGGCTGGGCGGCATGCCGGAAAGTCTGATACGGGCAGTGGTTCAAACCGGCAAGGTCAGAAATCGCATATCGATCACCACCCCGCGCGCCGGCGTGATCCAGACGCTCGACGTGCGCCCCGGCATGACACTGATGGCGGGACAGACGATGGCACGCGTCAACGGCATCAGCACGGTGTGGCTCGATGTGTCGGTGCCGGAAGCCCAGGCCGGAGCCGTTCTGATCGGACAATCCGCCGAAGCAAAATTTGCCGCCTTTCCGGGCAAGCCGGTACAGGGTCGCGTCACTGCGTTATTGCCGACATTGAACGATGCCGCGCGTGCGCTCAGGGTTCGGGTTGAGCTACCCAACAAGGACGGACGCCTGAGGCCGGGGTTGACGGCCCAGGTCAGCCTCAAAGGAGCGGTCGGCGAATCGGCGCTGTTAGTGCCGACCGAAGCGGTGATCCGTACCGGACGCCGCGCGCTGGTCATCGTGGCCGAAGCAGAAGGACGCTATCGCCCGGTCGATGTCGTCCTTGGTCCCGAGTCCGGTGCCGACACGGTCATTGCGTCCGGTCTCGACGAAGGCCAGAAAATCGTCGCCAGCGGCCAGTTCCTGATCGATTCCGAAGCAAGTCTGCAGGGGATCGTTGCAAGCCCTTCCGGGCCGGACGAAGCGCTGCCGGCGGCGGTTGCGCTGCACGAAGCGGATGCCGTCATCAAGGGATTGTCCGGCACGAGCGTGACGCTCGCGCACGGTCCCTTCAAGACGCTTTCGATGCCCGGCATGACCATGGAGTTTCCGCTCGCCAATCCCGAACTAGGGCAGGGCCTGAAGGTGGGCGATCGGGTGAGGGTCGGCGTGCGCGAAACCGACGACGGCCTGCTGGTTGAGAAACTCGACAAGACGGGGGGCGAAAAATGATCGCGCGCCTCATCAAATGGTCGGTCGCCAACCGCTTTCTGGTTTTGCTGGCGACCCTGTTCACCGTGGCGTGGGGCGTGTGGTCGGTGAAAACCACGCCGATCGACGCATTGCCCGATCTGTCCGATGTGCAGGTCATCATCCGTACCACTTATCCCGGCCAGGCACCGCAGATCGTGGAGAACCAGGTCACCTATCCGCTTGCCACCACCATGTTGTCGGTGCCGGGGGCGAAGACGGTGCGCGGGTTTTCCTTCTTTGGCGACAGTTTTGTCTATGTCATTTTCGAGGACGGCACCGATCTGTACTGGGCGCGGTCGCGGGTGCTGGAATATCTCAGCCAAGTGCAGGCTCGCCTACCCGCAACGGCTAAACCGGCGCTGGGACCCGACGCCACCGGTGTGGGCTGGATCTACGAATATGCGCTCGTCGACAGGACCGGGCACCATGATCTGGCACAGTTGCGCGCCTTGCAGGACTGGTTCCTGAAATTCGAGCTGAAGGCCCTGCCGAACGTGGCCGAAGTGGCCACGGTGGGCGGCATGGTCAAGCAGTATCAGGTCGTGCTCGACCCCGTCAAACTTGCCGGCCTCGGTATTACGCAGGCCGAAGTGAAGGATGCCATTGCCAGGGCGAATCAGGAGAGCGGCGGATCGGTGCTGACGCTCGGCGAAGCCGAACTGATGGTACGCGCCAGCGGCTACCTGAAATCGCTTGCCGATTTCCGGTCCATTCCGCTCAAACTCGTGAACAGCGTGCCGGTCCTTCTCGGCGACGTGGCGGCCATCCAGCTAGGTCCGGAAATGCGGCGTGGCATCGCGGAACTGGATGGCCAGGGCGAAACGGTCGGCGGCGTGGTCATTCTGCGTAGTGGCAAGAACGCGCGTGAGACTATCGCGGCGGTGCACGCGAAGCTGGAACAGCTCAAGGCCAGCCTGCCCAAGGGCGTGGAGATCGTCACGACCTACGACCGCAGCAAGCTGATTGACCGCGCGGTGGAAAACCTCAGCCACAAACTCATCGAAGAATTCATCGTCGTCGCGCTGGTATGCGCGCTGTTCCTGTGGCATGTGCGATCGTCGCTGGTGGCCATCGTCTCGTTGCCGCTGGGCGTGCTGACGGCATTCATTGCCATGCGCTACCAGGGCGTGAACGCGAACATCATGTCGCTTGGCGGCATCGCGATCGCCATCGGGGCGATGGTGGATGCGGCCATCGTCATGATCGAAAACGCCCACAAGCATGTCGAGGCGTGGAAGCGAGAACATCCCGGCCAGTCTCTCCAGGGCGAGGCGCACTGGCGGGTCATGACCGAGTCTGCCGTCGAGGTCGGGCCAGCGCTGTTCTTCTCGCTCCTGATCATCACCATTTCCTTTGTGCCGGTGTTCATGCTGGAAGCGCAGGAGGGCCGGCTGTTCGGTCCGCTCGCGATCACCAAGACCTACTCCATGGCGGCAGCCGCCGGCCTGTCGGTAACGCTGATTCCGGTGCTGATGGGCTACTGGATACGCGGCACGCTGCCGGATGAGGCGAAGAATCCGCTCAACCGCTGGCTCATCGGCGCCTACCGGCCGCTGCTGGATGCGGTGCTGGCGCGGCCGAAGACGACGCTCGCGGTGGCCGCGTTGCTGTTCCTCACCGCGGCGTGGCCGATCAGCCGGCTCGGCGGCGAATTTCTGCCGCCGCTGGACGAGGGCGATCTGCTCTATATGCCGTCGGCGCTGCCGGGGCTGTCGGCGCAGAAAGCCAGCGAACTGTTGCAGCAGACGGACCGCCTGATCAAGACCGTGCCCGAAGTGGCGCATGTCTTCGGCAAGGCCGGCCGCGCCGAAACCGCCACCGATCCAGCACCGCTGGAGATGTTCGAGACCACGATCCAGTTCAAGCCGCGCGATCAATGGCGGCCGGGCATGACCCCGGACAAGCTGGTCGAGGAACTGGATCGCGCGGTCAAGGTGCCCGGGCTCGCCAACATCTGGATTCCGCCCATCCGCAACCGCATCGACATGCTCGCCACCGGCATCAAGAGCCCAATCGGCGTCAAGATCTCGGGTAGCAATCTGGCGGACATCGACCGTATCGCTCAGCAGGTGGAACAAGTCGCCAAGACGGTACCCGGCGTCTCGTCCGCGCTGGCCGAGCGGCTTACCGGCGGCCGCTACGTCGATGTCGATATCGATCGCGCCGCGGCCGCCCGCTACGGCCTCAACATCGCTGACGTGCAAGCGGTCGTGTCCGGGCTCGTCGGCGGCGAGAACGTCGGCGAGACGGTCGAGGGGCTGGCGCGCTATCCCATCAACCTGCGTTACCCGCGCGAATGGCGCGACACCGTCGAGCGGCTGACGCAATTGCCCATCGTCACGCCGCTCGGCAGCCAGATCACACTGGGCATGGTGGCACGGGTCAAGGTATCGGCTGGCCCGCCCATGCTCAAGAGCGAAAACGCCCGCCCCTCGGGCTGGGTGTATGTGGATGTGCGCGGCCGCGACCTGGCTTCGGTGGTGGCGGACCTGCGTGCCGCCGTGGCGCGCGAGGTCAAGCTCGATCCCGGCATGAGCCTGGCCTACTCGGGGCAGTTCGAGTTCATGGAACGGGCCAATGCGCGTCTGGAGCTGGTCGTGCCGGCCACGCTGCTCATCATCTTCGTGCTGTTGTATCTCACCTTCAGGCGCTTCGACGAAGCCTTGCTCATCATGGTCACGCTGCCCTTCGCACTCACCGGCGGAGTGTGGTTTCTGTACCTGCTCGGTTACAACCTGTCGGTCGCCACTGGGGTCGGGTTCATTGCGCTGGCCGGCGTGTCGGCCGAGTTCGGCGTGATCATGCTGCTGTACCTGAAGCAGGCCTGGAACAGTCGAATCGACGACGGCAACGAGACCAGCGCGGCCCTGCTCGATGCCATCAGGGAAGGGGCGGTGCTGCGCGTACGGCCCAAGGCCATGACCGTGGCAGTCATCATTGCCGGCCTTTTGCCCATTCTATGGGGCAGCGGCACTGGCAGCGAAATCATGAGCCGCATCGCCGCGCCCATGGTGGGCGGCATGGTCACCGCGCCACTGCTGTCCCTTTTTGTGATTCCGGCTGCGTACCGGCTGATGCGGCGCCGCAAGCTGGTGAACAAATCAGTATTTCCCTAGTGCATGGAACGTATTGCCGTTTAGGGTTTGACGGATGAGCTGGAACCCGATCCATGCACCTGTTTTTGAATCATGAAAGGAGATTCAAGTCGCACGGCAACACTTGGACTAGCTGTGATCTCTCAATAGGTT
>DDRS01000008.1 GCA_002343685.1 Thiobacillus denitrificans | reverse complement strand
CACTTCGGGGGAGTACTTGGTGGTGGTCTTCTTGCTCTTCATGGCTCCATCTTCTCAACGAAAGGAGCCTACACAAAACCCGGGGCGATTCAATGAGAATAGTTTTTTCATGACGCCCAACGTTGAAGGTAACAGGCCGCCGGAGCGCGCAGCGCGGAGGGAACCCAACAGCGCAGCTGTTGGGCAGTCCGGTTGATCGTAGGGTTGGGCGTCATTGTTTGGCAAACCTTTCGATGAGATTTTTGCACGACTCATTAGCAAATGATTTTGCCCATGTTTCTGTTTTCTCAAACTCTGGCTGCAGCCGTTGCAGTGCGTCTGAGGACCAGAGCGGTTGTGCCTTGAGCGGAGGAAGGTGGTCTGTCTCCGACGCGATGGCAACAAAGGCCATTATGTCTAGATCATTTTCAGATACCCGAATGCTGGAGCGAAGCGAGCACACTTCGATAGCGCCCTCAAAGAAAGACAATTTACCCGCAAGCATTGCCCGACAGAGGGCGACGAGGTTTTGGCGCGCAATTTCCTCAGATTCGTTTAGGGATGGAGTATCTGTGTTCATGTCGCCCAACAGTTATTCAAGAGACCCATGGGTCCGGACATTTATTAATATAGAGACGGCAGTCATGGTGTCGTATCTCGATGATCGTTATCGATCTTTTCAGCGGCCGGTCTCTATATTACGTCAGGCAAAAAGAGACCGGCGAGAGATGAACCCATCACCGGGGACTTCGAGATGCCTCGATCAGTCACAGCAAGGCGCGCCTGCGCCCCTTGCCCCCCATCACCCGATCAGCGCCACCGCCTTGATCTGCACGTAAACCAGCTGACCCGGCTCGAGTTCGAGCGCGTGTGCGGAACGCCGCGTAAGCCGTGCCAGTAGCGGTGAGTCGCCGACGCGCAGCTTGACCAGGGTGAGGGCGGGATGCGTGTCGTCGATGCTGTCCACCACGACGGCAGGCAGCGTGTTGAGGATGCTGGT
The DNA here is from genome assembly GCA_002343685.1 of Thiobacillus denitrificans. Classification (GTDB taxonomy): domain Bacteria; phylum Pseudomonadota; class Gammaproteobacteria; order Burkholderiales; family Thiobacillaceae; genus Thiobacillus; species Thiobacillus denitrificans_A. Next base: position 75,447 of record DDRS01000008.1, on the reverse strand, counting down.
GCCGCTGTGCGGGGTACGTGCCAGGCTGGCGTCGCGGGCGAGGATGCGCACGCGGGCAGCGTGGCCGACCGGCAGGCCGTGGTCGCGCACCCACAGGCGGCCGCCGGCGAACTCCATGTGCGCCAGATGCCACTCGGCGTCGCGTTCCGCCACCACGGCGTCGAGCACGACGCCGGCGTCCTCGCCAAGCTTGATGGGCAGGTCGAGACGGGCCAGCGTGTCGGTGAGCGGGCCGGTGGCGAGCGCACGGCCGCCTTCCATGACGACGATGTGGTCGGCCAGGCGCGCGACTTCGTCAGGCGCATGGCTGACGTACAGGACGGGAATGTCGAGCTCGTCGTGCAGGCGTTCCAGGTAGGGCAGGATTTCCTGCTTGCGCGCGTGATCGAGCGCGGCCAGCGGCTCGTCCATCAGCAGCAGGCGTGGACTGGTGGCGAGCGCACGGGCGATGCCGACGCGCTGGCGTTCGCCGCCCGACAGGCGCGCGGGCTTGCGGCCGAGCAGATGGCCGATGTCGAGCATGGCCACTGCCTGGTCGAGCGAGACGCGGCGCACGGCCGCGGGCACGCGCTTCTGGCCGTATTCCAGGTTGGCCTGCACGCTGAGGTGCGGGAACAGGCTGGCTTCCTGGAACACGTAGCCCAGCGGGCGCTGGTGGGTTGGCCGGAACACCGCGTCGTCCTGCCAGGTCTCGCCGTTGACTGCGAGCCTGCCGCCGGCGACGCGTTCGAGCCCGGCGATGGCGCGTAGCAATGTGGTCTTGCCGGAGCCCGAATGGCCGAACAGGGCGGTGACGCCCTGTCCGGGCAGGGTGAGATCGACATCGAGCGAGAAGCCGGGATAGTCGAGCTTGAAACGGGCGTGGATGGCCGGGCGGGCAACGGTCTTCATACGCGTCGCCCCGTCGGGTTCAGGGTGTAGAGCAGCAGCAGCACGACGAAGGAGAAGGCCACCATGCCCGCCGAGAGCCAGTGCGCCTGGGCGTATTCGAGCGCCTCGACGTGGTCGTAGATCTGCACCGAGACCACGCGGGTCCTGTCCGGGATGTTGCCGCCGATCATCAGCACGACGCCGAACTCGCCGACGGTGTGGGCGAAGCCGAGCACGCTGGCGGTGAGGTAGCCGGGCCGCGCCAGCGGCAGCACGACGCTGAAAAAGGTGTCGAGCGGCGAAGCGCGCAGCGTGGCCGCGGCTTCCAGCGGCCGCTCGCCGATGGCCTCGAAGGCATTCTGGATCGGCTGCACCACGAAGGGCAGCGAATAGAACACCGAGGCCACGACCAGGCCGGCGAAGGTGAAGGGCAGCACGCCCAGTCCCAGCGCCTGGGTCAGCTGGCCGACCGGTCCCTGCGGCCCCAGCATCACCAGCAGATAGAAACCGATCACCGTCGGCGGCAATACGATGGGCAGGGCCACCACGGCACCCACCGCGCCTTTCCACGCCGAGCGGGTGCGCGCCAGCCACCAGGCGATCGGCGTGCCGAAGAACAGCAGCAGCACCGTGGTCACGATCGCCAGCTTCAGCGTCAGCGCAATCGCCGCAAGATCGGTATCGCCCAGCATGCCCTGCCTCCCAGTCTGTTTTACAGATCGTACCCGTAGGACTTGATCACCGCGCGCGCCTGGTCACTCTTCAGGAACCTGACGAGCGCGGCGGCGGCCGGATTGTCCTTGCCCTTCGCCAGCACCACGGCGTCCTGGCGGATCGGGCTGTGCAGGCTGGGCGGCACGATCCAGGCCGAGCCGTTCTTGAGCTTGCCGTCCGCATAGACCTGCGAGAGGGCAACGAAACCGAGCTCGGCGTTGCCCGTGCTGGTGAACTGGTAGGCCTGGGCGATGTTCTCGCCCTGCACGAACCTGCCTTCGACACTGGAGAGCAGTCCCATCTTCGTCAAGGCCTCGACGGCCGCCGCACCGTAGGGCGCCAACCTGGGATTGGCGATGGCGAGATGGGCGAACGTCCCTTTCTTCAGCACCTCGCCATTGTCGTCTACGTAACCGGGCCGGGCCGACCAGAGCGCCAGTTGGCCGATGGCGTAGGTGAAGCGGCTACTGCCGACAGCAACCCCCTCCTTTTCCAGTTTTGCCGGGGTTTCGTCGTCCGCCGCGAGAAAGATATCGAACGGCGCGCCGTTCTTGATCTGGGCGTAGAACTTACCGGTGGACCCGAACGACAGGGCCGCCTTGTGGCCGCTGTCCTTCTCGAATTCGGCCGCAATCTTCTGCATCGGCGCGGTGAAGTTGGCGGCGACGGCAACCTGGACCTCCGCTGCGTGGAGCGACGTGGACAGACCCATGGCGAACAGGGCAGCGAACAGGAGGGGAAGACGCGTTTTCATAGTGGACTCCTAAGTAAAGGAAAAATGAATTCAGCCGGCGACGGCCAGGATGACGTGGGAGGCCTTGATCAGGGCGCAGGCGCGCGCGCCGACCTTGAGGCTGAGGGCATGGATGCTGTCGTTGGTGACGATGCTGGCGACGGTCTTGCCGCCTGCCAGTTCGATGATGACTTCGGCATTGACCGCGCCCTCCTGGCAGCGCACCACGGTGCCGCACAGGCGATTGCGGGCGCTGGTCCTGAGGCTGTCGTCGGTGGTCAGGATCACCCACGGCGCCTTGATCAGGGCATAGGCTTCGACGCCGGGCTGGAGGTCGAGGTGATCGACGCTGTCGTGGGTGATGATGGCCGCCAGCTGCTCGCCGCCACCGATGTCGAGGATCACCTCGGCGTTGACCGCGTCTTTTTTCACGGTCGTCACCTTGCCGAGAAACTGGTTGCGGGCGCTGGTCTGCATGTCGAATCTCCTGATGAGTTGGTAGTACTGGTCGAAGTCGCCCATGACGCGGTTGAGCTGGGCGAGCACGCGCTCCCGCTCCTTCTCCAAGCGACGGTAGGCGGCCACCACGCGGCGGCCGTATTCGGTAAGCGTGGTGCCGCCGCCGTGCTTGCCGCCGGTCTGACGGGCCACCACGGGCTGCTCGGACAGGTTGTTCATCGCCTCCACCGCCTGCCAGGCAGCCTTGTAGCTCATGCCCATGGCATTGGCGGCCGCCGAGATCGAGCCCGACGCGTCGATGCGTTCCAGTAGTTCCAGGTGGTCCCAGCGGCGTCCGCGCGCGGTCGGGAAGCGCGGCAGGTTCGCGGGGACAGCAGGTGCATTCATCGGGGTCTCCATTCGTTATTACCTTTGACTACATAACGGCAGCCAAAAAAAGGCGGCCTGACGGGCCGCTCATTCCTCGTCCATCCACGCCAGCACCACGCCGATCGCCACGTCGGGATCGTTGGTCAGCGTCAGGCAGTGTTCGCTGCCGTTGACCAGATAGACGTTGAAGCCGGGACGCTCCAGCGCCGGCGACAGGCGCGCCGGGATGTCGTCGTCGCCGCACAGCGTGAAGTGCAGGCCGGGCCACCGGCCGCGCAGGAAATCCAGCGTGGTGTCGTCGAGGAACTGGAATTCCGACGCCGCGTCGGCGATATGGGACAAGGTGTCGCGCGGAATCATGCATCGGCCTCCTCTTCTTCCTCGGCGAACCTGGCCAGGCTTTGCGCCTCGACGCCGAGGATCTTCGCCAGCCAGGGCGGCGGCGCATCGAGGATGGACTGCAGGCGGGCGATGACCTCGCGCGCCGGGCCGGTCTGCGGATACTTCATCGGATGCACGCCGGCCCGCACGATCTTGGCGGCGGCTGGGCCGCCCACCGACTGCACGTAGACGATCTGGCAGTCGCCGACCAGCGCGGCGCGGGCGGCGTTCTTGTCCTCGGCGAGGTCGGCCTCCAGCGTGGGGCGCACCGCCACCAGCCGGATCTCGTCCTTGCTCAGCTGATAGATGAGGAAACGCAGGGCGGAACCGAAATGCCCGTCCAGGTTCTCGTCGGTGTTCGATGCCACGGCGACGCGCAGGCTGCCGGGCATGTCGCCCTCGGCGTAGGCTTCGACGGCCGGCAGGCTATCATCCTGGTCGACATCCTCGCCCCACAGATAGCGTACGGCGAGCTTCAGGGCTTCCATGTCGACGTCGGTTTCGATCGAGGTTTCCACCGTTTCCTCGGCCGACAGCGCCTGCTTGAGGTCGGTGACGGTGAGGCCGGACAGCTTGTTCTCGTTGACCGGCAGGCCAAGTTTCTTCACGACCCACTGCGTGAATTGACGGACATCCACGCCTTCGAGTACGCGCGCGGCGAGCGCGATGCGCAGTGCTGCGCCCTGGGTGATGGTGGTCATGTCGCGTGCTCCTTGTTCAAGCGGGGCGGGGAAACCCCCGCCCCGGTTATGCCGGTCAAGCCACCAGCGGGACGATGCAGTTGTCGATCGGACAGAGCTGGACGCACTTGGGCGAGTCGTAGTCCCCGTCGCACTCGGTGCAGGTATCGGCGTTGATGATGTACACGCCCTTCTTGGTGCGAATGGATGCCGTGGGGCAGTCCGGTTCGCAGTCACCGCAGGCGGTGCAGAGTTCGGCAACGATTTTGAGTGCCATGATGCTTTCCTTTCAGTTCATTCCGCCGCGTCCATGCGCCGTGCGCGTACCGAGATCGGCAGCTTGGGCGGTGCGGGCATGGGGTCGACGTAATAGGCGCCGCCGTTGTTGAGCTTGATCTCCCCGCCCCACTTGTCGGCCTGGTCGAACTCCATCGAGGTGATGGTGTCCTCCAGGTCGCGCTTGGGCAGATAGAAGACATACTCGCCTGCGGCACCGCGTCGAATCATGATGTTGGCCATAGTCGGTTTCCAGTGAGCAGTAAGCGGTGAGCAGTGAGCGGAGGGGCAGTGACTGCTAACCGCTCCCCGCTCACCGCTCCCCCGCGTCAGCGGATGAGGTCGTAGTTGTAGTCCGTCGTCCCCATGCCGCGGGTCTCTTCGTCCAGACGCTCCAGCACCGCGTTCACCAGGGTGGTGAGCATGTACATGGCGCCCTCGTATCCCAGGGTGGTCATGCGATGCAGATGGTGGCGGTCGAAGATCGGGAAGCCCATGCGGATCAGCGGCACCTCGAACTCCTTGCCCTTGTGCAGGGTGTCGCGCTGGATGAACTTGCCGTAGCTGTTGCCGATGATGAAGTCGGGCTTGTCGGTGAACACCAGCGAACGCAGGTGCCACAGGTCGGCGCCGGGATAGGTCTTGCAGTTCACGCCGTAGGGCGAGGCTTCAAGAATCTTCTTCATCGCCTTGTCCCACTTCTTGGAACCGTTGTTGCAGACGATGTGCACCGGCTCGGCGCCCAGCTCCAGCAGGAACTTGACCATGCCCATGACGAAGTCGGGATCGCCGTAGAGGGCGAAGCGCTTGCCGTGCAGCCAGGTGTGACTGTCGGTCATCATGTCGACCAGGCGGCCGCGTTCCTTGACCAGCGACTCGGGGATCGGCTTGCCGGTGACCTCGCTTACCTTCATCAGCCACTCGTCGGTCCACTCCAGGCCCATCGGGATGTCGAGCTTGGGCACGTCATGGTTCCAGGTGTTCTCGACCAGCTTCTTGGTCTTTTCGAGCTGCATCGGCTGCAGCAGGAAGGTGTTGATGGCGTTCGGCGCATCCTTCACCTCGTCCTGCGTGGTGCCGCCGGAGTACATGCGGAACTGGCCGTCGGCCGGGGTATCCAGCACTTCGGTCGGGTCGGACAGCATGGTGTGCTCGACGCCCATCTCGTTCAGCATGCGATGGATGACGCGGAAGTTGCCCAGGTAGGTCTCGAAGCCCGGCACGATGTTGATCTTGCCGTTCTTGCCGACTTCCTTGCCTTCCATGTGGTTGAGCGTGAAGTAGCGGGCGATGCCTTCGAACATGTTGTCCCAGCCGGTGACGTGGCTGCCGACGAAGGAAGGCGTGTGGGCGAAGGGCACCGGGTATTCCTGCGGAATATGGCCTTCCTTCTTGCTGTTGTTGATGAAGGCGTTGAGGTCGTCGCCGATCACTTCCGCCATGCAGGTGGTGGACACCGCGATCATGTCCGGCTTGTACAGCGCCTTGGCGTTTTCCAGACCGTCGAACATGTTCTTCTGGCCGCCGAACACCGCCGCGTCTTCGGTCATCGAATCGGACACGCAGGCGATCGGCTCCTTGAAGTGACGGTTGAAGTAGGTGCGGAAGTAGGCCACGCAGCCCTGCGAACCGTGCACGTAGGGCATGGTCTTCTCGAAGCCCAGCGCGCACAGCACGGCGCCGAGCGGCTGGCAGGCCTTGGCCGGGTTGACGGTCAGCGCTTCGCGCTTGAAGTTCAGCTCCTGGTATTCCAGGGTGGTGGTCCACTTGAAGGTCTCGTCGATCTTGCCCTGTTCGGCGCGCTCTTCGAACGTGACCTGCTTGTTCTTGATCATCTCCTTGTATTCGTCATTGCGAAACAGGGGATACGAAGGTTTGATGTCTTCAACGACTTGCATGTTCATCTCCTGGCCCGAACCGCCAATCTGCGGACACGGGCGTAGGTTGATTCATCGGGCGGCGGCATGCGCCGCCCACTGGGGACTGCTTACGCGGCCTTGGCGACCTCTTCCGCTTCCGGCTTCTTCTGCCAGGGCGGGGTGAGGATCTTCCAGCACGGGTTGTTGATGGTCATGTCCATGTCGCGGGCGAAAATGGCGAAACCGTCGTAGCCGTGGTATGGGCCGGAGTAGTCCCAGGAGTGCATCTGGCGGAACGGCACCCCCATCTTCTGGAAGATGTACTTTTCCTTGATGCCGGAGCCGATCAGGTCGGGCTTGACCTTCTTCACGAACTCCTCGAACTCGAAGCCGGTGACGTCGTCGTAGAGCAGCGTCGCGTTGCCCATCTCCTTGATGGTGCGGTCGTAGTCGTCGTTGTGTCCGAACTCGTATCCGGTGCCGACCACTTCCATGCCGAGGTCCTCGTACGAGCCGATGACGTGGCGCGGGCGCAGGCCGCCGACGTACAGCATCACGCGCTTGCCTTCGAGGCGCGTGCGGTACTTGGCGATCACGGCGTCGACCATGGGCTGGTACTTGGCGATGACGCGCTCGGCACCTTCCTTGATGGTGTCGTCGAAGTGCGCGGCGATGGCGCGCAGCGACTCGGCGATCTTGGTCGGGCCGAAGAAGTTGTACTCGATCCAGGGGATGCTGTACTTCTCTTCCATGTGGCGTGCGATGTAGTTCATCGAGCGGTAGCAGTGGATGAGGTTGAGCTTCACCTTCGGGGTCAGTTCGATCTCCGACAGCGTGCCGTCACCGGACCACTGGGCCACCACGCGCAGACCCATCTCCTCGAGCAGGATGCGCGAGGACCAGGCGTCGCCGCCGATGTTGTAGTCGCCGATGATGGAGACGTCGTAGGGGCCGGGCACGAACTCGCCCTTCACGTCCTTGCCGTCGCGCGAGAACACCCAGTCGCGGATGGAGTCGTTGGCGATGTGGTGGCCGAGCGACTGCGACACGCCGCGGAAGCCTTCGCAGCGCACCGGCACCACCGGCTTGTCGATCTCGGCGGCGCCCTTCTTGGAAACCGCCTCGATGTCATCGCCGATCAGGCCGATCGGGCACTCGGACTGCACGCTGATGCCCTTGTGCAACGGGAACAGGCCTTCGATCTCGTTGATGATCTTGGCCAGCTTCTTGTCGCCGCCGAACACGATGTCCTTTTCCTGGAAATCCGAGGTGAAGTTCATCGTGCCGAAGGTGTTCACGCCGGTGACGCCCACGTAGTAGTTGCGGCGCCCGGCGCGGGAATATTGTCCGCAGCCGACGGGACCGTGGGAGATGTGGATCATGTCCTTGATCGGACCCCACACCACGCCCTTGGAACCGGCGTAGGCGCAGCCGCGGATGGTCATCACGCCGGGCAGCGACTTGCGGTTGGAGGTAATGCACTTCTTGGATTGTTCGATGCTCTGGTCGTTGACCGCCAGATGCTTGGCCCGATCCTTCTGGGCCTTTTCGGGATAAACCTCGAGCACCTCCTTGATGAGGGCTTCGGTTTCTTCACGCGTCAATGCAGACATTCCGTTCTCCTTGCAGGCGCCACCAATCCGTGGACAGCCTGCGACAGGTTACGAATGCGCCATTCCGGACGTACCGGAACGGCGCCCGGGGATTTACGCAGCCACAACCGCCGCTTCTTCGGCAGCCGTCTTGCCGACGATGGACTCGTCTTCCTCTTCCATCACGCCGAAGTCCATGAGCAGCTGCTCGAGCTCGTCCATGGTGATCGGGGTCGGGATCACGAAATTCTTGTTTTCGATGATCTTGTTGGCCAGATCGCGGTACTCCTGAGCCTGCTTGGCAGTCGGCTCGTACTCGATCACGGTCATGCGACGGATCTCGGCGCGCTGCACCACGTTGTCGCGGGGAACGAAGTGGATCATGGTGGTGCCGAGCTGGCGGGCCAGTTCCATGATCAGTTCGTCTTCGCGGGCGGTGTTGCGGCTGTTGCAGATCAGGCCGGCCAGACGCACGCCACCGGAGTTGGCGTACTTCACGATGCCCTTGGCGATGTTGTTGGCCGCGTACATGGCCATCATTTCGCCGGAGCAGACGATGTAGATTTCCTGCGCCTTGTTCTCGCGGATGGGCATGGCGAAACCGCCGCACACCACGTCGCCGAGCACGTCGTAGAACACGAAGTCGAGGTCTTCCTCGTAGGCGCCTTCCTCTTCAAGGAAGTTGATCGCGGTGATCACGCCGCGGCCGGCACAGCCGACGCCAGGCTCGGGACCGCCCGATTCCACGCACTTGATGTCGCGGTAGCCGACCTTCAGCACGTCTTCCAGCTCTAGGTCTTCCACGGAACCGGCATCAGCAGCCATCTGCATGATGGAGTTCTGAGCTTTTGCGTGCAGGATCAGGCGGGTAGAATCCGCCTTGGGGTCGCAGCCGACAATCATCACTTTCTTGCCGGCCTCGGCGAGGCCAGCCACCAGATTCTGGGTAGTGGTCGATTTGCCAATACCCCCCTTGCCATAAATCGCACATTGACGAAGACGTGCCATGTCACTCTCCTAGGTGTAAACGGAACGCGATTGAAAAATTTCGTTCGCACCCCAGTCATCGCAAGCGTCATGCCAACCGCGAACGGAGCTGCTAAGCCTCTGATATGAAAGAAAATGTCGGGGCACCCTCCCCAGCGGAAACAGGTTCCGGACACAACAATGGCCCGGCCTTTGTAGGGGTGACGACAAGGGCCGACAGCCTGCCGCCCGACGCGCGCCTGCCGATCAACCGCTGCAACCTGCCGGCCTCGATTCTGGGCAGCCTCAGCTATCAGGCCCACCCGGTGCCGCTCAGGCTGGACGGCGTCGAGGAGCTGCACCGCAGCCTGTTCGCCGCGCTCGATGCGCTGGCCGATCCCGCCGCACGCGCACGGCTTTTCATGGCCCACATGGCGGCCGCCTTCAGCCTCGAACACCCCGAGGAGGCCGGCCACAGCGAAACCGCGCATGATCGCGTGCGCGCCACCTACCTGCGGCTGCTGCGCGGCTGGGCGTTCGACCCGGACGGCCAGGAGGGCGCGGTGTTCAAGGGTTGGGTGGAATCGCGCTTCGGCCTGCTGCCGCGCCATCACGGCGGGCCCATCCGCGATTTTTCCGGCGACACCTATCGCCGTTACCTGGAGGCGCGCAGCCGCGGACTCTACGGTTCCAACGCGCTGGAAGCGCAGCTCGACCTGCTCTATGCCTACTGCCAGGTCGAACTGGCGCGCCAGCGTCCGGGGCAGACCCACCTCACGCTCTACCGTGGCGTCAACCGCGTCGCCGACTTCGAAGTGTTGCAGGAACAGTCACGCAACCGGCGCGTGGTGCTGCTCAACAGCCTCAACTCCTTCACCCCCGAACGCGAGCGCGCGGGCGAATTCGGCGACTTCATCCTCGAGGTGCAGGTGCCGCTGCCGAAGGTCATCTTCTATCACCGGCTGCTGCCGGGCGTGCTCAGGGGCGAGGACGAGTTCGTCGTGGTGGGCGGCGTGTACGCAGTGGGCTATTCGACGAGCTGAGCCGGTCGGGCCGTTTGCGACACGCTTTCGCGCCTTGGCGCAAACCCGACACACGCCGCACACCGCAAACCCGCACCGTTGCGTGCTTCGTGCTGCGGCCCGCTTCTTGCAGAACAACCCGTGTTGCCCCAACAAGGAGTTGTCCATGCATTCCCGCTTCGAATCCATCCTGACGGGCCTGGCCGAAGGCACGGTGGTGCCTTATCTCGGTCCCGGCGCGCTGGCCGGCGTGATCGACCCGCAATCCGGACGCGCCATTCCGGCCGACAGCGACAGCCTGATCCTGGCCATCAACGACGGCCGGCCGATGGCGCCCAAACTGATGTACGAGTTTTCGCGCGCGGCCATGAACGTGGAACTGAAGCGCGGCCGCTCGGCATTGACGCGGCTGCTGGACGCTACCTACCGCGACACCGCCTGGAGCGCCTCCGCGCTGCACACCTGGCTGGCCGGCAAGAACCTGCCCTACGTGGTCGACAGCAACCGCGACACGCTGCTGCAGAAGGCGTATGCCGACAAGCCGCACATTCTCATCGTCGGCGTGGCGCGCATCGCCGGCACGGCCTACCGCTTCCGCCTCTACCAGTACGACGGCACGACCTACACGCCGATCGAACAGGAAGCCGTCAACACCAGCCTGCCGGTGCTGTTCAAGCCGCTGGGCACGCCGCTGCCGGAGTCGGACTACATCGCCTCCGACGCCGACTTCGTCGACTACGTCACCGAGCTGATGGGCGGCTTTGCGATTCCCTCCTTCGTCAAGCGCATGCGCCAGGGCCGCCAGTACCTGCTGCTCGGGCTGCGCCTGACGCGCGACACCGAACGCATGGTGATGAGCGATATCGCCTTCGGCGCCGGCCAGCCCACCGGCTGGGCGCTCATCCCGAACGCCACCGACAAGGAAAAGCGCTTTCTGGCCAAACGCGGATTCGAATGGATCGACGCCGACGTGGCCGATTTCCTGGCGGTGGCCCAGACCTGGCAGAGCGGCGGCACCGGCCGCGCCGAGGCGGCATGATGCTGACCGTCCTGTATGACGAACCCGCGCAAGCACGCATGCCTTCGCCGGAGCCGGGCGACGTGGACGCAACGCACCAGGCGCTGGCCGAGCTGATCGAAGGCCTGATTCAGGCCGACAGCGCGGCGTTTGCCTCGCGCTTTGCGGCGCTGCTGGCCCTGATGCGGCTGCATATCGCCGAGGAGGGCGGGCTGATGCGCGCCAGCCGCTATCCCGGCATCGCCGAGCATGAGGGCGAACATCACCGCGTGCTGGGCGAACTGGTGCAGCTCAACCTGTCGCTCAAGAAGCACGGACGCGTCGCGCTGGCGCGTGCCTACGTGAAGGAGGGGCTGGCGCCGTGGTTCGACCTCCACATGGCGACCATGGATGCGGCGCTGACGGCGCATCTCGCACGCGCGGCCTGATCACCGAGCCGCCCCCCGGCGCTTGTAGGATTTGCGACAAGCGCCGGGCCGGGCTTGTCGTCATCGGCACCGCGATGGACGGTGACCCGGAAGTTTGCCCGCCAAATCAAGGCCATGCGGATTTCCCGCATCTGGCACGCCCCTTGCGAAATGTCATCTGAATGTCCCGCCCGGGGCGCACACGATGAAACCAAGGTGCCTGGAACCAACCGCTTTCCCTTCCTGAGCAAGACCGAAACGCCGCGCGCGGATTGCACGGCCTGTTCGCATCGCGACACCGTGCACGCAGCCGGGCGCTGCGAGCCGGGCGACCGCTGCCTGATCGCCCACAGCGGGCGGCAGATCGAGCGCTTCCTGCGCATGAATCCGGAGTTCGCCGTGGACTGCCTGCAGGATGCGTTCTGGGAGCGCCGCGCGATCGCCGTGCGCTACGCCCCGGTCGACGCCGTGCGCACGCTCGCCCACGACACCGACGAGGCGGTGCGCCGCGCCGTGGTCACCCGGCTGCCGCCGGACGAGCTGGCGGCCTTCATCGGCGACCATGACCGCGAAGTGCGCATCACGGTGGCCAGCCGCCTGCCGCCCACCCGGCTCTACGTGATGCTCGACGACCCCGACTACCTGGTGCGCCAGCATGTGGCGCAGCGCATCCCGCACGGCAGCCTGTCGCGGCTGGTAAAGGACGAGGACCGGGAAGTGCGCAAGGAAGTGGCGCGCCGCCTGCCGTCGTTCGTCCTGTCGCGGATGGCGCACGACGAAGACCCCGAGGTACGCGCCATCGCGGCGGCGCGCATGCTGCCCGAGGACGCGGCGCGCATGCTCGCGGATCCGGACTGGCGCGTGCGGCTGGGCGCGGTCGAACGGGCCTCCCTCGACGCCATCCGCGCCTGCATCGACGACGAAGACAAGGACGTGCGCGAACAGGTATGCGCGCGTCTCGACGAAACACGGACCAAGGACACGACATGAACGGTTGCCCCCTCGACGAGCACGCCCTGCAGCAGCTGGTCACCGAACTCGAGGCCACGCCGCCGCGCCCGCACCACAGCGGACTGCTGGACAAGGCCGGACGCGCGCTGTCCGGCCAGTCTTTCCGCTTCGCACTCACCCGCGGCGGCTGGTACCGCCCGGGCGGCGTCGTACGCGGCAATGGCGAACGCGTCACGGACAACCTGGAAGCCTGGGCCGAAGCCGAGCTGGCCGACTGCGAGGGCGACATGGAGAGCCTCATCGAACGGCATCGCGACGACACCCTGTTCGCCACCCGCCACAGCGGCCGCACGCATTATTTCGTCGCGCCCTACGGCCTCGCGCCCGCGGACTTCGTGCAACTGGAAATCGAGGAACTGCATGAAGTACTGGATCGGAAACTGTTCCCCGACGACGATCCGCCCGCCGACCTGCAGGAACTGGTCGACCCGCTCCATCCCGCCAAGCTGGAAGCCCACCCCGTGGCGCCGCCGCACTACCGTTTCCGCCGCCTGACCGACATGCGCCATGCCGTCGTGCGGCTGCCGGCACCGGTCGGGCAAATCCATCCGATGGCGCGTTTCCTTGCCGAGTGGGCAGCCAGCCAGAACCCCGGCAAGGATCTTTTCTGCGACCACTGGATCATCGGCCTGCGCGAACACCAGGATCGCTATCGCAACCCGGTGTTGTCCGCCTCGCCGGTCTCGCTGGATGCCCGGGCACTCAAGCCCTTCCATTGGAACGTCCAGCTGCAGGGGCCGGAGGCGTCCAACCAGCTGCAGGCGTTCGACCGCGCCGCCGGCTACGTGGGCGCCTGGTATTTCCATCTGGTGGCGGGCGGCCTGAGCCCGCGCGATCTTGCCGCCACGCTGGTCGGCGACCTCGACGCGGGCTACCAGTATCTGCGGGAGCAGGAGATCAAACTGCTGACGGACTGGGTGCGCACGCCCTACAGCGCATAGAATCGCAGCGCGGAGTCTTGGTGCCCCGCCTTTCCAATAAACGACCATCCCGCCATGCTGCCTTTTCCCGTCGAGTTCTTCTTCTTCGCCCTGACCCTGCTGGGCGTGGCCCTCATGCACCAGCGCAACTTCGAGATCGCCCTGACGGGGCTCGTGGTCATCGCGCTCTACAAGGTCACGGAGCTGGGCTACCCGCTGCTGCCCCACCTCGGGCACGAAGCGCCGCTGCTGCTCAACCTGCTGGGCCTGCTGCTCGGCTTCGCCATCCTCGCCAAGGTGTTCGAGGAGTCGCACGTCCCCGACCTGCTGCCGCACTGGCTGCCCGACGACTGGCGCGGCGGCTTCCTGCTGCTGGTGCTGGTGGCGGTGATCTCCAGCTTCCTCGACAACATCGCCGCGGCCATGATCGGCGGCGTGGTCGCGCGCCGCGTCTTCCAGGGCCGCGTCATGGTGGGCTACCTCGCCGCCATCGTCGCCGCCTCCAACGCCGGCGGTGCAGGCTCGGTGGTGGGCGACACCACCACCACCATGATGTGGATCGCCGGCGTACCGGCGCTGCACGTGGCCGACGCCTTCATCGCCTCGACCGTCGCCGTCGCCTTTTCGGCCTTCGTCGCCGCCCACAAGCAGCATGCCTACCAGCCCATCCGCAAGGACTGGCCGCGCGACCACCAGGTCGACTGGATGCGGCTGGGCGTGGTCGGGCTCATCATCGGCGGCGCCATCGCGGCCAACGTGATCCTCGGGCTTCCCGCAGTCGGCGTCTGGGCGGCCATCCTGCTCGGTGCCTTGATCCGCCCGGCGCCCTGGCGCGAGGCGCGCCATGCGCTCAAGGGCAGCCTGTTCCTGATCTTCCTCGTCACCGCCGCCAGCATGATGCCGGTGAGCGAGCTACCTGCCGCCTCGGTGCATACCGCCTTTGGCCTGGGCTTCGTCTCGGCCGTGTTCGACAACATCCCGCTCACCAAGCTGGCGCTCGACCAGGGCGGCTACGACTGGGGCATGCTCGCCTTCGCGGTCGGCTTCGGCGGCTCGATGATCTGGTTCGGCTCCTCGGCCGGCGTCGCCATCACCAACGAATTCGAGGAAGCCAAGGACACCGGCCGCTGGATCCGCGAAGGCTGGCACGTGGCGGCGGCCTACGTGCTGGGCTTCTGGGTGCTGTATTTCGTATTGGGCTGGGTGCCCGAGGCGATCCTACGCGCGGGCGGCTGAGGCCCGGAATGCCTGCAATGGCCGAGCGGATGGCAGTGAAGCTCACTGCCATGACGGGCCGAACATAGCCCTTGGCGGATCTGGAACGTGTGGAGGTCAGGCACGCTGCAAAGCGTCGCCCGCTCCATCCTGTCGACCATCTGCTCTGAATGCTTCGTGGAAAGCGACGGTGCCTTGCGGCATGTGCCCATCGAAAGACAGCGCGAAGAAGACCTCCGGCGGCACGCCCTCGACCCCGAGCCCCGGCACGTTCATAAATCCGAATTGCCTGTAGTAATCCGGATGTCCCACGAGACAGCATCCTTGGGCGTTGATATCCTTCAGCTGCGACAGCCCTTCCCGTATCAGCGCCTTGCCAATGCCCTGCCGCTGGTACGCCGGCAACACCGAAACCGGCCCGAGGCCATACCAGTTCCGGGTGCCGTCCGACATGGTCACGGGCGAGAAGGCAATGTGCCCGACCACCTGGCCATCCACCTCCGCGACGAGCGATACCGTGAGTGCGCTGGCGGCGCGCAGTGCCTCGACGATGAACTGTTCCGTATGGTTGCTGATCGCCAGGGTCTCGAATGCTGAGAGGGTGACATCCCTGATCGCTCCAACGTCAGCGTCTGTCTCCCACCTGATGACGAACATCGGGTTCATGGATTTCCTGTTACCTCTTTCCCTATCGACCAACGCTTGAACTCACTGGCCTGCGCGCTTTTCACGCAGGTCTGGAGGAATGATGGGTCAAACCTATTTGGTACCGCGCGACCCCGCCAGCGCCGTGAAGACGCCAAGACCGATGAACACTCCGCCGCCGAGACGCCGACCGACGCGGCCAGCAACGCGGCTGCGCAACACTGGCGCAGCTGCACCCGCGGCCAAAGCGTAGGCGCTGTCGGTGACCGCTGCGATTGCAACGAAGAGCGAGCCGAGCGCCATGCCTTGAAACGCGGGCCGGGCCTCCGGGCTCAGGAACTGCGGTAGAAACGCAGCAAAGAATATTGTGGTCTTGGGGTTGAGCAGGGCAACAAGGAAACCATCGCGGAAGATACGACGAAGGGATGTCGTTTGAGGCACGGCAGCTGGTATCTCGGCCTGCGAGGCACGCAACATCTGCACGCCAAGGTAAATAAGATAGAGGGCGCCAGCGTACTTGATGACCGTAAAGGCCACCGAGGAAACCGCAAACAAAGCCGCGAGGCCGACTGATGCGGCGAGTGCGTTGCCAAGGTTGCCAAGCGCGACGCCCGCAACTGAAACCAACCCCGAGCGGCGGCCTTGGACGAGACTGCGCGTAACGATGTAAAGCACGCCAGGGCCAGGCGTTACGGCGAGCACTAGGCTCGCAAGCAAGAAGGCAGAAAACGGCGGCCAGGCTGGAAATAATGGGGTCATAGTCATAACACTTGATAGGCCCGACCGTATCGGGTGTTGGGCCTGAGCTTACTCTTGTCTCACGATATCGACCGAGATCTCCACCGCCGGGATCGTTCCCCTGTTCTCAAGCCAGTGCAGGGTGTTCCTGTCCTCGGGCCAGCCCACGCCCGGCCCATAGTCCGTCGCGACGCCATTCCGATGGTCCGTGATCGCTCCTTGCAGGATGTAGACGGTGCCAGGCCGGTCCTTATGGTCGTGAAGCGGGCCGAAGACGCCGCCAGGCTCGATGGTCACCATGCGCATTCGAAGTTGGCGCCCGGCCATACCCTCGATCTCCGGACCCAGGTCAACCGTTGAAAGTAACTTCACCGTCACCCCTTTCGTTTCGGGTGCCATCTGTTCATTGCTCATCGTGCGCTCCTCTCTGTAGTTCCAGGGCCTAACGTCTGAACTCACTCGCGCGCGAAAGGGAACGAATCCCACCGTAGTGCGGGTGCCACCAAGAGCAAATGTCATCGAGTTTCAGCACTCGATCGCGGTAGGCGGTGGTGTTTGCGCAGAAAGCCTGGCACTGGATTCACTCCCTTTGAAGATATGTGCTGAGTTTCATCTGAATCACCTTCATCTAGACAATTAACGCGTCGAAGTTATCGGCAATTTGGAGCAGTTGCCTCTTCTCAGCAGCAGACTTTGGCGGCTTTATTTGAGATAACTCTTCATATAGTCCTGCTCGAGTTCTCACCATAAACTGAAGCCGTTTGTAAGTATCGATGTCTTTATAGATCAAGTCCCCATCGAAGGCCTGTAGAACTTCAACGAGCTCGGACACGATGGGGGCATTCATTGAAATGATTTCTTTAAGCTGATCCCAGTTACGAAAATCCCCGTTTTTAGCGTAGCTTCTAAGTAGCCTCGGCAGCGGCGCTTGCGAGTCCTCGATTCGCACCAAGTCGGCGATAACTTTCTTCAGCGCCCGCTTTTCAACTCTTCGCTCCAGAGACTCTCTCATTGTCGAGTTATCCAACATTGAGGAAAGTTTCTTTACCACGCTCGCCGCCGCGCCCGAAGAGTCGACGATGATGCTTAGGGCCGTGCCTTTGTCTGAGACCTTGGGTGACGACGTCGGCAGCCAGGCGAGCAATAGCGAGAACAAGCTGATGCTTAGGACGATGGCCGTCAATACAACCTTGTGTATTAGCGGCAGCGATCCCACCCAAGGCGCAATCTTTTGGAAGGACTCAATCCAGTCCATGATGTTCCCCCTAGTTCGCAAGGACCAATAGCGTACCCATGACGTCTACGTTTAAACTCAGGCCGCGTCCCGTCTGGGTCGTCGCACCTGCAGCAAGTTGTTAGGCGCGCCCGTACTGTTTGAGAATTTCACGATACGCGCGCGCCAAGGTTGATGCAGTATCAACATCGTAGATTGCGTAATCAGCTTCACTTCTCTCCTCAACCTCGAAGGTTGCGTGGAACTGGGATTCGGTACCAACAAATACATTATGTGGAAAGTCTGGGAACTGATCTGCCGTAATATCGACGATCAGGCCTTGGCGCTCTATCCAAGCATGGGAGTACCAGGAATTGTCCCACCGGTCCCCGCGGGACGCCAAGACGTACTGGAACCCCTCATACCCGCTCTCCCTCAGATGCCTGCCGAGGATTAGTGCAGCATCGCCACAACTGCCGCGCGGAAAGTCCTTAAACGTAATTGGCAAGAAACCTCGATCCGTTCTCTCTATTGCCGCTCTCATTTCTTTCGCTATCGATGCGATCTTTTCGATACTCATGGCGCGTCTAACGTTTGAGCTCAGCGGCGGCCCGCCAAGGCCGTCCACTACTAGGTAAACTTAGAGATGCAAAATAAATGGCCTTCCGTGGGGTCGACAGCGGTACTAACTCACCGAAGCGTCACACACCATCCGGAAGCTTCGACTGCATCATTTTTCTTCGATTCAGCTTGCGTCCATCGACCACGAAAGTGCCATCGCCAACTGCGTGCAGGGTTCGCTTCTCTTTTCGTGAATGATCAACATATGCTCCAATGCCCTGGAGAACGACGATATTGTGCTTCTCGACGACGTCGATGACCTTACACTCGATATTCGCCAGGCATTCTTTTATCAAGGGCGCTTTGACATGCTTTCCCTTAACCGGGGTCAGCATGAATTTTTCAAACTTGTCGGTGTCGGCGCCGGAACACGTTCCCACACCAACGACTTGATCGATCAAGTCCACTGTGGGAATTGCAATCACGCATTCCCTGGATTTCCTGAGTGCCGTGTAGGAATGGTTCCAGGGACCTGTGGTCATGGCAAATACCGGCGTAAAGTCCACCACCATAGTCCACGAGATAGTCATTATGTTGTCCTTCTTGCCATCGCGCGTTGTCACGAGAACGACAGGCCCCGGTTCCATCAGAGTGAATGCCTTGTTGAGCTGCATACTTTCCATCACAACACTCCCCATAGAGTTCTAACCGTTATTCAAGAAATTCCTTCCGAATACTTATCAATATAGAGCCGGTGTGTTCTTGCGACGTAAATTACGTTACGAATAGAGAGGCCGGCATCCAGACGATCGAACCCATCTGATGGAGCGTCTGCCCATCCCATATCGCCATCGTGGAAGGATTCACGGCTTCCGGCGTTTGTCGCCCACCCCCCACCCACTCGCCCCTGTGTAGGGTTTGCTACACAAGGCGTCGCCATGATTCCCCCTTAAATCAAGCACATACCCCTGGCACGCCGCTTGCGACTGTCAGCTCAGGACATCTTCCGAGCGAGCCGCCATGCAAGCCAAGGACATTGCCGAGTTACTGAACGAACCGGCCTGCGAGCACAACAAAAAGTCGAAATCCGGCTGTGCCAAGCCCAAGCCGGGGGCGACGGCGGGCGGCTGCTCGTTCGATGGCGCGCAGATCGCGCTGCTGCCGATCGCCGACGTCGCGCACATCGTGCACGGGCCGATCGCCTGCGCCGGGTCGAGCTGGGACAACCGCGGCACGCGATCAAGCGGCCCTACGCTCTACAAGATCGGCATGACCACCGATCTCACCGAGCAGGACGTGGTCATGGGCCGCAGCGAGAAGCGGCTGTTCCATTCCATCAAGCAGGCCATCGACAGCTACCAGCCCGCGGCGGTGTTCGTCTACAACACCTGCGTGCCGGCGCTGGTCGGTGACGACGTCGACGCGGTGTGCAAGGACGCGGCGCAGCGCTACGGCGTGCCGGTGGTGCCGGTGGACTGCGCCGGCTTCTACGGCACCAAGAACCTCGGCAACCGCATCGCCGGCGACTCGATGTTCAAGTACGTGATCGGCACCCGCGATCCCGATCCGGTGCCGCCCGACGCGCAGCGCCCCGGCATCACCGTGCACGACGTCAACCTGATCGGCGAGTACAACATCGCCGGCGAGTTCTGGCGCGTGCTGCCGCTGTTCGACGAGCTCGGCCTGCGCATCCTCTGCACACTGTCGGGCGATGCGCGCTTCCACCAGGTGCAGGCGATGCACCGCGCCGAAACCAGCATGGTGGTGTGCGCCAAGGCGCTGCTCAATGTCGCCCGCAAGCTGGAATCGACGCACGGCGTGCCCTTCTTCGAGGGCAGCTTCTACGGCGTCACCGACACCAGCCACGCCTTCCGCGAATTCGCCCGCCTGATCGGCGACGCCTCGCTCACCGAGCGCGTCGAGGCGATGATTGCCCGCGAGGAAGCCAAGGTCGACGCCGCGCTGGAACCGTGGCGGCAGCGCCTCAAGGGCAAGCGCGTGCTGCTCTACACCGGCGGCGTGAAGTCGTGGTCCATCGTCTCCGCGCTGCAGGACCTCGGCATGGAGGTGGTGGCGACCGGCACCGGCAAGTCGACCGAGGAAGACAAGGCGCGCATCCGCGAACTGATGGGCGAGAAGACCAAGATGATCACCGACGGCAGCCCCAAGGCGCTGATCGGCATCGTCAAGGAATACCAGGCCGACATCCTCATCGCCGGCGGCCGCAACATGTACACCGCGCTGAAGGCGCGCATCCCCTTCCTCGACATCAACCAGGAACGCGAATTCGGCTACGCCGGTTATACGGGCATGGCCGAGCTGGCGCGCCAGCTGGCACTGACGATCGAGAGCCCGGTGTGGACTTCGGTGCGCAAGCCGGCGCCGTGGGCGACCGACTCGGCGCCGGGTGTCGTCATGACAGCAACGGGGGGTTAACAAATGGCCGAGATCATCAAACGCAACAAGGCGCTCGCCGTCAGCCCGCTGAAAGTCAGCCAGCCGGTCGGCGCCTCGCTCGCCTTCCTCGGCATCAACCGCGCCATCCCGATGATGCACGGCTCGCAGGGCTGCACCGCCTTCGGCAAGGTGTTCTTCGTGCGCCACTTCCGCGAGCCGATCCCGCTGCAGACCACCGCGATGGACCAGACGTCGACGGTGCTGGGCGCGGACGACAACGTGATCGAAGGCCTGCGCGCCATCGCCGAAAAGAACCATCCCGCGCTGATCGGCCTGCCGACCACCGGGCTCTCCGAAACCCAGGGCGCGGACATCCATCGCCTCGCCAAGCAGTTCCACGTCACCCATCCCGAGTACGCCGACATCCCCGTCGTGCCCGTGGTCACGCCGGACTTCAGCGGCTGCCTCGAAAGCGGCTACGCGCTGGCGGTGAAGTCGATGATCGACGTGCTGGTGCCGCCGAGCAGCAACGTCGGCAAGCGCCACAAGCAAGTGAACGTGCTGGCCGGTTCGCTGCTGACGCCGGGCGACATCGAGCACGTCAAGGAACTGGTCGAGGCCTTCGGCCTGCGCCCGGTGGTGCTGCCCGACATCGCCGACTCGCTCGACGGCCATCTCACCGAGGCCGAATCGAGCCCGCTCACCACCGGCGGCACCCCGGTGTCGGAGATCGTCACCATGGGCGAGTCGGTGGCCACGCTGGTCATCGGCCGCTCGCTCGACCCCGCGGCCGACCTGCTGAAGGAACGCACCCGCGTGCCCGACACCCGTTTCGACACCCTGATGGGACTGGAGGCGGTCGACGCCTTCGTGCACGCGCTGACGCTCATCTCCGGCCAGCCGGTGCCGGAAAAACTCGAACGCCAGCGCGCGCAGCTGCAGGACGCGATGGTCGACACCCACTTCATGCTCGGCTTCGCCCGCATCGCCATCGCCGGCGATCCCGACCTGCTCTACGGCTACGCCCGCCTGGTCACCGACATGGGCTGCGAAGTCACCGCCGCGGTGGCGCCGTCGCGCGCGCCGGTTCTGGACGCCGTGCCTGCCGCCCAGGTCAAGCTGGGCGACCTCGAAGACCTCGAGCTGGCGGCGCGCGAACACGGCGTCGACCTCGTCATCAGCAATTCCCACGCGGCCGAGACGGCGCAGCATCTGGGCGTGCCGCTGCTGCGCGCGGGCTTCCCGCAATACGACCTGATCGGCGGCTACCAGAAGCTGTGGGTCGGCTATCGCGGCACCCGGCAGACGCTGTTCGACCTCGCCAACATCCTGGTGAGCAACGGCCACCACGAGATTCCCGCCTACCACTCCATCTACCACACCGGGGAGGCCAGCCATGCGACACCTGCGCCTGGTCACACCCACTGAGGAGTCGAACATGAGCGTGAAAATCGCTTTTGCCAGCAGCGACCGCCGCCAGGTCGACCAGCACTTCGGCGCAGCCGAATCGTTCGCCATCTACGAGCTGTCCGACGACGACGCGCGGCTGGTCGAAGTCGCCGAGTTCACCGACAGCGACACCGCGATGGACGGCCACGAGGGCAAGCTCGCCGGCAAGATCGATCTTCTCCAAGAGTGCGCCGCGGTCTATTGCAATGCGGTCGGCGCCTCCGCCATCAAGCAGTTGCTGGCACGCGGCATCCAGCCGCTCAAGGTCGAGGAAGGCACCCTGATCGACACCCTGCTGGGCGAACTGAACCAGAGCCTGCAGACCAGCCCGCCGGCCTGGATGGTGAAACAGATCAAGCGCCAGAACACGGGCGACCGCTTCGGCTCGATGGCCGAAGAAGGGTGGGAAGAATGATCGAAACCCACGCGCGCGTCCTCTCCGTTTCCGGCGGCAAGGTCTGGGTCGAGGCCGCCTCGCAGCAAGGCTGCGCCGCCTGCCATTCGAAGAGCAGCTGCAGCGTGTCCGGCCTCGGCAAGTACTTCAGCCGCAACAAGCCGCCGGTGGCGCTGGCCTGCGATCTGCCGGTGCGGCCGGGCGAGGAACTGGTGCTGAACATGACCGAGGCCGACCTGCTGCGCGCGGGCCTGCTGGGTTACGTGCTCCCCACCGTGCTGGCTGTGGCGGGCGCGGTCGCCGCCTCGCTGTTCAAGCTTGGCGATGCCGCCGCGGTGGCGTCCATGGCCGCGGGCTTCGTCGCCGGCCTCGCCATCGCCCGCGGCTTTTCACGCGCGCCCCGTATCGCGATTTCCCGCTCGCCCGCATTGCAGGCAGCCTACTTTCCGATCATCCCAATCAAGGAGACCCCGCATGACTGACGCCGCAACGATCGAACACGATCCCATCCTCGACACCGACTTCATCAAGGAGATGGTGAAGCAGATGCGCGCCATCGACAGCTACGGCACCTACGACGGCTGGCCGGTGGAACGCATCCTCGCGCCCTACATCCTGTCCAAGGAGCAGCGCCGCGAGATCCCGGTCATCGGCGATCCTGACGAGCAGACCCTGTCGCGCGTGAAGGCGTTCTACAACGGCATCGCCGCGCTGATCGAAAAGGAGTGCGGACTGATGGCCGTGCCCATGATGAACATCACCCACGAGGGCTTCGGCCGCGCACTCATCACGGTGGGCAAGCTGGTGGTGATGGACCGCACCGTGCGCGACGTGCACCGCTACGGCTACGAGAGCCTGTCGAAGATGAAGGACGAGGCGGACAAGCTGCTCTCCGTCGCGCTGCAGATCATCGGCATGCACCGGGACGTCGCTGAGTTGTAAATGGTGAACGGGGAGCAGTAAGCGGTGAGCGGAGTTGTCGGCCAGACATACCGCTCACTGCTTACCGCTCACCCCAAGGAGCAAAGAAATGAGCGAAGACGAACTCAAGGACCTCGACAAGGAGGTCAGGAAACTCAAGCGCATCGCCAGCGAGTGGGCATCGCAGCTGCACGACCTGGTGGAGGATCGCCTGCCTGCCGGCTACGAGGACATCCACCCGATCGCGCAATCCACCTACGACGCCTGCAAGGCCGGGCCGACGCCAACGCCCGCCTCGCCGCGGCGCAAAAAGGAGCCTGACATGGATCCCATCACCGGACTCACTCGCGGCGGCGCGAGCTGGACGCCCACCTTCCTGGTGAAGCTCGACCAGAAGACCTGCATCGGCTGCGGCCGTTGCTGCAAGGTCTGCCCGCGCGACGTGTTCGACCTGATCGAGCGCGAAGCCGACGACGACGCGTATGACGACGACGAGGACAACAACATGGTCATGTCGATCGCCAACGCGCTCGACTGTATCGGCTGCGGTTCCTGCGCGCGCGTCTGCCCCAAGCAGTGCCACACCCACGAATCCCTGCCCCTGAACGCCTGAGAGTTGCATCATGCCGAAACCCGAGAAACACGTATTCATCTGCAGCCAGGCACGGCAGCTGGGCGAGTGCGAGCAGGGAGCAGGGGCCCCTTCGGGGATGCGACCGGCCGCGAGTCGCTCGCCTGCCCAGCCCCAGTATTGATCAACAAGGATTGAACATGCCACGTCCGGAAAAACACGTATTCATCTGCTCCCAGGCACGACCGGCTGGGCATCCGCGCGGCTCCTGCGCCGAACGTGGCTGCCGCGAAGTGCAGGATGAATTCCTCTACCAGACCCAGCAGCGCCAGGTCTTCGACAAGATCGCCGTCACGCTCACCGGCTGCCTCGGCCCGTGCGGCATGGGGCCGAACGTGCTGGTCTATCCGGAGGGGATTCTCTACAGCAACGTGAAGGTGGCCGACGTGAACACCATCTTCGACCAGCACCTGCTGGGCGGCCAGCCGGTGGAAAGCCTCAAGGCGCCGGCCGAGATATGGTGAAGCCGCCCCTGCCCACCTCCTGGCTGGACACCGCCGAGCGGCTCTGCCTGGTGCTGGCGAGCGAAACCGCGCGCTACGTCGCGCCGCTGCCGATCCGCCTGCAGGACGCGGCGTTCGTCGAAGTCACCGATCCGGCCAACAACCTGCCGAGCTACGAGGGCACCTGGCGCAATCCGCAGGGCATCCGCTGCGGCAGCCTCACGCTCAACAGCGACGGCAGCTACTACGCCGAATACGACGTGCTGACCCTGCACCCCGAGAAACCGCGCTGGTTCGTCGAGGCGGTCACGGTGTGGGGACGCGACGGCACGGTGAAGGCGGAACCGCGCCTGCTGGCGGCGGTGTGAGCGGAGCGGCCCATGGACCTGCCCGCCGACCTGCGCCTGATCCTGGTCCATAAGCAGAAGACCAGCGGCCGCCTGCGCTTCCTGCGCCTGCCGCACGGCACCGTCGCTTTCACGCCGCTGCCGCCGCTGTCCGACCTGATAGAGGATGCGGAGCCGCCGCAGGTGGTGCACCACCCGGCGGTCTTCATCAAGGCGGCCGAGGACCGGCTGGGCCTGCCCGCCGGCAGCCTGGCGCACGAGCCCGAGTTCCAGGCCACGGTGGACACGCCCGACGGTCCGGTCGCGATGCACCTCGCCAGCTTCACCACCATCGACCCGCCCTTCGACGAAGCCGCGGCGCTGGGCGGCAGCTTCATCGCCATCACCGAGGCGATGGGCGGCATGCCGGTGGAGATGGATTTGTTAAGGCACGCCTACGAAGTACTGCTCGGCTGACGTTTTTTGAAGGAGAGACACCATGCTCAACCGTCGTAATTTCATGAAGCTCGGCCTCGGCGCCTGCCTGCTGCCGGCCGTCGGCGTGTCGCGGGCCGAAGCCGTGGTCAGCGAGGAGATGTACGTCTTCGGTACGCTGGTCGGGGTGGACGTGCTGTCCCGCAACACCGACGCCGCGCGCGCGGCCATCGCCGACGTCTCGCATCGCTTTACGCAGCAGAACCGCGACTGGCACGCCTGGAAACCAGGCGCGCTGGGCGACCTCAACCGCGCCCTGGCAGCCGGCCGCACGCACGAAGCCGCGCCGGACCTGCTGCCACTGCTGCACCAGGCGCGCGAGCTGGCCCGCGCCAGCGGCGGCCTGTTCAACCCTGCCATCGGCCGGCTGGTCGGGCTGTGGGGCTTCCACCACGACACGCTGCCCGTCGGTGCGCCGCCGCATGCCGCGGCCGTGGCCGAACTGGTGGCTGCCGCGCCGAGCATGGACGACCTGGTGTTCGGCGGCCGCCGCGTTGGCAGCCGCAACCCGCACGTGCAGATCGACCTCGGCGGTCATGCCAAGGGCGTCGCGCTGAACCAGGCGCTCGACCGGCTCGCCGCGCTGGGCCACGGCAACGCGCTGGTGAACCTTGGCGGCAATCTCGCCGTGTCGGGTTCGCACGGCGACCGCCCCTGGCATATCGGCATCCGCCATCCGCAGGGCGAAGGCGCCATTGCCTCGCTGGCGGTCAGCGGCCGCATGGCCGTGGTCACCTCCGGCACCTACGAGCGCTACCGCCAGGACGGCGACAAGCGCTACCCGCACATCATCGACCCGCGCAGCGGCCAGCCCGCCATGCACGTGGTCTCCGCCACCGTGCTGCACCCGGATGCCGCGCGCGCCGACGTCGCCGCCACCGCCCTGGTGGTGGCCGGCAGCACCGCCTGGCCCGAGGTCGCGCGCAAGCTGGGCGTGAGCGACGTCATGATCGTCGACGAAGCGGGGCGGGTGCAGCTCACGCCCGGCATGGCCGCACGGGTGCATTTCGCCGAACCTCCCGCAAGCGTCAAAACCGTGGAGATCGCGTGATGAGCAATTTTCAACCGGGCGACCGCGTGTTCGCCGCACTCGACCTGTTCAACGACCCGCTGGAGGAAACCGGCGAGAGCGGCATTCCCGGCCTCCAGCCCGGCGACCTGCTCGCGCCCGCCGGCATCCGCGGCATGGTGGTCAACGTCGGCCACGCCGAAGCCGCGCCCGAGGACGAGATCTATCTGGTGCGCTTCGAGACCGGCCCCAACGGCAGCCTGGCCGAGCCCATCGGCTGCCTGCCCGGCGAACTGTCGTACACCCCGGTCGCGCCATGACCGGCACGGCACTGTCCGGGTCGCTGGCGGTCGAAGCGCGTATGGATACTTCGGCAGACCTTGGCCAGACGGTGCGCGACTACCACCAGCGCACCAAGCACCACCTCGACCGCTACGCTGCCGGCCCCGGCACGCTCGACTGGGACGCACAGCCCGACCCGTTCCGCCACTGGACGGACACGGAGACCCTGGCGCTGCCGCGCGAGCTGCCCCGGCTCGACATCGCCTGGCCTGCCCTGCCCAACAAGCGTCCGGCCGCGCCGCTGACGGTCGAGTCGCTGAGCACGCTGCTGCGCCTGAGCGTGGGGATCACTGCCTGGAAGGAATACGCCGGCTCGCGCTGGGCGCTGCGGGCGCATCCCTCCTCGGGCAACCTGCACCCCACCGAAACCTGGGTCATCGCCAGCGGCGTGCAAGGCGTCAGCGATGGCCTGCACCACTACCACAGTCGCTTGCACAGACTGGAACGGCGGGCCTGGAGCGGCACGTCGGACACGCCCGGCCTCTGGCTCGGCTTCAGTTCCATCCCCTGGCGCGAAGCCTGGAAATACGGCGAACGCGCCTTCCGCTACTGCCAGCTCGACCTCGGCCACGTGCTGGCCGCCGTCAGCTACGCCGCCGCCCTGCTGGGCTGGCGCGCGCAATTGCCGAACCTGGAATCGCCCGCAGTGGCCGCTTGCCTGGGGCTCGATCGCACGGCGGATTTTTCGGGCGTGGAGGCAGAGGAGCCCGAGATCATCGTCGCCCTCGAAGCGAGCGCTCCCTTACCTGCCGACTGGTCCCACTTCGCGGGACAACCCAGCCTGCTCGACCCACGCCCGCTGTATGCATGGCCGGTGATTGAGGAGGTAACTGCGGCCACGCGCGGCGCATTCGTGCCAACCGAGACCCGCCCGCCCCGCGCCGCGCCGCTGCCGTCGACGTCCACCCGGCCAGCCGGCGAAGTCATCCTCACCCGTCGCAGCGCCCAGGCCTTCGACGGAAAATCGGTCCTGTCCCACGCCACGTTCCGCCGCCTGCTGTCCTGTCTGCTGCCGGGCGCGTCGCCAGTGTGGAATCTGTGGCCGCATGCCCCACGCGTGCATCCGGTGCTGCTGGTACACCGGGTGGAAGACGTCGCCCCCGGCCTCTACGCACTGCCGCGCAGCGACGCCGCCGAAGCCGCGTTGCGCGAGGCCTTGCGTAGCGAATTCACATGGCAGGCGGCCGACCGCGACCTGCCGCTGTTCCAGCTGATGCTGGCCGGCGCCGCCAAGACTGCGCGCACGCTGTCGTGCCACCAGGACATCGCCTCGCACAGCGCCTTCACCCTGATGTTCGTCGCCGAATTCGCAGCGCCCATCGCAGAAAACCCCGCCGCCTACCGCGCCCTGCACTGGGAGGCCGGCATGCTCGGCCACGTCGTCACGCTGGAAGCCGAAGCCGCCGGCTGGCGCGGCACCGGCATCGGCTGCTTCTTCGACGATGCCGACCACGAAGTACTGGGACTCGCCGATACCCGATTCCAGGTGCTCTACCACTTCGCTGTCGGCATGCCGGTGGACGATCCCCGGCTGCTGACCCTGCCCGCGTATGCATGACGCCGACATCGACACCCTGCCCGAGGAAGCCATGGCCCTGTTGCAACGCGGCATGGCGCTGTACCGCGCCGACCCGGCCGGGGCAGAGCTGCTGTTCGGCATCGCGCGCAGCCAGGCACCTGCCTCGCTGCCGCTCTACCGTGCGCTGGTCAAGTTCTACAACCGCGAGTGCGCGTTCGACGCCGCCTACGATATGGCGGCGCTGGGCATGCAGGAAGCCGCCCGGCTCGGCCAGCTGCCGCCGGACTGGCGCGACTGGACGCTCGACATGCTGAACGGCAAGGCCGCCAGCTTCGCCCTGCTCACGCTCAAGGCCATGGCCTTCATCGAACTGCGCCGCGGCAACACGCCCGCCTCGGTCGCCATCCTGGCGCGGTTGAAACAACTCGACCCCAGCGACGGCATCGGCAGCTCGGTGGTAGCGTCGCTGGCGGCAGGAATCTAGTCCATGGAGAAAAGCATGACCGCTGACTATGCCACTCAGCGCGAAATCGGCCGGATCAAGGTGCGCATCGCACAGGTCTGGGCCCAGCGCGAAGATCTGAAACAGGCCATGACGAGCGGCGCGCTCACCCTGCGCACCGGTCTGAAGCTGCTGGATGAAACCGACCTGCTGTTGTCCGATCTCGACAGCCGTTTCAAGGCACTGTGGGATGCGACGCAGCCGAGCACCGAAACCCTGGCGCACCCGGCCGCGCAATGGGCGGAGGCCACCCACTTCGAACCGGCCCATCTCGATTGCGTTACCGCCATCATGCTCAAGATCCTGGACGGCAAATGCAAGATGAGCGGCGCGGAGAAGAACGCGCTGACCGCCGTCTACGACGTGGTCCGCGACCGACCCGGCCATGGGCTGGACGACGACGTCCATACCCTGATCGCGCAGGCCCGGCAGGGCGCGAACAGTGTGGCCGACGCCATCCACGCCTGGCGCGTACGCGCCGAAACCGGGATCCCGAAGCCGGTGATGAAGGGCTTCAAGCAATGGCTGCGGGCGTCGCTGCCGATACCGGCGGACCATACCGTCCCCACCGTTCGCCCAGGGCTTGTCGAAGGGCCATACGCCGAGTGAAGGTCGATGCCTTCGCCCATGCTTCGGCACGCCCAGCCCGAACGGAAATGCATCCCGGTTTTTTCTAGAGGAGTCCGCGCCATGCGCTACCACGACCTCCACCCCGCCGACGTCCAGGCGCTGCGCGCCGAACCCGACCTGCTCATCCTCGACATCCGCGACGCGGCCGACTACGCCCAGGGCTGCATGGACGGCGCCGAACCGGCCTCCGACGCCGTCTTCCGCCAGCTCATGAAAAGCCGCCAGCGCGAGCGCCCGGTGCTGGTCTACTGCTATCACGGCAACAGCAGCCGGGGCATCTGCCAGTTCATCGCCGGCTTCGGCTACACCCGTGTCTACAACCTCGTGGGCGGCTGGCAGGGCTGGATGCAGCACCGCCAGGCCGAGGCCCCCTCCGCCACGCCGTCTGCGGCCCTGGTCGCCTGGCTGCTGGCGCATGACTTCCCCGCCGACCGCCTGCACGCCCGTATCGACAACGGCATGTCGCCGCTGATGCTGGCCGCGCTCAAGGGCGAGCGCGCCCTGGTGGATGAGCTGCTGGCCCTCGGCGCCGACCCCAACCACGTCAACGACGACGACCACCATGCCCTGTGGTTCGCCTGCGTCCACGGCGACCCCGGCCTCGTCTCCCTGCTCATCGCCCACGGCGCCAACGTCGACAACCAGAACGTCAACGGCGCCACCTGCGCCATCTACACCGCCTCCACCGGCAAGCTCGACGCGCTCAAACGCCTGGTGGAAGCCGGCGCGGATCTGTCCAGGGAAACCACCGGCGGCTATACCGCGCTGGACAGCGCGTCGACCTTGGCGGTGCTGAAGTATTTGCGGGGAGTAACGACATAAACAGGCCGCCTATCCGGGTTCTGGACGAAGCGCCCAGCCCAATAAAATAACTTATATATTATTCAAAATAATTAACAAGATAATTTATAAATTATTTTTACATTGCATTTGAATAATACATAGATTATCTTTCGTGCATGTTCAGATAACACAACCGTTATCAACGATGCGCTCCGTAGACCGTGAAACCGCCCGCCGCCAACTCGACAAGCGCCTGAGCCTGCTCAACGCCGACGCGTTCGCGCGCCCCCCGCGTGGCTGGGTCAAGGCCATCCGCGAAGCGCTCGGCATGACCACCGCCCAGCTGGCAAAACGCCTCGGCGTCAGCCAGCCGCGCGTGGTCGGCATCGAGCAGGCCGAGGCCAAAGGCGCGATCACCCTCGACAGCCTCGAACGCGCAGCGCACGCGCTGGATTGCCGCCTGGTCTATGCCCTGGTGCCGCGCAAGCCGCTCGACGCGCTGGTCGAAGAGCGCGCGACCCGTCTCGCGGAAAAACGACTGGGGCCCACGCGCCACAGCATGGCGCTCGAGGCGCAGGCGATGGACACCCGCGACGAAGACGAACAACGCAAGCGCCTCATCTGGAAACTGATCGAGCAGGCGGGTTCCGAACTGTGGGACGACGCATGAGTAATCCGCTAATGGAAGAAAGCAATCCGATGGTGCTCCCTGCTCCCTCTGTTCGCCGAAATCGAAAAGGTACAGTATCTACGCCAATCATTCGGTGGAAGCCGGATTCGTCACCAGTGTCAAATAGTGCAGAGAAACTGCGATGATTCAGCTATTAACCGGAAAATTACATGCACTGCAAGGAAGTGATAGAAAGATGGTGGCATTATGAGTAGCCATCCATCCGCGGTATCTCTGGGCGAAATCCGCAGTACCCAATCTGGGTTTTCCAAACTGGCTGCACTTGCAGCAGACCTGGATGCCTACCTGTTCGATACCGTCGAAGTGGATTTCTCGGCCTGTACTTGGTTCGACGCCAACATGAGCGCGCCACTCGGCGTTGTCTTTGCGCATGCTGTCGATAATCTCAATACGGTAAAAATAAAAGGACTACGCCCAAACGTAGAAACCATCCTCTCGAAAAACCGTTTTCTAAACGGATTCGGTTTCCCCGAGCGTGAAGACACACACGGCACGACCATTCCATACCGCCGATTCACAGTCACGGATGACCGCTATTTTGCGGCCTACCTAAACAAACATTTGCGCGGCAAGGATTTGCCCATCATGTCAGTGGCCTTGTCCGAGCGCTTTAAAAACAGCATCCTCGAATTATTCGTCAATGCGGCGATGCATTCGGAAAGTAAACTAGGAATTTTTTCCTGCGGCCAGTTTTTCCCGTCAAAGCATCGCCTCGATTTTTGTATCGCGGATGCGGGTCTTGGCATTCGCCGAAAAATCTACAAAGAGCTAGGACTCAAGATGAACTCCGACAAGGCCATCGAATGGGCCCTTCAGGAGGGCAACACGACTCGAAAAGGAAACGTGCCCGGCGGATTAGGGCTCAAGCTAATCAGAGAATTCATTGCTATGAACAAGGGGCGTATCCAGATTGTGTCGGACCGCGGCTACTGGGAGTACAGTCCCCATGGTGAAACCTTGACCCGTATCGACACCCCGTTTCCGGGCACAGTCATCAACATTGAGATCAACACCGCAGACCACAGCAGTTATCGTCTGCGCTCCGAACTGGAAATCTGAACAGGACACGCCAAAATGGCTGATCGCATCACACTTAAAATATTCGACATCGTCGGCGGCCCGGTTTGGGTGTCGAGTGACGATGGACAAAAGGTCTTCGATAAGATTACGGCCGCTTTCAAGGCCAACCGCTCCGTCGACCTCTCGTTCGCAAACAGAGAGAATCTGATCACGGCCTTCTTAAATGCAGCTGTTGGTCAACTATACGGCGGTGAGTACAAAGAAGACTTCCTGAAGGATCATCTGACTTTTTCGGACATCACGGACGATGACCGCGCCATGCTCGAGCGCGCCATAGAAAATGCCAAGCGCTATTTTTCCAACCGTCAATCCTATGACCAAGCATGGGAGGACGTTGTCGATGAAGACGAATAATAAAGCGCAAGACGCCGCGACTTATAGCTTCCAAGCGGGCGAACACATTCTCATCGATGCCAATGTCTGGCTTTATTTGCTACCCCCGGCGGCTCAACCAGCGCAATGGTGGGCGGCCGCCTATTCCGGAGTCTTTGCCCGTCTGTTGCTAGCGAAGGCTCAACCGGTGGTCGACGCCATCATTCTGAGCGAATACCTCAACCGCTACGTTCGCATTGAATATGACGCTTCTTGGAGAGCCCCTTACCCGAAGTTTAAAGACTTTCGTAAATCTGCCGACGGGATCAAAATCCTCCAGTCCGCCATCGCTGAGATCAACCAAATATTAAAAACCACTGCGCCGCACAACACGCTGCTCGCAAATCTGGATTTACCTGCCGTGCTAAGTGCCGTGCAAAATGGCACGATCGATTTCAACGATGGACTACTGATCCAAAACTGCCGCCTGAATAACTGGAAATTACTTACGCACGACTCTGACATGACACTGGGAGGCATCGAATTGCTGACCACTAACAAAAAATTGCTGCAAGCCTGTCCATAATCCCAAGAAAAACTCATCAAAGTCGCCTCGCCTGTTGTAAATGTAGGCTCATCCCCTTTGAACCGGCTTGGCTATCCAACTGTTGGCGCTTAGGCGCTGACAGGACGTGGTGATTAGCCCTCAAAACACCAACCCAAACTCCCCCGCAATCAGCAACAGCCACGTCTCCAGCCTGTCCTCCAGCAGCATCTTCTGGTTGTCCAGGTCCTGCACCAGGCCGACGAACTCGCCGTCGATTTCCGCCTTCGATGCGATGAAGTCGTAGCCATCGGTGGGCCATTGGCCGACGACCTTGGCGCCGTGCGCGGTCACAAACTCATACAACTCGCCCAAGGCGTCGGCAAAGTTGTCGGGGTATTTCTCCTGGTCGC
The DNA here is from genome assembly GCA_002343685.1 of Thiobacillus denitrificans. Taxonomy (GTDB): domain Bacteria; phylum Pseudomonadota; class Gammaproteobacteria; order Burkholderiales; family Thiobacillaceae; genus Thiobacillus; species Thiobacillus denitrificans_A. The sequence goes on along the minus strand of DDRS01000008.1, from coordinate 42,917 downwards.
CCAGGCCGTAGAGGGCGACGGTCTTGCCGCTGAAGTCGACGTCGGCCAGGCGCGGCAGGAACTCGGCCCAGCTCTCCTGCTGGCAGTCGGCGTCGAGGCCGGGCAGCAGGCCTTCGCCCAATGTCGGGGTGCCGAGGATGAGGTGGTCGTAGCCGGCTATTAATTCAGGCGTGGCCTTGTTGACGTTGAGCGGGTCGGCGATCCGCTCGTCGTCGGGAAAACGCTTCTTGATCATCTTGGCGATCTTGCGGGTGTTGCCGGTGTTGCTGCCGAAAAATATGCCGATGCGGGTCATGGAGGAGTCCTTTGTTCGCTGGATTGAGGTGAGCGCCGATTACTGCGGTTCGCGGGCAAGCCCTTCGACTGGCTCAGGGCAAACGGCAAGGGGTAGCGCGGGGCTGAGTCATACCTAGCAAACGGCGCGCCGGAGCGTGTGTTGCGGTCGCTTGCGGCAAGCGGCTGTTTTCCCTGGCGGTTTTCTTCTGGCCTGCGACAGGGACGTTGTTGCAAACCCGACAAGGCCCTCTTCCGGTGGGGTTCCGCACACGGGGGTTGGGCACCCTGCCAAAACATTCGCCAGACAAAACAAGGGCTTGTTGTGCTGCGCGCGGCTGGCATGCGGCTTGCGATATCCGGGGTGTGTATCCCTTCACCCTGCCAGGAGGCAAACCATGCTTACGCTTACCCCCAGCGCGCTCTCTGCAGTAGAGAAATTCATCAAAGGTTCCGACACGCCGGTGGCGGGGCTGCGCATCTCCATCTCCGGCGGCGGCTGCTCCGGTTTCCAGTACGGCATGCGGCTGGAAGAAGCCAAGGCGGAAGACGACGTGGTGGTCGACGTGGGCGCCGTGACGCTGCTGATCGATCCCTTCTCCGCACCGATGCTCGATGGCGTGACGGTGGATTTCGTCGACAGCCTGAACGGCTCCGGTTTCAAATTCGAGAACCCCAACGCCACGTCCAGCTGCGCGTGCGGTTCTTCCTTCTCTGCGTAAGTTCAGGAGACAGCCATGTGGGATTACTCGGACAAGGTCAAAGAGCATTTCTTCCAGCCGCGCAATGCCGGGCCGCTGCCCGAGGCCAACGCGGTGGGCGATGTCGGCTCGATTTCGTGCGGCGACGCGCTGCGCCTGATGCTGAAGGTGGACCCGGAGACGGAGACGATCCAGGAGGCGCATTTCCAGACCTTCGGCTGCGGCTCGGCGATCGCGTCGTCGTCGGCGCTGACTGAAATCATCAAGGGCATGAAGCTCGACGACGCGCTGAAGGTCAGCAACCAGGACATCGCCGATTATCTGGACGGCCTGCCGCCGGAGAAGATGCACTGCTCGGTGATGGGACGCGAGGCGCTGCAGGCGGCGATCGCCAACTACCGCGGCGAGGAATGGAGCGACGATCACGAGGAAGGCGCGCTGATCTGCAAGTGCTTCGCGATCGATGCGGTGATGATCGAGGACACGGTGCGCGCCAACAACCTGTCCACGGTCGAGGACGTCATCAACTACACCAAGGCCGGCGGCGGTTGCGCCTCGTGCCACGAAGGCATCGAGGAGATCCTCGCCAAGGTGCTGGAAGAGCGTGGCGAAACCTTCAAGGCGGTGCCGGTGAACCTCCACAAGGACGCGGCGCCCAAGCCCGGCAAGCTGACCAACCTGGAGCGCATCCGCCGCATCGAGGCGGTGCTGGAATCGGTGCGCCCGCAGCTGCAGCGCGACCACGGCGACATCGAGCTGGTCGACGTCGACGGCAAGACGGTCTACGTCAGCATGACCGGCGCCTGCGCCGGCTGCCAGATGGAAGCGCTGACGCTGCAGGGCGTGCAGCAGAAGCTGATGGAAGACCTCGGCGAGATGATCCGCCTGGTTCCCACGCGCGCCGGTTCGCTGGCACGCGCCACCAGTCAGCCGTAACACCCCAGGAACGAATCAGGAGTCCGTCATGGAAGGCATCTACCTCGACAACAACGCCACCACCCGCGTCGACCCCGCGGTGGTGGAAGCCATGCTGCCCTACTTCACCGAGCAGTTCGGCAACCCGTCGTCGCTGCATAGCTTCGGCAACAAGGTGGGGCTGGCGGTGAAGAAGGCGCGCATGCAGGTGCAGGAACTGCTGGGCGCTGAGCACGAGTCGGAGATCATCTTCACCTCGTGCGGCACCGAGTCGGATTCCACCGCCATCCTCTCCGCGCTCAAGGCCAACCCGGAGCGCCGCGAGATCATCACCACGGTGCTGGAGCACCCGGCGATCCTGTCGCTCTACAGCCAGCTGGAGAAGGAGGGCTACACCGCGCATTACCTGAAAGTGGACGGCAAGGGCCGCGTCGACATGGACGAGTACAAGCGCCTGCTGACCGACAAGGTGGCGGTGGTGTCGGTGATGTGGGCCAACAACGAAACGGGCAGCTTCTTCCCGGTGCTGGAAATGGCCGAGCTGGCGCACGCCGCCGGCGTGATGTTCCACACCGACGCGGTGCAGGCCGTGGGCAAGGTGCCGATCGACCTGAAGAACAGCAAGATCGACATGCTGTCGCTGTCGGGCCACAAGCTGCACGCGCCCAAGGGCATCGGCGTGCTGTACCTCAAGCGCGGCGTGCGCTTCCGTCCCATGCTGCGCGGCGGCCACCAGGAACGCGGGCGCCGCGCCGGCACCGAGAACACCGCCTCCATCATCGGCCTGGGCAAGGCCTGCGAGATGGCGCTGGCGGCGATGGAACACGAAAACACCGAGGTGAAGCGCCTGCGCGACAAGCTCGAAGCCGGCATCCTCGCCAAGGTGCCGCACGCCTTCGCTACCGGCGACGTGACGAACCGGTTGCCCAACACCAGCAACATCGCGTTCGAGTACATCGAGGGCGAGGCGATCCTGCTGCTCTTGAACAAGTTCGGCATCGCCGCCAGCTCGGGATCGGCCTGCACCTCGGGCTCGCTCGAACCCAGCCACGTGATGCGCGCGATGGGCATTCCCTACACTGCCGCACACGGCACCACGCGCTTCTCGCTGTCGCGCTACACGACCGAAGAAGAGATCGACCGCGTCATCCAGGTGGTGCCGGAGATCGTCGCGCAGCTGCGCAAGCTGTCGCCCTACTGGGGCGAGAACGGCCCCTCGGCTGAGCCGGAAAAAGACTTTGCACCGGTGTACGCGTAAGGACTGAGCCATGAGCGCGCGCGCCATCATCATCGACGACACCACCCTGCGCGACGGCGAGCAGACCGCCGGCGTGGCCTTCACGCTGGACGAGAAGCTGGCGATCGCCGGGCGGCTCGACGCGATGGGCGTGCCGGAACTCGAAGTGGGCATTCCCGCGATGGGACCGGAAGAGCGCGAGAGCATCCGCGCGGTGGCGGACCTCGAGCTGAAGTCGAAGCTGGTGGTGTGGAGCCGCATGCGCGAGACCGACATCGAGGCCTGCCGCGATCTCAAGGTGCAGCTGATCGACGTGTCGGTCGCGGTGTCCGACGTCCACATCACGCGCAAGCTGAAGAAGGACCGCGCCTGGGTGCTGCAGGCGATCCGCGACCTGGTGCCGCGCGCGCTCGACCTCGGGCTCGACGTCATCGTCGGCTGCGAGGACGCCTCGCGCGCCGACCAGGAATTCCTGCTGCGCGTGGCCGAGGCCGCGCAGGAGGCCGGCGCACGCCGCCTGCGCTTCGCCGACACGCTGGGCGTGATGGAACCCTTCGGCGTGTTTGATGCGATCGCCACGCTGCGCAGCACGGTCGACCTTGAAATCGAGATGCATGCGCACGACGACCTCGGCCTCGCCACCGCCAACACGCTGGCCGCCTGCCGCGCCGGCGCCACGCACGTCAACACCACGGTCAACGGCCTGGGCGAGCGCGCCGGCAATGCGCCGCTGGAGGAAGTCGCGCTGGGGCTGTCCAAGCTCTATGGCTATCAAACCGGCGTCGACCTCAGCCTGTTCCCGGTGCTGTCGGACACCGTGGCCGATGCGTCGGGGCGGCCGGTGGCCTGGCAGAAGAGCGTGGTTGGCGGCGGCGTGTTCACCCACGAATCCGGCATCCACGTCGACGGCCTCTTGAAGGACCCGGCGACCTACCAGGGCTTCGACCCAAGCGAAGTGGGCCGCGCCCACACACTGGTGGTCGGCAAGCATTCCGGCTCGCACGGCGTCATCGCCGCCTACGCGCGCATGGGCCTGACGCTGAGCCCGGCGGAGGCGCGCGAGCTGCTGCCCGACATCCGCGTGTTCGCCGAGCGCGCCAAGCGTTCGCCGGCCGACCACGAACTGCTGTTCCTGTACCAGCGCATGATCGGCCGCCACGTGCCGGGCGCGCTGCACTGAGGCGAACGCAAATGGACGAGGCCATGCACGCCCGCGAACCCCTCTCCGCCGCGACGCCGAGCCTGTTCGCGCTGCTGGCCGAGGACGTGGCCTGCGTGTTCCAGCGCGACCCGGCGGCGCGTTCGCGCTTCGAGGTGATCACCACCTATCCCGGCGTGCACGCCATCCTGATGCAGCGCATCGCGCATCGGCTGTGGCGCGCGGGGCTGTGCTACCCGGCGCGCTTCCTCTCGTGGTTCGCGCGGCTCGTGACCAACATCGACATCCATCCCGGCGCGACCATCGGGCGGCGCTTCTTCATCGACCACGGCGCCGGGGTGGTGATCGGCGAGACGGCCGAGATCGGCGACGACGTCACGCTGTATCACGGCGTGACGCTGGGCGGCACCAGCTGGAACAAGGGCAAGCGCCATCCGACGTTGGGAAACAACGTGGTGATCGGCGCCGGCGCCAAGGTACTGGGCCCGATCGCGCTGGGCGACCACGTGCGCGTCGGCGCCAACTCGGTGGTGGTGAAGGACGTGCCCGCGCATCGCACGGTGGTGGGCATCCCCGGCAAGGTGGTGCTGCGCCAGGACGAGGGCGAGGCCAACGCGCTCGGCATCAACCTCGACCACCACCTGATCCCCGACCCGGTGGGCAAGGCGATCGCCTGCCTGATGGAGCGCATCGAAGTGCTGGAAAAGACTCTGCGCGAAAAAGGCGAGGCGGTCGACGGCCAGTGCAGCGTATGCGAAGCGGACGACCTGTGCGGCACCGAGGTGGCGCGCACGATGAGGAAAGTGTGAGGCCAACATGGACTTGATGGATTTCGACCAGGCGACGCTGTACTTCGACGACCCGATTTCACCAGAGGTGGAACGGCTGATCGCGCAGGCCGGCGCAGGCTACGGCTCGGACGAGACCGAAAACCTGCTGCTGCGTGCCTACTTCCTGGCGCCGACCCAGCTCGTGGTGCTGGTGGCGCTGTATCGCTACTACTTCTACCAGCACCGCCTCGACGACGCGCTGATCGTGGCCGACCGCACGCTGGAAGCCGCGGGTGCCCGGCTGAATTTTCCGCAGGCGTGGCAGCAGCTGCATCCGCAGCACCTGGGCTATGCCGCCATGCGCTCCATCGGCCTGCTGCGCTTCTACCTGATGGTGCTGAAGGCCGCGGGCTACATCAACCTGCGCCTCGGCCGCACGGCACAGGGCGAGGCCATGCTGAAGAAGCTGATCGAGATGGACAGCCACGACCGCCTGGGCGGCAAGAGCCTGCTCGACGTGTACCAGAACGCCCTGCTCGACGAAGCGGCGGCATGACTTCTACTCCCCATCCTCAATTGAAAGGCTGAATCATGGACGACCTGACCCTGGACGAAGCGCTGGAAGACCTCTCGGCCGCCGAGGAGTTTCTCGAGTATTTCGGCATCGAATACGACGCGCGCACGGTGCAGGTGAACCGCCTGCACATCCTGCAACGCTTCCACAACTACATCGGACAGGCGGGCGACCTGCCTGCGGACGAGGCGCCGCGCCGCGCGGTGTATGCGCGCCTGCTGCAGCAGGCCTACGAGGATTTCGTGAAGTCCGACGCGCTCACCGAGAAGGTGTTCAAGGTCTTCCACATGCACGAGCCGCAGACCACGTTCGTGCCGCTGGCCGAGATCACGCTGAACAAGGCAGGTGCGCCGGTCGCCTCCGCACCGGCCGCCGGTGGCTGCGGCTGCGGCAGCAGCGGCGGCGGTTCGTGCAGCAGTTCGATGGGATAGCTGTGATCCTAAAAACCGCAGTTGACCGCTTGTTGTCGTAAGGAGATCCGCATGCATACCGCTTTTTCTGCCTTCGATTTGATTTCCCATCAGGGGGCATTCGCTACGCGCTCGCTGACACGCCTGGCCGTGCGCCTGCCGTTGTCGCTCCGTCTTGCGGGCACCGGCCCGCAGCGGCGTCGCTTCGCGGCAGTCACCCCTCCAGACGCGCCATCGAGCACGTCCAACTACAGTTTCTAGGATCATGGAACAGCGTTTCGACTTCGGCGAAGCGGTGCGGCTGACGCGCAACGTGCGCAACGACGGCACCTTTCCCGGCCTGGAGGTCGGCAACCTGCTGATCAAGCGCGGTAGCGTGGGCTACGTGATGAACGTCGGCACCTTCCTGCAGGACCAGGTCATCTACACGGTGAACTTCCTCGACCAGGGCCGCGTCGTGGGCTGCCGCGAGGAGGAACTGCAGCCGGCCGACGAGACCTGGGTGGAGAGCCGCTTCGAGACGCGCGAAAAAGTCGTGGCCCGTCACACCCTGGCGGTGAACGGCAAGGTGCTCGCCGCCGCCGGCACCGAAGGCGAGGTGTTCAAGGTGCTGCGCGACCTGGCCGATGGCGTGGAGTATCACGTGCGGTTTCTCGGGCACACGCTGCAAGTGCCGGAGTCCAGCCTGGATTCGCTGCCTCGACGAGGCGTCGATGTCTGAGCAGGCCGTCGCCTATCTCGAGCTCAAGGCCGCGCAGAACCTGTTCGGCAAGGCGCCGACTGCGCTCGAAGCCGGCGAGCGCGAGCATGTGCGCAAGATGGCCGCGAAGCAGTTCAGCCTGGAAGCGCGGGTGCTGGCCGCGCCGGAAGCGCGCGACGCGATGGTGCCGCGCGCCAGCCTGGACGCGGCGATGGAGGAAATCCGCAAGCGCTACCCGGACGAGGCCGACTTCCATGCCGACCTGCAGCACAACGGGCTGGACGAGGCCGGTTTCATGGACGCGCTGGAGCGCGAGCTCCTGGTGGAGGCGATCCTGGAGAAGGTCGGCACGCGCGCGGCGCAGGTGTCCGACATCGACGTGGAACTGTATTACCAGTACCACCCCGACCAGTTCCGGCGGCCGGAGACGCGGCGCGTGCGGCACATCCTGGTCACCGTCAACGACGACCTGCCGGACAACACGCGCCCGGTCGCGCAAGGCCGCATCGAAGCCATCGCCGAACGTCTCGCGCGCGATCCCACGCGCTTCGAGGAGCAGGCGATGAAGCATTCCGAATGTCCCACTGCGCTGCAGGGCGGCCTGCTCGGCGAGGTGCCGCGCGGCCAGCTCTACCCCGAACTCGACGCCGCGCTGTTCGAGATGAAGGCAGGCGAGATCAGCGGGATCCTGGAGTCGCCCATGGGCCTGCACCTGCTGCGCTGCGAGGGCATCACGGCCGCCGCCGTGCTGACGCTGCAGGAAGCACGCAGCCCGATCCGCACGCTGCTGGAGCAGCGCCGCAAGCGCGTGTGCCAGGGCGCCTGGGTGAAGCAGCTGCTGAACCGCGCCTAGCCGACTTCACACGCCGGCCGCCACGAACAAAGGAAGGATGAGTTGAGTCACATACCGCACATAATTCAGAGTATCGTATCTGCTTATCTATGTAGTGACGCGCGGGCAAGCCACCCGCGCCGGCCGACCTCACGTGAGGATCCAGCATGATCATCAACCGCAGCACCCAGTACACCCTGCAAGTCCTGATGCACCTGGTCGCCCACCCGCCCGGGCGGCCGGTGCTCGCGCGCGAACTCGCCGAAGAACTGCAGCTGCCGCCGCATTATCTGGCCAAGCTGCTGCAGCAGCCCTGTCGTGCCGGATGGATGTCGTCGACACGCGGGCGCGGGGGCGGCTTTGTTCTCGTTCCGGGCACCGAGAACCGCACCTTGCTGGAAGTCTTCATGCTCACCGGCGGCGAGCGCATCAGCCGCGAATGCCTGCTGGGATTCAAGGACTGCGACGACAAGACGGCCTGCGTGATGCATAGCCACTGGAAGCCGATCAAGAAGGAATTGATGGGGCAGTTCGGCGGCTACACGCTGGCGCAACTCGCCACGTCGCGCAAACGCCTGCCCGCCTGGCTGACGGACGGGAAAACGGCGCGCGGCAAAGGAAGGCCGCGCAACGGCGGAACGCTCAGCCGCTAGTCGTCATCGTCGTCGTCCTCCATCCGACGACGCGGCACGGTGGCCGGATCGGCGATGATGGCACGATAGATTTCCACGCGGTCGCCGGGCTTGAGACCGGCGTCGAGCTTGGCGAGCTTGCCGAACACGCCGACCTTGTTCGTCGCCAGGTCGATCTCGGGAAACTGGCGCAGGATGCCGGAGCGCTCGATGGCGTCCTGCACCGTGCATTCGTCCGGTACTTCGATGCGCAGCCAGACCTGTTGGGCGGGTTCGGAATAGGCGACGGCGATCTGCATGGTATGGCCTCTCAGCCTGCCGCCGGTTGCGGAACGGCCATATCGAGCTCGGCACGCGCCGCCCGGCGCCGGTCGAGCATGCGCTTGGCGGCCAGCAGGAAGCCCACCACGAGGAAACCGCCGGGCGGCAGGATCATCAGCAGGTAGCCGCGGTAGCCGGGGATCAGGGTCAGCTCCAGGAAGGCGAAGTGCGCGCCCAGCAGCAGATGCGCGTTGGCGAACAGCGTGCCGGAACCGATGATCTCGCGCACGCCGCCGATGGCCACCAGTGCGGCGGTGAAACCCAGCCCCATCATCACGCCGTCCACCGCGGATTCCGCGACCGTCGACTTGGAGGCGAACGATTCGGCGCGCCCGAGAATGGCGCAGTTCACCACGATCAGGGCGATGAACAATCCCAGCACCTTGTACAGCTCATGCGCCCAGGCGTTCAGGCTCATGTCCACCAGCGTGACCAGGGTGGCGATGAGCACGATGTAGACCGGGATGCGCACCTCGTCGCTGACCAGGTGACGTACCGCGGAGATCAGCATGTTGGAGGCCACCAGCACCGCCGTGGTGGCCAGCCCCATGCCGAGTCCGTTGGTGGCGCTGCCGGTCACCGCCAGCGTGGGGCACAGCGCCAGCATCTGCGAGAACACCACGTTGTTGTCCCACAGGCCGTCCTTGGCAATGCGTGCGTAACTCATGTCTGGTCCTCCTTCATTTCACCGAGCATGCGGGCCTTGTCGCGGGCGAAGAATTCGAGCCCGCGCTTGACCGCGCGCACCACGCCGCGCGGGGTGATGGTGGCGCCGGAAAACTGGTCGAACACACCGCCATCCTTCTTCACTGCCCACTTGTCGGGCGACGGGTCACCCAGCGACTTGCCGTCGAAGGCGTAGATCCAGCGGCTCTTGGCGGGCTCGATCTTGTCGCCGAGGCCGGGCGTTTCCTTGTGGCTGAGGATGCGGACGCCAAGCAGCGTGCCGTCGCGCGTCACGCCCATGACGCAGACGATGGCGCCGCCGTAGCCGTGGCCCACGGTCTGGAACACCACGGCCTCGACGCGGCCGGCACGGCGCGCGCGGTAGACCGTCACGTCGCCGTCGGGCGAGGCGATCTGGATCGTGTCGTGCAGCAGGTCGTTGTCGTACTGCCCAGGCAGCACCTGGGACAGCGACTGCTTGAGGTCGCGCGCCGCGGCTGCCTGGATGTCGTCGCCGGTGGTGCGCGAGGCCAGCGCCAGCGCGCCGCTGGTCAGCAGCACCACGCTGCCGAGCAGCAGGGTCTGGTAGGAGAGCTTGGCGCGCAGCGCAGCCAGATTCATGCGGCGTCCTTCTTCGCGGCCTCGACCACCAGGGTCTCGCCCGTGCGCGTGCGGCCGTAGATGCGCGGCTTGATATAACGGTCGATGAGAGGGGTGGCGGCGTTCATCAGCATCACCGCGAAGGCGACGCCTTCCGGATACGCGCCCCAGGTGCGGATGACGTAGGTCAGGATGCCGCAGCCCAGCCCGAACACCAGCTGCCCGGCTGCGGTGTTCGGCGAGGTGACCGGATCGGTGGCGATGAAGAAGGCGCCCAGCATCACGCCGCCGGACAGCAGATGGTAGACCGGACCGGCGTAATGCCCGGGGGCGATCAGGCTCATCAGCAATGCGGGCAGCGCCACCCCGGCGAGCATGGCGACCGGCGCATGCCAGGTGATGATGCGGCGCGCGATCAGGAACACGCCGCCGGCGAGGATCAGCGGCGCGGCGGATTCGCCGAGGCTGCCGCTGCGCCAGCCCCACAGCGCCGAGAGCGGCGCGTAGTGCCCGGCCAGCGCCTGCTGCAGATCGAGGCCACGGCTGAATTCGGTCTTGACGTGGCCCAGCAGCGAGGCGCTGCTGACGGCATCCAGATGCTGGCCGCCAAAGGTCACGGCGAGACTGTCGAGCACGCCGGGCAGATGGCCCATCGGCGGCATCCAGGTCGTCATTTCGAGCGGGAAGGAAATCAGCAGCATGACCCGCGCCGCCATCGCCGGGTTGAACACGTTCTGCCCCAGGCCGCCGAATACCTGCTTGCCGATCACCACCGCGAACAGCGACCCCACCACGGCAATCCACCACGGCGCCCACGGCGGCAGCGACAGCGCCAGCAGCCAGGCGGTCAGCAGCCCGGAACCGTCCAGCAGCGCAGGCTTCACTGCGCGCTGCTGGAACGCGAGCACGGCCGCCTCGCCCGCCACGGCGGCGAGCAGCGACACCGTCCACAGATACACCGCCGGCCAGCCATACAGCCAGAAGCCGAACAGGGTGGCGGGCACGAGCGCGGCCATCACCGTGGCCATGATGCGCGATACGCTGGTGACAGCGTGGGCGTGCGGGGAATGGGCGAGCGGGGTCATGCCGTAGCCTCCGTCGCGGCCGCGGCTTTGGCGGCCGCTTCACGTGCGGCCTTGGCCGCCTTGCGCGCCGCGGCGGCTTCCTCGTGTTCGCGTGCGATGCGTTCCATGCGGGCGTTGCGCTCCTCGGCCAGTTTCTTGGTGGCCTCCTGCTTGAGCTTGCTGCGCGCCTGCGCCATCAGCTCGCCCTTGGCGTAGTTGAAATAGTGCACCAGCGGAATGCTGGACGGGCACACATAGGAGCAGGAGCCGCAACCGATGCAGTCCTTGAGGCCCAGCGCCACCGCGCCGGACAGGTCATCGGTGCGGATGCGGGCGGCCATTTCCAGCGGCAGCAGCCCCACCGGGCAGGCGCGCACGCAGGTGGCGCAGCGGATGCAGGGCGCGGGCCGGGTGAGCCCGATCTCGGCCTGCGTCAGCGCCAGCACGCCGCTGCTGCCTTTCACCACAGGCACGCTGGTATGGGTCAGCTGGTGGCCCATCATCGGGCCGCCCAGCACCAGGCGTGCGGGCGTCGAGGCGAAGCCGCCGCACGCATCGAACAGTGCCTGCACCGGCGTGCCGATCGGCACTTCCAGATTGCAGGGCTGCGCGACGGCGCCGCCGCTGACGGTGACGATGCGCGACACCAGCGGGTGGCCCAGGCAGATCGTCTGCTGCACCGCCCAGGCGGTGGCGACGTTGTGCACCAGCACGCCGATGTCGGCGCTGCGGCCCTCGGCCGGCACCTCGCGGCCGAGCAGCGCCTGGATCATCTGCTTGTCCCAGCCCATGGGATACATCGCGGGCACCATCCGGATCTCCACCCCGGTACCGGCCGCGGCCGCCCGCATGGCGGCCAGCGCCTCGGGCTTGTTGTCCTCGATGCCGACCAGGGCGTGCCTGGCGCCCACGGCGATCTGGATCAGGCGGATGCCGGCGACGATTTCCGCCGCGCGCTCGCGCATGATGCGGTCGTCGCAGGTGAGATAGGGCTCGCACTCGCCGCCGTTGATGATCAGGGTGTCCACCCCGCTCTTGCGCGACAACTTGAGTTTCACCGCCGACGGGAAGGTGGCGCCGCCCAGTCCCACGATGCCGGCCGCGCCCACGCGCGCGGCGATGTCGTCCGGCGTCAGCGCGAAGGGGTCGGCCGGCACGTCATGCTCGAACCAGCGCGCCTCGCCGTCGGGTGCGATCGTCACCGTGGCGGCGGACAGGCCGGACGGATGCGGCGCCGGGTGGTCGCCGATGGCCACCACCCGCCCGGAGGTGGGCGCATGCACCGGCGCGGAAATATTGCCCTGGCCGGCGCCGATGAGCTGGCCGGCCAGCACGGTGTCGCCGACCTGGACCACCGGCTTGGCCGGCGCGCCCACGTGCTGTTGCAGCGGTACATACAGGCGCGGCGGCAACGGCAGGGCACGAATGGCGCGGTCGGCCGAGGACGCCTTGCGCCCCTCGGGATGAATGCCGCCCCGCAATTTGAAAAGCTTCATGCCGCGAGCGCTCCTTCGTTGGCCGCCAGCGGCTGCGAGCCGGGCTTGACCCAGCTCCAGGACTGCAGCGTCGGCGGGACCTGGCGCAGCAGGATGGCTTCGGTCGGGCACACGTCCACGCAGCTGCCGCAGGCGGTACAGGCTTCCTTGAACACGGCATGGATGTGCTTGGCCGCGCCGAGGATGGCGTCGGTGGGGCAGACCTTGTAGCAGCGGGTGCAGCCGATGCACAGCTCCTCGCGCACGTCGGCGATGCTGGGTACGGCGTCCTGCACGCCGGACAGATCCACCTCCACCCCCAGCTTGGCGGCCAGCGCCGCCACCACGGCGCGCCCGCCGGGCGGACACAGCGTCAGCGGGGCGGTGCCGTCGGCCAGCGCCTGCGCCGCGCCGGTGCAGCCCGGGTAGCCGCACTGCCCGCATTGCGAACCGGGCAGCAGCGCCTCGAGTTCGTCCACCAGCGGATTGCCTTCCACCTTGAAATAGCGTGCGGCGAGGCCGAGGATCAGGCCGAGCACGACGCCGAGAACGGTGAGACTCAGAATGGGAACGATCATGACGCCACTCCTCAGGCCAGTCCGGCAAACCCCATGAAGGCCAGCGACAGCAGACCCGCCGTGATGAAACCGATGGGCGCGCCGGCCAGCATGTCCGACATCTGCGCCAGTGCGAGGCGCTCGCGCAGGCCGGTGAACAGCAGCAGCACCAGGGTGAAGCCGAGCGCGGAACCGAAGCCGTACAGCAGGCTTTCCACGAAAGCGTGCTTTTCCTGCACGTTGAGGATCGCGAGGCCGAGCACGGCGCAGTTGGTGGTGATCAGCGGCAGGTAGATGCCCAGCACCTGGTACAGGGCGGGGCTGGATTTGCGGATGACCATCTCGGTGAACTGCACCACCGCCGCGATCACCAGGATGAAGGCGAGGATGCGCAGGTACTGGATGCCCAGCGGCGCCAGCAGCCAGTGTTCCAGCAGCCAGGTGGCGGCGGTCGTCAGGGTCAGCACGAAGGTCGTGGCCATACCCATCCCGAGCGCGCCATCCATCTTCTTCGACACGCCCATGAACGGGCACAGGCCCAGGAATTTCACCAGTACGACGTTGTTGACCAGCGCCGCACCCAGCAGCAACAGCAGGTATTCGCTCATTTGCTTCGCTCTCCTGTCTGTCACTTCGCAAGCGCCGTGCCAAATCGAAGTGCATGGGCGGTGCATGAAAAATCAAGGCACTGGCGCAAGCCGGCACCAATTGGGTGCAGCAAATTCTTGTCGCGGACAAGCCCTGCGCAAGGGCTCTGTCGCAAAGACGACAAAACACGCGGGCTGCGGGTCGGCCGCCCACGAGATTTGTAGCAGGCACGCCATTTGCATGACCCCAACTGTTACAAAAGGATATTCAAATCTCAATGAACAAGCCTACCGTCCCTGACGACGCCAATCTGCCCGCACCCGGCATCGCCGACCCGGCCGCTGTCGTCCCGCCCCAGGTCTTTCGCCTGGTGGTGGAGCAGGCGGCCTTGGCGATCTCGATTACCGACGCCCACGCCAACATCCTCTATGCCAACCCGACCTTCGAGCGCGTGACCGGCTATTCGCGGGCTGAAGTGATCGGGCACAACGAGTCGATCCTGTCGTACCGGGTCACGCCCAAGATCGTCTATGAAACCCTGTGGGCCCAGCTGAAACGCCAGCGTCCGTGGAACGGCCTGCTGGTCAACCGGCGCAAGGACGGCAGCCGCTATCTGGCCGACCTGACCATCACGCCCGTTTTGGATGCGGACGGGCAGACCACGCACTACCTCGGCATGCACCGCGACGTCACCGAGATGCATCGCCTCGAACGCCAGGTGCAGAACCACAAGGCGCTGATCGAATCGGTGGTGGACGCCGCCCAGGTCGCCATCGTCCTGCTGGACGAGAACGAGCATGTTCTGCTGGACAACCAGGAATACAAGAAGCTGATCGGCGACCTCGGCAAGGAACCCGCCGCCACCCTGATGGCCGCCCTGCGCACGCAGATCGGACCCGGCTTCGACAATGCGCGCGCCAGCCGGCGCGGCCTGTCCAACCGCGAGGTGCTGATCGAGCAGCCCCATCGGCCGCCGCGCTGGTTCTCCTGTTCCATCTCGTGGTTCGAGGAACAGGACGTCAGCGCCGACGCCTTCTACGAACCAGCCCGGCGGCATTACCTGTTGCTGACCATCCAGGACATCAGCGAGCTCAAGCGGCAGCAGGAGGCCATCCGCATCAACGCGCTGCACGCCCTGCTCGCCGAGCAGGAGCGCATCCAGGGCCTGCGCGAGGCCCTGGCCGGCGCCGTGTATCAGCTGGAAGGACCGCTCAACATGCTGGAGGCGGCGGTCAAGATGCTGGAGCGCCGCAAGGAACCGCCCAGCGACGACCCCCTCGCCACGGTGCTGGACGACGCCGTGCGCAATGGCCGCGAAACGCTGGAAACCCTGCGCGCCAGCATTCCCTACGACGCCGGCGAGCACGTGCAGCCGGTCGATCTCAACACCGTCCTGCACGATCTGCTCAAGCTCTCCACCCCGGCCCTGCTGGCGGCCGGCGTGGTGGTGGACTGGCAGCCCGCCGCCCGGCTGCCGGCGATCCAGGGCCGCGCCACGCAGTTGTCCACCCTGTTCAAGCAACTCCTCGACAACGCGGTGGAAGCGCTCTACGAATCGCGCAGCGGCCAGCGCGACATGCGCGTGAGCACGCTGGACTGCGGCGACCATGTCGAAGCCGTCATCGAGGACAGCGGACCCGGCGTGCCCGAGGAATGGCGCTACAAGGTGTTCGAGCCCTTCTTCACCACCAAGGGGGCGGACCAGCACCACCTCGGCATGGGCCTGGCCATCGCACAGGAAATCGTCGCGCGCCATGGCGGCACGCTCGACATCGACGCGTCGTATCAGCCGGGTTGCCGCATGCGCGTGCAACTGCCTTGCCCGCGGGGAGAACCGTCATGATGGCGCCGCAACGCGACGACTGGGCCAAACTCCAGCACGAGCTGCTGGAGACCGAACTCGAGACGCTGTACCACGTCAGCCAGGTGCTGTCGCGTTCGCTCGACCTCAAGGAAACACTGAGCGCGGTGTTGCGCGCGCTGCACGAGGGCGTCGGCCTGGAGCGCGGCATGGTCAGCCTGATCGAGCCCGACAGCGGCGCGCTGCTGGTGACCGTGGCGCACGGCCTCGACGAAACCTACATCGGCGAAATCCGCTACCGATCCGGCGAGGGCGTGGTGGGCATGATCCTGGAAGGCGGCGAGCCCATCGTCGTCGAACGCATCGCCGACGAACCGCGCTTCCTCGGTCGCCTCGGCATCTACGATCCGAAGGGCGCGTTCGTCGGCGTGCCGATCCGCATCGGCCGCAAGGTGACCGGCGTGCTGGCGGCGCAACCGGCGCCCGGCGCGGAGATCCTGCTGGAGGAATACACCCACTTCCTGGAAATGGTGGCCAATCTCATCGGCCAGAGCGTGCGGCTCAGCCGCGACATCGAATCTGAACGCCACTCGCTGACCGAGGAGCGCGACAGCCTGCGCCGCGCCGTGCGCGGGCAGTATGGCTTCGACAACATCATCGGTCACACCCAGGTGATGCGCCGTGTGTTCGAGCAGGCGCGGCTGGTGGCGAAATGGAACACCACCGTGCTGATCCGCGGCGAGACCGGCACCGGCAAGGAGCTGATCGCCAACGCCATCCACTACAACTCGCCGCGCGCGCGCAGCCCCATCGTCAAGCTCAACTGCGCCGCGCTCCCGGAGAACCTGCTGGAGTCCGAACTGTTCGGCCACGAGAAGGGCGCCTTCACTGGTGCCGTCGCGCAGCGCAAGGGCCGCTTCGAACAGGCCGACGGCGGCACCCTGTTCCTCGACGAGGTGGGCGAAGTCTCCGCCGCCTTCCAGTCCAAGCTGCTGCGCGTGCTGCAGGAAGGCGAGCTCGAACGAGTCGGCGGCACCCGCACCATCAAGGTCGACGTCCGCGTCATCGCCGCCACCCACCGCGACCTCGAAGCCGAGGTCGAGGCCGGGCGCTTTCGCGAGGACCTCTACTATCGCCTGAACGTGATGCCGATCTACCTGCCTGCGCTGCGCGAACGCATGGAGGACATCCCCGACATCGCCCGCTTCCTGGTCGACAAGATCGGCCGCCAGCAGGGGCGCGAACTCGGTCTCACCGAAGCTGCGCTGCGCGTGCTGATGCACCACGACTGGCCCGGCAACGTGCGCGAACTGGAAAACTGCCTGGAGCGCGCGGCCGTGCTGACCGAGGGCGACGTCATCGACCGCGACGCCATCCTGCTCACCGGCATCGACGAAAAGGTCTCGATGGGACGCGGCGCGATCCAGGCGGTCGACCTCGACGATCCCAACCTCGACGAGCGCGAACGCGTGATCGCCGCGCTGGAGCAGGCCGGCTGGGTGCAGGCCAAGGCCGCGCGCCTCCTCGACATGACGCCGCGGCAGATCGCCTATCGCATCCAGATCCTGAAGATCAAGGTGAGGCAGATCTGATGCGCCCCTTCGTCCCCTGCAAGGGCAAGACCGCTTGCCGCGACGACGGCGAAACCTGCCTGACCTGCGGACGCAGCTTCGCGGAGATCACCCGCACCCGCGAACTGATCGATGCGCTGGCCGATTTTGCCTGCGCGCAGGCCTACGACAACGTCGACGAATTCGCCGCCTATGTCGCGCGTAAGCTGGAGAAGAAGGTCAGGCACCGACGCCAGGCCGGGGACGACATGGATTAGGCGGCAACGGCCTCGGCTTCACAAAAGCGGGTGGGTCGCTTATACTGCGCCCCGCGTGTAAGCGGCTGGAGCCTATTTCAGCGTTTGCATGGGCATCGCAAAACAAATGCTCAGGCTGTGCAGCCATGCATTTGATCTCAACGTGGTCGCATGACCGCGGACTGGCCAGTTAGCTCAGTTGGTAGAGCAGCGGATTGAAAATCCGCGTGTCCTTGGTTCGATTCCGAGACTGGCCACCACTTCCAACGGCTCGCGCTTTTCGCGGGCCGTTTTCGCTTCAGCTTCCCAATACGTCCGTTTTTCTACATCTTTCTCTCGCTCGGCGTTCGCCTGAGCGATCAATTCCAGTTTGTCGATCTGCAGCAAATCCGCTACCCGTGCGGCGATGTAGTCATCCATCACGCGACGATGTTTCCTGTACATCGTCATGTTCGACGTTTCCAAATTTAGCAATTTAGCCAGTTGGTAGTCCGAGGTCAGACCTTGCTTCTGTTTGAGGGCATCGAGGTATTCCAAGGTGTTCATGGCCGTTCTCCTTCGGGTTTTAAGCATGATCAGGTGATCGCTACCACTTGACAACTGTCAGCCGATAGCCATAGGCTTCGTCTCGCTATCGCCTGATAGCTTAACCGACAAGGAAGCTCACCATGAAAATGCAAGTTCTCGGCGTAAAGGTTCTCAAGGGCATCAAGGATGGCAACCCCTGGGACATGTCCGCAGCCCTCATTCAAACCAAGATCGAATCCTTCCAGAACGAGAAAGTGACCGCAGCTGGCTACGGCTACGAAGTCACCGAAATGCCCCTCGACTCTGCCTGCATCGAGCAATTCAACAAGATCCAGTTTCCCGCCATCGTCGATCTCGAAATCGGCCAGCGTGCGCGCATGGGCAAATTCGAAAGTTACGTGATGGGTGTCGTCCCGGCCCTGTCGGTTGCCAAGTCGGCTTGAGGGGTGGAACGGCTAGTAACACTAGTCCGTTCACTGCCAATTTGTCAGTGACAAGGGAGAACAGGGGTGTCGAATGGCTCGCTCTTCATTGATTGGATCACCGCTTCTCAACATCATCCGGACGGGGGCTTACCCATCCTCACAGGGGGTGTCACCGTCCACTATTCCGCCGACGGTGCGCCAATTTTTGAACGCAACCAGTCCACGCGCTTTAACGGAAGCCATGACACAAGCGTTCGTGTTGGATGTGATGGTTTCCGTGTTTCCCTCAGTGGCAACGCGGGGCGGTTTTCTCGCAAAGACAACGTTTTTAACTTCGGACTACAAGGGACGATCGAGGCTTGTAACCGAATACTGGTGGAGCTTGGCCTCCCACCATTCACAGCTGCAACTTCTGACCGGTCAACGCCTGGCCCCTTCGCGCTTCCACACTCCCGGCGGGGTTGCGTCATATCGCGTTTGGACATCACCCGGAATTACAAAACAGGCTCGGAAAGTTCAGCCCGCGCTTTCATCCGATGGCTTGGTGCTCGAAGCATCGCACGCATGAAACGCGGACAGTCAGGCGACGAATCGGTGTGGTGGGCCAACACGCGCCACATGCTGAAAGCCTACATCAAGCACCTGGAAATGATTAAGCACGGTGCTGATTCAAACGACGAGCTGGTGTCGTGGCTCAAGGATCAAGGAGTGGTACGCGTGGAAATCGAACTCAAAAAACGCTTGCTTTCAGAGCTTGGCTTGAATGACCTGGCCAACATCACCGACGCGAAACTCGAAGAGCTGTACGAACAGCAGATCGAGCCATTCAAACGCGCGGATCGCTCCTGCGATGAGGACATCCTTGACGCCGTGCCGAAGAAAAGCCGCGTCTATGCGGCGGCATGGTTAGCTGGCCAGGACATGAAGCAGATGGCTTCCGAGCGCACCTTGTACCGCCATGCCAAGGTGCTGCGCGAATGTGGCATCGACATCCTGGCACCGCGCAACATCGAGCGCTTCCCGGTCAAGGTTCGCTTCATCGAACTCGAACCGCTCTCAGTGCCGGATTGGTACGACCTCGAAGCCAGGGCCGCATGATGGAATCGCGTTACCTCTACGCCGCTTTCCTCACGGTTCTCATTTTCTACTTGGCCTTGTTCTCACACCTTCTCTGGGTGGCCGCCTGATGTACGGCCACCCCCTTGCCGTGAAGAAATGGGCCAAGGCCATGAAGCCGAAACCCACCCCTGCCCAGCTCGAACAAGCCCGCATCATGCGTGCCGCCAAGATCGCCAAACGCATCTTCGAATCGCGCCAGATTTCGCTTTTCCCCTCGGGGAAAAAAAGCCTCCCGGATGGCTCCCGGAAGGTCTCAACCTTCGCTTAGCCAGCACTTTTTTAGGAGCAATACCATGAAGAAACTTGTTGCAACTCTCGGCGCGGCTGTAACCGCGTTCTCCGCCAACGTTATGGCTGCCGTTGACCCCGCCATCACCACGGCGATCACCGACGGCACCGCCGACGGCAAGGAAATCGCGGGCGGCCTGCTGATCTTCGCAGTTGCCGTCGGCATCGTCCTGTACATCAAACGCAAGGCCGGCTAAGCATGGCTGCCGGTCACATCGTCGCGGGTCAGTGTGTCGATGTGGCCGCGTCCATCGACGCCTACTACAGCAACACCCACCCGGATCAGACTGCGGGCAATCCCGCCTACATCAGCCTTTTCACCAAGACCGCATCCGGGTGGACACAAGACACCTACGAGAACGGCACCCTCATCAGCAGCGTCGCCGCGCCCGTCCCGCAGTTCACCGACTGCGACACCACCCAAACCTTCTTCGATGGCATGCAACTCGGCTGGGCTGTCGCTGCCGCCATGGTTATTGTTTACGTCATTCGGAGGCCATACCGATGATCCCGCTCGACCTCTATGCCTGGGCAGGCTTCCTGCTCATCGTCCTGCCCGTTGCCATCGCCACCCGATGAAACGCCTCGCCTTCTTCCTCGTCGGAGTCGCGCTCGCCGGCTTGATGCTCCTGCCGTACTCAGCCAATGCCGCCATCACCCTGACCCCCTCAGTCGAAGGCCTCGGCGGTGGCACCTTCAAACCGCTCGCCATCCCCTCACTCGCAGGCAACAACTTTGCCGCCACCGGCAAAGTGCTCGTCAACGGCAAATGGATCAACATCCCTGGCTATATCCCGCCCGCCTCGACCGCTGCACAGGCCGCTAAAACTTCCCTCTTCGCCAATCCATGGTTGCTTGGTCTCAGTCTCCTTGCATGGGCAGGGGATGCCGGCCTTCACTCCGATGAAGTTGGGGGCTGGATGTACACCGATCCCAATGGTGGTACTGGCCCTTCTGTACAAGCTGGTTTCCCTGTCGATGCAACAATAGTCGGCTGCCGTTGCGCATCGGGTAACTGTACATGTGATCCGTCAATGCAGGCCTGCGCGGTGAATTATGCGCCACTTGGTGTCTCTGATCGTTATTGCTATGCCTTCCGTTCGAATGAGAAATTAGGTGTTTATGCCGGCTACAAGCAAGACTATTACGGCACGCCAATAACCGGCGCTGTTCCTGCTGGTGAGACGCCGTATGGGTCTTGTCCTAGTGGTTATTCGATGGCACCCGGCACGACTTCCTGTGATCCTGTTGTGGCGAATCGTCCAGCTACCCAGGACGATTTCAACGCGCTCCCCGCCCCGCCTCCCCAAGCACTGGCCGAACTCGCCCCCCAAGTCGGCGTCCCCGTCGATGCCCCGGTCTACGAACCGTCTACCGTGCCGGTCGGCGATCCCTACACCAAGCCCGACGGCTCGACCGCCCAGCCGATGGCCCAGATCAGCCCGGCTTCAAACGGCCAGGTCACCGTCGATGTCTACGAAATGCCCCTGACCGATCCGCAAGGCAACCCGGTCAACGACCCGCAACCGCAGGACACCCCCGAACCGCAGCCCACCGACTGCGACAAATATCCCACCTCGGTCGGCTGTACCGATCTCGGCACTCCGCCCCTCGGTGAAGACATGCCCCACACCGAACAACCGATCACCTTCACCCCGGTGCCGATCTCGGCCAATGCCACCTGCCCGGCCCCCATCACCGTCAACGGCTTCGGCCAAACCCTCACCATCGACTACTCGTCTGCCTGCACCTATGCCAGTGGCCTGAGACCCATCGTCATCGCCATTGGCTACCTCACCGCCCTCTTCATCATCTTCGGTGTCCCGAGGTCTGCCCAGTCATGAACTTTGCCGCCTTCCTGCTTGCTGTCGCCCTGCCACTCGCCCGTCGCGTCTTCATTGCCCTCGGCCTCTCCGTTGTCACCTACACCGGCCTGCAGCTGATCCTCGATCAGATCACCGGTTACGTCATCACCTCCATAGGCGGCCTCTCCGCTGCCGCCGCGCAACTGGCCGCCCTGTTCGGCTTCCAGGAACTCGTCGGCATCATCCTCGCCGCCATCGCCACCAAACTCGCCATGACCCAGCTCACCACCTGGTTGAAATCATGATCACACTCATCACCGGCATTCCCGGCAGGGGCAAGACCGCTCTCCTGGTGTCCATGCTCATGGAGTACGAGAAAAAGGCCGAACGGCCTTTGTTCGTCATGGGCGTCCCCTCGCTCCAGATCGAGCACATCGTCGCCCCGCCGGTCACCGAGTGGACCGAAATGCGCCCCTCGCCCGAAGACCCGACCTTGGAACTGGCCTACTTCACCTTCCCCAAGAACTCGATCCTGATCGTCGACGAATGCCAGCGCGTCTACCGGCCGCGCGCCTCCGCCTCCAAAGTCCCGCCCTACGTCGCCGCACTTGAAACGCATCGCCATACCGGCCTCGACATCATCCTGCTGACGCAAAAGCCCAAGCTGATCGACACCAACGTCCGCGAGCTGGTGGGAAGACACATCCACATCCGCGACGGCCTGCTCGGCCGCTTCCTCTACGAGTGGCCGCACATCGCCGACGGCGAATCGCGCCTGGACAGAGCCGACGCCGCCAAGCGCAAGTTCTCCCCACCCAAGGAAGCCTTCACCAAATACAAATCCGCCGAGGCCCACACCAAGAACAAATTCCGCATCAACCAGCTCTTCATCTACGCCGGCCTCGCCATCGCCCTGCTCGTCTACCAAAGCACCAAGGTCTTCGGCATCTTCGACAAGTACACCAACCCCGACAAAACCCATACCGCCGTGCAAGAGGGCGACCTGCCGCCGCGCTCCGGCGCGGTGGCTCGGGCGCCCTCGCCGGCGAAGCTCTCGGAATTGGCCGTGGCCAGGAAAATGCCCTTGATCGAGGCCGTAACCCCGGTCGATCCGCAAAACCCCCTCAGCGCCCCGCTATACGCGCCCGTGGCCCCGCCTGTCGTCGCTCCCGAGATTCAAGGCTGCATCGCCAACACCAAAAAGTGCACCTGCTTCACCCAACAGCAGACCCCGCTATGGGTACCGGACGAACAATGCCGGCAGCGTGCCGCGGGCCTCTACTTCGACCCCTACCGCAACCCTCCACCTGTAAGCCCAACCCAGCCCCTGCAAACCTCGACGCAGTCATCGCCGGGCGGCCTAGCCCGGGGTTTCGATGACGGAACCAAGCCGGATGTGCCCCGAAGCCCCGCAGGGGTCACGCCGCCGTCCGGCGTGAGGGTATCCGGCGCAGCACCGGCCTGAGCACTCGGGCTATTTCCTGGAGTGAGCAAACCCATGGCAAGTAACAGATACGCACAACAATTTTTGAACTTCATCGTCAGCCCCTCGGGGTTACTAGGATGGGCTCAGTGTCGGCAAATCGGTAAGCGGTTTCACGGGGGGCGAAAGTGCACTTTCTCTTGGCGAAAAAAAAGCCCGAGCGGATCTGCTCAGGCTTTTCTGTGGATCTGCGGCCGCGCGGCGGCCTAGCCCGGGGTTTCGATGACGGTGCCCGGCGTGATGTAGGAGCGTTTAGGCCGGTCGTCCCGGCCTGCGACAATCACGGCCGGCCGCTGTCCCCCTCCCAGAGGAAGACATGGAAGCTAAGGCTATGTCATCATTCCTGGGGGGCACCGGATTTGCATTAGTTTTTCTTATGGCAATTTCGCTCTCCATTTTTTTGATAGGGGGAACTACAGTTGGCAAAAGCGTATCCGATATCGCATGTAGTATCATGACCCCAGGAAAACTGAAGAAACTGAAACGCCAGTTGGAGGAGATGTCAAGATCCCCCCAAAACCGGAACTACAAGGATTTAGTGTCGCTTGCGCTTCAACTTGGTAGGCAGAAAGAGAAACGAGGGAAGGAAGTTAACTACACCCGGAAACGTGATCCAGCTCTGAGCCCCCCACTTTCAATCCCACAGCATCCAGGGGATTTAAAGCCCCGCACGGCTCTTAGCATTATTGAAGCCTTGCTGAGCGATGTAGATGACTGGGAGATTTACCTGTCTCAGTACGCGGACAAAGAAAGGAAATAGCGATGGATAATAAAGCAAAAGAAATTTTGAAAAAGCCTTACGCTCGTCGCCTTGTTCCTGATGAGGAGGGAGGTTTTGTCGCATCTATTCATGAGTTCCCCGGATGTTTCGCTGAGGGAGAAACGCCTGACGAAGCGCTCCATAATCTGGACGAAGCGGCGGTCGCATGGATTGAATCGGCTATGGCGACGGGATATCCCGTGCGTGAGCCGGTTTCGTTCCATGGGTATAGCGGAAAAATCGCACTTCGGATTCCGCGTGGCCTGCATAAGCAATTGGCTGAATTGGCCGAGTTGGAAGATAGCAGTATTAACCAAGTGTTGGTCACTGCGATCTCAGGATACGTGAGCGCAGGGCATGCGCTTTCAAAGCTTTCGGAGACGGTTCGCTCCGAAGTACGAAAAATCGTAACTGATGGACTTGTGTCGCTGTCTCGAAATGGTCCAACGTCTTTTACTTTTTCTATTCAGTCTCCGCAGGCTCAGATGACATTTGTGGGCGGTAGCTCCATGTCCGGCATTACGGCCGAAACAACCATTAGTATTCCTGACCTGCTACGACAGCCTGCCCTACTGGAGCACGGTCTTTAAATTATCCGCGAGCCATTTCTCAATTATGAGTAGGAAGAAACATCAACCTAAGCGCGTCCGTTTTTTTCTTGCTGACGAAATTCGTACAGATGATCAATCGAAGCCTCTGATCATAGGGCTATTCGTTGACGATCAAGTCTTAGTTAATAATCCGCTTGAGCCAAAACCGGAAAAGCCAATTGCATTGCAAAGCATCACAGTCCTTGTGTCTCTTATCGATTGCGCGGGCCGATTTGATGCTGAGACGAGTCTCTACGGGCCAGATGGGGCTGTTATTTTCGAGGGACGGAAGATTGAAGGAGGGGTTACGGCGCATGATGGAGAGAGCGTTGGACTGAAAAATATGAATCTCATACTTAAATTTTCGCCTTTCATGATTCCTTCGTATGGCGATTACAGGCTTGATTTAAAACTCGACAAAAAAACGTATAAGTATGAATTTAGAATCCTGAACAGGAGTTCGGTTTATTCATCTTGAATGTAATCGACCCGGTTCTGCTTGATGAAAACACCTCCGGTCCGGAGGTTTTTTTATTTTTGTGGCCGACGCCACTCCTTCGGGTGATACATCACGTCTTTCAGATCCGCCGGCTTATCCCTCAGCAACTTCCACCGCTGCGGCCGCTGACTTTGCGGGTCAGATTCACGCCCGCGAAGCAGCCCGATCACCAGCAAAACCAGCCCCGAAAAAATAAGTAATTTCGCATATACCATGCGGTGACTTTACCATCCGTCCATGCACACATGGAATGACGCAGCATCCCTGTGGCTCACTGAGATGAACCACAAACGCACCATCGATCACGATCGCAGAAAGCTTGAATGGCTGCAGCCGCTGCTCGGCCAGAAACGCCTGGTGGAAATCGATCGCTTCGTGATTGCCGACATCGGCAAACTCAAGGCAGAACAGGCCTCACCCGCGACTGCCAACCGCTACCTTGCCCTGATTCGCGCCATTCTGCGGCGCGCCGTCTTCGAATGGGAGTGGCTCACCAAACCGCCCAGGATCCACCTCTACAAAGAACCAAGCCGGCGGATACGCTGGCTCACGGCCGACCAGGTGCGCACGCTGCTGGACGAACTACTCCCGCACCAGCGGGACGCCGTGCTCTTCGCCCTCGCAACCGGCTTGCGCCACGCCAACGTCGCCGGCCTCAAGTGGGAACAGATCGACATGACCAGGCGCACCGCCTGGCTATTTGCCGACCAGGTGAAGAATGGGGAAGAACTGCACGTGAGCCTGAATGACACCGCGCTCGATGTCCTCAAGCGCAGACGGGGAAAACACAAGGACTACGTTTTTACTTACCGGAGCAAGCCTATTAAGCGGTTTAACACGAGAGCTTGGTACAAGGCGATGAAACGGGCTGGAATTGAAAATTTCCGCTGGCATGACCTTCGTCACACCTGGGCGAGTTGGCTAGTGCAGCAAGGCGTCCCGCTCTATTCAGTGCAGGAAATGGGGGGTTGGAAAACGCATAAGATGGTGCGCCGGTACGCGCACTTGTCGCCAAGCGTCAATCTCGTCAATGCCTGCAAGATCGATGACGTTCTCGGGGACTTCAAAGACGATCATTGAAAATCCGCGTGTCCTTGGTTCGATTCCGAGACTGGCCACCACTTCCAACGGCTCGCGCTTTTCGCGGGCCGTTTTCGCTTTTTCTTCCCAAAACGCACGCTTTTCTAAAAGCCGACCTCAACCTTTGTCTACTGCATTGCAGTCATCGTCGGGCGGCCTAGCCCGGGGTTTCGATGACGGAATTAAGCCGGATGCGCCCCGAAGCCCCGCAAGAGGCACTCGGTCGTCCAGCGTGAGATATCCGGCGCAGCACTGGCCTGAGCGTTCATGTCCCGGGGGCATCTGTGCAGGTTTTTATTGTTTTTTGGAGTTAATGAATTTTTTCTTACCGTTTTTAACTGCCAATCGCAATTTATCGTGTGTAAAGACCAGGTCGCCGGCTAATAAATAAATTAAAACTTCAGCCAAGTTCCCTTGATGCCCTATCTCCTGAAAGCCTTTATCCATAAGGCGTGTCTTTTTTGCTTTTACGAAATTTCAGAGCTTGATATCTCATCAGACTGTGCTAAAACTGCCTCAGTAGTTGAATAAGACTTCTAATCGGCGGAGATTTGAATGCATATAATGTCTTGGGCTGTGTATCTCTACAACGCAATCGAGGAGCGTTTTGAGGAGCATGAGTATTACCAACAGCTGGAAGATGCTGTTTCAGCTCAAAGGGATTACGCCAGGTGGGGCATTCTTTCGACTGTCGCGCCGATTGGAGAAGAATTCACGTCATCCTGTTGAAAACTCACAAGCGCATAAAAAAGCCCCACTGGATCCAGTGGGGCTTTTCGTCTCTGTTCGCCATTTGCTACTTGTTGCCCTTGAATATTATATGGGCGGGAGAGTGGAATATTGGGTATGGCTCCGAAGATTCCATCCTCCCTCAAATGGCTGATCGATAAGTGTGCTCGGCTCGATGCCGAAATCAAGAAAACGCGGGCATCGCTGAGTTCTGCCAAGCAGTTGATTGAAGAACTCTCAAAGCTCGAAGATGACTTGGCGGCAATCGACCCCCCCTCCTCTGAGTACCGCGTTGCAGTCATCGTCGGCGGCCTCAAGTGGGCACAGGTCGACATGACCAGGCGCACGGCCTGGCTATTTGCCGGCCAGGGGGAAGAACTACATGTGAGCCTGAACGACACTGCCCTCGATGTCCTCAAACGCAGGCACGGACAACACAGCGCCTACGTTTTTACCTACCGAAACCGCCTTGTCAAGCGATTCAATACGAGAGCCTGGTACAAGGCAATGAAACGGGCTGGAATTGAAAATTTCCGCTGGCACGACCTGCGCCATACCTGGGCGAGTTGGCTTGTGCAGCAGGGCGCCCGCTCTATTCAGTGCAGGAAATGGGGGTTGGAAAACGCATAAGATGGTGCGCCGATACGCGCACTTGCCACCAGGCATCAATCTCGAAAGCCCCTGCAAGATCGATGATGTTTCAGTGAACAGTTGTGGGCCCGGAGAACACCGATCGGCGAGCCTTATTCCATTGACGGTTCCCAGGCACACACTCTGTTGCGGCCCTCGGATTTCGCGGCATACATCGCTTTATCTGCACGGTCGATAGATTGCTCGACTGAGATACTTGATTCGAGCAGGGTCAATCCGAAAGACGCCGTGACATGGACCGGCTCACCGCTGCCAACATCAATAGCCATCTCCGCAATCCCTTGCCGAAGACGTTCCGCCAGTTCTTGACCATCTTTCATATCAGTGTGCAGCATGCAAATCAAAAACTCCTCCCCGCCGAAGCGGAATATCCGGTCATAGGGACGCAAGTGATCAATGATGTAATGGGCGGTAGCGGCAAGAACCTGATCTCCCGCTATATGCCCACGAGTATCATTGACGAGCTTGAAGTGATCCAGATCCATCATCGCGATACAGCAACGATGGACACCGCGCTTAACCAGCTCCTGCTGCTCGCGCAGCTTAGGCAACATGTGGATCCGGTTGGAAGCGCGGGTCAGTGGATCGGCATTTCGCTGTATATCCTCCAGCTCCCGTGAGAGCGTAAGAATTTGCAGGCGTACACGTTGGAGAGAATTGGCGAAGTTGTCGTAATCGGTAGTCGTGATCGCCATGCCGGCTCGCGCCATACCCAAGATGTGCGCTGCCTGCTTGTGCATGTGCTCGTGTGCCTCACCTAGGGCAATGAAACCAGGGTGAGCGCGGATTTTAGTAGGGGAGTTGTTGTAGTACCACTGGCCCAAGAGACACTTGCGGTGTGCATCATTGCCCAAATCGAGCTCGTTAGCCGGGAGCTGGCAGACCAGGGTTCGACTGATCGCGTCGTACCATTGTTGATGGTTATAGATAGCTTGATCAAGCTGTGACAGTATCGCCGGCAACTCTTCAGTGCTGATGGTGCTCAATGGCATGGACTGTGGCTTTCCATTCTTGGGTTGCTGCGCAACCTTTCATTGGACGGCTCTTTGTAGCAGTCAGCTCCAAATGGACACATGGAGAGGCGTGACTAGCCGGTCGGCCTTTTTATGGCGCGACCATCGCTACTCGCGAACTGTCTTGGCTGAATAACTCGAAAGATCATGCGCCGGCATGCGCATTTTCGCAAATGGGAAAACTCGCGCATCGACGACTCGATTCCGAGACTGGCCACCACTTCCAACGACTCGCGCTTTTCGCGGGCCGTTTTCATTCCAAGTCATCCCATGCCCTCCCTCGGACACACCGGGCATCACCCGGGATGTACATTTGCTGAGAATCGGTACGGGGCAAATCGATTTGCGTGGCCCGGAGCGCACTGAGTACGGCAAAGGTTTGCTCTTGCTGACGTCATGGCAAGGACGGGCACATGACACGGGCGGGAAGGCGAGAGACGCCGGCCCGTATTGATAGCGGGGATGGCACCACGATGGGCGGTACCCTCCCCGCTTGTGTTACATCACTTCTTTTTCGCGGCTTTCTTGCCTGCGACGGCGGTCTTGAAGCCGGCGCCTGCGGTGAAGCGCGGCACCGTCGACGCGGCGATCTTGATCTCGGCGCCGGTTTGCGGGTTGCGGCCAGTACGCGCAGCGCGCTTGGACGACTTGAAGGTGCCGAAGCCGACGAGAGTCACGGTGTCCCCTTTCGCCACGGCCTTGACGACCGCATCAAGGATTGCGTCGAGCGCTCTGCCAGCGGCGGCCTTGCTGATGTCTGCCTCGGTTGCGGCGACTTCGATTAATTCGGATTTGTTCATAAATATCCCTTCGTTGGTTGAGAGAACTAAATACTACAAGCATTCAGGCTTCCTTGGCTTATCTGCAAACAACTTCCCCCTTGTCAGCCACACAAAGGGTCAGGTTCAAACCACACCATTCCTGAAGAACGGACAATAGGCGGTATTCGCAAGCAATGCTAGGGGTAGAGTCCGGCCAATTCCGGCGTGGCCGCAATTCTTCCTTTTGTGTTCCCGTCCAGGCGCGTGAGCGTTTCCGCCAACGGCTTTCCCGTCCACGTCCCGCCGGCATAACAGACCCGGTCGAGTTGCTTCAGCAAGTTTTTCGATGCGGCATCGCCAAGTCGGTCCGACAAGGCCTGGAGA
The DNA here is from genome assembly GCA_002343685.1 of Thiobacillus denitrificans. GTDB lineage: Bacteria > Pseudomonadota > Gammaproteobacteria > Burkholderiales > Thiobacillaceae > Thiobacillus > Thiobacillus denitrificans_A. The sequence continues at coordinate 13,720 of DDRS01000008.1, read as the reverse complement.
CCCAGCGGCGGATCGAGCGGCCAAGTGGCACGCGCCCAGTCGAGCAGCGCCCGTCGCGCCGCGTGCGGATCGTTGTCGTGGCAGGCTTGCCGGAAGGCCTTGCGCGGATCTGCGACGACAACCGTCGGTGTCGGGCTGCTCGCATCCGGGCTCGCCAGCGGACGGCGCCGGCGGCTGATCCCCCACGCTGCCAACGTCCCCAGCCAGAGCGCGCCCAGAACCAGGCTGAGCCAGTACCCGTGGGTGTTTGCCGGTGCCTGAAGCTGTTCGGCGACCGACTTGGACGGACTGGCCGGCAGCAGCGGCGTGCCGGCTGTCGGGCCTGCGGACGTGGCCGTGGCAGCAACGCCGCCGGAACCGGGCAGGACAAACAAGGTACGCGCCGGCAGCTCGACTTCGCGCTGCTGGTTGCGGGTGGTATCCCACCAGTACAGATGCAACGCGGGGATCTGATAACGACCCGAACGGCTGGCGACCAGCGCAATGTCCTGGTCGCGGGTGCCGACGACGCCGTCGCCCTGCACGCCGGTATCCAGCTTGGCCTGGTCGGGATAGGCCCGCAGGCCGTCCGGCAGCGGCATCAGCACGCTCAGGTCGGGCAGCTGCGAAGCAGTGAGGCCGAGCGCGCTGAGATGCACGTGGCGCGTGATGGGGTCGCCGACATGGAGCGGCCCGTTGTCGGGCTGCCAGGTCTCCGCCAGCGTCACTTTTTGCGCGGGCAGCCAGTCGTGGCCGGTGCCGCTCGCGGGACGCGGGCGCACGTCGAGGACCAGCGGGTCGGCCCGGACCCGCAACGGCCGGGTGGCATTCATCATGCCCGCGAACGGGTTGCGGCCGAATACGTTGCCGAAGAAGGCGTTCGTACCGAATGGATCGTTGCCGCCGCGGTCGTCCTGCACCTCGGCGTTCAGCACCGGGCCATCAAGGTGGAGCTTGCCGCTGCGCTGCGGAAACAGCAGATATTTGCGCTCGATCACCCGATAGCTGCGGCCGTCGCGCGTGGCGCTGGTCTGGCTGTCCTGCCCCAGCTGCTGCACCAGCACGTCGTTGCTCGGCTGCAGTTCGAGGCTGGCCTGAAAGAGCGGCTGGTCGGTATAGAGGCGTACCGTCAGGGTGTCAGCGGCCTGGACATAGGGCTGCTTCTGGTCGAGCGTCGCAGTGAGGAAGACGTGCGCCGAGCCGCTGGCGGGCGCCGGGGCGTTGCCGGGCTGGGAGGCGGCCGCGTTTCCACCTACGGTCAAGGTGAGGGCGGGCGACGTCTCGCCATCCCACTTCAGCGGCGGCACCTGCAGCGTGCCGCCATGCTTCGGCATCAGCGTCAGGTTGATTTCGGTCTGCGCCGACATCTTGCCGTTGACGATCTGGATACTGGAACCCGTACTGCGGCCGAGTACGTCGAAGTCCTGCTTGAGCGGGCCGAGGTCGGGCTGGTTGCCGGTCTGGCCGTCGTGCTTGAGGATGAGCTGCACCGCTTCGCCCGATCCGACCTGGGTCGGGTCGAGCCAGGCGCTCACCGCCGCGGATGCGGCCAGGCTGACGCTGCAGAGTGTGGCAAAAACGAAGAGGCGGCATGGGGTATTCATGGTTGCGTCCCTTGCTGTCGGATGAGGTGTTCGATCATGAATTTACGTCGCAACAGGCCGCCCGGATCGTCCGGAATGCGGCGCAGCCATTGTTCCTCGGCGAGCTGGCGTTCGCTGGGCAGGTTGGTCATGGCCTGTGACGCTTGAGCCGCTTGCGGCTTGGCCAGTCCGGCTTCAGCATCGCTGCGGGCCTGGGCAGCGGCGTTCGCTGCCTGTTCCTGTTGTGAACCGTTCGCATCCGCGTTGCGGCGATCGGGCGTCGGGCTGGCTGGGCCGGCTTGCTGCTGGCCAGGCTGGGACTGTCCTTGCTGCGGCTGACCTTGTCCGGCCGGCTGGGTCTGGCTGCCGCCGGCCGGGGTCTGCCCCGGCTTGCCCGCTTGCGCCGTATTGTTTGATGACGGCTTCGACGTCTCGCCGTTCTGCGAGCCGGAGTTCTGTTTCTGCTGGCCCTGGTCGCCCTGTTTCGGACTGTTCTGGCTCGTGTTTCCCTGCTGACCCTGGCTCGAGGTGGATGGCGGCTTGGACGGCTGTTTCTGCAGGGCCTTGGCCACCAGTTCACGGTTATGCCGCGCGTCGCGATTGTTCGGGTCGCGCGCCAGCGCCGCATCGTAGGCCTGGATCGCCTCCTGCAGGCGACCGGCACGCGCCAGCGCATTGCCCCGGTTGTACTGGCCGTCCGTGTCATTGAACGCACTGAAATCCTGCGCCGCCTGTGGAAAGTTGCCGGCCTGCAATTCAGCATAGGCCTTGCGGCGCGGGTCCCGGAACAGCCGGGACGCTTCGGCCGGCTTGCCTTGGTGCAGCAGTTGCTGGGCGCGCTGGTCGGGCGTACGCCACAGGTTGTCCCAGGTCGGACTCGCTTGCGCCGCGGCCGCCCACAGCAGCAGCCCGGTCAACCACAGGCCGCGCATCACAGCCACCCCCGTCGTGCCAGCAGGCCGGCAAACAACAGCAGGAACGGCAACAGCCAGACCCCGCCGTCCAGCCAATGCGCCACGCGGATGTCCTGCGCGGCCCGCGTCATGCCGGCACGACTGGCGCGGGCCTGGAGGTCGCCGACCAAAGCGGTCAGGCCGGCCGCGTCGACATAGTGTCCGTCCCCCGAGGCGGCCAATTGCCGCAGCCGATCGACGTCGAGCGGCCTGGCATTCGACTGGCCCGTACGGACGACACCGCCCCCCCGGGCGCCAATCCCCACGACGTTGACGGCGATGCCGCGCGACCGCAGTTTCCCGGCAGCGTCGAAGGCAGCGGCCGGGTCGGCGAAACCGTCGGTCACCACCACGACCTGGCCCGACTGGCTCCCGCCATGCGCCAGCAGTTTGCCGGCCTGTTCGAGCGCCGGCGCCAGGTCGTCGCCGCGCGTCGGCATGATGCCCGGGGCGAGAGGCGGCAGCAGGGCACGTACGGTGGCGACATCGTCGGTCAAGGGCGTGACGGTATAGGCCTCGTCGCTGAACACCACCAGGCCGACGCGGGCATCGTGTGCTGCATCCAGCAGGTCGTCGAGCGCATAGCGGGCGCGGGTGACCCGGTTCGGCGGCAGGTCGGCCGCGGCCATCGACGGCGACAGGTCGAGCACCAGCACCCAGGCTGCATTGCCGCGATAGGCGGGGGAAGGCGCGCGTTGCCAGCTCGGCCCGGCCAGGGCCAGCGCCGCCAGCGTCCAGACCAGCGCCAGCCACGGCCACGGCGAGCGTCCGGGCTTGCCGCCACCGTCGAGACGCAGCGCCGGCAGCAGGTCGGGGTCGATGAGCCGAGCCCAGTCGCCATCGCGGCCGCGACGCCGGGCGAGCCAGACGCTGAGCCCCCAGAGCACGGGCAAGGCCAGCAGCCAGAACGGCCGCAGGAAGTGAAACTGCTGCATCAGCGCCATGCGCGTCCGCTCCACAGCACGGCCGGCAGGCTCAGCAGCAGCGCCAACCCCAATGGCCACGCGAACCATTCGTCGCGCGGGCGATACCATTGCTGGCGCGCAGCGCTCGGCTCCAGCCGGTCGATGCGGTCGTAGACCTGTTCGAGGGCGGCGGCATCGGTGGCGCGGAAATATTCGCCGCCGGTTGTCTTGGCGATGCTTTTCAGCGTGTCCTCGTCGAGGTCACTATTGCCGCTGATACCGAAGAAGCCATCCTGCGCGGCGGCACCGACGCCGATGGTGTAGATGCGCAGCCCGGCTTGTGCGGCCATTCTGGCCGCTTCGAGCGGCGGCATGGCGCCGGCGTTGCTGCTGCCGTCGGTCAGCAGGATGAGTACGGTATCGCCCTTGTGGCCCGCCCTGGCCGGGTCCGCTTTCAGCCGCTTGATGGCAAGGCCGATGGCGTCGCCGATCGCCGTCTGCGTGCCCGCCACACCGATCATGGCCTCGTCGAGAAATTGGTCCACCGTGTTGAGATCGGGGGTGAGCGGCGCCTGCAGATAGGGCCGGGTACCGAACAGGATGAGGCCGACCTGGTCGCCGTGACGGCGGCGGATGAAATCGCCGGCCACTTTCTGCACCACCTGCAGGCGAGTTGCGCCGCCCGCCATGTCCTGATTGGCCATGGACCCCGACACGTCGACCGCCAGCAGCAGGCGCCGCCCGGTGGCGGCGACCGCTTCGGGATCGCCCAGCCACTGCGGCCGGATGGCGGCGAGGACCAGCAGCAGCCAGACCAGGGCGAACAGCAATTTGCGCGGCCGCGGCACCGGGCGCCCAACCGGCAGCGCTGCGTCCGCGACCGTGGCCGCGAAGGGCAGGAACAGCGCTACGCCCTGCGGCTGGGCGGGCGGCAGCCAGCGCGCCAGCAGCCAGGGCAACGGCAGACACAACAGCATCCAGGGCCAGGCGACGTGGATCATCGACGCGTCCCCAGGAAACCGCGAACCCCTTTCAGCCAGCGGGTGCGATCGGCTGGGGCCGGGCTGCCGTAAGCCGCGCGCAGCAGCGCCTGGCCCGCGTCGCCCGCCAGATCCTTGCCGCCGTGCGCGACGACGAAGTCCAGCCAGGCCGATCCGCTCAGATGTGCCACGGTTTCGCGGCCGTAGGCGGCCACGGCATAACGGCGCATCAAGTGTTCCAGTTCGCCGGCCAGGCGGGCATCGTCATTCGTGCTCACTTCCAGGCGTTTGAGTTCGCGCAGGGCTCTACGGCGCAGGCGGACGGGCGGGCGGCGAACCCTGTAGACCAGGCCGGCAGCGATCAGCCCGAGCAGCAGTGCCAATCCCCACCAGCCCGGCGCCAGTGGCCACCAGCCCGGCGGGGGCGGCGCATGGGCCGGCGCCAGTTGGGACAGCCAGTCGGCATTCATGCCGCCCATGCCGTTTCCCTGAGTAGCGGCGGCAGCGACTCGGCCACGGCATTCGCGGTATCCAGGTGGGTCAGCGGCAAGGCGAGCCGGCGGGCCAGGGCATCCAGCCGCTGCTGCCGCGCCGCCCATTTTTCCTGCCAGGCGTCCCGGCTGCGCGCGCCATCGAGCCACCAGAGCCGGCCGGGCAGGCCGGCGCGATACAGGCCGGCGGGCAGGCCGTTGCGCTCCAGTGGATCAGTCAGCGCCAGCAGCCGGCAGTCGCTGTGCGCGCTCAGCGCAGCCAGCGCGGATTCGGTGCGCGCGTCCAGCGCGCTGAAGTCGCTCAGCACCAGCACCAGACTGCCGGGCTGCAGCAACGGCCGCAACCCGGCCAGCAGGGCATTCAGGCTGTCGGCATCGGGCACGCCGGGCGCCTGCGGCTGCGCCTCGACCAGCGCTTCGAGCACGGGCAGCACGCCGGCCTCGCGGCCTCGCGGCGGGAAGATGCGCGGCAGGTCCGCACCACCGGCGATCAGCGCGCCGAGGCGGTCGCCGCCCAGCACCGCAACCCAGGCCAGCAGGGCCGCCGCACGCAGCAGCAGGGCGGACTTGAGCTGGCGGCGGCTACCGAAATAGAGGCCGGGATGCAGGTCCGCGAGCAGCCAGACCGGCCGCTCGCGTTCCTCGCGGAACAGCTTGGTATGAGGGCGGCCGCGTCGGGCGGTGACGCGCCAGTCGATGGTGCGGGCGTCGTCGCCGGGCGCATAGGGCCGCACCTCCTCGAATTCCAGGCCGCGGCCACGCTGCGCGCTACGGTGCGAACCCTGCAGCAACGCCAGTGCGGGACGGTGCGCGTGCAGACTGAGACCGCGAGCGGGGCCGCGTAGCGCGACCAGTTCCGCCAGATCGGGCAGGCTCACGGGGCGGGCACCTGCTGCAACAGTTCGGCGACACATTGCTGGGCGGTGACGCCGCGTGCCTGCGCGGTGTAATCGAGCAGCAGCCGGTGGCGCAACGCGTCCGGGGCGATGGCCTGGACATCGTCGGGGCTGACGTAGTCGCGTCCATCCAGCCAGGCCAGCGCGCGGGCGCCGCGCTCGATGGCGATCGCCGCGCGCGGACTGGCGCCCCAGCGCAACCATTCGGCGAGGCCGGCACTGTATTTTTCCGGGCTGCGCGTGGCCTCGACCAGGGCGGCGATGTACTCCGCCACCGAATCGGCCAACGCCAACTCAAGCACTTCACGGCGCGCAGCGAGGATCGTTTCCTGGCTCAGACGGCTGGGCGGCGGCGGCAGCTCGCGTGCCTCCCGGGCCTCGCGCCGCGCCAGCTCCATGATGCGCAGGGTGGTGGCGCGGTCCGGGTAGTCGACCCGGGTGTGCAGCATGAAACGGTCGAGCTGCGCCTCGGGCAGCGGATAGGTGCCTTCGTGCTCGATCGGGTTCTGGGTCGCCATCACCAGGAACAGGCGCGGCAGGGGGTAGGTGGCGGCACCGACGCTGATCTGTCGCTCGGCCATCGCCTCGAGCAGCGCGGACTGCACCTTGGCGGGTGCGCGGTTGATCTCGTCCGCGAGGATCAGGTTGTGGAACAGCGGGCCGCGCTGGAAATGGAAGCCGCCTTCCTCGGGCCGGTAGATGTCGGAGCCGGTGAGGTCGGCCGGCAGCATGTCGGGCGTGAACTGCAGGCGCTGGAAGTCGCCTTCCAGGCCGTGCGCCAACGCCTTGATGGCGCGGGTCTTGGCGAGGCCAGGCGGACCTTCGACGAGCAGGTGGCCATCCGCCAGCAGGGCCACCAGCAGGCGCTCGACCAGGCTTTCCTGGCCGAGGATCTGGTCGTTGAGATAGGTGCGCAGGCCGTTGAGCGCGGCGAGCGCGGGGCGAGTGACTGAAGCAGTTGCGGCGTCCACGGCATCCTTCCGATCAGGCGTATTGTTGAATTGCCTGATAGAGAAGCGCGGCATGGCCACGAAGTTCCCGAACGCCTGTCCGGCCACGCACAGACAGGTCGACGCGATCTGCCCTATCATGCTTGGCGAACCAGGCAGACCGGTCGACCCGCTCGAAGGACGTGACATGAAAATTAAAATCATCCTGATCATCGCCGCGGTCGTCGCCGTGCTTGTCGGCGTCGGCTGGTTCTGCAACGAGGGGCCACCACCGCAGAACGAACTGACCCTGCACGGCAACGTGGACATCCGTCAGGTCGAACTGGCTTTCAACGCCAGCGGCCGCATCGCGCAGGTCATGGCGCAGGAAGGGACGCGTGTGAAAGCCGGGCAATTGCTGGCCAGCCTGGATACCGAGCGGCTGCGCCTGTCGCGCCAGCAGGCCGAGGCCCAGGTGGCGGTCCAGCGCCAGGTGGTGGCGCGCTACGTGGCCGGCTCCCGCCCGGAGGAGATCCGCCAGACCCGCGCCCAGCGCGATGCGGCCAAAGTGGCGGTGGTGGACGCCGAGGCCTATTACCGGCGCCAGGCGGACCTGGTGGCCCGCAACTTCATCTCGCAGCAGCAGGCGGACAGCGCCCGTTTCGCGCTCGACAAGGCACGCGACCAGTTGAAGGCGGCCGAGGAAACACTGCGCCTGGCCGAGCTCGGTCCGCGCAAGGAGGACATCGCGGCGGCGAAGGCGACCTTGGCTGCCGACGAGGCAACCGTGGCCGTGCTCCAGCGCGACCTTGACGAAGGCGAACTGCATGCGCCGTCCGACGGCGTGATCCAGAACCGCATCCTGGAGCCGGGCGACATGGCTTCGCCGCAGAAGCCGGTGTTCACCCTGGCGCTGACCGATCCGGTCTGGGTGCGCGCCTGGCTGGCCGAGCCGCAGCTCGGCCGCGTGCCGGTGGGCGCCCGCGCCTGGGTACAGACCGACAGCCACCCGGACAAACGCTACCGCGCCTGGGTCGGTTATGTCTCGCCGAGCGCCGAGTTCACCCCCAAATCGGTGGAAACCGCTGAAATCCGTTCCAGCCTGGTCTACCAGGTCCGCGTGTTCGTCTGCGAAGGACAAGGCGAGCTGCGCCTGGGCATGCCTGCCACGGTGACCATTCCGCTCGACCAGGCACCGCCAGCGCAGGGCGCGGCCCCTTGCACGGACGGCAAATAGGCAACGCCGTCATGGACGATGCGCCGATCCTGGAGGCGGTTGACCTGGCCCGGTCCTTCGCTTCCGGCCACCAACGCACGCAGGCGCTGGATGGCGTGAGCTTCGCCATCCGCCCCGGCGTGGTGACCGGGCTGATCGGCCCGGACGGGGCAGGCAAGACCACCCTGATGCGTCTGGCGGCCGGGCTGCTGGTGCCCGACGCCGGCAGCATCCGCGCGCTCGGCATGGATTCCACCCGCGAGTCCCTCGCGGTGCAGGCTGCGCTCGGCTACATGCCGCAGCGCTTCGGCCTGTACGAGGATCTCAGCGTGCAGGAAAACCTCGACCTCTACGCCGACCTGCAGGGCGTACCCCATACGGCACGCGCCGAACGCTACGCCGAATTGATGCACATGACCGGCCTCGGCCCCTTCACGCGCCGGCTGGCCGGCCGGCTGTCCGGCGGCATGAAGCAGAAACTCGGCCTGGCCTGCACCCTGGTGCGGGCGCCACGCCTGCTGCTGCTCGACGAACCTACCGTGGGCGTGGACCCGGTATCGCGCCGCGAACTGTGGAGCATCGTCGACCGTCTGGTGAAAAACGAAGGGATGAGCGTGCTGCTGTCCACCGCCTATCTGGACGAGGCGGAACGCTGCCAGGCCGTGATCCTGCTCGACCGGGGGAAGATCCTCGACCAGGGCCCGCCGGCGACGATCAGCGCGCGCATGACGGGCCGGACCTGGGCCGCCAGTGTCGCCGGGAAACGTCCGCGCGACCTGCAGGCCGGGCTGACGGGCCATCCGGGCGTGGTGGATGCCCTGGTCCAGGGCGATCACGTGCGCCTGGTAACGCAGACGGCAGACGATCCGGCGCAGCTGACCCGGTTGCCCGGCCTGCAGGACGCCCACATCGACGCTGTGCCGCCGCGTTTCGAGGATGGCTTCATCGATCTGCTGCATACCCGCAACGACCCGGTGGCCGCCCCGCATGGCGTACCCCGCGTCGACGCGTTGCCGCAACGCGCCGACGTGGACGATGCACCGGTCATCCAGGTGGACGGCCTGCGCCGCCGCTTCGGCAGCTTCTGGGCAGTGGACGGGATCAGCTTCGACGTGCGGCGCGGCGAGATTTTTGGCCTGCTGGGCGCCAACGGCGCCGGCAAATCCACCACCTTCCGCATGCTCTGCGGCCTCCTGCCCGCCAGCGCCGGCAGCCTGCGCGTGGCGGGACTGGACCTGCGCCACGCCGCCTCCACGGCACGCGGCCGCATCGGCTACATGTCACAGAAGTTCTCCCTCTACGGCAACCTGAGCGTGGCGCAGAACCTCGATTTCTTCGCCAGTGCCTACGGCCTGACAGGCACGAGGCGCGAGACACGACGGGACTGGGCGTTGACGGAATTCGAGCTGTCACCCTATGCCGACCGGCTTTCCGCCGACCTTTCGCTCGGCTACAAGCAGCGTCTGGCGATGGCCTGCGCGCTGATGCACCAACCGGAGATCCTGTTCCTCGACGAGCCGACCTCGGGCGTCGATCCACTGGCCCGGCGCGAGTTCTGGCTGCGCATCAACGCGCTCGCCCGCGCCGGCGTGACGGTGCTGGTGACCACCCATTTCATGGAGGAGGCAGAATACTGCGACCGCCTGGCCATCATGGCCGCCGGCCGCATCCTCGCGATGGACGAACCGGCCGCCATCAAGGCCGGCGCACGCACGCCCGAACAGCCCGAGCCCAGCATGGAAGACGCCTTCATCCGGCTGGTGGAAGCCGCCGACGCGGCGAAGGAAGCGGCATGAGCGCCGCGCAGAAGCCGTCCTTGCGCGGCGGCGGCCTGATGCGGCTGAAAGGCCTGGTGCGCAAGGAGTTCCTGCAGATCGTCCGCGACCCGAGCAGCATCGCCATCGCCTTCGTCATGCCGATTTTCCTGCTGGTGCTGTTCGGTTACGGGGTGTCGCTCGACGCCGACCACGTCCCGGTGGCCCTGGTGGCGGAGGCTCCTTCGCCGGATACGGCGGATTTCTTCGCCAGCCTGGAGAGCAGCCATTATTTCGCGCCGTTGCATGCCCGCACGCTTGCCGCGGCGGAGCAGGCGCTACGCGAAGGCCGGGTGAACGCCATAGTACATCTGCGCGCCAACTTCGCCGAGCAGCTACGATGGTCCGACGGCGCCCCCATTCAGGTCATCGTCAACGGCGTCGACGCCAACACCGCGCGGCTCACCCAGGGCTATATCGAGGGCGCCTGGGGCAACTGGCTGGCGCGCCGTACCGCGAGCCAGGGACAGGAACTGGCCACACCGGTGCAGCTGGAGCAGCGGGTGTGGTTCAACAGCGAACTGCGCAGCCGCAACTATCTGGTGCCGGGTCTGGTGGCCATCATCATGACCCTGATCGGCACTCTGCTCACCGCCCTCGTCATGGCGCGCGAATGGGAACGCGGCACGCTGGAAGCGTTGCTGGTGACGCCGGCCAGCATGACCGAAATCCTGCTGGGCAAGATCATCGCCTACTTCGTGCTGGGCACCGGCGGCATGCTGCTGACCGTGGGCCTTGCGGTCGGACTGTTCGACGTGCCGCTGCGCGGCGCGTTCTGGCTGCTGTGGGCGTGCGCCTCGCTGTTCCTGCTGGCGGCGCTGGGCATGGGCCTGGCCATTTCCGCGGTAGCACGCAACCAGTTCGTGGCGGGGCAGGTCGCCATCATCGGTACCTTCCTGCCCGCCTTCCTGCTGTCCGGTTTCATTTTCGACATCGACAGCATGCCGACCGTGGTCCAGGGCATCACCCACGTCATCGTCGCGCGCTATTTCGTGTCCATCGTGCAGACCCTGTTCCTTGCCGGCGACGTGTGGTCGGTGGTGCTGCCCAATGCCCTAGCCCTGCTGCTCATGGCAGCGATCTTCCTCGGCATCACCTGGCGCAAGTCCCGAAAGCGACTCGAATGACAGGGCACGCGACATGTTGATCCGCCTGCTGGCGCTGATCCACAAGGAATTCCTGGCCCTGCTCAAGGATCCCAGGAGCCGCATGGTGCTCATCGTGCCACCGATGATCCAGCTGCTGGTGTTCGGCTACGCTGCCACCTTCGACCTCAAGGACATTTCCTACGCCCTCTACAACGAGGACCGCGGCACGGCTTCGCGCGAGCTGGTGGCGGCATTCGACGGCGCACCCGCTTTCCACCGTGTGGCCACCCTCCATGCCGAAGGCGAGATCGCGCCGCTGGTGGACAAGCGGGCTGTGCTGGTGGTGCTCCGCATCGGCCCGCGCTTCAGCGCCGATCTGCAATCGCGTGGCAGCGCACCGGTACAGGTCATCGTCGACGGCCGCAACTCCAATACCGCCATGATCGCACTGAACTACGTACGCGCCATCGTGGACGGCTTCAACCGGGCATGGATCACCGCGCACGGCCTGCCAGCCCCGCCGGCCCGCCTGGAAACGCGGGCCTGGTTCAACCCCAACCTGGAAAGCCGCTGGTTCTTCATTCCCGGCATCATCGGCATGCTCACCCTGGTGACCACCATGCTGGTGACGGCGCTGACCGTCGCACGCGAGCGGGAGCAGGGCACCTTCGACCAATTGCTGGTGACGCCGCTGCGGCCCGGCGAGATCCTGCTGGGCAAGGCGCTGCCGGGGTTCCTCATCGGCATGGTGCAGGGCACGGCGATCCTGCTCATCGCCACGCTGTGGTTCAAGGTCCCGCTGCTGGGCAGCCTGTCCGCGCTCTACGCCGGACTGGCGCTGTTCCTGCTCTCGGGGGTGGGGGCCGGCCTGCTCATTTCCTCGCTGGCGGTGACCCAGCAGCAGGGTCTACTGGGCGCCTTCCTGTTCATGGTGCCGGCGGTGATTCTGTCCGGCTTCGCGACGCCCATCGCCAACATGCCGGCGTTCGTGCAGACGATCACCCTGATCGATCCGCTGCGTTACTTCCTGGTGATCCTGCGCAAGGTGTTCCTGGAGGGCGCCGGCTTCGACGTGCTGATGGGCCAGTTCTGGCCCATGGCCGTGATCGGTGGCGTGTCGCTGATTCTCGCCAGTTGGCTGTTCCGGCACCGCCTGTATTAAGAAGTACACCCCTGCTTGTTGTTTGAGGCCGCAATGTTGAAAACGGGCCGACCGCAAACGACCCTGAAGAGACCTTCGAGGCTTGTTCTATGAACGTCCGTTCATGCGGCGAGAGCAGCCTATTCCAAACTCCACCCCACATTTATCGCCAATAGATTGGCTTCATTGACAGGTGCATAATCCGTCAGCCGCCGGTCTCCTTTTTCATAACGTAACACTGAAAAGACTGAACACAATCACAAAGATAAGCCACCATGACAACCATCGCCCAGCCTTCGGTCCAGTCGCTCCTCATTGAGATGTGTTTCGGTGCGCAGGTACTGTCTACCGGCACCTCCTTTGTATGCCTATCGAGCAAAGGACCAGTCTTGTTGACCAACTGGCACAACGTGTCAGGCCGACATCCACAAACGAAGAAGCCCTTGTCCGCAACCGCGGCGATCCCTGACAGCATTCGCATCGTTCACAACCGCGCTGGACAACTTGGACATTGGCTGCTCAAGACAGAGGCGCTTTATTCGAACGGCTGCCCACTTTGGATCGAACACCCGACTCTCGGCGACAATGCAGATTTCGTGGCCCTGCCTCTTACCGATCTTGTTGATGTGGAGCTATACCCCTACGACTTGCTTGGCGGGCCCACCATCGCGATTCAGCCCGCTGAACCTATTAGCGTAGTCGGCTTTCCATTCGGATTGCAGGCTGGAGGATCACTCGCCGTTTGGGCTACGGGTTTCGTTGCATCAGAACCTCAAATCGATTTCAATGACCTACCATTGTTTCTCGTTGATTGTCGTACCCGGCCGGGACAGTCGGGCAGCGCTGTGATATCACACAGAAATGGAGGTGCCGTTTCAATGGAAGACGGTAGCACTGCAATCTTCACAGGGCCAGTAACCAAGTTCCGAGGGATCTACAGTGGTCGCATCAATGATCAATCTGACCTTGGCCTTGTCTGGAAAACAAGTGCAATCGCGCATTTGGTGGAATCGATTTGACGGTCTGTCCAGCGGACGGCAAAAGCGAGCTTTTGTCGGTCCGCTGAATTCAAACGTTATATTCCTAGAGAAAACTGAATGAATGAGTCCGAGCAAAAAGGAATGCCCATTTACCTCGACCCGACCGCAAGGCGGTTGGTCGCGGCTGGTGATGATTTAGACAAAGATGGCTTCTGGTATCCATCCAATGCTCCTGCCCGTCGCCTCTGGGCATGTACAGAAGTGCTGACTGATATAAATGATCTACTAGAAGATGGCATGGCCGCGAAGAATTCTGGTAAGAGAAAGCGCAAGGCGAAACTTATTGCCGGCCAAACTCATACTTTGGCAAAAGCGATAAACGGACTTCTCTCGTCGATCATCGGAGACAGCCAAATCAGAAAGGATCTAGGCTCTGATGATTTGAAAGAGGTGCAGGAAATGCAAAATGATTTTGCCGCGTTCGTTCCGTTTCAATGGGGCGCTGATTTAAGTACTTACAGGAACAAACTTGTTGCACATTTCGATGATGCATTCTGGCCTAAAGATGCAACTGAGCTACTCAACGCCATTCCCACCAATCAAATTGGCCAGTGGCTGCATATTTGTTTGCACGTTCTTCTCGATATCACAAAGCTAAAGGTGTTCGCGTGGTCATGCAGTTCACCGCATCCTGGATACGTTCGCTTCATGCACAACGAGCCATTCATCGTTACTATCAAGTTGAAACCTCTGCTTAACTCCACG
>DDRS01000040.1 GCA_002343685.1 Thiobacillus denitrificans | reverse complement strand
CGTCAGTAGTTAAGCAGAGGTTTCTATTTGCCAAATCGTAATTATCATTTGGGCCATACAAGTTCGTCGGCATAACATTGACAAACATCTGCTTAACACTGCGTCGCATCAGCTTCGCGGTGTTAAGCAGAGGTTTCATGTACTTAGGACGTTCTTGGTCAAAAAATTTGTTAGTTGCTTGTTGGTTCAATAAATCCAGTTCTTTGTATGTACGGCCAATAACATTAGTGTAGCCCCCTTTTTCGAGACGCCGCTTGATGACCGACCCCACCAAACCACGATGTATCCCGCAACATAAATTTTTGCGCTTCTATCTATAGCCATCAATTGGCTCCCGAAGCAATCTTCGAATCGAACTGGTTATTACCGTTATTGAGCAGAATGTTCAAAGCTCAGCATCTCGTAAAACCGAATTCAATGATCTAAATTAGTACTCATTTTCAGAATAACGCGCACGCGCAAACGAAACAGCAATCAACCACCCAATCAACAACGACCAATACGCAGAATAAAGCGCAGTGTGTGTATTAAATGGAAACAGCCATGCAAACGCACCCAACCACGTTACCCATGTCAATGAATCATTATTGGCCGTTCCGCGCCCCGATCGAATAAAAACATAAAAGAAACCCAATAGTCCCGTCAGACCGATCACGCCGGTTTCAGACCCCACCTCAAGCAACAATTGATGAGCATAGATCTGCCCCGTCCCGTCAGGGCTAAGAAAAGGATCCCCCGCCTCGGCAAATTGGGGATAGGCATAGCGATATGCGCGGACACCCGCGCCGTTAACCGGATAATGCTCCAGCACCGTGAGTGCGTTGCGCCACAAATGCAGGCGTTCGGAACTGGCGGCGTTCAGGCCTTCGTAACTGAAGTCCATCGCTTCAATTGACTGGTTCATGCGCTGGGCAAACTTGGGGTTGACCTGATAGGTTCCAAACCCTGCCACGACGGTGATCAACACAATGGGAACCAATAGCCGGGCCGGATGAAAACCCAGCCGCCTGGCGTACACCCAACTCCACATCAGGGTGGCAATGGCGAAGACGATCCAGCTTTCGCGGTTGCTGGCAAGCAGAACGACTGTTGCGGTGCCGAGCCAGGCCAAAGCCAGTTGCCATTTGGCACCATGACGGGAAACGTATTCCCACACAATGGGCGACAGCATGGCAAGCGTGAGGCCGAGCTTCCAATCGTGCGGGCCATACAATCCATTCAGCCGTTCGGGGTAGGCATAGCCGATGAGGTCGTAGCCCACTGCGGCCTGGACTAGGGCATCCAGGGTCCAGAAAAGCAGCAGCCACGCCGACAGTTTGAACAGGCGCTGGCGCGCGCGATCTTCGTGCAGCATCCAGATGAGATAGATGCCGGCAAAGTAGATACGCGGATAGGTGAGCGCGGTACTGAGCGATTTAGAGAACCAGATGGAATCCGGCACCGACAGCGCCATGGGAATCCAGATGCACAGGAACAGCAGGCTGAAGGTCTTGGCGCCGCCTTCCCACACGACCTGCTTGCCATGCCGCCAGATCAGTATGCCGCCCAGGATGGCCATGATGAACACGGGCAACTCGGACGAACGGCCAAACGGCAGCAGCAGGAGGAACGACCAGGCGAGGACGACGGGTGGCCAGGTTGCGGGGCGGAAAAAGGATTTCATCGCTAGACTTTATCGACGGATGCACCGTGCATCCGGCAGGGTGGATAGTACCGCACGACTCCGGACTTTCATGCAATGAAAGCCAGCGGGTCCGACTGGTCGGCGGGTTTTGCTCCTTCTCCTTCGACGAAGATGCGGTACCAGACGGCAAAGCTGAGCAGCGTCCATATCGCACTGCCATGCCGGCCACCCTGCTGTTGTGTACGCAGCAGCTTGCGGACCTCGGACGGGTCGAACCAGGTACGAATCCCGTCGGCGTTCGGCAAGACTTTGAGCAGCATCTGCAGCCGTTCGCCGCGCAGCCAGTCGTTTACCGGCACGGTAAAGCCTTTCTTGCGCGCCCATAGATGCTCGCGCGGCAGATAGCGCTCGCCCCACAGCCGCAGGAAACGTTTGCCGGTGCGCCCCTCGATCTTGTAAGCGTCCGGCAACGCCAGGCCGAATTCGACCACCCGGTGATCGAGGAACGGTACCCGGCCTTCGATGCCCCAGGCCATCAGCATGCGGTCGGCCTTGGTCAGCAGGTCGTCCGGCAGCCAGGTTTCCAGATCCACGCATTGCATGCGCTGCAACCGTGTCCACTGCTGCGGGGTGCGCTGCCACGCCTGCTGGAAGGGTTGCCGCCAGCCGGGCAAGGCTTCGGCCAGCCGGGGGCTGAACAATGCAGGGCGAGCCCCGTCGAAGACGCCCTTGCTGCGGAAGCCGCCGCTGCCGGGGACACGCATCGCCGCCCAGGCTCGCTTGACCCAGGGTGAACGATAACGCCCGTAGCCCGCGAACACTTCATCCCCGCCTTCGCCGGAAAACACGACTTTCAGTTCTGTGCCAGCCTGTTCGGCCAGCATCGACACCGGCAAATTGGCATAGTCCGCAGTGAGGTCGTCGGCCGCCCAGACGCTGCGCGGCAGGCAATTCAGCATGTCGTCGGCACTCACCTCGAATACGCTGTGGCGGGTATGGAACTGCTCGGCGACACGCCGTGCCGCGTCAAGCTCGTTGTGCACCGAACTGCCCGGGAAGCCCACCGAAAACGTACGCAGGGGCTCAGCCATCCGCTGCGCCAGCAGGGCGGCCAGCAAGGAAGAATCGACGCCCCCGGAGAGGAACAGGCCCAGCGGGACGTCGGCACGCATATGGATGTCCATCACGTCCTGCATCAAGACGTCGAAGCGTTCCAGTGCATCGTTCAAGCCAAGATCGAGCGGGGTGACCTGCAACGGCGACCAGTAGGCATGCAATTCGATCGTCAGGGTACGGGTATCGATCCGGGCCAGATGCGCGGGCGGCAATTTCGCCACGCCTTGCAGCAGCGTTCGCGGCGCGCAGGTGAAATTGGACTGCAGGAGTTGCGCAAGACCCTGAGGATCGACCTCGGGTTTCCCCAACCAGGGCAGCAGCGCCTTGATCTCGGATGCAAACGCCAGCCCTCGGCTATCGCGGCAGTAGTAAAGCGGCTTGATGCCCAGCCGGTCGCGCGCCAGGATCAGTTCTCCACGCTGCACATCGTGGAGCGCAAAGGCAAACATGCCCTGCAGACGGTCGAGGAAAGCGATTCCCCAGGCCTCGTAGCCATGCAGGATGGTTTCGCAGTCGGAATGCGTGGCGAAGCGGTGGCCGAGCGTTTCCAGTTCGGAACGCAATTCGCGGTAGTTGTAGATCTCGCCGTTGGCGACCAGGACGAGGCTGCGGTCCTCATTGTAGAGCGGCTGCGCGCCGCCCTCCAGGTCGATGATGGCTAGCCGCGTATGCAACAGGCCGACATTGCCCGCCACATGCCTACCCTGCCCGTCCGGTCCGCGATGGGCGAGTCGCCGCGCCATGTCGTCGAGTAGGGCCGCCTCGATCGGGTTGGCTGAAACGACGCCTGCAATCCCACACATGCTAATTCCCTGCCATGCGGCGGGTTTCGATCGTCACGGCGTGCAGAACGCCTTAACGCACGCTGCCGGCGGCGACAGCCGAAGCGAACGCATCGATCACCGGCTGGATCAGAGCCCGCTTGAGCTTGAGCGCGGCCTGATTCACCACCAGGCGCGAACTGATGTCGCTGATGTGCTCGACCGCAATCAGCCCGTTGGCCTTGAGCGTGCCGCCGGTGGAAACGAGATCGACGATGACGTCGGACAGTCCGATCAGCGGCGCCAGCTCCATCGAGCCATAGAGCTTGATGAGGTCGATGTGCACGCCCTTGGACGCGAAGTGATCACGTGCCGCATTGACGTATTTGGTCGCGACGCGGATGCGCGCGCCCTGCTTCACCGTCCCGGCATAGTCGTAGCCTTCGCGCACCGCGACCATCATGCGGCACTTGGCGATCTGCAGGTCGAGCGGCTGGTAAAGGCCGTTGCCGCCATGTTCGTTGAGCACGTCCTTGCCGGCGATGCCGAGGTCGGCGGCACCGTACTGCACATAGGTCGGCACATCGCTCGCGCGCACGATGATGAGCCGCACGTCGGCACGGTTGGTGCCGATGATGAGTTTGCGCGAGGACTCGGGGTTCTCGGTCGGCGTGATGCCGGCCGCCGCCAGCAGTGGCAGCGTTTCTTCGAAGATGCGGCCTTTGGACAGGGCCAGCGTGATGCCGGTGTTGCTCATGTTTGAATATTCCGCCGTCAGGGCGCTTCAATAAAATTGCCGTTCGCCCTGAGCCTGTCGAAGGGCTTGCCTGCAAGGTTCATATTACTGGGCACATGGGCTTCGACAAGCTCAGCCCGAACGGGCTTGGGGATGTCAATTCAGTGCACCCGCTTGATACGCGCGCCCAGTTGCGTCAGTTTTTCCTCGATACGTTCGTAGCCGCGATCAAGGTGATAGATGCGCTCGATGGTGGTCTCGCCCGCCGCCACCAGCCCGGCCAGCACCAGGCAGGCCGAGGCGCGCAGGTCGGTCGCCATCACGATGGCGCCATCGAGACGCGGCACGCCGCGCACCAGCGCCGTGTGGCCGGATACCTCGATGTTGGCACCCAGGCGGCGCAATTCCTGCACGTGCATGAAGCGGTTCTCGAAGATGGTTTCGGTGACGCTGGCCGCGCCGTCGGAGACGGCATTCATCGCCATGAACTGCGCCTGCATGTCGGTGGGAAAGGCCGGGTGCGGCGCGGTACGCACGTCGACTGCCTTCAGCTTGCCATCGGAGTCGATCTCGATCCAGTCCTCGCCAACGCTTACCTGAGCCCCAGCCTCGCGCAGTTTGCTTATCACCGCTTCCAGCGTATCGGGCTGGGCGTGAGTGGTGCGCACGCGCCCACCCGTCATCGCGGCGGCCACCAGGAAAGTGCCGGTCTCGATGCGGTCGGCCATGACGGCATACTCGGCGCCGTGCAGCCGGTCGACGCCCTCGATGGTGATGACGTCGCTGCCCGCCCCCTCGATCTTCGCGCCCATCGCCGTCAGGCAGCGAGCCAGGTCAACCACCTCGGGTTCGCGCGCGGCGTTTTCCAGCACGGTCGTGCCCTCGGCCAGCGCGGCGGCCATCATCAGGTTCTCGGTGCCGGTCACGGTCACCACGTCCATCAGGATGCGGGCGCCCTGCAGACGCTTGCAACGGGCGTGAATGTAGCCGTGCTCGATGTTGATGTCGGCGCCCATCGCCTGCAGGCCCTTGATGTGCAGATCGACCGGGCGCGAGCCGATGGCGCAGCCGCCGGGCAAGGAGACGCGTGCCTCGCCGAAGCGTGCCAGCGTCGGTCCCAGCACCAGGATGGCGGCACGCATGGTTTTCACCATTTCATAGGGCGCTTCCTTGTGCGGGATCGATTCGCCGGACAGGGTGACGTGGTTCTTGTCGTCCAGGGTGACGCGCACGCCCATGTGGCCGAGCAGCGCCAGCATGGTGCTGATGTCCTTGAGGTGCGGCACGTTGCCGAGCCGCAAGGGGTCGGCGGTCAACAAACTCGCCGTCAGGATCGGCAACGCGGCATTCTTGGCGCCGGAAATGCGTACCTCACCGGCAAGCGGGTTGCCGCCGTGAATCAGCAGCGCATCCATTCAGCGGGCGGCCCAGTCTTCGGGAGTGTATGTCTTCATCGACAGCGCATGGATCTGCGCGTGCATGCGGGTGCCCAGCGCATCATAGACCAGCCGGTGCTGCTGGATCATGTTCTTGCCGCTGAAGGCCGGGCTGACGATGACCGCCTGGAAATGCTGGCCGTCGCCGTCCAGTTCGATGTGGTCGCACGGCAGTTTCTCGGTGATCCAGCCTTTGATGTCGTCGGGAGTAACCATGCTTGTCTTGCCTCGCTCGTCTTTCGCAATCTAGTGTCTGAGTTTGTAGCCGCTTTTCAGCAGCATCAGAGTGAGGGCGGATATTGCCACAAAGCAGGCCCCGGCGACCAGCAGGCCGAGCCCGGGATCGGTGTCGGATTGACCAACAAACGCATAGCGGAAGCCGTCGATCAAGTAGAACACGGGATTCACGCGCGACACGGCCTGCCAGAAAGGCGGCAGCGAGTGGATCGAGTAGAACACGCCGGACAGGAAGGTGAGCGGCAGGATGAGGAAATTCTGGAACGCCGCCAGTTGGTCGTATTTTTCCGCCCAGATACCCGCCACGATGCCGACCGCAGCCATGATGGCACAGGCCAGCAGCGCGTACGCCAACAGCCAAACCGGATGCGGCAGTTGAAATGGCGCGTACCACAGGGTCACTACCCATACGCCGAGCCCGACGATCAGCCCGCGCAGGATCGCCGCGCCGAGATAGGCCAGGAAGAACTCCAGATACGATAGTGGCGGCAGCAGCACGAACACGATATTGCCCTGCATCTTCGACTGGATGAGGCTGGACGAGCTGTTGGAGAAGGCATTCTGCAGCATGCTCATCATGACCAGCCCCGGCACCAGGAAGCTGGTGTACGAAACGCCGGGATAGACCTCGACATGCGCTTCAAGAACATGCGAGAAGATCAGGAGATACAGCAGCGCCGTCACCACCGGGGCGACCACGGTCTGCACCACCACTTTCCAGAAGCGCAGCAGTTCCTTGTAAAACAGCGCCAAGAATCCGTTCATGTGCGCTTCATGATGTCCGTGAAGACATCCTCCAGATCCGGTTCCTGCAAGTGCATTTCGGTCACGCGCACCCCTGCGCCGCGCAGGTCGGCCAGCAGGGTTTCCAGTTCGAGGTACTCGCTGAAATTGATGCGCCAGCTACCCTCCGCGTCGCGCAGCAGGCGGTCCTGCCACACGACTGGCACGTCGTCCCTGTCCAGCCGCAGTTGCGCGCAATGCTCGTTGGTCAATTGCAGCAGGTTGCGCGTGGTATCGCAGGCGACGACCCGGCCGCTCTTCAGCATCGCAATACGGCCGCACAGCGCCTCGGCTTCTTCCAGGTAGTGCGTGGTCAGCAGGATGGTGTGCCCCTCGCGGTTGAGGCGGCTGATGAATTCCCACAGCGAACGGCGCAAATCGACGTCGACCCCGGCCGTCGGCTCGTCGAGCACGATGACCGGCGGCTTGTGCACCAGCGCTTGGGCCACCAGCAGGCGACGCTTCATGCCGCCCGACAGGCTTTGCGTGTTCTTGTCGGCATGCTGGGCAAGATCGAGATGATGCATGATCTCGTCGATCCAGCCGTCGTTGTGCTTGAGCCCGAAGTAGCCGGACTGGATGCGCAGGGTTTCGCGCACATTGAAGAAGGGATCGTAGACCAATTCCTGCGGCACTACCCCGAGCGCCCGGCGCGCCTGGCGATAATCGCGCACCACGTCGTGGCCCATGATGGCGGCCTGGCCGGAATCGGCACGGGTGAGCCCGGCGAGGATGGATATCAGCGTCGTCTTGCCGGCGCCGTTGGGACCCAGCAGGCCGAAGAACTCGCCCGGCTGGATGTCGAGCGACACGCCGTCCAAGGCCTGGGTAGTGCGGAAACGCTTGCGCAGATCGTCGACGTGGATGGCGGGTGTCGCCTGGCTCATGTCGGCAGCAGATCCGATACGCCGTACAGCTCCGCCAAAGTGGTGAAACTGGACGGCAGGCCGGTGCAGGTCAGCGTACGGTTCGCCTGGCGGGCCTGCCGCATGGCGCTGAACATGAGCGCGAGCGCAGCCGAATCGACCGTCTCGACCTCGCTGAAATCCAGGGTTTCAACCCCGCGCGCAAGCTGGGGCTGCAATTCGCGCAGCAGACCGCCCACACTGTCGACCGTCACCGCACCGGCGATGCGACAGCATGTGTCGTCGCATGCGATCACGAGCCGGAGCGCGGCGCCGGCTGGGGCGCGCTGCGTGCGGACTTGTCGGCCAGAGTCTTGATCAGGCCATCGATTCCGCTCTGACGGATGGTGCTGGCAAAGGAAGCGCGGTAATTGGTGACCAGACTGACGCCGTCGATCGACACATCGTAGACTTTCCAGCCGAAGCTGGTCTTGTACATGCTGTAGTCGATGGGGATCGGTTGCCCGCCGGGCTGGCGGATTTCAGAATGCACAGTCACGTCGGTATCGTCCGGCTTCATCGTCAGCGGCCTGAATTCGACTGTCTGGTTGGTGAAGGCCGTCAGCGAGCTGGAATACGTCCGCACCAGCAGATTCCGGAATTCGGTCACCAGCGCCTGCTTCTGGTTGGCAGTGGCGCGCGGCCAGTGCTTGCCGACGGCCAGCTGGGTCATGCGATTGAAGTCGAAATTGGGCAGGATCTTGGCTTCAACCAGCTGGTATACCTTGTTCAGGTTGCCGCTCTGGATCTCCTTGTCCTGTTTCAGAATGGCAAGCACTTCCTGCGTGGTGCTGCGCGCCAGCACATCGGGCGGCGTATCTGCGGCCAGCACCGGGGTGCTGAATCCCGACACCAGCGCCAGAAGCAGAAAAAACGTGCGCAACATAACTATGTCCTATTCGAATTTAATGGATATACGGGAAATCGGTTATGAAGTAGACGCGATCGCGTTACTTGAGTTCACCCGTCAGGCGCGCCAATTGCGCCACATTCATGTTGTAGTCGTTCACCGTACGCAGATATTCCGTCTGCACCAGGACATAGCTCTTGATCGCGTCGGCCACTTTGTCGGCACTTTCCAGCCCGGCTGACAAATCGGCCAGCGACGCCACCATCCAGCGCCGCGCGGCCGTGGCACCGTCGCTCAGTTCGCGTTGCGCATTGAAGTTGGCCTGGGCGTTGATATAGGCTTCGCCCACTTCGAACGGAATACCCGCCACCGCAAACGCCTTCTTGTGGTTGAGCGCTTCCAGCTCGGCCTGGGCCTGATTGACGCGCGCATTAGCGGCTCCGAAGATCGTATCCCACTTCACGCCCACCACCGGCGTGAGACCGCCCCCGTTGAAGGGATCGTTGATGTAGGGATTATCCAGACGATCGCGCTGCGAAGCGTAGTTGAACTGTCCAATCACACCTGCGTATACGTCCGGCATGCGATCCGCCTTCTTGGCCGCCACCAGGGCGCGGCGGGCGCGCAACCCGGCTTCGAGCTGCTGCATTTCCGGACGGTCCTGCAGGGCGCGCGCCTGGAATTCGGCCAGATCGATCTGCGGGAAGGGTACCGGCGCGATGCGCTCGTCCGCCACGGTCAGGTCTTCCTTCAGGCCCACGCCGGTCAACACTTTCAAGCCGTCCAGGCTGATTTTCTCGACGGCACGTGCCTGATTCACATACTTGGAGAGCAAGCCTTTCGCAGTCTGCAACGCATACAGGTCGGACTGCTTGGACTCACCGTTTTCCTTCTTGAGATTACGTTGAACCGACTCGATGGACTGGTTCAGCCGGTCCTGCATGTCTTCCAGAAAAACCCGGGTATCGCGCGCGGTCAGATAGCCGAAATAGGCACGCTTGGTGTCGTACACCGTATTGGTACGCGTTTGCCGGAGTTCACCCTGCTTGAGGTCGACATTGCCCTGCGCGGCCTCGCCGTAATGTTCGATCTTGCCGAAGGTGAAGAGCGGCTTGATCAGCGCGAAATCGAGGTGCGTCCAATCGGACAAGCCATGGAATTCGTCTCCATCGGTGCGCGGCACGGTCCCGCTAAAGCTCCCGCCCTGATAAAACCCGCCTTCGACTTGCGGTGCCAGCCCGACGAATGCATTGGCGCTGAGCCGCCAGCCGGCATTCCCTTGAACCTCCTGCACCATGCCGCGTGCGGCTTCGACTACCTGCTCGCGTTCCTTGATGCGCGGATCGGCTGCCAGGCTCATTTCCACAGCCTGCTGCAAGTTGATGGTCTCGGCCTCGCCAGGCAGAGCGGTCAGCAGCATGCCAGCTGCCAGGAGTGTGCGGGTCAGAGTGTTGCGTGTCATTTTGGCGCCCCTTCTTGAGCCTTACCGTATAAAAATTGGCCGATCAGATTTTCCAGTACCACCGCGTCCTGCGTGATCAGGATCCGATCCTTGTCTTTCAGTTTCTGGCTGTCGCCGCCGGCTTCCAGCCCGACATATTGCTCGCCCAGCAGGCCCGAAGTCATGATGGCCGCTGAAGTATCCTTAGGGAAAGCATAGCGCTTGTCCAGGCGAAGCGTGACGGCAGCTTCGTATTTTTCATTGTCAAAGCGGATATCCGCCACCCTGCCCACGACCACCCCCGCGCTTTTGACTGGTGCACGAGGTTTGAGGCCGCCGATGTTCTGGAAGTCGGCAATGACTTCATAGCTGTCTGCAGAATTTACGGTACTCATGCTGCCAACCTTGAGCGCCAGGAACAGCAACGCGCCGATGCCCGCGATGACGAATAATCCCACCCAGAAATCGAGTACGGTCCTGTTCATTTAATTGAGTCCCCGGAACATGAATGCAGTCAAGATAAAATCCAGTGCCAGCACGACCAGGCTGGAGGTCACGACGGTGCGCGTGGTGGCGCCCGACACGCCTTCGGCGGTAGGCGGCGCATCATAGCCCTCGAACAGCGCGATGGTGGTGACGGCAATACCGAACACGACACTCTTGATGACGCCGTTCAGGATGTCCTGCTCGAAATCGACAGCCCCCTGCATCTGCGACCAGAACGATCCTTCGTCCACGCCGATCAGCTTCACACCGACCAGGTAGCCGCCCAGCACGCCCATGGCCGAGAACAATGCCGCCAGCAGCGGCATCGAAATCACCCCAGCCCAGAAGCGTGGCGCCACCACGCGAGCGATCGGATCGACAGCCATCATTTCCATCGCCGACAACTGCTCGGTTGCCTTCATCAGGCCGATTTCCGCGGTGATGGCCGACCCGGCGCGGCTGGCGAACAGCAGCCCGGCCAGCACCGGCCCCAGCTCGCGCACCAGGGACAGCGCCACCAACGTGCCTAACGCCGACTCCGAGCCGTAGCGCTGCAGGGTTTCATAGCCCTGCAGGCCGAGCACCATGCCGACAAACAAGCCCGACACCAGGATGATGATGAGCGAGAGCACCCCGGTGAAGTACATCTCGCGGATGGTCAAGCCAAAGCGGCGAAACGCGGTTCCCGAATGCAGCAGCATCGACAGGAAGAAACGACTGGCGAAGCCGATGCGCCAGACGCCCTGTATGGTGTGATTGCCCAGATTTTCGATAGCCTGCTTAAGCACTCTGCGCTCCCAACCTAAGGTCGTCGACGTAGGGCGGTGCCGGATAGTGGAACGGTACCGGTCCATCGGACTCGCCATGCACGAACTGATGCACATAGGGGAGTCCGGACGCCCGGATCTCCGCTGCCGTGCCCTCTGCCACGATCACGCCTTCGGAAACGAAATAGACGTAGTCGACGATTTTCAGCGATTCCTGCACGTCGTGCGTAACCACCAGCGAAGTCAGCCCCAAGGTGTCGGTCAGGCGCCGGATCAGATTGCCGGTCACGCCCAGTGAAATGGGATCAAGGCCGGCAAACGGCTCGTCGTACATCACCAGCGAGGGTTCCAGCGCAATCGCACGGGCCAGCGCCACGCGCCGCGCCATCCCGCCGGAAAGTTCGGCGGGCATCAGGTGGGCGGCACCACGCAAACCGACGGCATGCAGCTTCATCAGTACCAGGTCGCGGATGACGTCTTCCGGCAGGTCGGTGTGCTCGCGCAGCTGGAAAGCCACATTGTCGAACACCGACATGTCGGTGAACAGCGCACCGAACTGAAACAGCATGCCCATCTTGCGACGTACCCGGTAGAGGCCGGCCCGGTCGAGCTCACCCAGCGACTCGCCTGCCACACGCACTGTGCCCCGGCCGGCTTTGATCTGGCCGCCGATCAGACGCAGGAGGGTGGTTTTGCCGCAACCGCTGCTGCCCATGATGGCCACGACCTGCCCCCGTTTGGCGGTCAGGTTGATGCCCTTCAAAACCGGCCGGGCGCCATAGCCAAATACAGCATCTTCGATCTCGACCAGAATATCGTTTTGCAAGAAATCGGGCCTGTTTTTTAGTTGAGGCCGCATTCTACCGAAGCTAGGCCCTCCGCCGCCATTGGCAGGCGTTTTCCCGCCTGTTCAATAACCCATGACCTGCTTCAGGTTATTCACCCGCTCCAGTTGCACGAGGTCGCCACTCTGGCTGAAGACGAAGAGCGACTCGCCGGTTGTCGCTTGTTGCGCAATGCGCTGCGCCAGTGTGCGCATGTCTGGTGCTGGGTCCAGCCACCAGACATGCGCCGCCGCCCATGCGGACGTCGCCAGCAGGACGCGGGGCGAAACCGGTGGAACCGTCCCGGCGTCGCCCGGCTCGAGCACGAAACAAAATCCGTCCTGAGTATCGCCAAGCCATTGCGCCCAGATCGCATCCGATGCGGTCTGCCACACAGCCGCCGGCAGGTAGACCGCCTGGAATTGCGTGTTGTAATAAGACAACATCCAATCATCCGGCAGGTCTTCCGGATAGAAGCTGCCGCGCCAATCGGGCCTGTCCCAATTCATGGCGCCTACCAAGACGAGAGCACGGGATGTCATGCGGCCATTATCCTGCCGTGGCGGTACACACTACCCCCCTGCCCGCGCCAGGCCGTTCAGGCACGGCGCCAGGTGGTCCCGCCGGCGCCGTCCTCCAGAACGATGCCGGCCGCCGCCAACGTGTCTCGAATACGGTCGGACTCGGCAAAATCCTTCGCCTTGCGCGCCGCCTGACGCGCTGCGATCAAAGCGTCGATCTCGGCTTCGGACAGGCCGGTGGTCGCGCTCCCGGCCTGCAGAAAATCCGCGGCCTCGCGTTGCAGCAGGCCGAGCACCGCGCCCAGGCTGCGCAGCGCCGTCGCGGCGGCGATATCGCCGCGATTGGCCTCGCCGGCCAGTTCGAACAGGACGGCAAGCGCCTCCGGGGTATTGAAATCGTCGTCCATCGCCGCCTTGAAACGCTGGGCGGCCGGCTGTGTCCAGTCTGGGGCGGGCATATTGACAGGTGCATTCTTCAACGCCGTGTACAACCGCGTCAGCGCACCCTTGGCGTCATCAAGGTGCGCATCCGAGTAGTTCAGCGGGCTGCGGTAATGGGCTCGCAGGATGAAAAAGCGCACCACCTCGGCGTCGTATTTCGCCAGCACCTCGCGGATGGTGAAGAAATTGCCGAGCGACTTCGACATCTTCTCGTTGTCCACGCGGACGAAGCCGTTATGCAGCCAGTAGTTGACGAAGGTACAGCCATGGGCACCCTCGGACTGGGCGATCTCGTTTTCGTGGTGGGGAAACTGCAGGTCCTGGCCGCCACCGTGGATATCGAAATGCCTGCCGAGCAGTTCCGCGCTCATCGCGGAGCATTCGATGTGCCAGCCGGGACGCCCCGGCCCCCATGGCGATGCCCATGCCGGCTCGCCGGGCTTGGCGGCTTTCCACAACACGAAATCCATCGGATCACGCTTGTTGGGATCGATATCCACGCGCTCGCCTGCGCGCAATTCATCGAGGCTTTTCCCGGATAGCCGCCCGTATGCCGGAAAGGCACGCACGCTGTAGTACACGTCGCCGTTGGGCGCCGGGTAGGCCAGGCCATTGCGGACCAGTTGTCCGATGAGCGCCAGCATCTGCGCCACATACTCGGTCGCACGCGGCTCATGGTCGGGCGGCAGCACGCCCAGCGCACGCTCGTCCTCGTGCATCGCCGCAATGAAACGCCCGGTCAGCTCGGCCGGCGTTTCGCCATTGTCATGCGCGCGCTTGATGATCTTGTCGTCGATGTCGGTGATGTTGCGGACGTATTCGACCCGGTAGCCGCTGGCGCGCAGCCAGCGCGTCACCATGTCGAACACCACGAATACGCGCGCGTGGCCCAGATGGCACAGGTCATATACCGTCATGCCGCAGACGTACATGCGGACGACGCCTGGCGTGAGCGGGACGAACTCTTCCTTGGTGCGCGTGAGGGAATTGGTAATGTGCAGCATGGTGCGAACAGGCCTGGGGCGAAATGTCAGGGGGCGGTCCGGGGCGGCGCACCGACTGTCTTAGCGGGGTCGATGTTGTTAGAATGCCGGCTTCCCAAGATGATCCGAGCATATCACATGGCCTTGTCGCGTTTCCTTGCCGCCGTTATTGCCGGCGTCATGCTCATCGGCCTCCCCGTGCAGGCCGATGAAATCCAGGACATCAACCTGCAGTTCCGCAAGGGCGAACTGACCGCCGCGCTCGACCGGGCCAACCGTTATCTGGCCAACAAGCCGAAAGATGCGCAAGCCCTGTTCCTGAAAGGCCTGATCCTCGGCGACCTGGGCAAGACCAACGATGCCATCGACGTGTTCAAGAGCCTGACCGAAAATTACCCCGAACTGCCCGAGCCCTACAACAACCTGGCCGTGCTCTATGCTTCGCAGGGCCGCTACGAGCTGGCCCGGAACGCCCTCGAAATGGCCATTCGAACCCATCCCGACTATGCCACCGCGCACGAGAACCTCGGTGACATTTATGCCAAAATGGCGGCGATCGAGTATGGCAAGGTTCTGGCACTGGACAATGGCAACCAGGCCGCACAATCAAGGCTCAAGCTGATCCAGAACATGCTCGGTGGCCAGGCAACAAAATCGGCGGGCAAACCCGTGTCGGGTTCCGCCCAATCGACAAAAAAATAATAAAGGCAGCCCTCGCGGTGCCTGCAACGCGGCCTCGAGCCCACTCATCCCTGTAAATTTTCCATAGGACTCCACATGGTCAAGCTGCATACGAATCACGGCATCATCACCCTCGAACTCGACGCCGAAAAGGCGCCGAAGACGGTGGAAAACTTCCTGCAGTACGTGCGTGACGGCTTTTTCGACGGCACGATCTTCCATCGCGTAATCGACGGCTTCATGATCCAGGGCGGCGGCTTCGAACCCGGCATGACGCAGAAACCCACCCGCGACGCGATCGAGAACGAAGCCTCCAACGGCCTCAAGAACGAGGCCTACACCATTGCCATGGCACGTACGCCCAATCCCAATTCGGCCACGGCGCAGTTCTTCATCAACGTCGCCAACAACAGCTTCCTCAATTTCACCGCCCCTACCCCGCAGGGCTACGGCTATGCCGTGTTCGGCAAGGTGGTCGAGGGCATGGACGTGGTCGACGCGATCAAGAAGGTGAAGACCGGCAACCGCGCCGGGCACCAGGACGTACCGCTGGAGGACGTGGTGATCACGAAGGCTGAAATCGCCTGACCGGCCCGGTGAGCCTGACCTCAAAACCAGGCGCAGGCCGCACCTATTTCGTTGCCGACTTGCACCTCACCGACGAACGCCCGGCTGCCACCGGGCGTTTTTTTCGCTTCCTGCAGGACGAGGTGGCTGGTGCGGACGCGCTCTACATCCTGGGCGACCTGTTCGAGGCCTGGATCGGCGACGACCACGGCGAGCAAGTTGCCGGCGACACGGCGCGCCGGCTCGCGGCGCTGGCCACAGCGGGCACGCAGGTGTACTTCATGCACGGCAACCGCGACTTCATGCTGGCCGAACGCTACGCTGCACGGTCCGGCATGGCGCTGATCGCCGATCCGGCACGGATCGACCTGTATGGGGTGCCGACGCTGCTGATGCACGGCGACGCCCTGTGTACCGACGACACCGCCTACCAAGCCTTTCGCCGCCGCGTCCGCCATCCGCTGACGCGTGCGTTCCTGCGCTGCCTGCCCCGGGCGCTGCGCCAGCGCATGGCCCGCCAGGCTCGGGCGGGCAGCGAAGCAGCCAAGGCGCACAAAGCCGCAGAGATCATGGATGTGAATGCTGGCGAGGTGGTGCGTGTGCTGCGCGAATACCAGGCCTGCCGCCTGATCCACGGGCATACCCATCGCCCCGCACGACATGCGCTTACGGTTGACGGCCACGCATGCGAGCGCTGGGTGGTGCCGGACTGGTATACCCGCTGGGGCTATGTCACGTGCGACGCCGCGGGCTGCACACTGCAGGTGGATACGCTATGACGGTGCATTGATCTCCGTCATGCCTTCCGGCACGCGGAACAGCGCGGGATCCACCGGTTGCCGGGTTTCGCTCTCGAGTTTGCGCGATCGCCCAGTAAACTCGCGCTCCTCGAGCGGCACGCCCAACGTAAGCGTGGCATCCACGTTCCACACCTGATTCGCCAGATCGCAGTCATGCCGCATGTCCGGCGGCGACTCCTTCCACACCCGGTATTGGGTCGCGGCGAGGATGGATTTCAGCTCGCCCATCGCGCGTGCCGCGTCCATGGCATGCTTGACGGCAATACCTTCGCTGCATACGACATCCTTGAGCGTCAGGGTGAAGCGCCGGCCGCCGCGAACGGCCTCGCCCGCTTCCAGCCGGGGAGCCCAGTCCGCCGGTTTCGGCGGCAGTACGCCGGGCGCAAACACCATCGCCAGCTTGCTGTCACGCATGACGTTGACAACCACGCGACGCTGCCGATCCAGCAGGGTGAAATCGCCCGCGTCCTCGCCACTGTCCATGCGCATGAAATCCGGGGTGACCAGAATGCGCGTCACATAGGGGGGATCGCCAGGATCCTGGTCGACATAGCGCAATATCGTCATGTCGGCTGCATGGGCAACCCCCATACCCAGCGCGAGAATGCCGAACAGCGCTTTCATCACGCCAGCCCGCGCGCCAGGTCCGCCTGGATGTCGGCCACCGACTCGAGGCCCGCAGCAATGCGCACCAGTCCGTCGCTGATGCCGGCTGCAGCGCGCTGTTCTATCGTCATGCGGCTGTGCGTGGTCGACGCGGGATGCGTGATCGTGGATTTGGTATCGCCGAGGTTGGCGGTAATCGACAGCAGCTTCGTCGCGTCGATCAGCGTCCAGGCTGCATCCTTGCCTCCCTTGAGTTCAAACGAGACGATACCGCCGCCGGTTTTTTGCTGACGCATTGCAAGTTCGTGCTGCGGATGCGACGGCAGGCCCGGATACCACACGCGCGCAACCTGCGGCTGGGCCTCCAGCCATTGCGCCAGCGCCAGCGCATTCCGCGAATGCGCTTCCATGCGCAGCGAGAGCGTTTCCATGCCTTTCAGGATCACCCACGCGTTGAACGCCGACAGCGTCGGACCTGCCGTGCGCAGGAAGGTAAACACGCCCTCCATCAACTCCTTGCTGCCCAGCACGGCGCCGCCGAGTACCCTGCCCTGCCCGTCGAGATACTTGGTGGCGGAGTGGATCACGATGTCGGCGCCCAGTTCGAGCGGCTTTTGCAGCGCGGGCGAACAGAAGCAGTTGTCGACCGCGAGCCAGGCGCCGACTTCGTGCGCGATGTCTGCGAGCGCACGGATATCGCTGACCTCGGTCAGCGGATTGGACGGCGACTCGACGAAGAACAGTTTCGTGTTCGGCTTCACCGCCGCCCGCCATTCCGCCGGGTCGGTCGGCGACACATAGGTCGTCTCGACGCCGAAGCGCCCGAGGATGTTGGAAAACAGCTGCACCGTCGAGCCGAAGATCGAGCGCGACGCGACGACATGCTCGCCCGCCTTCATCAGTCCCATCACGGTCGCCAGGATCGACGCCATGCCGGAGGAAAACGCCACGCAACGCTCGGCGCCTTCCAGCGCGGCAAGCCGCGCTTCCATCATGTTGACGGTGGGATTGGCGAAGCGCGCATAGATGGGCCCGGGCTGCTCGCCCTTGAAGCGCGCTGCCGCTTCCGCCGCGCTGCCGAACATGAAGCTCGAAGTCAGGAATATCGCCTCCGAGTGTTCGTTGAACTGGCTGCGTACCGTCCCGGCACGCACGGCCAGGGTCTCGATGTCGTATTCGTCGTTGTTCATGTCTGGTCCCAAACAAAATAAAAAACCCCGAACGGCCGCGCGGTTCGGGGTTTCCCTAGCGACGCTTTAGCCGAATTTATCAAGCGCCCGCAAGCTGAAGTTCAAATCGGCGCCGGGAACAATTTACGCCCGGTGCCAGACGCGGTCAACCGTTATTCGTCGCCAGGTTGAGGTCGAGTTGCTGGGTCGACAGGGCCGAAGGCGGCGGTGTTTCGCCATTGCGCACCGCCTCGACGTAATTCAGGTATTCCGGCGTCACGTCGCCCGTGATGTAGCGGCCGTCGAAGCACGAGGTATCGAAATCGGGAATCGCCGGGTTGCCCACCCTGACTGCGGCGACCATGGCATCGATGTCCTGGTAGATCAAGGCATCACAGCCGATTTCGCGCGCGATCTCGTCATCGGTACGACCGTTGGCGATCAACTCGTTGCGTGTCGGCATGTCGATGCCATAGACATTGGAGAAGCGCACCGGCGGCGAGGCCGAGGCAAAGTACACCTTGGTGGCGCCGGCATCGCGCGCCATCTGCACGATCTCGCGGCTGGTGGTGCCACGCACGATGGAATCGTCGACCAGCAGCACGTTCCTGCCTTTGAACTCCTCGCCGATGGCGTTGAGCTTCTGCCGCACCGATTTCTTGCGCAGCGCCTGCCCCGGCATGATGAAGGTGCGGCCGATGTAACGGTTCTTGATGAAGCCTTCGCGGTATGGCACGTTGAGATGATTCGCCAGCTGCAGCGCCGAGGGCCGGCTGGTGTCGGGAATCGGGATGACCACGTCGATCTTCAGGTGGGAGAATTCGCGCTTGATCTTTTCGGCCAGCGACTCTCCCATGGCCAGCCGCGTACTGTAGACCGAGACGCCGTCCATCACCGAGTCGGGGCGCGCGAGATACACATACTCGAAAATGCAGGGATTGAGCACCGCCTTGTCGCTGCACTGGCGGCTGTGCAGCTTGCGCTGGTAATCGATGAACACCGCTTCGCCTGGGGCCACGTCACGCAACAGCCGGAAACCGAGCGTATCGATCGCCACACTCTCCGACGCGACGATGTATTCGTGCGGCGTGACCTGATCGTTGACCCCGATCACCAGCGGCCGGATACCGTAGGGATCGCGGAAAGCCAGCAGGCCGTAGCCGGCGATGAAGGCTGTCACGGCATAGGCCCCCTTGCAGCGCGCATGCACGCCCGACACGGCGCCGAAGATCGTGTCCAGATTCAATTGCCGCCCGGAAGCACGTACCTGCAGTTCATGCGCCAGTACATTCAGCAGCACCTCGGAATCCGAGTTGGTGTTGACGTGGCGCAGGTCGGCGCGGAACAGCGATTCCTTGAGTTCGTGGGTATTGGTGAGGTTGCCGTTGTGCCCCAACACGATGCCGTACGGCGAGTTCACGTAGAACGGCTGCGACTCGGCCGACGACGACGCGCTGCCCGCAGTGGGATAGCGTACGTGCGCCACCCCCATGTCGCCCAGCAGGTTGCGCATGTCGCGGGTACGGAACACGTCGCGCGCCAGGCCCTGCCCCTTGTGCATGTGGAAACGGCTTTCTTCCGCTGTCACGATGCCTGCAGCATCCTGGCCACGATGCTGCAACACCATCAGTCCGTCATACAGAAGCTGATTGGCTGCCGAATTGGAAACGACTCCGATTACCCCGCACATGATGTGCACCCGTCCATAAAGTTATTCAAAGCGAATGTATTTCGCCACGTCGGCCGGCACCAGCGGCAAGGCGCGCTGTGCCATCGCCTGCAGGCTGCCCGACAATCGGGCCTGCTTCCAGAACTCGGCACGCGGCAGCGAAGTCAGTCCGGCCGCGAGCGTCAGGCCAACCAGGATCGCCAGCCCCTTGGCCAGTCCCAGCACGCCACCCAGCACCTTGTCGGCTCCGCCCAGCCCCACCGCCTTGACCAGCGAAGACAGGACATGTCCCAGCAGCAATACGCCGATCAGCACCACCAGAAAAACCACGGCAAAGCCGGCAAAATAGCGGATGCCCTGGCTCTCGATGCCAATCGGCAGAAGCGGCGCCACCAGCAAGGCACCCCATTTGCCCAGCGCAAACGCGAGAACCCAGGCCACCAGCGAAAACAGCGTATCGACCATGCCGCGCATCAGTCCGCGCACCACGGTCAGGACCAGCACCAGCACCACGATGAGGTCGAGCATGTTCATTTGGCCAGAACCTGCCCGGTCATGCCGTTTTCAGCCAGCCGCCCTGCCGCTGCTTCCGCGGCCTCGCGCGTCGGATAAGGCCCTACACGCACACGCGTCAGGCTGCCAACCGTATCGGTGTAGGTCGGCAATCCAGCCAGCGCCGCGCGCGCCTTGAGTTCGCGAGCCTTGGCGCCATCGGACAGGGCAGCAAGCTGCACCACGAACATTTCGCTGGCCGCCGCAGGCTTTTTCTGGGGCACAGGCGCAGCAACGGGATGCGGCTTGGATTGCGGTTTGGCGGGTTCTGCTTTGACAGGCTCAGGCTTGACCGGTTCGGCTTCAGGTTTGGGCTCGGGCCTGGCCGCCGGTTTGGCGGGCTCGGGCTCGGCCTTGGCGGGCTCGGCCGGCGGAGCGGGCTGCGACGGCGTAGAAGACGCAGGCTCGGCTGCAGACACGGGCGCGGCCGCCTGTACGGGCGCCGGCGCTTCGGCCATGTGGACCGATAGTGCACTCGTTGGCGGCGGCTCGTCTTCCAGCAACAGCGGCAGCGCGATCACTGCCAGCAGGGTCAACGCCACCGCACCGATCAGTCGGCGCCGGGCGAGGCGTTTGAGGTCATTTTCACTGCTGGGTGGCGGCATGGTCGAGCACGGCGGCAACGGTATAAAACGAACCGAAGACGAGAATTCTATCATCTTCGCGTGCCGCGCTTCGCGCCTCTGTGAGTGCGCGGACGACATCCAGCTGTACGTGTATCGGTGCTTCGCCAACCTGCCCGCGCAGTACGGCAGCCAGCGTCCGGGCATCCCGCGCACGTGGCGAAGCAGGCGTACACGTCCACCATGCATCGATTTCGTCGCGCAATGCCGCAAATACCCCTGCCGCATCCTTGTCGGCCAGCATACCCACCACGGCCAGTGTGCGTCCGCCCACCGGCTGGCCGCGCAGGGTGGCCGCCAGCGCCCGCGCGGCTTCCGGATTGTGCGCCACGTCCAGAATGACCGCCGGCGCCTGAGCGATGTACTGGAACCGGCCTGGCACGTGCGTGGCCGCCAACCCGCGGCGGATCGCCGCTGCATCCACGGGCAAGCGATCCTGTATGGCATCCAGCGCCGCCAGCGCACCGGACGCGTTACGCAACTGGCAGGCGCCAGCCATGGCGGGCAGCGGCAACTCCGTCCATCCTGTATTGAGGCTGCGATAGGTCCAGTGGTCGTCCTCGCGTTGCGCGGAAAAATCCCGGTCCACGCACCGCAGGTCGGCACCGGTACGACGGGCATGTTCAAGCAGGCTGACAGGCGGCACGGGATCGACGCAAAGGGCAGGACGTCCGGTTCGATAAATTCCCGCCTTCTCGAAGCCGATTTTTTCGCGGCTGTCGCCCAGGTAGTCCATATGGTCGAGATCGACGCTGGTAACGACCGCGACGTCGGCATCGAATACGTTCACGGCA
Source organism: Thiobacillus denitrificans (assembly GCA_002343685.1). Lineage (GTDB taxonomy): Bacteria > Pseudomonadota > Gammaproteobacteria > Burkholderiales > Thiobacillaceae > Thiobacillus > Thiobacillus denitrificans_A. Next base: position 103,205 of record DDRS01000040.1, on the reverse strand, counting down.
TCGAGTCGCCCGCCAAGGCCCACCTCAAGAACGGCCACATCGATGCCGGCATCGATGAACCGAGCCATCGCGCCAAGTGTGCCGAATTCAAAGTAGGTCAGCGAAACGTCGTCGCGTGCCGCGTCGACCCGTTCGAAAGCAGCGATGAGTTCGGCGTCGCTTGCCTCCCTGCCGGCGACCCGCACGCGTTCGTTGTAGCGCAGCAGATGCGGCGAGGTGTAGAGGCCGGTCTTGTAGCCGGCAGCATCGAGGATGGCGGCCAGATACGCACAGGTAGAGCCTTTGCCGTTGGTACCGCCGACGACTATGAGCGGAAAATCCGGAACCAGGCCAAGCGCGTCCTTGACCCGACGCACCCGATCGAGGCCGAGATCGATCGTACTGGGATGTAGTCGTTCCAGCCGCGCCAACCAGGCATCAAGGGAAGTAAGCCGTTGCACGATCAGGTTACGCCGAGACGGTATGCCAGACAGGAATCAAACAAATCGCCGCGATGCGGGCATGTCCCCGACGACCCTGGATGCCCAATCAGCCCGGGTTTCAGGCCGCCAGCGCCGGCCGGCCCATCATCATCGCCAGCGTGGACGCGAGCTCGCTACGCATCTGGCGGCGATCGATGATGCGGTCGATGGCGCCCTTCTCCTGCAGGAACTCGGCGCGCTGGAAGCCTTCCGGCAAGGTTTCGCGTACGGTCTGCTCGATCACGCGCGGCCCGGCAAAGCCGATCAGCGCGTTGGGCTCGGCGACGATCAGGTCGCCCAGCATGGCGAAGCTCGCCGACACCCCCCCCATGGTCGGGTCGGTCAGCACCGACACGAAGGGCAGTCGATGGCGCGACAACTGGGTCAGCGCTGCCGACGTCTTGGCCATCTGCATCAGCGAAAACAGGCCTTCCTGCATGCGCGCGCCGCCGCTGGCGGAGAAGCAGACGAAGGCCGAGTTCGACTCGATCGCCGCCTCCACCCCCATGACGAAGCGCTCGCCGACCACCGACCCCATCGAGCCTCCCATGAACTTGAATTCGAACGCCGCGGCCACCACCGGCACCGCCTTGACGCTGCCGCCGATCACCACCAATGCATCCGTTTCCGAGGTGCCGGTCTGCGCTTCCTTCAGGCGGTCGGGATATTTCTTGCTGTCCTTGAATTTGAGCGGGTCGAGCGGCGTGATATGGGCACCGATTTCATGCTGCCCCTCCGCATCCAGCAACAGGGCCAGGCGCTGCCGCGCGCCGATGCGATGATGATGGCCGCACTTCGGGCACACCTCCAGGTTGCTTTCCAGGTCGGCGCGGTACAGCACCTCGTTGCAGGCCGGGCACTTGGACCACAAGCCCTCGGGCATCGATTTCTTCGAGGCCTGCGCACGCCGCTTGATCTTCGGCGGCAGGATTTTCTGAAACCAACTCATGTGTCTTCTCCGTTTATTTCGATGCCGCGTCGACGCCGCGGCGCAGTTCGGCCACCAGATGCTTGACGCGGTTGGTGCATTCGCCTTCGGGCGCGGTCTCGATCTCGTTCACGATGCGGCTGCCCACCACCACCGCGTCGGCGATGCGGGCCACCGCTTCGGCGGTTGCCGCGTCGCGGATACCGAAACCTACGCCCACCGGCAGGCTGCAATGCTTGCGCACCATGGCCAGCTTCCGCGCGACTTCCTCGGTGTCGAGATTGGCCGACCCCGTCACGCCCTTGAGCGAGACGTAATAGATAAAACCGCCGGCGGCCGCCGCCACTTGTTCCACTCGCGATTCCGGCGTGGTCGGCGACAACAGAAAAATCGGGTCGAGGCCGTGTGACTTGAATACGTCCGATACGCCGGCCGATTCCTCCGGCGGAATGTCCACCGTCAGCACACCGTCCACGCCGGCCGCCTTCGCCGCCAGGGCAAAGGTTTCGTAGCCCATGCGCTCGACCGGATTGGCATAGCCCATCAGCACCACCGGCGTCGTCGTGTTGGTCTTGCGGAATTCCGCCGTCATCGCCAGCACGTCCTTCAGCCCGACCTTGTTCGCCAGCGCCCGCTCGGATGCCCGTTGAATCACCGGGCCGTCGGCCATCGGATCCGAAAACGGCACCCCCAGTTCGATGATGTCCGACCCGGCTTCCACCAGCGCATGCATCAATGGCACCGTCAGACCCTTGCCGGGGTCACCTGCGGTAATGAAGGGAATCAGGGCTTTTCTGTTGTGCGCTTTCAGCGCGATAAAGGTCTGGCCGATGCGGCTCATGGTGTGGTCTTCTGGAAGATTCGATTCAATTGGCGAGCCGGTTCAGAGTGTGATCCCCGATACCTTGGCCACGGTGTTGATGTCCTTGTCGCCGCGTCCGGAGAGATTGACCAGGATGATCTGGTCCTTGCCCAGGGTCGGGGCAAGCTTCTTGGCATGGGCGACGGCATGGCTGGATTCGAGCGCGGGAATGATGCCTTCGTAGCGGCACAGATCGTGAAAGGCGGCCAGCGCCTCGTCGTCGTTGATCGCGACGTATTCGGCGCGGCCGGCATCTTTGAGGTAGCTGTGTTCGGGACCAACGCCGGGATAGTCGAGACCGGCCGAGACCGAATGGGTCTCGATGATCTGGCCGTTCTCGTCCTGCATCAGATAGCTGCGGAAACCGTGCAGCACGCCGGGCGTGCCGGCGGTGAGCGGCGCCGCGTGCTTGCCGCTGGCCACCCCGGAACCGCCCGCCTCGACGCCGATCAGGCGCACGTTTTCATGCGGGATATAGGGATGGAAGATGCCGATGGCGTTGGAGCCGCCGCCGACACAGGCGATTACCGCGTCGGGCTGGCGGCCGGTGAGTTCCGGCATCTGGACAAGGCATTCGCGGCCGATCACGCACTGGAAGTCGCGTACCAGCATGGGATACGGATGCGGGCCGGCGGCCGTGCCGAGGATGTAGAAGGTCGATTCGACGTTGGTCACCCAGTCGCGCATCGCCTCGTTCAACGCATCCTTCAGCGTCTTCGAGCCGGACGATACCGGCACCACGGTCGCGCCGAGCAGTTTCATGCGGAAGACGTTGGGCGACTGGCGGGCGACGTCCTCGGCACCCATGTAGACCACGCATTCCATGCCGTAGCGCGCTGCAACGGTAGCCGAGGCAACGCCGTGCTGGCCGGCGCCGGTTTCGGCGATCACGCGCTTCTTGCCCATGCGCCGCGCCAGCAGCGCCTGACCGATGGTGTTGTTGATCTTGTGCGCACCGGTGTGATTGAGATCCTCGCGCTTGAGGTAGATCTGTGCGCCACCGTAGGCTTCGGAGAGTCGCCTGGCGTGATACACCGGGCTCGGACGTCCGACGTAGTGCTTGAGTTCGTACTCGAATTCGGCCACGAAGGCGGGATCGTTGCGCGCTTTCTCGTACTCGACGCGCAGTTCGTCCAGCGCCGCCATCAGGGTTTCGGCGACGAAAATGCCGCCGTAGGGACCGAAGTGGCCGCGGGAATCGGGTAGATCGGTGAGCTTCATGATGCTTCTTTCGCTTTCGCAATGAATTGCGCAATCTTGTGCGCGTCCTTGATGCCTTTTGCCGCTTCGACCCCGGAAGACACATCCACCGCCCACGGTCGCACGCGCTTCACGGCTTCAGAGACGTTGTCGGGCGTCAACCCGCCAGACAGGATGACCGGTTTGGGCAGGTCCGGCGGAATCAGGCTCCAGTCGAATCGTTCCCCGGTGCCGCCCGGCACGCCCGGCACGAAGGCATCGAGCAGCAGGCCGCGAGCGGCATCGAAGTCAGCCGCGCATTTTAGCAAATCCGTGTCCCGATTCACCCGTACCGCCTTGATATAGGGTCGGCCGAAGCGTGCGCAGTCGGCTGGCGTCTCGTCGCCGTGGAATTGCAGCAGGTCGAGGGAAGCAAGCTGCAGCACGCTTTCGACGAAGGCCGGCTCGGCGTTGACGAACAGGCCCACGCTCTGGACGAAGGGAGGCAATGCACGTACCAGTTCAGCGGCGGCTTCGACTGACACGTGACGCGGGCTTTTTTCGTAGAACACGAAGCCCACGGCATCCGCCCCTGCGGCACAGGCATGCTGCAGATCCTGCAAGCGGGTGATACCACAGATTTTTACGCGAACGGCCATCGTTCAGAGCTTTCCGGCAAGGCAAAGTGCGCAGGATACCGGATGTGGGTGAGATACAGCCCGGCGGCGTCGAAAGTGGGCGCCGCCAGCGTGCGGTCGCGGCTTTGCAGGATCTCGTGCATCCACTCGGGCGACTGCATGCCGGCACCGATATGGACCAGGCAGCCCATGAGGTTGCGCACCATGTGGTGCAGGAAACCGTCAGCGCGGAAATCGCATAGCAGGAAATCGCCGCGCCGCTCGATCTGTGCCAGCCGCAATTCCTTGATCGGCGACTTGGCCTGGCACTCGGCGGCACGGAAGGCGGAAAAATCGTGCCGACCGATCAAGTGCGTCGCCGCCCGGTTCATCGCTTCGGCGTCGAGCGGACGATGATGCCAGCCGATCAGCCCGTGATTGAGGGCGGGTCGCACTGGGTGATTCAGCAGCACATAGCGGTAGCCCCGCTGCGTGGCCGCGAAACGCGCATGGAAATCTCCGCCCACCTCGCGTGCCCACAACACCGCCACGCCGGACGGAAGATGACTATTGACGCCACGCACCCAGGCTGTAAGCGGACGCTGGGCCGGCGTGTCGAAATGGGCGACCTGGAATGCCGCATGCACGCCGGTATCGGTACGCCCGGCCGCGGTGACGATGGCCTTTTCACCGGCAATCGCCGACACGGCCGCTTCCAGCGCGTCCTGCACGCCACACCCCTGCGGCTGCGACTGCCAGCCGCAAAAGCCGATGCCGCAATATTCCAGACCCAATACGATACGCATACTCACCCGGCCTCACGCCAGTACGATCCACACCCCAAGCAAGCCTGCAAGTATGACGGCGCTATCGCAGCCTTGCCAGCGTTCGGTGTGCAAGGTGTAAGTATCGGGACCGGCGTCATCCGGTAACGGCGCACGCAGCGCATCCAGCCACCGGGCCGGTTTGGGCGCATGCTCGACGTAATCCAGGGTCAGCCCCAGGCGTACTGCGAAGGCGCGACGATCAAACCCCAACCAGACCAATGGCCAGGCCAGTCCATACAGGCCGTAAATCAGGCGGGGGCGGATAGTGGTGGCGAGCAGCACCCCCAGTCCGGCGATCATCAGAGCCAGTCGCGCCACGCGCAACGCGCCCAGCCGGATTCCCTCCAAGGTCGGACTGGCCCATTCGAGCGGTGGCCATAGCAGCGTACCGGGCATGGTGTAGGCATAGGTAAGCAGCAGTACCACCATCAGCCAGCGAGTCCGGCGTAGCAAACGCCAGGCTTCGTGGCGGACAGGCGCAAACAGAAAGGCCGTCGCGAGGACGACGGCCAGGAAAGAAAGCTGGGGCACGGCAGCACGTTCAACCGCCACTGCCCACCCGCACCACAGCAGGATGCGGGCAGCCGGGTGCGGGCAGTTAGCCAAGCGAACTCAACATGCCTTGCGCATCGGATTTCTGTCTTTCGCTGCCTTCGGCCAGCACTTCGTTGAGGATCTCGCGTGCGCCTTCCTTGTCGCCCATTTCCACATAGGCACGGGCAAGATCGAGCTTGGTGCCGACTTCGTCGAGTTCGAGCTCGTTGTCACCCGAGTCGCCCAAGTCGAGATCGAGGCCGCTGAAATCGAACTTGCTGTCCGGGCCATTATCGTCTTCCAGACCGAGATCCAGCTTCAACGAGTCGTCCTCCTCTGCAGGCAGATCGATATCCGGCAGGTCGAAGTTCAGGCTCTGGGTATCCGCCTCGACATAGCCGGCCGCAGGGGATTCAGCCGCCGGCTCGGACGGCATGTCGAAATTGAGGACATGTCCCGCGGATTCAAATTCCAGCGGCGTGTTGTCGGCTACCGGCTCGGCCTGGACATCCGACGTAGGCTCGGGTTCGATTTCGGGTTCGGCCTGGTAAGCGGGTGCCGCTTCGATGGCGGACTCGGCTGCTACCTGCTCGCCTGCGAAGGCCACGGCCCCACCGGCGATCGCCGCGGTCGCCGCCACCGTTTCCGCCGCGGCAGAGGGCACGCTCGACTGCACGCCGCCATATAGCGGGTTGGTCGGATCGATGCTGCGACCCATTTCGCAGGCCTTGTCCCACAACGGGCTCGACTTGTTGCCAAGCGCGGCATAGAGCTCGCCGGCAACCGATTCGAATGCCGCGGTATTGCGGCGCGCGGCGTAGATTTCAAGAAGCTTGACACGGATTTCGTGGCGATCCGGGTTCTTGCTGATGGCTTCCTTGAGGATCTCCTCGGCCTGGGCATCACGGCCATACGCCATGTAAACCTCGGCCTCGGCGATGGGATCCACGTCGTGCGTATCGATGGTGCCCAGACCCGCCTGACTGAAATCGGTCAGGAAAGAGGTGTCGCCGGTATTGACGCTACCGCCGGATGCGGCACCGATGACCGTGTTCGGGCGCACGTCGCCGCCGCTCATGATGCTGTCTTCCAGGGCGGCGCTGCCGGTTTTGCGGCGGCGTCCGCCACCCGCCATCATCCACCACAGAATGCCTCCCAAGCCCAGCGCTGCCACGCCGCCGCCCCAATACAACGGGTCGGCAAGCAGGGGGTCATACCAGTTTTGGGTCGGCTCAGGGCTAGCGGGCGGCGCCTTGACGGCGGGCGCAACTGGCGCCGGAGCAGGCGCCGGCTTGGCCGCCGCCGGGGCGGCCGGAGCCGGACTAGGCGCGGACGCTGCGGCTTCTTTTTGCGCCTTCTCCTTCATCTCGACCAGCTTCTGCATATCCTGGATCTGCTTCTCCAGCGTAGCCACGCGCTGCCCCGACTCCTGCAGCGCTTTCTCGCGTGCCGACGCATCCTCTTCCTGGGCACGCAGCTTTTCCTGCAGTGCCCGGGTTTCATCGGTCTTGCCCGTGGTCGCGGCAGGCGGCGTGGCCTTGGACAGTTTCAGAACATCCTTCGGCGCTTCGGCTGCCGGCTTGGCGTGATCTTCCACCTTGGGCGTGACCTTGCCGCTGCTGGCCTGGCCTTGTGCCGCCTTGGCCGCGGGGGCGGCGCTCACGGTCCCGGCCAGCTTCTGTCGATAGGCGCGCCAGTCTTCCGCCTGCAGCCTGAGTTCGCGCACTGCATCTTGTTGCGGAATGGCGGCCACTTTGTCAGCGGACGGAACATCGAGCGTCTTGCCTGCCCGCAGACGGTTCATGTTGCCGTCGAAAGCCCGGGTATTCTCCCGATAGAGGCCAACCAGGGTCTGCTCCAGGCTCACGCCTTCCGGACGTACACGGCTGGCAATCCCGATGAGGGTGTCGCCCCGTTTGACTTTGACATGGTCCGCCGCCGTGGCCTGGCGCGCGGCCTTGGCCACAGCAGGAGTCGTTGTTTTGGGCGCTGCCGCGACCGGGGCCGCCGCCGGAGCGGGGGCGGGTTTGGCCGCAGGGCCGTTTGACGGCGCCACGGCCGTCATGGGCGCCACCGTCTGTTTTGCCGCGAGACCCGGAGGATCGAGCAGCATGGTGTATTCACGCACCAGCCGTCCCGAACCCCAGTTCAGTTCGACCAGCATATCGATGAAGGGATCGTTCACCGGGCGGCTGGAACTGACTTTCAGGACGGCCTTGCCGTTCGGCTTTTTTTCGACCGTGAAGCGCAGGGACGACAACACCGGGGCAAATTCGACATGCGCATCGCGAAACGCCTGGTCGGAAGCCAGGCTGGCCGACAGGCTGTCGAGTTCGGCCTTGTCCGCCGCAAACAGCTCGATTTCGGCCGTAAGCGGCTGGCCGAGCGCCGAGGTGACCGACAGCTTGCCCAACCCGGCTGCATCCGCCATCAGCGGCACGGCAATCAGGCCGGCAGCCACCAGTTGGGTGGTGAAGCGCTTCAATTTCATCCCGTCTCTCCCTTTCGCCCCGCTAGCGGGGCCGTTGAATCCTTGACGCCACTATTGACGGCTCGTCAGGCGCAATCTTTAGTGCAACAATCGCACCAGCCTTGGACCTGCCACCCTCTACCCTACTTGGTCAGGCTTCCAGCAGGATGCGCAGCATGCGGCGCAGCGGTTCGGCTGCCCCCCATAGCAGTTGGTCGCCGACGGTAAACGCGGTCAGGTATTCCGGCCCCATGTTGAGCTTGCGCATGCGGCCGATCGGTACGGTCAGCGTGCCGGTCACCGCGGCCGGGGTCAGTTCGCGCATGCTGAGTTCACGGTCGTTCGGCACCACCTTCACCCACTGGTTGTGGGCGGCGATCAGGCTGTGGATGTCGGCCAGCGGGACATCCTTCGTCAGCTTGATGGTGAGCGCCTGCGAGTGGCAGCGCATCGCGCCGACGCGCACGCACAGGCCATCGATCGGAATCGGTTTGTCGCTGCGGCGCATGATCTTGTTGGCCTCGACCTGCGCCTTCCATTCCTCCTTGGACTGGCCGGACTCCAGCGCAACGTCGATCCACGGGATCAGGTTGCCGGCCAGCGGCACCGGCCAGGCGTCGACCGGATAGCGGTCGGAACGGATGAAATCCGCCACCTTGCGGTCGATTTCGAGGATTGCGGAAGCCGGGTCGGCGATCAGGTCCTTCACCTCGGCATGCACGGCGCCCATTTGGGCGATCAGTTCGCGCATGTTGCGCGCACCGGCACCGGAAGCGGCCTGATAGGTCATCGGCGACACCCATTCGACCAGCCCGGCGTCGAACAGCCCGCCCATCGCCATCAGCATCAGCGACACCGTGCAATTGCCGCCGACATAGGTCTTGACGCCGTTGGCGATGCCATCCTGGATGACGTTCTTGTTGACGGGGTCGAGGATGATGATGGCCTCGTCCTTCATCCTGAGCGTCGAGGCGGCGTCGATCCAGTAGCCGTTCCACCCGGTTGCACGCAATTGGGGATAGATTTCCTTGGTGTAGTCGCCGCCCTGGCAGGTGATGATGGCGTCGCAAGCCCTCAGTTCGTCGATGCTGCCGGCATCCTTCAGCGGCGGCACGTCGCGGCCGATATCGGGGCCTTTTCCACCGACGTTCGAAGTGGTGAAGAATACCGGTTCGATGTGATCGAAATCGCGCTCTTCCTTCATGCGCCCCATCAGCACGGAACCCACCATGCCGCGCCAGCCGACCAGTCCTACTTTCATCATGTTCATCTCCAGATAATCGGTCCGCGCAGGCCCCGCAGGACATGCACGGCAAAAATCACAGCGCCTTCAGTACCGCGTCGCCCATCTCGGTGCACGACACCTTCTGCGTGCCTTCGGTCCAGATGTCGCCGGTGCGCAGACCCTGCGCGATCACCTTCTTCACCGCATTCTCAATACGGTCGGCGGTCGCCAGGTCGGCGAAGGTATAGCGATACATCATCGCCACCGACAAAATGGTCGCCAGCGGATTCGCCAGGTTTTTGCCGGCAATGTCGGGCGCGGAGCCGTGGATCGGCTCGTACATGCCCTTGTTGTGCTCGTCCAGGGAAGCCGACGGCAGCATGCCGATCGAACCGGACAGCATCGACGCGGCATCCGACAGGATGTCGCCGAAGATGTTGCCGGTGACGAGGGTGTCGAACTGCTTGGGCGCGCGGATCAACTGCATCGCCGCGTTGTCGACATACATGTGGGAGAGCTCGACCTCGGGGTAGTCCTTCGCCACCTCGATCATCACTTCCTTCCATAGTTCAGAGCATTCCAGTACGTTGGCCTTCTCGACCGAACACAGCTTCCTGCCGCGCTTCATCGCGATACCGAAGGCGACGTGCGCGACCCGGCGCACCTCGGACTCGGAATACAGCATCGTGTTGAAACCGACGCGCTCGCCGTTCCGTACTTCAATCCCGCGTGGCTGACCGAAATACACGTCGCCGGTGAGTTCGCGCACGATCATGATGTCGAGGCCGGACACTACTTCGGGCTTCAGCGAGGACGCACCCGCCAGTTCCGGGTACAGCAGCGCCGGACGCAGGTTGGCGAACAGATTGAGTTCCTTGCGGATGCGTAACAGGCCGCGCTCGGGGCGCAGCGGGCGGTCCAGCGTGTCGTACTGCGGCCCGCCGACGGCGCCGAGCAGTACAGCATCGGCTTCGCGCGCGAGTCTCAGCGTCGCCTCAGGCAGCGGATCGCCGGAGGCGTCGTAACCCGCGCCGCCGATGGGTGCGGTTTCCATTTCGATGGGGGCGCCTTCCGCTTTCAACTTCTCCAGGACCTTGACCGCCTGCGCGACAATTTCCGGACCGATGCCGTCACCCGGCAAGACTGCAATTTTCATGTTCTAAAAACCTGTTGACCGCGAACGCCCTGACGGGCGACCGGGGATAAATAACCACTCAAGCAAAGAGCCACGGGGCATCCTGTTTGCGCCGTTCCTCATAGGCCTTGATCTTGTCGGCCTGAAGCAAGGTCAGTCCGATATCGTCCAGTCCATTGAGCAGGCGGTGCTTGCGTCCCGCATCCACCTCGAAAGGGATCGTTTCGCCCGTGGGCGTCGTCACCGTCTGCTTGTCCAGATCGACGGTCAGGGCGTAGCCCTCGTTCGTGCCGCACTCGCGAAACAGGCGATCCACGATCTGGGCGTCGAGCACGATGGGCAGGATGCCGTTCTTGAAGCAATTGTTGTAGAAAATATCCGCAAAGCTCGGGGCGACGATGGCGCGGAACCCATAGTCTTCCAGCGCCCACGGTGCATGCTCGCGACTGGAACCGCAGCCAAAATTCTCGCGCGCCAGCAGCACCGATGCTCCCTGATAACGCGGCTGATTCAGCACGAATTCCGCATTCAGCGGGCGATCATGGTTCGATTTGCCGGGCTCGCCGTGGTCCAGATACCGCCATTCGTCGAACAAGTTGGGACCGAAGCCGGCGCGCTTGATCGACTTCAGGAACTGCTTGGGGATGATGGCGTCGGTGTCGACGTTGGCGCGGTCGAGCGGCGCCACCAGCCCGTCGAGAACAGTGAAAGCCTGCATTTTAATGGGTGGCCTTCTGGATCGAGTCGCCGGCCTTCTCAATATCCTGGCCCATCCCACGCACGGTGTTGCAGCCTGCCAGCGTCAGGGCGACGGCGATCATCAGGGCAATCATTGGCTTCATGGGGGTATTCTCCTTAAAAATGACGTACATCGACAAAATGTCCCGCGCAGGCGGCCGCAGCGGCCATCGCCGGGCTGAGCAGGTGCGTCCTGCCGCCCTGTCCCTGCCGCCCTTCGAAATTGCGGTTGGAAGTTGATGCGCAACGTTCGCCCGGCTCCAGCCGGTCGGCATTCATCGCCAGGCACATCGAACAACCCGGTTCGCGCCACTCGAAGCCGGCTTCCACAAAAATCTTGTCGAGCCCTTCGGCCTCGGCCTGCTGCTTGACCAGACCCGAACCCGGCACCACCAACGCCAGCTTGACGTTGGGCGCGACCTTGCGCCCCTTCGCCACGCCGGCCGCCTCGCGCAGATCCTCGATGCGGGAGTTGGTGCAGGAACCGATGAAGACCTTGTCCACCGCAACCGCGGCAAGCGGCGTGCCGGCTTGGAGCCCCATGTATTCCAGTGCGCGGGTCCAGTCGTGCTGCTTGACCTCGCTCGGCGCATCGGCCGGGTTGGGCACACGGCCACCGATGGTCGTCACCATTTCGGGTGAGGTGCCCCAGGTGACCTGCGGTTCGATTGTCGCGGCATCGAGCTCGACCACGCGGTCGAACTCGGCGTCGGCATCCGAATGCAGCGTGTTCCACCACGCCACCGCCTTGTTCCATGCGTCGCCCTTCGGCGCGTACGGACGGCCCTTGACGTAATCGATGGTCGCCTGGTCGACCGCCACCATGCCGGCGCGTGCGCCGGCTTCGATCGCCATGTTGCACAGGGTCATGCGGCCTTCCATCGACAGCGCACGAATGGCCGAGCCGCCGAATTCAAGCGCATAGCCGGTTCCTCCGGCGGTACCGATCTCGCCGATGACCGCGAGCGCGATGTCCTTCGCGGTCACGCCGCGGCCCAGCTGGCCTTCGACCTTGACCAGCAGGGTCTTCGACGGCTTCTGCCACAGACACTGCGTCGCCAGCACATGCTCGACCTCGGACGTGCCGATGCCGAAGGCCAGTGCACCGAACGCGCCGTGGGTCGAGGTATGCGAGTCGCCGCAGACCACGGTCATGCCGGGCAGGGTCAGTCCCTCCTCCGGGCCGATGACATGGACGATGCCCTGACGGATGTCGTCCATCTTGAATTCGGTGATGCCGAATTCGGCGCAGTTGGCGTCGAGCGTTTCCACCTGCAGGCGCGACACCGGATCGGCGATACCCTGCGATCGGTCGGTCGTCGGCACGTTGTGGTCGGGCACGGCAATCGCCGCGTCAGTCCGGCGCGGTTTGCGGTGGGCGAGCTTCAGCCCCTCGAAAGCCTGCGGACTGGTGACTTCATGCACCAGATGGCGATCGATATACAGCAGGGTGGTGCCATCGGGTTCGACATGAACCACATGGGCGTCCCATAGCTTCTTGAACAAGGTTTGAGCGGGCATGCGGAATAAGGCCATACAGCGCGTAAAACGCTGATTATTTCATAGCTTAGGGGCCGCTGGCACGGGTTTTGTTCCGCCCCAGGCCGCATAAACCACCCAGGCCAGCGCCGCGCTGGCGGCGGCGAGGGTAAAGGTCCAGGCCGACCCCAGCGATTCCCAGGTCAGGCCGCTGGCCAGACCGCCGATCGTGCCGCCGATGCCGTAGGACAGGCTGGTGTAGAGCGCCTGGCCGCGCGCCTGATGCCGGCCACGGAAATGCTGGTGAACCAGCGCCACGGCGGAAGCATGAAAGGTGCCGAAGGTGAAGGCATGCAGCGTCTGCGCACCCCACACCAGCCAGGCCGATTCCACGCCCCAGGCGATCAACAGGAAGCGCAGCACTGCCAGCGCGAAACTCGCCAGGATCAGCCGGCGCGGCGTCACCTGCGCAAAAATGCGCGGAATGACCAGGAAAATGCCGATCTCGCACAACACGCCAAGTGCCCACAACCAGCCCACGGTGGACTTGTCGTAGCCGTGGTCGACCAGATAGATCGAATAGAAGGTGTAGTAGGGGCCGTGCGTCACCGCCATCAGCATGCAGGCAGCCAGCAGCGACGCCACTTCGGGCCGCTTGACGACATCCCATACCGAGTGATGGTCGGTGGCGTGCGGCAAGATCTCGGCCTCGGGGATCACCCGCGCAAACGCCAGGATGCCCAGCATCACCGCCAGTACCGCCCAGGGCAACCAGCTGATCGCGACGTGGTCGAAGGCATAGCCCAGCCCCACCACCATCAGGATGAAGCCGATCGACCCCCACAGGCGGATACGGCCGTAGGTATCGGTGCGCTCGCCCAGATGCGACAGGGTCATCGCCTCGACCAGCGGCAGCGACGCGCTCCAGAAAAAGCTCAGCGCGGCCATCACCCCGAACATCCACCAGAAACTGCTGCCGAAAAACACGCCGACGAACACCAGCACGCTGCCAAGTGCCGCGATCTGCACGATCGTCGTCCGGCGCCCGGTTCGGTCGGCGATATGTCCCCAGATGTTGGGGGCGAAGATCCGCATCACCTGCAACAGCGACATCAGCACGCCGATCTCGAAGGCATTGAACGCCAGCGAGCGCAGATAGAGCCCCCAGAACGGCGACATGGCGCCGACGAAGGCGAAATAAAAGAAGTAGAAACCGGACAGGCGCCAGTAAGGAAGATTGGGCATGAACTCAGACTGCCGCGTACGCGGCCAAAGTGCAGCGCGCATTATGCGGCCATGGCCCGGCAGCCGGAAGCGTCAACCGGGATTTCAATCTGGCCGGGCGGCAATCCGACGGCCACGCCGTTCCGTTCGAACTATTTCATCTTGGACGCCTCACGGGAACCGGGCTTTTTCCGCTTAGCCCGCCTGTCACACACTGCCACATTCTGGAACGGCCGGGACACAGACGAGCCACACTGCCTCCCTACCATGCACATACCGCATGCGCTCCCCGCATGCCGGATATTTCAATCTCAATAGGAGTGACTCATGAAGCAAATCGCACACGCCCTGGTTTTCGGTTCCCTTGCCGCGCTGTTCTCGGTTTCGGCGCTGGCCGACCACAACAGCCCCATGGGCGCAGGCTGGGCCAACATGCCGAATGACATCCACAACACGCAGATCGAGGACGACCTCAGTGGTGCCGAGTTCAGCGACTTCGTACGCCAGGGCGCCGGTGCCGATACGGTGAACCGCTACCTGGATACGTCGACCCTGCAGTCGGGCGCGGGCAGTAACGCCACCGCAAGCGGAGGCGGCCGTCGCTGACCGGACCGGCGCACGAATCACCGCAGCCTGCCAACGAGACCATGCCCTGAAGGGCATGGTTTCTTATGGGTGTAGGGAGGCGGACCATCCCGATTACCTCAGGCATTCCCATGAAGCCACCCGGTCGAAACGCGCCTTGTATCCAAAGGAGGGCTGTCCTACTTTTAAAGGACATCCTGCAAGCCTTTGAAGGAGAAGACCATGCTGCACGAATCAGCCGATATCAATCATCTGATCCGGGAATCCAAACCCAATCCCAATTTTCCCGACGCCCCGATGGAATGGACCCGGGACGACGCAATGAAAATTGCCAGCGAGGAAGGCCTGATACTCACCGAAGATCACTGGAACGTGATTCGCGCCCTCCAGCACTATTACGCGCAACACGCCGACGACACCGTCATCAATCTGCGCGATCTGCATGACGCCCTGGACGAGCGCTTCCACCGGCAAGGCGGCGTGAAATACCTGTATACCTTGTTTCCCGGCGGGCCGATCGCGCAAAGTTGCCGCATCGCCGGTCTCAAAGCACCGTATATCGCCACGGATCCCAGCTTCGGCAGCGTAGCCTGAGGCGGGATGTGCCGCACCTCGTTCCCGTTCGCCGCTTGACGGGGAACCAACCGTAACGCCCATTTGCCGGTTGCGTGCCTCCTTGTCCGTTCCTCGGGAAGGCCGCGGAATACCTGTTGCCATGCAGATCGGCTACACGCCGACGCCGAATGGCCGGCTCTTCTCTCGCCGCGTCCGCCAAGTGCTTGATCAAACGCACAAATAGACACATACTTCGCGCCACATGCAGTCGGGTTTCCTTTTTCTGATCCTTTGCACGATTCTGACGCCGAGTATAGAACCCCTTCTGTGGCTTCCACATCCCATCCATCGCTGATCGACCTGCAGGATTTGCAACTGGATGACGCGCGTGCATTGCTGGAGCATGCCGGACAAGACAGCGGCCAGGCAAGCGACGAACCGCCGCTCGCCTATCTGCAACGCGTGATCAATGGACTGTGCGAACTCTCGCTCAAGGATCCCCTGACAGGCCTGGGCAACCGAAGGCACTTCATCGCGACGCTGGAACGCGCAATCGAGGTGGTGGCCCGCTCCGGCGAATCCATCCTGCTGCTGCTGCTCGACATCGACCACTTCAAGCACATCAACGACACCCATGGCCATCTGGCCGGCGACCAGGTATTGCAGGCCGTCGCCGCCTGCCTGGGCCACTGTGTGCGGCCGATGGACACGGTCGTGCGCTATGGCGGCGAGGAATTTGCCATGATCCTGCCCAACTGCCGGCCCAACTGCGGGCGCGCCGTTGCCGAGCGTGTGCGCCGCACGATCGAATCGCTGTCCATCCCGGCAACACCGCTGGTCAACCTGCATGTCACGATCAGTATTGGCGGGGCCTATGCGCCGGAATGGGTGCGTTCCACCACCGATTTATGGATCGAGCGCGCCGACCAGCAGCTCTATCGCGCCAAGGCCGACGGACGCAACCAGGTGTTTCTCGATTTGCCGCATGAAATTTCGGTCAGCGCCGAGGAAAAAGGCTTGCTGTTCGGCCACTTCGTCATGGACCAAGCCGCGACGACGCCAGACAGCGCACCTGATGGTGCAGGTCCCGGGGGCCATTCCACCCATCGAGTCAACGCATGAACGACCTGCTCACACCATCTTTCTCCAACAACCAGGACACGAGCCGTCTCCCGCTCAAGCCGCTTGGCAAGGTCATCGCCGTCACCAGCGGGAAAGGCGGCGTCGGCAAGACCTTCATCTCGGCCAATCTCGCCGCCGCCCTGGCCCAGCGCGGGAACAAGGTCCTGGTGCTCGACGCCGACCTCGGGCTCGCCAACCTCGACGTGGTGCTCAATCTCTATCCCAAGATCACCCTGCACGACGTGTTCACCGGCAAGGCCAAGCTGGAGGAAGCCGTTCTGCAGGCGCCGGGCGGGTTTTCGGTCCTGCTGGCAGGTTCCGGCCTGGTCGAATATTCGCGGCTCACCCCCGAGGTACGCAACGAGTTCCTGCGCATCATGGGTAGCCTGGTGCCGAATTACGACATCGTATTGCTGGATACCGGCGCCGGGATATCCGATGTGGTGCTGTTTGCTGTCTCGCTGGCCTCCGAGGTCCTGATGGTCGCCACCCCCGAACCCACCTCGCTCACCGATGCCTACGCCACCATCAAGGTGCTGGTGGGGCAACAACAGCGGCAAACCGTGCGCATCGTCGTCAACCAGGCCTCCCGTCCTGGCGCGGGGCTGCCGATCACCCACCAGTTGCAGCATGTCCTCGACCGTTTCGTCACGACCGTGACCGGTCATCCCATCCACCTGATTCACATGGGGGACATCCCAGTCGATCCCGAAGTCCGCCAAGCCGTGATGCGGCGCCAGCTGCTGATGCAAAACGCCCCCGGATGCCCGGCAGGACAGGCCATCGCCCAGCTCGCCACCCGGTTGGAAAAGACCGTCATGCCCAAGCTGGCCTAGCTTCGCTGCCCGGCAAACGGCCTGACTCAGGCAATCGCGGGGCCGGCCTTCACCAACGCCATCACCTTGTTCGGATCCATGTGCAGCAGCGCGGCGATTTCATCGAAATCGTCCGGCAAGGCCGCGTCGTGCCAGCCATGGGCGGAATGTCGGGCCAGATTGACCGCCAGCATGACATTGCGCACACGGGTCGATTGCGCCAGCGCAGGATCCATCAAATTTCTCAGCAATTCGGGCAGGCGCCACGCAACGGTCAGCTGGCGCTGCAACTCCAGACCGGCAAAACCCAGCACCAGCGTCTGCGCGTCGGCACTGCGCATGGCGTGGTCGGCCGCCTGCAATTTCTGGATCTCGAGCATCCGCTCGGGGCTGAAACACCACATCAGCATTTCGGACACATGGGTGAGCAGCGCGGAGACCTGCACCTCTTCCGCATGCATGTCGTGCAGGCGCAATGCCCAGTCGAAGGCGTAATACGCCGAACGCTGCGCCCGTCTGACCGTGCGCAGCAGATACACCAGCGCGGCACGGTGCTCCTTCAGCATTTCTTCCGCGATCGGCATCGCCGGCACTTCGCGGAAAAACGTATCCAGGCCCATCATGAGCAGCGCCTGTTTCACGTCGACCAGCTCGTGCGTCTGGTTTCGGCGCTTGTGCGTCTGCATGTAGCGCAACAGTTTGACCGTCATCAGCGGGTCGTCGGTGACCACGTCGGCAACCGCGCGTGCATTGAGCTGAACTTCGTCCTCGCGCAGCCGTTCCAGCTCGCGCGCGGTGCGCTTCAGCACGGGGATATCGGCCCGTCCCAGAAAAGCGAGCCAGTCAGTCAAGCTTGCGGGTTGCGGCGCCATCATCCTCCCCTTTGGTCCGGCATGAATGCATTGTAGTGAGGCCTACACGAAAAACCGACGGGCGGCAGGATAAGCGAGCCTCACCTTATGCAGACAATTCGAGACGTCTCATATTGTCTATCGGCGCCGTTTGCCATCCCTTGAGGGTCTATGCATCCGCAGCCGTCGCGTAGAGCAACGGCCTGAAATAATCCACGCCAAATGCCACAGCCTGTTCCAGCGTGTATAGGCTATGGTTCTGCCCATCGCCCCCATGCCATTGGGCGGCGACGTCAACGTCTTTCAGGAAGACCATCTCGGTACACAGGCTGTGCGCAGCACAGTCGCCCGAAGGTGCCTGCCAGCGCACCCCTACCCGCACCGTGGCCGGGCTGGCCTCCACGATGCGTTCGCCGTGCTGCCTGATCGTGATCGCATCCCCCGTCACCCGGCAATGCGAACGGATGCTTACCGGACAATCAAACAAGGGGCTGACCGCAAGCGCATCGAGCGCGCACATGGCATGAATCGAGTGTCCATTGACCTCGAGTACATGCGGCGTGATTTCGGACGTGACGGGATAGGCCCCGAGGATGTCTCGCCGGTCTGCGGACAACACGACGAGATCATCGTTTCCCAACCGGGCAAGTGCAGCATCGACCTGCATGTCGCCTACCTGGGCAGCGCCGCCCGGGAAGGCGGGTGTCCACGTACGACCAGAGACACGATCACTGCGCGATGCAAAGCTCTGAATGCCGGCACGTGGCGGTCCTGGCGCGCCTTCAGGGGCAACAGTTCGTTCAGGCGCAGCACGGAGGATTTGATGGATTCGCTCATGTCCTTCGGGGAGGCGGGGGCGAGCCGCCCTGTCGCTTGCAGCACAGGCACGCTGGCCATGCCCGCGGTGGCCGCGGGCGTTGGTGAACTTATTTCAGATTGCTGGACGAGAACAACAGCACCTGGCCTGCAAGAAAATTCACATGGACGGAATGTTTCTCGTCGCCCCACTGGCAGCTGCGCACGCCCATCACATCGTCGCATCGATCGGGCGGCCCGATCAGCCGGACGACCTCGTCATACGGCATGCCCATGGCGATCTTGTTGTAATTCTCCAGCGTGAGCTTGCTGCAGCCTGACATCGTCAGCATCAGGCCCAGCAACCAGGCGGTCAGGATTTTCATGGATACTCCAAGGGGTCGTCACAGGGTCTGCGCTACGTTGGGCTTCCCCACAGCAAACGTCTCAGGCAGGCGGTCGTACGCGTGCCAGATAGTTGCTCGCCAGGGCCTTGTACAGCGGCCTCGGGCACACGATACGCGACACGGCGGTGGCCAGCAGCGTGGACAGCATCAAGGGCACCACCATGTCGTGGTTGCCTGTCATTTCCATCACGATGACGAACGCGGTGATGGGTGCCTGGACCACGCCGGCAAAATAGGCCGCCATGCCGATCACGATCAATGCGCCGGCATCCGCCTGGCCAAGCACGCCCGCCACGACCTGGCCGATTCCCGCGCCGGCCGACAGGCTGGGCGCGAACAATCCGCCGGGAATACCGCTGACGAACGACACGAACGTCGCCAGCATTTTCCATATCCCGTATCCCGCCGACACGGTTCCCGTGCCTTCGATCAGACGCTTGGCCTCCACGTAACCGCTGCCGTACACGGCGCTCCCGGATGCGAAGCCGATCAGCGCCAACGCCAGACCGCAGAGCGCGGCAAACTTCACGGGGTGGGTACGAACGAACGTCCCCGCCCGGCCCGGCAGGCCATGCGTCGAGAAGGCCAGCAGCAGACGGCTGAACCCCCCGCCCAGCAGGCCGCCGGCCAACCCGCACAACAACACGCCGAACCAGCCGGACGCTCCGGCGAGCGTGGAATTGGTCGCACCGAAATACGTGTAGTTGCCCTGCACATAGACTGCGGCGAGGCCGGCAATGATGACTGCCGTGACCAGGGTGCCGCTGGAGCGCTCCTCGAACGACCGGGCCATTTCCTCGATGGCGAATACGATCCCCGCGAGCGGCGTGTTGAAGGCCGCCGCCACACCGGCGCCACCGCCGGCAACGATCAGGCCGCGCTCCATCAGATGCCGCGGGAAACGGACCAGCCAGCGCAGGTTGTACAGCAGCGCCGCGCCTACCTGGACAGTAGGACCTTCACGGCCCACGCTGGCGCCACCCGCCAGGCTGATGCAGGTCAGGAACATCTTGCCGACCGCCACGCGCAGGGACAGTACCGCGTCGCGATTGCTGCCTTCGGACATGCGGATGGCCGCGATCGTCTGCGGGATGCCGCTGCCTTCCGCTCCCTTGAAATAGCGCTGCGTCAGCGCAGCCACGCCGGCGAGCGTCAGGGGCGTGACCAGGAAAGGCAGCCAGGGGGAGGCTGCCACCACCGAGCGGAACAGCGTGTGCGCATAATCACTGCTCAGGGCAAACGCCGTGGCCGCCAAGCCGACGACGACCGCTCCGCTCCAGAAAAGCATGTGGCGCACCCACAGCCGCAGCGAAAGCAGACCGACGCGGTGGCGTTTCTGGACGTAAGGGAATCGGGGGCGGGACCAAGCCATGACGGACCGATATTAACCTACCCGCCCCAGGCGTGTCTCGGCGGCCTGTTTCGAGCCGGAACGGGACGCCGCCGAATCCGTCCCCGGATTCGCCTGATTTGCACACCCGATCATCCCGGAAAACTACGCGTCAACGGCACCGAATCGCCCTGCGGGTAACCGCGCCGATCGACAGCCCCTGCGCAAGAATCGAGAACACCACGACGCCATACGTGAGCGCGACGACGATGTCGCGCTCCGGGCCTGCGGGTAGCGAGAGCGCGAGGGCGACGGAAATCCCGCCGCGCAGGCCACCCCAGGTCAATACCTTCCAGGAACCCGCCGGTAGATTGAAGGCGCGCGGGAGCAGGCGCACCGGCAGGCCGACCGTCAGCAGCCGCGCGGCCAGCGTCACGCCTACCGCCACCGCCGCGGCGACCAGTTCATGGAGCGAGAATGCCACCAGCAATACCTCCATGCCCATCAGGACGAACAGGGCCGCATTCAGCATCTCGTCGAGCAGCTCCCAGAACATGTCCAGGTAGCCGCGCGTCGTATCCGACATGGCCAGCGCACGGCCATGATTGCCGATCATCAGCCCGGCAACCACCATGGCCAGCGGTCCGGACACGTGCAATGCGCTGGCCAGCGTATAGCCGCCCGTCACGGCGGCCAGCGTCAGCAGCACTTCGACCTGGTAGTTGTCCACGCTCTTCAGCAGGCGGAAGGTCACATAGCCCAGCACCCAACCGAACAGCAGTCCACCGCCCGCTTCGTGCAGCAGCAATTCGAGACCCTGTCCCGGGGTCGGAGCGACGCCGCTCGCCAGCATGCTCAGGAGCAGCGAGAAGATCACCACGCCCACGCCATCGTTGAACAGCGACTCGCCCGCAATCACCAGTTCCAGTTCTTTCGGCGCATTGGCCGATTTGAGAATACCCATCACCGCGATCGGGTCGGTCGGGGAAATCAGCGCGCCGAAAAGCAGACAGTACATCAGCGGCAAATCCAGCCCGATCAGCGGCAGCACCAGCCACATGCCAATACCCACGGCCAGCGTCGACAGCAGCGTCCCCAGCACGGCCAGCGCCCCGACCTGCCAGCGGTAGGCCTTGAGTTCGCTCAGATCGACATGCAGCGCGCCGGCGAACAGCAGCAGCGACAACATGCCCTGCATGAGCACGTCCGAGAAATCGATCGAACGCAGCAGCGATTCCTCGTAGGCGCGCAATCCATGCGCCACACCCACCGCATCCAGACCGATGAGCACCAGGGACAGCGCCAGCGCGGCCGCCATCACGCCGATGGTCGTGGGCAGGCCGATGAAACGATGGTTCAGGTACGACAGCAGCGCGGTGATGACCAGACAGATGGCGGCGATATCAAGCATGGTGTAAGTATTTCAGGTATCCAGGATACAGGCGCTCGGCCCGTTCAAAATCCGCCGATATAGGCGTACCCGTCGTTCTGCAGCTTGACGATGCGCGTATAGCCGTCGTGAACGATCGTGACCCCCGGCAGGACGTCGTCGGCCGTCCAGCCCTTCGATTTCATGACGCTGTGGCAGATTTCCACGCTCACGCCAAGACCCAGCAAGTCCTGGGTTATCTTCGCATTGAGATTGACCGCGAACGGATCATTGACGACATCGCGATACGTCGTGTCGATGAGCAGATACTGCGCCGCTTCGCCATGCAGCACCAGATGGATGTCGAGCTGCTGCGGCGTGACGCCCTGCTTGCGGAAGGCTTCGATCAGGCCGCGCGCATAGAACAGTCCCTTGCTGATGCCTGCCGCCGTCTCGGCGGAATGAATGTCGTACACCACCTTGTAATGCGCATGCGGATCGACATTGACCAGCGTCCGCGTCGACAGCGCGGGTTCCAGTGTCTGCGCGATCGCTGGCGCGGCCAGCCCCAGCATGCAGCCGATCACACAAAGGAATTTCCTGCAGTTCATGATGACCTTTCCCAACCTATGGAACCTTCGGGCTCAACGCCCGTTCGAGACGCGATTATCGCGCCCGATGCACATCCATGCAGGTCTTTGTGCCCGGATCAGAACCAGAACGACGTGTCCTTCATCAGGAATTCCACATGCGGCATGTAGTGGGAACCATCGCATGAAAACGTCACGCTCACCAAGCCGTTGAAAATATTGATCGAGGCCATGCGCAGATAGAAAGTCGGATCGGTGAGCCGCAAGGCCTGCATCGTACCGAGTATCCGGTTGATGTCGCCCGGCGGAATAGCCGCATCGACGGGATACGGACGCGAGGGATAGATCAGGCAGATATCCGGGTCGCTCAGGGCATCCGCGTCCAGAATGCGATAACGGAACGGATCGTCCACGGTCCAGATCGTCGCCTGGCTGCTGGAAAAATGGATCTGGCATTGAAACATGCCGCGTTGCGTCAGCAATTCCTCGAGAATCGACAGGGCCTGTTCCAGATTGCCATCCATCGGGCTTTCCACCCGGCACTGCTGGAATACAGTGCCGCGGATCGCCGGATCGCCTTTCACCTGCCGCCAGTATCCGGGCTCCTCATAGAGCGCCGACGTCACCGGCAGATTGCGCAAGTCGAAATCGGCCCCGAGATAGCCGAGGGTCCGGCTGTCCCGGCTCACGACCTGCAGCGCAGTCAGCGAAGGGCGGTGCCGGTTCAGGCCGATGTAGGCATCCGAGAGCAGAAACCCCCACACCGGCACCGCCTCCTTCATGTAGGGACGTTGCGAGCGGTCGCGTCCGAAATAACCTGGTTCGATTCCATGCTGGCCGACGTTGTTGCAGATCTGAACCCCATCGACCCCTACGCAATAAAGGAAGGAACAATGCGGGATGTCCTCAAAGTGCGTGACGAGAACGGCATCCAGCGCCTCGCCATCGCCCCATGCCGGTGCGCAATGCCCGGCCAACTGCGCCAATGGCTCGCGCAGGATGCGAGCCAGTTCTTCACGTTGCAGGTAGATGCTGTCTTTCCATGAGTTTTTCATGAAGTTTCCACCTCCTCCAGGGAAACGGCATGCCTGTCCTCGACACAAGCAAAGTCGATGCCCATGACGAGCGGGCAGCCGGTTGGATAGGGGTCGGTCGGCAATAGTTCAGAGGGCGTCCAGCATCGCCGGGCGGGGATCCGGCGTCAGCGACGGCAGCCGCCTGTCAGGACTCGGCGATGCGCCGGGCGATATGGGCCAGGGCCTCCTCCACCTGATCGATCAGAATCAGGCACAGGTCGCCCGGCTTCAAGTGCGACAGGGCGATATCAATGGCCAGGAATTCGCCGGTGATTTCGGTGATGTCGCGCGTACGCGGGGCGTCGCGCAGTCCTTCGCGCAACAGTGCCAGCACCTCGCCTTCGGCACGGCCGCGCTGGCACTGGTCCTGATAGAGAATGGCCTCGTCGAATGCCGCACCCAGGGTACGGGTCTGTTCGCGGATATCCTCGTCCCGCCGGTCGCCCGCACCGCTGATCACGACGATCCGGCGTTGCGCCGGCAGCGCGTCCACCGCCTTGACGAGGGCGAGGATGGCATCGGGGTTGTGGCCATAGTCGGCGATGAGCGTGGCACCACGGTAATCGAACAGGTTGAAGCGGCCCGGGACGTTCTGCGCCGTACTGTCGAAACTGTGCAGGCCGCGCCGGATGAGGTCCCAGTCCAGCTCCAGCGCCCAGGCTGCAGCCGTGGCCGCCATCGCATTCTCGATCTGGAAACGGATGGTGCCGCCGCGCGTCAGCGGGATCTCCACCAGGGGCAGGCGTTGCTCGCTGTCGCCCAGCGCCGCCACGAGGCAATCCCCGTCCAGGAAGACCACCCGATGTCCCTGTGCGCGATGGGCCGCGATGATGGGGTGATGGGATTCGCCAGCAAAGAAGATGATCGATCCCGGACAATGGATCGCCATCTCGACGCTCTTGGGATCGCACGCATTGAGGACCGCCGCGCCGTCCGGCGCGACGTTCTGCACCACGACCTGCTTGAGCACGGCGAGATCCTCCACGGTGGTGATGAAATTGAGGCCGAGATGGTCGCCCATGCCGATATTCGTCACCACTGCGACCTTGCAGCGGTCGAACGCCAGGCCTTCGCGCAGAAGTCCGCCACGGGCCGTTTCCAGCACAGCCGCATCGACATCCGGATGCAGGAGGATGTTGCGTGCACTTTTCGGACCGCTGCAGTCGCCGGTATCGATGCGTCGGCCTTGCACATACACACCGTCCGTCGCAGTCATCCCGACGCGCTTGCCGGCAAGTGCCAGAAAATGGGCGATCAGGCGCACGGTCGTGGTCTTGCCGTTGGTGCCGGTCACCGCCACGACGGGAATGCGTCCATCCTCGCCCGGCGGGAACAAGGCCGAGACGATGGCCTCGCCCACCGGCTGCCCCTTGCCGTAGGAAGGCATGAGATGCATGCGCAGACCCGGTGCCGCGTTGACCTCGACGACCCCGCCGCCCTGTTCTTCAAGCGGCTTGTGCACGGTCTGGCAGACCGCATCGACGCCGCAGATGTCCAATCCGATCATCTGCGCGGCTTCCACCGCGCGGGCCGCCACGTCGGGATGGACATCGTCGGTCACATCGGTCGCCGTGCCGCCCGTGCTCAGATTGGCGTTGTTGCGCAGGACGACCCGCTCCCCCATGGCGGGGATCGAGTCCGCGTCCAGGCCATGCACGGCCAGGCGGGCCATGGCGATATCGTCGAGGCGGATTTTGGTCAGGGACGTGGAATGGCCTTCGCCGCGACGCGGGTCGCTGTTCACCTGCGCGACGAGTTCGCGCACGGTATGGACGGCATCGCCGATCACATGCGGCGGTTCACGGCGAGCGGCGGCGACCAGACGGTTGCCGACCACGAGCAGGCGGTAGTCGTGGCCCGGAATGAAGCGCTCGACCAGGACTTCCTCGCTGATCGCCGCCGCGGCGCCATAGACCGCCATGAAGTGTTCCCGCGTCAGGATGTTGACCGTCACTCCTTTTCCCTGATTGCCGTCGCGCGGCTTGACCACCACCGGCAGACCGATCTCGCAGGCGGCCGCCCAGCCTGCCTCGGCGTCGGTCACGATCCGCCCGAGCGGTACCGGCACGCCCGCAGCCTCCAGCAGCATCTTGGTGAGATCCTTGTCCTGGGCGATCGCCTCGGAAATGGCGCAGGTCGCATCCGTCTCGGCGGCCTGGATACGCCGTTGGCGGCTTCCCCAGCCAAACTGCACCAGGCTGCTCGCCGTCAGCCGCAGGTAGGGAATGCCGCGCGCGACGGCGGCCTGGACGATTGCGCCGGTGCTGGGACCGAGGCGAACGTCTTCGTCCAGTTCCCGCAGGCGCGCCAGGGCGCCCTCCAGATCGAACGGGGTATCGTCGTGCGCGGCCCGGCACAGCGACTCGGCCAGTTCGAGCGCCAGACATCCGACTGCCTCCTCGGTATATTCGAAGACAAGCTGGTAGATCCCCGCCTCGACCGTGGGCGACGTGACGCAGAAACTGACCGGGCAGCCGGCCTGCGCCTGCAGGCCGAGCGCGGCAAACGCCAGCGCATGCGCCACGGAAATATCATCCTCCTGACCGGTCGGTCGCATCGGGCCGATTTCCGGAAAACGCGCCCGCAAGCGCGCCTCGAACCCGCTGATCGAGTCGATCAACCGCTCCTCGGGCGCACACTGCGCCAATGCCTCGATGGCCGTGTGTCGGCTCCAGAGATTGGGCCCGCGCAGTGCCCGGATGCGTGATATTTCCATGAACGCCGTTCCTGTTGGGTGTCCCGTGGCAGGCTCGCCCTGCCGGATCGTAATTCCTAGTAGTTGGCCTGGATCGCAGGGGCGGGCAGCGACACGCAGGTATCCATTGCCGCACGAATCAGTTCCGGCGGAATATCAAGCGCCAGCGCCACCCCCACTGCAGCGAGAACGTACAGTGGCTGGAGCAGCGGCTTTCCATTCATGGCAGGGTGCAAGGCCGCCAGGCTGAAGAGCGGCGTCTCGCCCGTGGCGCCCGCGACGACCACATGGTTGTCGCGGAGAAACAGGGCCCGGCCGCCGCCGGCACAGTGCGCGTCGATCACCGGCAGCCCGGGCTCGAGGGCATAGAACAGCACCGTCCCGTCGCACAGCGAGGCCAGCTCGGCCACGGCCGGGTCACCCGCATGCAGAACCGCCACCCCGTCAGGCAGGACCAAATCAACCTGGGTGCGCATGACCGTGTACATCTGCCCGGGTTCGCGAATGTAGTACTCCGCGAGCGAGGCATCCATCTGCAGGTCGGTCACCACGCCGACCTGGCAGCGGTCATAGGCATAGCCCTCGTGGAGGATCGAACGGGCATCGTGCTCGAAGACGGCGGCATCCACGCCCCGGTTCATCAGCAGTTGCCGGCCCGCACGCCAGCTTGCACAATTGCCCGGCTTGACTTGGCGCAGCCCCAGATAAAGCCCGTCACGACAGGCCAGGCCCGTGCGCTTGCCGGTACAGGCAATCAACTGGGCGACCACATGGGCGATGGAAGCTCCCCCCTGCGAACCGCTGATGCCGACGATGGGAATGCGGCCGCTCTCCCCATCGGGAAACAGGTGGTCGACGATGGCGCGACCCACCGGACGGGGGCTGCCCTCGGCAGGCTTGAGGTGCATGAGCAGACCTGGCCCGGCGTTCACTTCGACGATGGCGCCGCCCTGTTCCGCCAGCGGCCGTGAGACGTCCTGCGCCACCATGTCGATGCCGGCGACGTCAAGTCCGACCACCCGGGCAGCGAGGACGGCCGTTTCCACCACTTCGGGGTGGAGCGTGTCGGTGACGTCGAAGGCGACGTTGCCATTGCGCTGGATCAGGATGGTCTGCCCTGCCGCCGGGACGTCAACCGGCGTATAACCCTGGCGTGTCAGTTCGAGGCCGACCGCCGGGTCTTCGTCGATCAGGATCCGGTTGAGCGGGTAGTCTTCCGTCGTGCCGCGCCGTGGATCGGTATTGAGTTGGCGGTCGATCAACTCGGCGATGGTCGAGCGGCCATCGCCCTTCACCCAGGCCGCCTCGCCGCGCGCCGCCGCGACGACGCGCGGGCCGACCACGAGCAGCCGGTGCTCGTTGCCCGGCACATAGCGCTCGACGATGACCTCGCTCCCCTCCGCCAGGGCCAGCCGATAGGCCCGTTCGACATCCTCCCGGGTGGCAAGATCAAGGGACACGCCCCGGCCATGGTTGCCGTCCACCGGCTTGATCGCGACCGGCAAGCCGATCTCCTCCGCGGCATCCCAGGCATCTTCCGGACTGTCGGCAATACGGCCGTCCGGGACGGGCACCCCACAGGATTTCAGCAGGCGTTTGGTCAGATCCTTGTCGCTTGCGATGCTTTCGGCGATCGCGCCCGTCATGTCCGTTTCTGCCGTCCAGATGCGGCGTTGACGGGCGCCGTAGCCCAGCTGGATCAGGTTGCCTTCGGTCAGGCGAATGGACGGGATATGGCGGCTGGCCGCGCCATCGACGATACAGGCCGTGCTCGGCCCCAGGCAGCGCCGGTCTGCGAGATCGCGCAGACGCGACACGGTGCCCTCGATATCAAACGGGCGATCCTCGATGGCGGCCATCAACAGGTCGCGTCCTGCCTGCAGGCAGGCGCGGCCGACCTGTTCGTTGCGTGTGCGTACCGCCACCTTGTAGATGCCGCGTTCGGCCGTCTCGCGCGCCTTGCCAAAGCCGACTTTCATGCCGGCCAGGTTCTGCAGCTCGATCGTGATGTGTTCGAGAATATGGGCCGGCCAGGTTCCTTCGCGCAGGCGCAGCAGGAAGCCGCCGCGCTCGCCGACGCCGCAGCGGTGCTCGATCAGGCCGGGCAACCAGCCGGTCAGGCGCTCGTACAGACCGGGAAGGGTATTGGAGGGCGAATCCTCGAGATCGCCGATGTCGACCCAGGCCTCCAGCACAGGCCGGTAGGTCCAGATATTCGGCCCGTCCAGATGCGTGACGCGCAGGAATTCAATGGTTTTTCTGTTCACGACGCACGACGTCCGTACCGGACGATGAGGTGAAATGCGGCAGGCATGGAAGGGCGGATCGGGACGCTGGGGCTTCGCCGGAAAAGATGGTTGTTTGCTACGTTCAGGTTACACGGAACCACGCCGCGCAGCATACAATAAACCCCGCTTTGCCGGGGGCTGGTCGGATGCCGATGCACAAGGAAAAATGAAAAAAAATTATTGCCGCGCCTGCGGGTACGCCCTCCCCCGATGCGACGCCATTCATCCATGATCCGTACACCCCCTCCCCTCCCTGGCGCCGCTGCGGACGCCGCCGCAGCCTGGCAAGCCGCTCTAGGCGCGCAGCTTGCGTCCGGCGAGCCGGTCGTGGCCACCCTGGAGCCCGATCTCGACGCCCGGCTGGCGTTTGCCGCAGGCCGGCTGGTCCTGACCGACCGGCGCCTGCTGGCCTGGTCGGCGGGCGACGCCGGCTGGGCAGACTGGCCGTTGCGGCCAGGCCTGTCCCTGCAGCATCACGACCATGCCGGCGTGGGCACGTTGGAACTCCACGACACGAGCTCGCGCCTGGCCAGCTGGCGCTTCACGCTGGCGCATAACGGGGCGGCGTTGCGGCTGGCCGACCGTTTTGCGGCGGAATTGGCAGCCCACCTCTCCGGCCAGCCGGTGCCCGCCTCGGATGAAACCCTCTGCCCCACCTGCGGGACGCCGCTGCCGCCCGACCAGACGGAATGCCTCCTGTGCAGCCGCGAACTGCACGAGGCGCCGTCGACCTGGACCCTGTTCCGGCTGTGGCGCTTTGCCGGGCCCTACCGGGGTCAGTTGCTGGCCGGATTCCTGCTGACCCTGGCCGCCACCGGCGCCACGCTGGTGCCGCCCTACCTGACCATGCCCCTGATGGACAAGGTGCTGATCCCCTACCAGAACGGCCAGCCGATCGACACCGGTGTCGTGGCCCTGCTGCTTGCCGGCCTGCTCGCCTCGGCCCTGCTGGCCTGGGGCCTCGGCTGGGCCCGCACCTACATCCTCGCCCGGGTCAGCGAACGCATCGGCGCCGACCTGCGCACCACCACCTACGAACACCTGTTGCAGCTCTCGCTGGAATACTTCGGCGGCAAGCGCACCGGCGACCTGATGGCGCGCATCGGTTCGGAGACCGACCGCATCTGCGTGTTCCTGTCGCTGCACCTGCTCGACTTCGCCACCGACGTGCTGATGATTGGCATGACCGCGGCGATCCTGTTCTCGATCAACCCCGCGCTCGCGCTCGTCACCCTGCTGCCGCTGCCCTTCATCGCCTGGATGATCCATCTGGTGCGCGACCGACTGCGCACCGGCTTCGAGAAGATCGACCGCGTCTGGTCCGAAGTCACCAATGTGCTGGCAGATACCATTCCCGGCATCCGCGTGGTGAAGGCCTTCGCCCAGGAGCAGCGCGAGGCGCAGCGCTTCCGCGAGGCCAACCGCCACAACCTGGCCGTCAACGACCGCCTCAACAAGACCTGGTCGCTCTTCTCGCCGACCGTCACACTGCTCACCGAGGTCGGTCTGCTAGTGGTGTGGGCCTTCGGCATCTGGCAGATCGCCCACGACCAGATCACGGTCGGCGTGCTCACCGCCTTCCTCGCCTACATCAGCCGCTTCTACAGCCGTCTCGACTCGATGAGCCGCATCGTCTCGGTGACCCAGAAGGCCGCGGCCGGCACCAAAAGGATCTTCGATATCCTCGACCACGTTTCCAGTGTCCCCGAACCAGCCCGGCCTACGCACCTCGACCGGGTGCAGGGCCGCATAGAGATCCGCGACGCGTCCTTCCGTTACGGCAACCGCGGCGTGATCCGCGGCCTCAACCTGGACATCCAGCCGGGCGAGATGATCGGTCTGGTGGGCCACAGCGGCTCGGGCAAGAGTACCCTGGTCAACCTCATCTGCCGTTTCTACGACCTGTCGGAAGGCGCGATCCGCCTCGATGGCACGGACATCCGTTCCCTGCCGGTCGCGGAATACCGCCGCCACATCGGCCTCGTCCTGCAGGAACCTTTCCTGTTCTTCGGCACCATTGCCGAGAACATCGCCTATGGCAGGCCCGATGCCAGCCGCACGGAGATCGTCGCCGCCGCCCGCGCCGCCCACGCCCACGAATTCATCCTGCGCCTGCCGCAGGGCTACGACTCGCTGGTGGGCGAACGCGGCCAGGGCCTGTCCGGCGGCGAGCGCCAGCGCATCTCCATCGCCCGCGCACTGCTGATCGATCCGCGCATCCTCATCCTCGACGAAGCCACCTCCTCGGTGGACACCGAGACCGAGAAGGAAATCCAGAAGGCGCTCGACAACCTGGTGCGCGGCCGTACCACGATCGCCATCGCCCACCGCCTGTCCACGCTGCGCCAGGCCGACCGGCTGGTCGTCATGGATCGCGGCCGGATCGTCGAGGTCGGCAACCACGATGACCTGATGGCGCGCGAAGGTCACTATTACCGCCTATACCAGGCCCAGGCCCGCAACGTCGACACCGACCTGGACGAACTGCCCACGGCCAGCGCCGAGGCCAAGCCCCCTATGCCGAAGTGACCCGCCATGACACCCGTTCCCTTCCAACTCACCCGCGACCCGCATGGCCGACTTCTGCTGACAGCTCCTGACGGCAGCGAGCACGCAGGCGTGCAGCCCGTGCGTGCCTTCCCCCTCGCTGCGCCGGCGGAGGGCATTGCATTGATGGGCACGGACGGCCACGAACTGGCCTGGATCGACCATCTGGACGACTTGCCCGACGTGACGCGAAAACTGATCGAAGCCGAACTGGCCAGCCGCGAATTCATGCCGGAGATCCACCGGCTGCGGCAGGTCTCCACGTTCGCCACGCCCAGCACCTGGGCGGTCGAGACCGACCGCGGCGAGACCCGCTTCATTCTCAAGGGCGAGGAAGATATCCGCCGCCTCGGCGCAGCCGCCCTGCTCATCAGCGACAGTCACGGCGTGCAGTACCTGATCCGCGACCTGTCCAGGCTAGACAAGACCAGTCGCCGGCTGCTCGACCGCTTCATGTAATCCCCGAACAAGGCCGGCAATTCCCATGACCCGCATCCACGCTTCCTGCGGCGGCATCCTGATCCAGGTACAGGATGCCGCCAACATGCCCGTCGCACGCCGCGATTTCCTCACCTATCTCGCCTCACTGGAACTCGATGGTCAGGTCGAGATCTGCCAGGAAGGCCTCGACCTCCGCTTCCGCCTGCCATCGAATCTCACACAGGCATGGGCGCCCGACTTCGACACCAGCCGGTTGTCCGAGCACCTCCATCTCGACCCTGTGGCCCGCGTCGGCGACCTGGAGCGGGAAATCCTGGTAGCCATGCTACTGGGGCCGGCGGCCTTCGTTTTTCCCAGTGCCGCCGAGGCCATGTCGGCAGTCCATATCCGCCGCAATATCGTCCAGGCCGCGCGCCGGACGGCACTCGATTTCCACACCACCGAGGCCGAGCGCCCCGAGGATTACTGGACCTACGTCGAGAACAAAGGCTTCACCATCCTGCCGGGCCGATCGCTGATCGAAGGTCTGCTGAAGGCCACCCAGCCCGACGTGTCCGGACAGCTCTACGCGTTTTCCTGCTATCGGGCGACCGAATACGTCATTCTGCTCGCCCTGGCCCAGGAACTGGCCGCCCACAACCCCGCATTGCTGCAGCGCCTGCAGCACCAGTGGGAGAGCCGGCCCATCATGTCCGGGCAATTCCACGATGTCTTCCTGCATGAATACGGCGCCATGGAAACCCCGTTGCCGCCGAAATACTATGTCCCGGGCGATCGTCTCTGGTTTCGCAACCCCGATGAACGTTCCGCCGACGTGACCGGCTATGAAGGCTCATGGGTGTTCTATCTCGGGGATGGCCTGTTCAGTAATTTCTGGAAACGCGACCAGCCGTTCAGCCTGACGACGAAATGCCTGGAAATCTATCACTGGCGGCACGGCGTCTACGTTGACGAACACGGCGAGCCGCAGATGGACGAAGGCCTCGTCGAGGCGCGGGTCCGAGCCTCACTGAACGACCCGGCAGACAAGGCGTACATCCTGCAGCGCATGCTGCGGTTGCGCGATCCCAAAGGGATCTATCAGGAAGGGGGCTGCATCGACACGTCCCGGGAATACCCTCGCTGCATCCATCCCGCCACCGCAGACATCCAGCTGCCCGAGCGACCCGTCGGACGCTGGGAGAAATTCTTGCGCCAGCTGCGCGCCCGCACCCGTCTCAAGGTTGCCATCTGCGTCAGCCTGCCCCTTCTTGCGCCCAGCCACCACGCTGTAGCCGCCCACTCCCTTTCCGAGGAAATTCGCGAAGTCTGCCACGTGGAACAATTCGTCCGGATCGAAACCGACCTGGCCGCCTATCTAGGCATCCACTCCAGGTAATTCCGGGGCCGGGCATGCCTGGTCCCTACTGGTAGATCTGCCCGCCGTGCTTGATCCAGCCGGAAGCATGGCGCCCCTGCGGGTCGTGGTGCGTCCAGTGGATCACGCCGCCCTTCGGGTTCCATTCGTACTCGCCGTAAAAGGCTACCGTATCCCCCACTTGCAATGTCTCGATGCGCGGCGCCAGATCGATGTTGTGCGCTACCAGCAGCGTACGGCCAGATGCCAGCCGCAGGATGAAACGCTGATGCCGGCTGCCGCTGGCGTCATCCGGCAGCAGCTTCACCACCGTCCCCTGCCCGGCCACTTGCAGATTGTCGATGCGATGCGTGAATGCATGTTCGAGGACAGTATCGCTGTCGTCCTGCCCCGCCTGCGACACATCGTGCGAAGCCGTGGCCGCGCGGCCGCTCGACGTATGGAGGTCCGGGATAAACGTGAAGTAGGCGGCGACTGCGAGCGCGGCAATCAACAGGAACCTGTTCATTCCTACTCGACGCGATTACGGCCATTGCGCTTCGCGCGGTACAGCGCATCGTCGGCACGGCCGAGCAGCGCCGACGCGGATTCGCCCGTCTGGTACATGGCGACGCCGAAACTGGCCGTCACGCACCCCACACGCTCGAACACGTTTTGTGCCAGCGACCGGCAGATCCTGCCTGCAACCAGATGGGCGGCTTCGAGATCGGTCTGCGGCAGCAATACCGCGAACTCCTCCCCGCCCCATCTCGCCAGCGTATCGATGTGGCGCAACTGTCCCTGGATATGCTGCGCCACCCCACGCAGCACGATATCACCCTGGTTGTGTCCCCAGGTGTCGTTGACCTGCTTGAAACGGTCAATGTCGACGATGAGCACCGAAAACGGCACCGTGGACAGGCGGCTGTGTCGCTCCTGTTCGGTGAGCAACAATTCCTCGAAGCGTGTCCTGTTGGCCATCCCGGTCAGAGGGTCGGTCGCGGCGATTTTCTCCAATCGTGCCGTCTTGTTTTCCAGCACATGGATGATTTCGCGCAGTTCCAGCGCATGGTGGTGCATCAGCTCGGCCCATCGGCTGTAGGCCACGCCGATGAGATCATGCTGGGTGATGATGCCGATCAATTCCCGGCTTCGCGGGTCTTCCACCACCAGTCGCTTGAAATTCAGGTCGCGCATGGCCGCCACCGCCTCGCCCACTGTCAGGTCGCAGGTCACGGTACGGAGCGGAATGGACATGTGTACATGCACCGGGTCCATCAGCGCCACCTCGTCGTGCAGCAGGCGGATGGCATCGCGCGTCGTCACGATGCCGACTCCCACGCCCTGCTCGGTCACGACCACCGCATCGTCCTGATCGACCAGACAGGTCAGCACGTCGCCGATCGGCGTGTCATGCGGCATCTTCTTGACCTCGTGGCGACGCAGCAGGTCGCGCAATTGTTGGCGCTGCAACATGGTCTGCGGATCGAGGCTGGCGAGAATATCGGTGTTCGAGACGATGCCGAACAGCTTGTTCGACTCGTCGATCACCGCTGCGTAGCCATGTGCGTCGTCGAACAGCTCGATCACATCCAGCAGATTGCTCCCCTTGGCGATGTAGGGAAGGGCATGGTAACCCGCGTCGCTGATCGTGGTATCGAGCCCCAGTTGCGAGAAGCGGAGCCGCACCACATCGGACGCAGTCAGCAACCCGTAGCCGCCCGACGCCTCTTCCACCACCACGTTGCGCACCTTGTGCTGCGACATCTTCTGCAACGCATGGCGGACTGCAACGCGGGGCGGCACGCTCACGATGTCGGTCGTGGCCAGTTCGTCGATCAACGGAAAAAGCATCTGTCTCGCTCCAAATCTGCCCTCACCCGCGAAGCCCGCCAGACTGGGTTGTCGTTCTCGGCGTGGCCTTCATGATCGGGGCCCATCAATCCGGCGCCGCTTCGTGTTTTCCGTTTCGGCAAAACACCGGTGCGTCCGCTCATGCTTCAGCCCCGCGAGGGAGGCAGACTGACGATGACGGCCCCCCCCTCCTTCTTGTCCACCACCAGTACGCCTTTTTTGTGCGCATCGTCCAGGATTTTTCCAAATGCGCTGTAACCGTATTCCGATTCGCTGAATCCCGGACGGATCCGCTTGATGGTGCTCTTGATCAGCGACGCCGAGATGGAGCCTTCGCCACCGCGCTCCGCCACCAGCTGCTCCACCGTACCCACCACGAGCTCGATCGCCTGGCTCTTCTTGTCTTCGGCAGTCGGTTCGACCATTCCTGCGGCCCGCCCTTCGTCGGCCGCAACCGATTTTTCCGCCGTCGGCCGGCTACGTCTTCGGGTCGGACTCTTGGGTGTGCTGACAACTGCTTCCTTGGCCGGTGCAGCCGGCGCTGCCGGCGCCGGCTTTCTGGCAGGTACTTTGGACGGCGCCTTGATCTGCACCAGATCCTCGTAAAAAATGAACTCGTCGCAGTTGCCGATCAGTAGCGACGAGGCCGAACCGCGCACGCCGATGCCGATCACGCTCTTGCCGTTCTCCTTCAGTTTGGAAATCAGCGGCGAGAAGTCCGAGTCGCCGCTGATGATCACGAAGGCATCGATGTGCGATTTGGTATAGCAAAGGTCGAGCGCATCGACCACCATGCGGATGTCCGCCGAGTTCTTGCCCGACTGCCGCACATGCGGAATCTCGATCAGTTCGAAGGCCGCCTCGTGCATGTCGCGCTTGTATTCCTTGTAGCGGTCCCAGTCGCAGTAGGCCTTCTTCACGACGATGCTGCCCTTGAGCAGCAGGCGCTCGAGAACTGGGCGAATCTTGAACTCGGGATAGCTGGCTTCCTTGATGCCGATCGCCACGTTCTCGAAATCACAAAATACGGCAATGTTGCGGATATCCGGTGTGGCCATCGTTCTTCCTTTCCAGGCAATTCATCTTGTACCGAACCCACTTCCTCATTTCGGATTGGCCGCCTGGTAATCCGGGTCGTCCAATAGCTTGCCGACCAGCGTGTGATACAGCGCCCCGTATTGGTTGACCCCGGACGGAATGGCTTCCATTCCGACAAATGAAGACGGCCAGCTCGCACTGACTTTCAATTCCTTGTCATACACTGCTTTACCCAACCGGACCACGACAAAGCGGGCGCCCAAGCTTGCATGGCCCGTATCGAGCGGCACGTCCAGCGTCGAATCCGTCAGAAAGCCGCTTATTTCGCTCGGTGAGGCAGGATCATACAGTCCTGCCGCCTGCAGGTCGGTGATCAGCGTCTGCCTCAGGTACTGCGCAAACGAACCCTGGATGGGCGACACGACCACATTCGAGCGGACGCTCAACCCCGCGTTGATTCCTGGGGCGGCGTCCGGATCAAGCCGGAACGGCCCGACGGCAACCGGCGCTGTGCCCGACCGGCCAGCCTTCTCGATATTGTTGAAACTGGCGGCCGGTTCACCCAGCGGCAACTGGGCACAGCCCGTCAGCCCGGCGAACGCCAGCCCCGCCAGGGCCGACAAACAGCGCCGTCCGGGATCGGACCTGGCGACTGCGACGATCATTTGAATTCGGGATCGCGGGACAACGCATCAAGCGCCGTACTCACGATCTGCCGCGTCATGGTTTTGACAGCCATCTCCAGGCTGTCCATCCTGGTTCCATTGGCAGGCGCATCTTTCGCCCCCATCACGGTATGGATGGCATGGCGCGCGGTACTGCTGATGGCCGGGGCTTGCGGCTGTGCGAGGTACTTCATCGTACAGACATAGCCATCGGAAACCTGCGAGCCCGCCAATCCGAACGTCAGCCCCGTCACAAATCCCTTGCCGAACGCATCGTCGGTCAGGGGAACATTGTTCAGCACGATGCTGAGCAGCGCTCCGCCTTCGACCGGTGTTGTCTTCAAATCCGAAAACAGGCCGCTACCCTTGATCTGCTCAAGGACCTGCGGCGCCAGATATTGGGTAGCCCGGGCATTCGTCACCCCTTTGGTCTGGAATTCGAAAACGACCTGGACAGGATGGGGCGAAGCGGGCTTTTGGTAAGCGTCTACGGGAACCTCTTTCGTGGCGGTGTCCACATAGAAACTGGCGCATCCTGTCAACGCCAGCAACCCCAGCAGGGGAATCGCGCGCGTCAAATTCAGAAGGGTTTGAAACGGGGGAAGGAACCTGCTCATGAACGACTCCTGATCGCGACAAGGGGTTGGGGGAAACGAATCGGTTAGGTTTATTGTCTTGGGGGCGTGCGGGGCAATGCGTTCCGGTTCTGCTGGTTTCGTGCGATCCGGTAGGCATCGACGATCCCGATTACCCAGCAGCCGACCAACACCAGCGAGGCCACCGAGGCGACGAGACTGCCCGGGCCATTCGACGTCTGTGTGACCAGTTCCGATAGCCGGCCGACATCGACCGCTGCGCCTTCGGATGCCACCTGATCGAGAACAAACGACGCCTGCTGTATCGCCCGGTCCACGAAAACCCAGAGGCACACAAGGCTGATCGCGATCAAGGCGAGTCCGCGCGGATAGTGTTTCAGATAGAGATGGCCGGCGCCGGGCAATACGAGTGCGGACAGCAAGACAGCGGTCGTCGACCGGCTCATCGTGCCGCACTTCCGGACCCGCACGGCTGATCACGCACCCAGTCCGGGCCGTCACTTAGCGCGCTATCGGGATGCCTTCTTGCTGCATGCATCATCGACGTGGCACATGCGTAGTCGTCCGGTTCGTCCAGGCGGCCGCCACGTGGCCAGTTCGAGTCGATAACGTTCCGATGAACATGAACTCCTCCTCCATTATTTTTTATGCGGGAAATAGTATTGGAAGCGCGGCTATTCCGCCATTGTTTATTCGAGACCAGCTGGCCCCATAAAAAAAAAGCGTGGGCGATAGCCGCCCACGCTTGCCTGCCGCCTGTCTGACGACTCAGGACTGGAAGCGGTGATGCCAGCGTGCCCGCATGGGATCGGGCATCGCCTCGGCATCGAACACCTTTTGCTGCTCGGGGTTCAACTGGGCATAGAACGCCTTGATGGCCTGGTTACGCTCCAGCATTCGGGTGCGGCGCGCGTCTGACATGGCCATCATCTTGTCCAGGCGTTGCGGCGTGCTCAGCTTTTCAAACTCGCTCCGCATGGCCTGACGATCGGCACCTGCATGACGCATTCCGGGCTGGGTGGCATGGGTGAAAGTGTTCCATGCAGCTTCCTGTTCAGGACTCAGCTTGAGTTTTTCCTTCAACTCGGACAGATGCTCGGCTCGCCGCGCTTCCCACTTGGCGTGGATCTTTTGGCCCTGCCGGGCATCGCAGCCGTCCTTGCCGGCAGGCCCGCCCGCCGTCATGGCGAAAGACGATGCCGCCAGGATGCCGCTGCCGGCGATCAAACCCACCATCAATGCACGTTTGGTAAAAGAACCCGGGATCAGTTTCATTGCGATCTCCTTCAGAAAAATTGTCAAGAAGCCGGCCCGAAGCAGGTCGGCATGAAACGCATTCTGGGACGGCGATGTATCCCGGGGATGTCGGAGATCCGTGACTATGTAACGAGTTGTAACCGAATGTAACCTGGCCTGCCCGGCTGCTTGAAGTTCAATCGGCTTGCGCTAGGTTTCAAGCTCGAACACCCGCGTACCCAGCACGCACGTTCACGTCAGCAGGCTGGGGCGGGCACCACATCCACGATGCTGACCAGGAGAAACCCATGCACAGGAAGTTTTCTATCGCGCTGCTCGCCGCGCTCCTACTCTCCGGCTGCGTCGTAGCACCCGCACACCGGGGGCCCGAATGGGTCGTGGCACCCGCACTGCCGCTCGTGGTCGAGTTGGGCGTCGAGCCCTACTACTACCACAATGGTTTTTTCTATTACTACCACGATCAACGGTGGAGCTACGCGCATGAACGCACGGGACCCTGGAGAGAACTGCCGCGGGACCGTTATCCCCGGGAGATTCGATACAGAGGCCACGATGGCGGAGGCGAGCGGGACCGCGATCATGACGACCACCGGCGGGATTAGCGCCACCTGCTTGGCGCTCGCCGGGAGACAGGCCTGAGCGTCAGCGCCGGCGCCGGTTCCTGAGCATCGCCCACAAGGTCTGCTCACCCAAGGGCCGGTCGCCATGATCGATTTTCAGGCTGGCGCGCAGATCGCTACCGAAGGCCGGATCGTAGCGCCAGTGGACCAGGGCCACGATCAGCAGGCTGATCGCCGCGCCGACAGCCGCCACCGCCATGTCTTTCTGCGCATCCCAGACATCCCCCTGCGCACCGAGGAAGGCGAGGCCTGCTGACGGATCGACCCGGACGGCCACCAGCCACTCGATGATCTCGTAGGCGCCCGAAAAAGCCAGCACCAGTTCGAACGGGAACCAGTACGACCACAGTCCGCGCACCTTTGCTACGCGCATGAAGACCTCGCGTAACGGATAGGCCAGCAGCAGGCCGAAGCTGAAGTGCACCAGCCGGTCGTACATGTTGCGGCTCGCCCCGACCCACTGTTGAAGCGTATAGCCGAATGGCACCTCGGCATAGGTGTAGTGCGACCCCACCACATGCATCAGCATGAAGATGGTGATCAGCGTGTAGGAGAGGTCGGATAGCCTGAAATAGCGTGCGGTCAGCAGGATGAGCGGCACGAAGACGAATACCAGGTAATTCTCCAGCAACCAGTCGTGCGGATACGTCGGGCCAATTGCCGCCCATCCCCATACGAGCGCGAATAGACCCAGCAACAGGGCGTGGTAGCGCGTCACGTCGCGAGCCGCCAGACGAGGTCGCCTGCGACAAACCGTACATTGCACCACACTGGTTTTCGCATCATGGGGATATCCGGCTGCGCTGCGGCTTCAGTAGGAAAGTCTGGAATCCTCCATGAAACCTGTCCGATGTTCAACCGCCGCCACCTGGTCGTACCGGGAACGGGAGAGCCTCAAGATTCGACTGTATATAAGGACACGCTGTCCTCTTGTCATGACAGCTTTCCTGACAACTGTGTCACAGTCGTACACACATGTAACCCGATCGTATTAAGAATCATATAGATACAAACCGGCACGAAATATGCATGACGGGCACTCCAAACCCAGTCCGTTTACGGCGGATAAACAATCAATCCCATCCATGGAGGACTCCCTATGACACGCATGACCGGCCTATTCCGCATCGTAGCGGCCGTACTCTGCCTGACGCTAGGCAACGCCAATGCAGCCGGTGACGCCCAGCCCCATCCCTCGCCTGAAGCAGCCGGCGATCAACCCAGCCAACCCAGCACAAAGGAGGATGCCCACAACGCCTCATCTACATCCAAGAAGAGCAGTGCCACCCACGAAGAACCGGAATGCGACTAGATCGACCCATCGCATATCCCGCATAACTTTAGGAGACAACATGAAGCTTCGCTCGTTAATCGCCACCTCTACTCTTTTCGCCGCACTTGCGGTGCCCATGGCCGCCAGCGCCCTGGACGTGAACATTGCCGCCGACCTGGCCTCCGTCGAGGTCATGCACGGCGACCAGAAGGTCACGATCATGCGCAATCAGGATCAGAAGAACACGGTCAATCCCGATTTCGCCAAGACCTCGCGCAAGTGCCCGCCCTTCTGCATTCAACCAGGCGAACTCGCGCCGGGTGTCGAGACCATCGGCGAGCTTGAAATCATTCACTACCTGAAAAAAATGAGCGACGGCGACAAATCCATCGTCGTGGTCGATTCACGTACGCCGGACTGGGTGGAAAAAGGCACGATACCGGGTTCGATCAACATCCCCTGGGACAAGCTCAACATCGGCAAGTCCGACCCCATTACGGTCCAGGAAATCCTGGAAAAACAACTCGGCGTGAAGAACCAGGACGGCTTCTATCTGTTCGACAATGCCAAGACGGTCGTCATGTTCTGTAATGGCCCCTGGTGCGGGCAATCTCCCACCAACATCAAGGGCCTGCTGAAAATCGGCTATCCCGCGCACAAGATCAAGTGGTACCGCGGTGGCATGCAGGACTGGGAAGTACTGGGCCTGGCCACCGTCAAACCGGTGAAATAAGGAACGGGCTGATCGAAGAATAAAAACGGGGCGCATGCCCCGTTTTTATTTGAAAGCCTGCCGGCCGGACAAGCGGGCCGGGATGTCACCGTTCGAACACCAGGCTTTCCGGATGCGCCCCCAGATCCGTCAGTGCGGCGTTGATCGCATCCATGAAGGGCGGCGGACCGCAGACGTAGAAACGCTGCGTGAAATCACTGACCATTTCTTCCAGGAACGCACGATCGACGCGCCGGTTTTCATAGCCAGGCGCCGTGGCACCGGTACAGGTCAGGATGCAGCGCTCACCCAGCACATGGCGCAATTCCCTTTCGCAGATCACGTCGCGTGGGGTCTTGTTGGAAAAGATCAGGGTCTGCCTGTCCAACTCCCCCTTGCCCGCCAGATCGCGCAGGATGGCGAGAAAAGGCGTGATGCCAGCACCGCCGGCGATGAACACGCCAGGGCCTTCGTAACGGATCGTGCCAAACGGCTCGGACATCAGCAGTTCGGCACCCGGCTCCAGCTGGTGGAGCGCCTGGGTCACGCCGGCATGGTCGGGATAGGCCTTGATGGTGAATTCGAGCACCCGATCACCGGCCAGCCCGGTAGGCGTGAACGGCCGGCCCTGCTCTCGCAGTTCGGGTCGGTTGATCGCCAGTTCCACTCCCTGGCCGGGCACGATGGAAAATCCTTCCGGCTTGCTGACGATGAAATGCTTCACGTCGTGGGTGACGAACTGGCTCCTCAGCAGCGTGACGGGATGGTTCATTGCCCTGTTTCTCCTGTGACATGCATGCCTGGCGTCAGGTATGCGTCAAAACTGATCGGCCATCCAGCCATCCAGCAGGATGCAGGCCTCCCGCTTGGGCACCGGGGAATCTATTCCCTGCAGGGGCGTAAAGCAGAGGTACGGGTTGCCGTCGCGATCCGTCAGGTTGCGCAGCGGCATGTCGCCCACGGTCTCGTAGCCGCGCGTGTCCATCAGGATGAACTGGTAGTCATCCCCCACGCTGACCTCCAGCCTGCCACCGTTGCCCTCCCCGTATTTTTCCCACCAGGTTTCCGGATCGGCGCCATCGTAGAAAGGCAGCGTTTCGCCCATCCCGCCGCTCCGATGCCACGACATGATGGTCGGATCCTTCATCTGGTTCGCTTTCGCCGCTTCTTTCGCGAGCAGGCTGGCGGCCTGGAAGCCTTGGTCCGGGCCTTGATAGTCGATATGTACGTTTCTCATGGTGAACGTCTCCTGAGTTAAGGGAACATCGAGGGGGGACAGTACGGGATCAGCATGCGGCCTGTACTCATTTGTAGGCCAATACCCGACAAAAACAATCAGGAATTTCGCGTGTGGATCCGCCGTCCGCCAACCGCCCCATTCGGACCATGCCGGCTTGCGGCTTCGTTGACGGCCCGGAGCGATTGGTCGATGATGATTTTGGTCGACCTGCCTGTCCGAAATGCCGACACGATCCCATAAAAAAGGAGAAAGCCATGCCGCAAACCAAGTTCCTGCTCGACGAATCCGAGATTCCCACCCACTGGTACAACATCGTTGCCGACATGCCCAACCGGCCGGCACCGCCGCTGGGTCCGGACGGCAAACCGATCGGACCCGAGGCGCTGACGGCGATCTTTCCGATGAGCCTGATCGAGCAGGAAATGTCTGCGGAACGCTGGATCCCGATCCCGGAAAAAGTGCGCGAGATCTACCAGCTGTGGCGTCCCTCGCCGTTGTTCCGCGCCCATCGCCTGGAAGCGGCGCTCGGCACCCCGGCGAAGATCTACTACAAATACGAAGGCGTTTCGCCGGCCGGCTCGCACAAGGTCAACACCTCGGTGGCCCAGGCCTACTACAACGCCGAAGCCGGCATCAAGCGCATCGCCACCGAGACCGGCGCCGGGCAATGGGGCTGTTCGATGGCGCTGGCCGGTCAGATGTTCGGGCTGGACGTGCGGGTCTACATGGTCAAGGTGAGCTACGGCCAGAAGCCCTACCGCCGCTCCATGATGCAGACCTGGGGGGCGGAAGTGTTCGCCAGCCCCAGCCCGGAAACCCATTCCGGCCGCGCCGCGCTGGCGGAAGACCCCGACAATCCGGGCTCGCTCGGACTGGCGATTTCCGAGGCGGTGGAAGACGCCGCCTCGCGTGCCGACACCAACTACGCCCTCGGCTCGGTACTGAATCATGTCCTGCTGCATCAGACCGTGATCGGGCTAGAAGCGAAGAAGCAGTTCGAAAAGGCCGGCGATTACCCCGACATGATCTTCGCCCCCTGCGGCGGCGGTTCCAACTTCGGCGGCGCGGCCTTCCCCTTCTTCGCCGACAAGGCCGCCGGCAAGAACGTGCGCCTGGTGGCGGTCGAACCCGCCTCCTGCCCCACCCTGACGCGCGGCCACTATGCCTACGACTTCGGCGACACCGCCAAGCTCACGCCGATGATGCTGATGTACACCCTCGGCCACGACTTCATGCCGCCCGGCATCCACGCCGGCGGCCTGCGCTATCACGGCGACTCGGCACTGGTGTCGCAGCTCTATCACGAGAAGCTGCTCGAGGCGGTAGCCGTGCACCAGCTCGCCACCTTCAAGGCCGGCGCCACCTTCGCCCGTGCCGAGGGCATCGTTCCGGCGCCCGAGTCCAACCATGCCATTGCCGCCTGCATCGACGAGGCCCTGCGCTGCAAGGCAAGCGGCGAACCGAAGACCTTGTTCTTCAACCTGTCCGGCCACGGCCACTTCGATATGGCGGCCTACGACAGCTACTTCAGCGGCAAGCTCGAGGATTTCGCCTACCCGGAAGAAGCGATCGAGGCTGCGCTCGCGCGACTGCCCAAAGTAGGATGATCGCCCGGTAGATTCGCCCCGTCTGTGGGGCCATGCGTTCGGACAGGGTTCGCGGACCCTGTCCGTCGAAACATTGCACGATCCGCAGCCCCCAACCAGCGACGTCAATTCTGCAGCATCCTGTGCCGCCCTGCTTTCACTATTGTTGTTTGGCCCTGCTCCTATTATTGTTCAGGTATGAAACCCAACTATCAGTACGAAAAACGGCAACGCGAGCTGGAAAAGAAGAAGAAGAAAGCTGAGAAGGAGCTCAAGAAAGCCACGGTGCCCGAGACGCCTCCGGCGCCGGAGACCGTCGTTCCACAGGACAGGACATAAGATCGGCGCCTCGGTGTTGGTGGGCGTGAATCCGTGAATGCCCTGGTCGGACTCCGCATGCCGGCATCTGCAGGAGCCTGTCTGTTACGTGTCGTGCTCGCGCTGGCTCGCCTGCCACTGGGCAAAACGGGCACGGATTTCCGGCATTGTCTTGGCCTCATCAAGCAGTTGATGAATTGCCGACAGTCCGCAGTGGGCATCGATCAGCGTCTGCAACATATCCAATAGTTCCGATTCCACGATATCGCTTCGTTCGGCGTGTGGTGGCGCATTTCTGGCCGTCATCATGACGCACCTCCTGAGTGATCCGACAATCAGGGAGGTGCGATTACCATGCCAGGGAACTGGTAAATTCCCACCAACAACGGACGCACGCGCCGGGCAGCGCGGAAAACATGTCCCGGATTCAGGGCGCCGGATTGGTGAACTGGAGGTGAATGCGTTCGATATCCGCCAGGATGTCAGGGTTCAGCCTGGTCTCGCGCGCCGCCAGATTCTCCTGCAACTGTGCCATCGTGGTGGCGCCGACGATCGTGCTGCCGACGCACCAGCGGTTATAGACGAAACCCAGTGCCAGTTGGGTAGGCGTCAGGCCATGCCGCCGGGCGAGTGCCGCATACGCGGCCACGGCCGGCGCCGTGTTGGGCTTGCCGTAGCGGCCGGCGAATCCGGCGAACAGATTCACCCGCCCTGGCGTTTTCGGGTCATCCAGGTATTTGCCGGACAGCACGCCGAAGCCGAGCGGCGAGTAGGCCAGCAAACTGATGCGCTCGCGGAAACCGATTTCGGCCAGGCCGTTTTCCCAGGTCCGGTTCAGCAGGCTGTAGGCGTTCTGGACCGAAACCGGACGGGGCAGTCCCAATGCATCGGCCAGCCGCAGCACCGTCATCAGCCCCCACGGCGTTTCGTTGGACAGCCCCCAGTGGCGAACCTTGCCTGCCCGGATGAAATCGGCCAGCGCGACCAGGGTTTCCTGCAGCGGAACGGTCTCGCGCTCCTG
Source organism: Thiobacillus denitrificans (assembly GCA_002343685.1). GTDB lineage: Bacteria > Pseudomonadota > Gammaproteobacteria > Burkholderiales > Thiobacillaceae > Thiobacillus > Thiobacillus denitrificans_A. The sequence continues at coordinate 58,544 of DDRS01000040.1, read as the reverse complement.
AGCCGGGTCGAAATGATAGCGGCCGAACATGGGCACATTGCGGTCGGGCCAATGCAACTGATAGAGATCGACGTAGTCCGTCTGCAGTCGCTGCAGCGATCCGTCGAGCGCCAGCTGCAGGTTCGCCCGGTTGAAATCGAGCCGGCCTTCCCGGATCCAGTCCAATGCCCGGCCCGGGCCGGTTGCCTTGGTCGCCAGGACGATGCGGTCGCGGGCCTGGCGCTTCAGCCAGGTGCCCACATGGCGTTCGGTCAGCCCCGTCGTCTCCGCCCGTGCCGGCACCGGATACATCTCGGCAGTATCGATGAAGTTGACGCCCTGACCCAGGGCATAGTCCAGTTGGGCATGCGCGTCGGCCTCGCTGTTCTGCTGCCCGAAAGTCATGGTGCCAAGGCAGACAGAGGGGACGGACAGGTCGCTGTTGCCGAGAAGGATTGCATTCATCTGGAAGGATAGGCCTCAAGTTCTGCGGGGACGCGCCGCTACCTCGTCTTGTAAAGCTCACGAAGATGCAGCGATACGTCTCTGACTCCAGTCACGGTGACAGGTTCGGACGACACCGCGTTCAGCACTCAGGCCCCAGGGCGATGTCGACGAACTGAATGCTCTGCCGAGAACGATATAAACACAAGTCTTGCGAGGAGACTGGATGGGCACGGAAACCTTTCTGGCGCGGCAACCCATTGTGGATGCCGAACATCGCCTGTTCGCCTACGAGCTTCTGTTCAGGCAATCGATGGCCTCTGTTTCGGCCCAGATCAGCAGCCAGCTGCAGGCCGGCGTCGGCGTCATCAGCAATACCCTCTGTCTTGGCCCCGACTGGCTGCTGCAAGGCAAGCTCGCCTTCATCAATCTGGACGAAGCCACCCTGATGAGCGATTTCGTCTGCCTGCTGCCGCCCCAGCACGTGGTCTACGAAATCCTCGAGACCGTCCCCGTCTCGTCGGTTCTGATCGCCCGCATCCGGGAGCTCCGGCAGCTCGGCTACCGCTTCGCCCTGGATGATTTCGTCTGCCTGGAGGAGTACCGCCCGCTGCTGCCGATGGTCGACTTCGTGAAGCTCGACGTGCTCGAACAGCATCCCGAAAAAACCGTGGAAATCCTCGCGCACATCCAACGCGACTTCAACGGCCAGTTCATCGCCGAGAAGGTCGAGACCCGCGAGATGTTCGAACTCTGCCGCAACAGTGGCATCCAGTATTTCCAGGGCTATTATTTCGCCCGCCCGGAGAATCTGGCCAACAAATCCATCCAGCCGGGCCAGCTGGCCGTGCTCGACCTGATGAACAAGGTCAGCAACTGCGAAGACCTGAGCGACATCGAAGAGCCGCTGCGCCGCAATGCCGCGCTGACCCTGCGTCTGCTGCGCTATGCCAATTCCGCCGCCGCGGGCCTCCAGCAGCAGATCCACACGGTGCGCCAGGCCCTGACCCTGATCGGGCTGAAGACGCTGTATCGCTGGCTCGCACTGTTGCTGGTCACCGCCAAACCGACGCCTACCAACGCCCTGGCGGCGCGGACAGCCGTGACGCGCGGCCGCATCTGCGAGCTGCTCGGCCAGCCCCGGCTCGACCGCCAGGCCCAGGACGAATTGTTCATCACCGGTCTGTTCTCCCTGGCCGAACCGCTGATGGAAGTCCCGCTTGCCCGGCTGCTAGAACGGCTCCCGATGCCCGATTCCGTCGTCCAGGCCCTGGTCCACCAGACGGGGCCTTATGCGCCCTTCCTGAAACTCGCCGAAGCGTCGGAACGCGGCGATTTCGAGCGCATCGCCCGCTACGCCAGCGATATCGATTCCAGTCCGGAAGAGGTCAATCTTGCCCAATTGCAGTCGCTCGCCTGGACCGAAGAACTGACCAGCGAAGCCAGCCCTGCGACGGACGAATCTGCTTACGGCTGACCGTTCACGATCCCGCCTGCCATGAAAAAGCGCTTCCTGGATCCGGAACGCGATCAGGCCGGCTGGCGATCTGTCACCGGCAAGTGGCCTGTCTTGACGAAGATCGTACACCCCGTGCGGCTGAAGGGTTGGTGGCGGCTCATGTGCGGACTGCGGATCCAGGTGCCTGCCGGGTAGCGGCCGTATTCGTCCTCGAACACGCCGGACAGGACCAGGATTTCCTCGCCGCCGAAATGTGCATGCGGCTGGAAATACGTCTCGGGCTGCCAGCGGACCAGCGCGGCATGCTCGTGCTGGTACTGATGCAGGGGCATGACGCTCAGGCCAGACACCAGGCCGGGGAGCCAGGGCGTCTTCGCCGTATCGATCCGCACGATGGCGGCATCCCCAGGCTCGAATGGATAGCGCTTGATGAACAGGACGCAGCCCTCATCGGTATGCAACGTGCGCGGCGCGCCTGGCGGGTAGCGCAGGTAGGCACCCGCCGAATACCCGGCCCGCCCCTCCATCAGCGTCCCTTCCAGGACCAGGATTTCCTCACCCAGCCCCTGCCCGGCCATGTCGAGCGCACATCCCGGCGCGCACCGTACCACGCTGGTTGCCTGGGTGCCCTCCGTGTCGACGCGATCGAGCAGCTTGCAGCCGTCTCGCGCGCCATCCGTCGCCAGCCACGCCATCGCATCCGTATCCAGCACGACGCGTGCGTTCAAATCGGCATTCATCACCATGTACCCTCTTCCAGGCTTGCCGCCCTTGAGAAAACGTATTGCCCAACCGCCATACGCGCACGATAAAGCCTTTTCTGGCGGACAGGCATCAGGAGAAACCCGATGGACATCGGGCACCGAATGGTATTCGGGTCGAACGCGTTCCCTTGGCTCCGCGGGAAGTCGTATCGACCTGTTATTCTGGCATTTCATTTTTTGGGCGGGATACCGATACCAATCGGACATCGTCAACTTTTACCGGCCCAGCCCAAGGTAGCTGCCGCATGACAGAAATCCCGCCGCACGGTTTGTTCCGACGCTGGCCCTTGATGGGCGTGGCGCCCGACGACTCGGAAGATCTCCGCCTGAAGAAAGCGGTGATGACGATCACGTCCACCAGCATCGCCTTCCTGGCCATCTTCTGGGGCAGTTTCTACATCTACAACGGCTATCCGTTCTCCGGCGCCATCCCGCTCACGTATTCCGTCGTTTCCTTCAGCAGCACCCTGCATTTCTTCAAGACCCGGCACTTCGCCTTCTTCTGCTTCAGCCAGCAGTTGCTCATCCTGCTGCTACCGTATTTCCTGATGTGGAGCCTGGGCGGCTTTGCCAACGGCAGCGTGGTGATGATCTGGGCCATCTTTGCGCCGCTGGCGGCCTTGTTCTTTATCGACCTGAAGGCGGCAACACGCTGGATGCTGGCCTTCCTCGCCCTGCTCATCCTCTCCGCACTCTTCGACCAGACCTTTGCCGCCCATGCACGCCCGATGCCGGCCGGACTCAATACCTTCTACTTCCTCCTGAATCTCGGCTGCGGCTTCATCCTGATCGCAATCATGCTGTATTACTTCGTCAAGGATCGTGAATCCGCCTACACCAAGCTGCAGCAAAGCGAGACGCATATCCGCGAACTGATGCTCACCGACCCGCTCACCGATGTGGCAAACCGGCGGCACCTGGACAGCCGGATGGTCATGGAACTGAGCCGCCAGATGCGCTATGGCCCGCCCTTGTCCGTCATCCTGACCGACATCGACTGGTTCAAGCGCGTAAACGACACCTACGGACATGCAGTAGGCGACACCGTGCTCAAGGCATTTGCCGACCATCTCAGGGACAGTCTCCGCGTCAGTGATTTCGTCGCACGTTATGGCGGGGAAGAATTCGTGCTGCTGCTGCCCAACACCACGATCGAGGATGCCACCGCCCTGGCGGAGCGGATACGCGAAACGACCAAGCAGATCCTGTTTGCGCAGCCCGAACTGTGCATGACGGCCAGCTTCGGCGTAACGGCTGCGCGGCCCGGAGAGACCATGACAGAAGTCCTGTCGCGTGCCGACGAAGCCATGTACCAATCCAAGTCCCATGGCAGGGACCGGGTCAGCGTGCTGATGGAGTGACCCGGATGCCAGGTCTCGTCGAGTCGCCGAACGGCCGGCTCAGCGTATCGCGAGATCCTGCACCCACACCAGCTCGCAAGCGCCGTTGCCCGAGTCGCTGCGCGTCATCGAACTGTTCCAGTGCCAACCGTCCGGTGCCTGCACGCGCACGAGATAACCGCTCAGCGCGACGATCTGGCCCGTGCGCACCGTGCCCAGGCGCCGCTTGATGTCGTCGTTGGCGGGGATCATGTGCATGTTCGCGCTATGCTCGACGATGTCCGTTGGCGGAATCGGCGGCGTGCCTGACCAGCGGTAGAAATAGAAACGGTTGCCCTGGCTGATCTGCAGGCGATCCAGCACAGCGCTATCCGACATCGGTCCCCAGCCCAGTGCGAGATCGACGGGAGACAGATCGGCTTCGCGGCCCGCATGATAGACCTCAGTCGAGAGCACGCGGGCTTGCAGCGAAAACGTCGCAGCCGGCATGATCCGGTAGTCCGCCACCGAGAATGCCGGCAGACCCGACCGGTCGATCTGCACCGGGTCGTCCGGCGCAAGGATGCCCGCGCCATGGTCGACAGGCCACGCGGAAAAATGATTCCACGCACCGGCAGCGATGGCAACGATGAGCAGGACTGGAACGAGTCGCATGGGGTGGATATAGGAAATGAACGCTTCCCTGTATCGGACAGAACCGTCGCGCGATTGAGTTGTCCACTGATTTTCCCGCGCTGCACTACACTGCGTATATGAATCCTGTACAAAGGAGAATGCCCATGAATCCCATGATTGCGCCACGGCTGAACCTCGTCCCCGTCCTGATGCTGACGACCTTGGTGGCCTTGCTCCTCGTTTCCCCCAGGGCGCACGCGGCCAGCGCGTCCGAAATCGATCACGAAGTCGACGCGACGCTGAAGGCCTTCCAGAAGATCGAGGGGGCCAAGGCCTATCTCGGCATTGCCAAAGGCGCGCTGGTATTTCCCAAGGTCTACAAGGCCGGCATCGGAATTGGCGGCGAATACGGCGAAGGCGCGCTGCGGGTAGGCGGAAAATCCGTCGCCTACTACAGCACCGCCGCCGCCTCCATCGGCTTCCAGCTGGGCGCGCAAGCCAAGAGCATCGTCGTCCTCTTCACCAACGAATCCGCCCTCGACAAATTCCGCGCAAGCGAGGGCTGGAAAGTCGGCGTGGACGGCTCCGTCGCCCTGGTGGATCTCGGCGTTGGCAAAGCGGTCGACACCAACAACATCAAGGACCCGATCGTCGGCTTCATCTTCGGCCAGAAAGGGCTGATGTATAACCTGACCCTGGAAGGCTCGAAGTTCACCAAGCTGGACAAGAAGTAATCCCGTCACGGACGGGACGGGGATCGTCAGTCACCCTGGTCGAAGTGTCCAGACGGACTGAAGAAGTCGATCCTGCCTGCGCCACCATCCTCAATGCCTTCCGAAAACCCGGGGCAATCCAGTCCGCCCCTTTGATTTCCCTGGATCGCCACATCATGTTTGAGAACCCGCAGCCGCGGAACGTGTCTCAAACGGGACCCACCTGAGCAAGGCAAACAATGACTAACGCACAGTGGTTCATCTTCGTGGGCGGCCTGCTGCTTTTCATGGGCATGACGTTTACCGTCCTCAAACGCCTGCCGGTCACATCGGCCATCATCTATCTGGCGGTGGGACTGATCATGGGGCCCACGGTCCTCGACCTGTTTCATTTCAATCCGCTCAAGGAATCGGCACTGCTGGAAGTGCTGACCGAAGTCGCGGTACTGATTTCCCTGTTTTCCGCGGGAGTCAAGATGCCGGTGCCGTTCGGGTTTGCGCGATGGCGCGCGCCCGTTTTGCTGGCAACGGTATCGATGGCGGTCAGCGTCGGCATGATCACTCTCTTCGCGCATTACCTGTTCGGTCTGCCGCTGGGCGCGGGGATCCTGCTGGGCGCGATCCTGGCGCCCACCGATCCGGTGCTGGCAACGGACGTCCAGAGCCGCCATCCCGGCGACCGCGATCAATTACGCTTCACGCTGACCTCCGAGGCCGGCATGAATGACGGCACCGCCTTTCCGTTCGTGATGCTGGGAATGGGCTTGTTGGGTCTGCATGAAATCGGCGATTTCGGCCTGCGATGGGCCGTCGTCGACGTACTGTGGGCAACGCTGGGCGGCATTGCCATCGGCGTGGCCGCTGGGGTCGCGCTGGCCTATCTGGGATGGACGCTACGCGGCGAGCATCACAGGCACGAGCTACTGGATGATTTTCTCGGGCTTGGCCTGATCGGCCTGGTATACGGCTTGAGCGTACAGGTCCATGCGTGGGGATTTCTGGCGGTTTTTTTCGCTGCCGTGGCATTGCGCCAGACCGAACTGAAGCTCGCCAACACGCCCAAGCGTTCCCCAGATTCGCGCTCTACCCTGGAAATCAGGCATATCGATTCGACCAATCCCGACTCCGACGTGTCGCCCACCGTCAGCCAGGGGGCCCTCATATTCAAGGAGCACCTGGAACGCCTGTCGGAACTCCTGCTGGTGCTGCTGCTGGGCGGAACGCTGTATCCTGACTCGTGGAGCTGGCAGGCGGTGGGGCTGGCCCTGTTCCTGTTCATGGCAGTGCGTCCGCTCAGCGTCTTCATCGGCCTGCTCGGCACCCGCACATCCTGGCGCATGCACGGCATGGCAGGCTGGTTCGGGGTGCGCGGCATCGGTTCGCTTTATTACCTGATGTACGCCATCCAGCACGGGCTACCCGAACCCATGGCGCTGGAGCTGATGCACTTGACGCTGATCGTGGTTACGCTGTCCATCGTGATGCATGGCACCAGCGTCAAGCCGCTCATGAGCCGTTTCTGGCGACGCAACAAGCGTCGCTCAATGCCGGCCTGAGCGGGCGGGGTGTCGGCAAGACTTCCATGAATGGCCATGCATCTTGGCGCTTGGCTTGGTCGATACATGAGTCCATGCAAAGGCCGCATTGCTGGGAACGTGCGCCACGGGTATCTCACACGTCGCAATGATTTGAAGATATTCGGCATAATGCGCAACCTATATGTTTCGCCCTATATGTTTCGCCCATCAGCCTCGCGACGTAGAGGCTGGCTCATTCAGTCACCCGAACCATGCTCCCTTCCATCGAACATCGACTCGCCACCGAGATCGCGGCCAAACCTGCACAAGTGGCCGCGGCCATTGCCCTGCTTGACGAGGGGGCGACGGTGCCCTTCATCGCGCGCTATCGCAAGGAGGCGACCGGCGGACTGGACGATATGCAACTTCGCCTGCTGGAAGACCGGCTGCGCTATCTGCGCGAGCTGGAAGCGCGTCGCGCGGCCATCGTCGAGTCGATCACCGAACAAGGCAAGATGACGCCGGAGTTGTTGAAGGCCATCTCGCTGGCGCCCGACAAGACGCAGCTGGAAGATCTCTATCTGCCTTACAAGCCGAAGCGGCGCACCAAGGTGCAGATCGCGCAGGAAGCCGGACTGGAACCGCTGGCCGACGCCCTGCTGGCCAATCCGATGCTGAATCCGGAGGAGGAAGCAGCAAACTACCTGCGCGATCCCTTCACGACCGAGCAGGGTGACAATCCGGGCGTGCCGGACGCCAAGGCCGCGCTCGACGGCGCGCGGCAAATCCTGATGGAGCGTTTCGCCGAAGACGCCAGCCTGTTGCAAGCCCTACGCGAATACGTGCAGGCGCACGGCGTCGTCGAATCCAAGGTACGCGAAGGCAAGGACGCGGCGGCGGAAAAATACGCCGACTACTTCGATTATTCAGAATCCCTGACCACCATCCCGTCGCACCGTGCGCTGGCACTGTTCCGTGGACGGCGCGAGGAGATGCTAGACGTGCGGCTGCGCCTCGACAGCGAGGAGGAACGCCCGGCCTGGAGCGCGCCGCTCAATCCGTGCGAGACGCGCATCGCCAGCCGCTTCGGCATCCAGGACCAGAACCGCCCCGCCGATCGCTGGCTGATGGACACGGTGCGCTTCACCTGGCGCGTGAAGAGCTTCATGCACCTGGAACTCGAACTGATGGGTGCGCTGCGCGCCCGCGCCGAAACCGAAGCCATCCAGGTATTCGCACGCAACCTCAAGGACCTGCTGCTCGCCGCCCCCGCCGGGCCGCGCGCCACCATGGGGCTCGATCCCGGCGTGCGTACCGGCGTGAAAGTGGCAGTGGTCGACGAGACCGGCAAGGTGGTCGACACCGCCGTGATCTATCCGCATCAGCCGCGGAACGACTGGGACGGCTCGCTGCACACGCTGGCCAAACTCGCCGAGAAACACCGCGTCGCGCTGATCGCCATCGGCAACGGCACGGCCTCGCGCGAAACCGATAAACTGGCGCGCGACCTGATCAAGCTGCGTCCTGAACTGAAGTTGACCAGCATCGTCGTCTCCGAGGCCGGCGCGTCGGTCTATTCGGCATCCGAATTCGCCTCGCGCGAACTGCCCGATATGGACGTCTCGCTACGCGGCGCGGTGTCCATCGCTCGGAGGCTGCAGGACCCGCTGGCCGAACTGGTGAAGATCGATCCGAAGTCGATCGGTGTCGGCCAGTACCAGCATGACGTCAGCCAGTTCGAGCTGGCGCGTTCTCTCGACGCCGTGGTGGAGGACTGCGTCAATGCCGTGGGTGTGGACGTCAATACCGCCTCCGCGCCCCTGCTCGCGCGCGTCTCCGGCCTCGGCAACAGCGTGGCGCAGGCCATCGTCGCGCACCGCGACGCCACCGGAAAATTCGCCAGCCGCGCGCAGCTGCGAGACGTGCCGCGCCTGGGCGAGAAGACCTTCGAACAGGCGGCCGGCTTTTTGCGCATCATGGACGGCGCCGATCCGCTCGACGCCTCCGCCGTTCACCCCGAATCGTATCCGTTGGTGCAGCGCATCCTCGCCGACATCAAGCAGGACCTCAAGGCCGTGATCGGCAACAGCACCCTGCTGAAGTCGCTCAATCCGTCGAAATACACGGATGCGCAGTTCGGCCTCCCCACCATCAGCGACATCCTCAAGGAGCTCGAGAAACCCGGCCGCGACCCGCGCCCCGAATTCACCACCGCAAGCTTCAAGGACGGCGTGGAAACGCTGGCCGACCTCAAGCCCGACATGATCCTGGAAGGCGTCGTCACCAACGTGGCGGCGTTCGGCGCCTTCGTCGACGTCGGCGTGCATCAGGACGGCCTGGTCCACATCTCCGCCCTGTCCAACACGTTCGTCAAGGACCCGCACAGCGTAGTCAAGGCCGGGCAGATCGTGAAGGTCAAAGTGCTGGAAGTCGACGAGAAGCGCAAACGCATCGCGTTGACGATGCGGCTGAGCGATGCGGCAGCGCCGGTGGACAGGAAGCCACACGCAGCGCCGCGCGACAATCGCAGCCAGGGCAAACCGGTGGGGGGCAAGCCAAACCGTGCGCCCGCTTCGGCACCGGCAGGGGGCGCCATGGCCGCGGCGTTCGCTAAACTGAAAAGCTGAGCCCGGATTCGAGTCTCGTTACCCGGGCTGCGCCTGTTTGGTCAATGCCCGTATGAAGCCGACCAGGTCGGCAAGGAACATGGCGATGGCCGCCCCGAGCTGCATGATCTTGGCGGCCATCGTGGCGCCGCCCGTTCCGATCAACAGCAGGACCGACGCGACAAGCTGGATGATCGCAACCGCATAGTCGATCCACGACAGGGATTGCAGGAAGGTACCGACGACGGTTTTCAGATTGGTGGTGCCGCGCAGCCAGAACAGCACCTTCTTGATCAACTCCAGTTTTTCTCCCAGCTGCTCCAGCCGTTTCAGCTCCCGCACGGCAGTGGGGTTCATCACCTTCTTGAAGAATCCGCCCAGCGGTCCTTGCAGGCTCTTGGCCATCTTGCTTTTCTGCACCGCGACGCTCACGCTGGCCGCGGCAGCGACGATGCCCAGCACGTCGATGACGAGAAAACAGCCGTACAGGATGGCATCGGCGTTGGCCGCCACCATGGGGGCCGACTCCATGCCCCCCGATATGGTCAGGATGCGTTCGCCATCGAGCAGGTAGACGTAATTGCCGTTCTCGATCCGTGTTTCGTAATTCACCTGGAGCGTATCGGCCAGCGTCGTATCGAGCGTGGCGCCCATCGGCGCCGCGATGCCGCTGACGAGCGTCGCCGTCGCCTGGGCTTCGGTGAAGTGCTTTTCACTGACGGCCTTCTGGAAATCCGCATCGTCAGCGAGCTCGGCCCAGGCTGCAGCTACGGCAGCCTCCGGCGTATCGGGCGGCGCCACCATGCCCATGACCATTTCCTCCAAGGTCAACGCCTGCGGCGGCTGCAACATCAGCGCGATGGTGTCTTCGGCAAAAAAATCCGCGGCATATTGGATGCCGGTACTGTGGAAAGTCGTCAGTGCCATGTGTCCCTCCGTGTCTGATTTTTCGATCGGTGCCGTGCCATGCGTCGCATGCTGGCAGCCCGGCGAATATCTGAACGCTTCATGGATTCAGATCGTGTGTCCGTCCCGTCCACGTCCATCGTTCGCGTGCGCTCATCGGAACGGCGGGCGGATCGCAGCGACCGCTTGTGTCGGACAGCTAAAAACACTCTAGGTCGAATACCCGGAGAGGGATATACAACTTTAGTCGTAGTCGGGTGATCCGATGCGCCGATAAGACCACCGCAGCGGCATTCAAGCGGTGGCGTGACTGAAGTCGAAAAGGTGAGCGCCTGTCAAACGTGGGACATCCGCTCGGGGCTGACCCTTATCGTTCCTTCATCGATGCGCAGCGTTCGCGCCCGCAACTGCCCACAACCGCCCTCGACATCCTGCCCCGCGGAGTGGCGCAGCTTGGTGAGCACGCCGCGTTGGTGCAGGCGGCGCGCCATCTCGGCCGCCCGTTCCCAGCTTGGACGGCGGTAGTCGAAGCCGTCGTTGCCCTCGACGCGGTTGTAGGGAATCAGGTTCATCACCGCATACTTGCCGGCCAGCAATCGTGCGATCCCCTCCAATTCGGCATCGCCGTCGTTGATGCCCTCGAGCAGCGTCCACTGATACTGGATCGGGTAGCCGGTGCGGCGGGCATAGGCTTCGCCCAACTCGACCAGTTCGACCGGCGCGATGTCGGGCGCCTTCGGCAGCAGTCGGCGGCGCAATTCCTGGTCCGTAGTGTGCAGGGAAAGCGCCAGCGCTGGCTTCACTCTGGACAGCGGCAGGCGCTCGAACACGCGCCGGTCGCCGACGGTCGAGAAAACCAGGTTCTTGTGGCCGATGCCACCTTCCACGCCGAGCAGCTCGATGGCCTCCAGTACGTTGTCCAGATTGTGGGCCGGCTCGCCCATGCCCATGAACACGACCTTCTTCACCGGGCGGCGGCTGCGCGCCAGCACCACCTGCGCGACGATCTCCGCGCTGGAGAGCTGGCGCAGCAAACCAGCACGGCCGGTCATGCAGAACACGCAGCCCACCGCACAGCCGACCTGGGTCGACACGCACACGCCGTCGCGCGGCAGCAGCACGCTTTCCACCGTCTGGCCATCCGCCAGTTCCACCAGCAGGCGTGCCGAGCCGTCCTCGCCGGGATGCTCGGAATACACCCGTGCGAGCGCATTCAGCTCATCGAACAAACCGGGAAGCGCGTGACGCACCGACAGCGGCAGAAAGTCCTCTGCGCGCCGGCGCTTGTTATCGAGCGAGCGTACCTGAACCCACGCCCGCAGCACGCGCCCCTCATGGCAGGGCGCAGCGCCGAGAGCGCGAAGACGTTGTCGGAGTTGGGGGAGTCGCATGGCGGGGCGGATGGTAGCACGGGGAATGCCGGCGACTGCGGAGCGGCTTGGCCGTCATCGGCCATGTGTCGAGCAAGCCCTCGGAGCGTTCCCGTCCTACGCGCAGGCTACCCGACACCATCCTTCAAGCCGGTCGCGGCATTTGAATCAGAACAGTCACTGCCCCAGGTCCTGGCCCGTGGTCTCTGCGGCCTCGTGAATTGAAGCGAACCCGAACTGAACCCACGCCGTCCGGCCCGGGAATTCGCGCGGTAGAACGGACACTGCCCGCGCTACGGCAGATAGTGTGCCGCCGCCCGCTCGACCAGGCCGCCGGCATCGAAGAACAGCACTTCGATCACGGGACCACGCACGCCGTTGTAGTGGATCGCCACGCTGTCCGCCCCGGCAAACGTCGCCAGCAGCTCGAAGTGCAGGTCGGGGAAACGTGACAGGGCCCGCCTCCAGTAGTCTCCCACCGCGCGTTTTCCCTTGAGCACGCCGCTTGGTTCGCCCGCGATCACGGCGATATGTGGGGAAGACATCACGAAGTCCTCGCTGTAGTGCGACAGTATCCGGTCCAGGTCATGGCTGTTCCAGGCTTCGATCCATTCCTTGCCGAATCTGTCGGCTTGCGCTTTCGTGATCACGTGTCCTCCTGTTCCAGATGAGCGTTCCCAATCGTCGTGCCGAAATCAGCAGCCGACGCAATGCGCCCGCCCGGCGTTCCCTTCGGCCATAGCGGACCGCGTACATGATGCCGCCCCGATCCACGCCCAGGTCATGCAGTGCCCGGTCGCTCAACGCACCGAGTTCGGATTCGGCCCGCCGGCAGGCCATGGCAACGGTCAGGCGCCGCAGGATTCTGCCTGCAACCCTCCGGATATAGCGCCTGCGCAAGGCAGCCGCCCGGTGCACAAGCTGCCGGACATCCGCGCTGCCTTCCTGTCGTATGTTGCCATCCATGCCCGGAATACTAGGCAGGCGCGGCGCCTCGATACAGATGCAGAAAAACCGATTTCATTAGGTTACAGTTGCATCCTGAGGCCAACTGTAACCATCGGGATCGGCTTCGCGTGTACTGCATCGGGGCACGGCGCTGGCCCTACACTGGCGAGACAGGAGGCTGCCATGAACTTGTACGAAAACCTCGCGACGCACGTGAAGAACGCCATCCGCCAGGGCGTGTACCAGCCCGGCGACCGCCTGCCCTCCGTCAGACGGCTGTCCGAACAGCACCGGGTCAGCCAGAACACGGCGGTGTCGGCCTACCGGCTGCTGGAAAGCCATGGCTGGCTGGAAGCGCGGCCGCAATCCGGATTCTTTGCGCGCCACCCCGAATCCTCGCTGCCCCCCGCGAAAGGCAACGACAATGCCGAAGGTCCCTGCACGGTCAGCGTCACCGAGGTCGCCCTGCGCCTGTGCCGCAACGCGCTGCAACCCGACCTGGTTTCGCTGGGCGCGGCCACGCCCCACCCCGGTTATCTGCCGCTGGCCGACCTGCGCGCCGCCTTCAACCGCAGCCTGCGCGACAGCAACGATGTCGCCAGCCGCTACAGCTTTCCCCCGGGTGAAGAACCCCTGCGCATCCGCATCGCGCAGCGCGCCGCCGAACGCGGCTGTGCCTTCGGTCCGGACGACGTGGTCATCACTGACGGTTGCCAGGAAGCCCTGAACCTCGCCCTGCGCGCCGTGGCCAAGGCCGGCGACATCATCGCCATTGAGAGCCCCGCCTTCTTCGGCACCCTGCAGGCGATCGAGTCGCTGGGCATGCAGGCGCTGGAAATCCCCAGCGACCCGGTCACAGGCATCAGCCTCGACGCCCTGGCCCTGGCCCTGGAACGCTGGCCGGTCAAGGCCGTGGCGGTGGTGAGCAATTTCAGCAACCCCACCGGCAGCCTCATGCCCGACGCCCACAAGACCCGGCTGGTGAAAATGCTCGCCGCGCGCGGCATTCCGCTCATCGAGGACGATATCTACGGCGACCTCGCCCACGGCCGCACGCGCCCGCGCCCGGCCAAGGCGTACGACCGCACGGACAACGTGCTGCTGTGCGCCTCGTTCTCCAAGACCATCGCGCCCGGCTACCGGGTCGGCTGGATCGTGCCGGGCCGCTGGCGCCAGGCCGTCGAGCACCTCAAGTACGTCAGCACCCTGTCCAGCGCCACCCTGCCGCAGCTGGCCGTGGCCCGCTACCTGGCGGACGGCCGCTACGAACGCCACCTCAACAAGGTACGCCGCTCCTACGCCGACAACCTGGCGCGCATGCAGGCGCACATCGCCCGGCATTTTCCGGCCGGCACCCGGACCTCGCGCCCCGACGGCGGCTTCGTGCTCTGGGTCGAACTTCCGGAGCACATCGATACGCTCGCCCTCCACGACAAGGCGCTACAACAAGGCATCAGTTTCACCCCGGGCAATCTCTTCTCGCCGCAGGGCCGCTACCGCAACTGCCTGCGGCTGGCCGCTGCCCTGCCCTGGGACACACGGGTGGAACAGGCGCTGGAAGCGCTGGGCAAACTCGCCCGGCGCGCCTGACCCGCATCACACTCACGCCATCAACGGGAGAAAACCGCATGACGCCCTCTACATCCGTCGCCCGCGTCGCCCTCGACATTCCGCCGCGCGACCGACCCTCCACCTATCCGCAAGCGATCCAGACCTTGCTGGGCGAACGCCTGGCCGGACGCGAGAAGCGCGCCCTGGGCGACGCCTTCGGCCTGGCCAACTTCGGCGTCAACCTCACGCGCCTGGCGCCCGGTGCGGTCTCGGCCTTGCGCCATGCGCATTCCCGGCAGGACGAACTGGTCTACATCCTCGCCGGATCGCCCACCCTGCGCACCAACGAAGGCAGCATGCGCCTGGCGCCCGGCATGTGCGCCGGCTTCAAGGCCGGCACCGGCAATGCCAGCCAGCTGCTGAACGAAACCGGCGAAGACGTGCTGGTTCTGGAAATCGGCGACCGTTCGTCGGGCGACGAAGTCACCTACCCCGACGACGATCTGTTCGCCACCTTCGTCGACGGCCGGTGGCGCTTCTTCCACCAGGACGGCACGCCGTATTGAACGGGCACGCCGTCCGCAGCGGCCACGTCGCGCCGGCGCATCCAGTGCACAAAAGATCGCGGAACCTGCTTTTTTATCGTACGACTGCCGCCTGGGTGCACGACGCGATCGATTGCGTGGTCAGTGGTAATGTGAGCACTCCCGACATCCCGGAACCCAACGCATGACAGATGCCGATCCAACTATTCCGGCCCACCGTCTCAACCTGCTCAAAGGCTTTTCGGCAGCAGCGGTGGTCGTCATGATCTGGTCCGGGTTCAATATCGTCTCCCGGCTGGGCGGGCGTAGCCCGCTTACGCCCTATGACATGGTGGCCATCCGTTTTGTCGTCTCGGGAATGGCGTTTCTTCCCTTTATGTTGACCCGATGGAACCACCTCAAGTGGCCGCGGCTTGCCGTGCTTGCCGCGATTGGCGGCACGGGTTACACCTTGTTCATCTACTCGGGCTTTTCCCTTGCGCCGGCCGCGCACGCGGGCATTCTGGTCAATGGCGGCATTCCCTTTGCGAGCGCATTGATCACCTGGCTCATACTCGGGCACCGCCCTGGCATCCGGACCGAGTTCGCCCTGCTGGTCGCGGGGCTGGGGATCGTGCTGATCGGCTTCCACAGCCTGGGCCAGATTTCCGGCGCCCCCGCCCATCAATGGGTAGGGGATATGTTCTTTCTCCTTGCCGCAATCAGCTTCGCAAGCTTCGTCTTGTTGCTCAAGCATTGGCATGTCCCACCCATCGAAGCAACGGTCGGGGTCTCCGTGATTTCCATGGTTTTCTACACGCCGGTTTATCTCCTCTTCCTGCCCAAGGCCATCACCACTGTTTCCCTGTCCTTCATTCTGTTGCAAGGCGTGTATCAAGGCATCCTGGCCGCCTCGATTGCCGGCCTGCTCTTCACCTACGCCATCCACAACATCGGGCCGCAAAAGGCAACGCTCATGCTGGCCATGGTTCCCGGCATCTCGGCGGTGGCCGCCGTGCCATTGCTGAAGGAATCCCTCGATGCCGTGACCATTTCTGGCGTCGTGCTGGTGACGATCGGCGCGGTGCTGGGCGCGACACATCGATTGGCCGAACAGAGATGACGGGGTCCGTGCAGCCTGCCTCCTTTATTCGATGCCGAGGCAGTGGGTAACATGAATCCCAAGGACCTGGAATTACTTGTCACCCGGGAGATGCCTTTTGGCATGCACAAGGGCCGGATCATTGCGGACCTGCCGGGCAATTACCTCAACTGGTTCGCGCGCAACGGATTCCCTCCGGGTGAAATTGGCCGTCTGCTGGCCCTGATGCAGGAAATCGATCACAACGGCCTGGCGGACATTCTCACGCCGCTCCGGCAGCGATCGGGCAACCCTTTTGCGCCGACTGATTGAGTGTTTTTTCAGACACATGGAACGACACCCCGTTTGACGGGTCTTCAGGCTGCTCGCTCCCTTCGCGATCGCGCCCAAGGTTCGAAGGCGCGCGTCGAGCGCTCAGTCCGAGACCCGGTCGTATTCAAGCTTGAATCGAATACTTTAATGGAGAACGCATGATCCTTGCCGCAATCGTTCTGTTTTGCCTGGCGGTGGCGCTGGGCCTGGGGCTCGTGGTGCTGGGCGTGCGCTACCGACGCGGCTTGCGGGCCCTGGCGGCGGTGCACGCCGGCCTCGCCCTGCTGGGCCTGGCCCTGTTGGGAAAACATATCTTCAGCAGCCCCGTTCACATGCTGTACAACGATGCGGCGCTGCTGTTCGTGCTGGCGCTGGCCGGCGGGCTGGTTCTGCTGGCCCTGCGCATGGGCACCCATGAACACCGCTCGCCACCGCCGATGATGGGCGTCAGCTTCCACGCGGCCATGGCCATCACGGCGCTGCTGCTGTTGGTGCTGGGGTATACGCATCCCTGACCCCGGGATTCCCAGGTTTCCCGGTCAGCGAAATCAAGTCGGGAGAGTCGCATGGGGTGTGGAGGGCAGGCGGAGAGTGTCTGCCCGCTATGGCCTCAGCCCAGGCAGAGCGGCGTAAGCAAACCGATCCTGGACATGGCCCTCCAACGCTGAAACCGTCATGAAATAAATCAGATTGTGTGGTTAGACTGTTTTCTCCAGTCACTCTCATCCAGAGAAACGGAATCTCGCCATGCGCCGAAAATATATCCTGTTTTACCTGCCATTGCTTCTGGCTTGGCATGGCGAAGCGCATGCTTCGCCAACCTGTGCAGCAACGGTCGGTGAATTGGGCGTCATGCTCGGCCACCCTATCTTCCCCCTGAAATGGGAAGAGACTACGATGGATGACGGCAAACCTCTGGTGATGTCCATTGTTGAAAACCATGGTTCTCTTTTTATGGAATTCACCAAAACCGGCGAGGGCCTTTGGGCAGAGAGCCGTGGCGTCATTTGCAAAACAGGTACGGATGTCGAAGCCCGGTTCAGCGGGGAGCAGATTCGCCTTGGGCCGGCGGCCAGCTGGCTTTTGCGCCTTGCATTAAAAAACGGTGGAAAATTCAAACTGACGAAGTTCGGGTCAGACCAATTGCGTATCGCGACCAGCCGTTGGAGCGGGATTTTTTCTCCCACATCAAAGTAAGCTTGCTCCCGTGCCCTGCCGGCGTCAGCGGCATTGGGAACACGTCAGTCCGTAAGCGGACAGACCACGCACAGAAAGGCGCCCAGGGCGCGTAGACACTGTCGGCGTTGGGAGAGGGCAAAATCCAACTTCGAGACTCTGCCCACCTCCTACAGCCCCAGGTGGGCACCCGCCCGTATTTCCGCCTCTGCCGCTTCAGCCATTTCCTACACGCATCCCGACCCCTGGACGACTTCGCTCAAACGCCGTCGACGCTAAGCTCGAGTCCATGAATCCAGCCCGTTTTGATTTGAATAGACAGACCAGGGAACAGACTCTCGAGGAAGGAAGGGCGTCATGCGCGTGCAATCGCAACCGTCTGCTACGGATATCTCGGAGGGGGAACTGATCGGCCGCTTCGAAGCATTTATTGCCGCCGAGTCTTTTCCATGCGTGGGTGCGAAGTCGGCGCTGAGCCGCGGGCAGATCATTTACCGGATCGAAAACACTTTGCGAGGCGGCCCGGCCGCCTCGACCGTCGCTGCCTTGCAGCAGTTCAGTCGCGAGTACGACCGCGATTCGCCCTTGTTCCAGAGCATGGTGGTCCTGTTTCGCCAGCCCGGAACGCTCACGGAAGACGCTTTCGAATCCGTTCTGTGGCAGTATCTGGACAGCATGCATCATGCCGATGCCGTCCATCACGAATGGGATCCCAGGGTGAGCAAAGACCCGAAGTCTGCGGACTTCAGCTTCAGCGTGGGCGGCCGCGGATACTACGTCGTAGGCCTGCATCCGGGCGCGAGCCGGACTGCGCGGCGCTTTGTGCGCCCGGCCCTGGTGTTCAATCTGCACGACCAATTCGAACGTCTGCGAAGCGATGGGAAATACGTGCCGATTCGGGACACCATCATCAAGCGCGACACACAACTGGAAGGAACCCCGAATCCCATGCTCAAACCTTTTGGAGCCGGCTCTGAAGCCCGTCAGTACAGTGGACGCGCCGTCGACGATCACTGGACGTGCCCGTTTCATGCGCGCTGAGATCCCTCCCCGCTCGGGCGTGGCGTTCGAGCTGCGCGCCGGGCAGCGGCTGCGGGTCATCGATCCGAGGGGCGAACAAGTCTCCGACCTGATCGCTTTCAATCGTGACGATACACAGGAGTACCTGTCCTCCGGACGTACCCTCGATTACGCCTCCAGACTCTTCCTGACGACGGACGACATCCTGTATTCCAACCGCAGCACGCCGATGTTCCGTATCGGCGAGGATCGCGTGCGACGCCATGATTTTCTGCTGACGCCCTGCTCTGCCGATACCTTTCGCATCCTCTACGGTCATGAGCATCCGCACCGGGGCTGTCACGGCAACCTGTCGGAGGCGCTCGCGCCTTTCGGCATCGCGCCGGACCAGATCCCGGTCACATTCAATATATTCATGAACGTCGACGTCAACGGCGAGACCGGCGAAATCGCGGTCAGGCCGCCCCGCAGCAAAGCGGGAGACTACGTGGATCTTGTTGCCCAGATGGATCTGATCGTCGGTCTCACAGCCTGCTCCGCCGAGCAGTCCAACAACTACAGCTTCAAGCCGATCGACTACGAAGTGTTCGACGACTGACTGCAGCGGATCGCCCTCCACCCGGCGGACGGTCCCGCTCCCTGCATTGCCGCCATTTCTCGAAACGGATCCTTTACCCCTTTTATTCTTTTTATTCTCGAAAAAATTATCGGTTGTCGATTCGGCCCCCTACAAACGTCGTCCTGGTTATCGACACCCCAAAAGGAGATGACCATGCAATTCATGATGCTGATGATTCCCGCCGTGTACCAGGGCGGCAAACCGGCGCCGGACTTCACGCCGGACCTCAAGAAAATGGAAGCGATGGGACGCTTCAACGAGGAAATGGGCAAAGCGCTCAAAATCGAATCGCTCAACGGCCTGCACCCGTTGGCCAAGGGGGCGCGCGTGTCGTTCGCCCAAGGCAAGTCCTCCGTCACCGACGGACCGTTGATCGAAGCGAAGGAAGTGCTGGGCGGTTACTGGCTGGTGGATGCGCCATCCAGGGAAGACGTGGTGAAGTGGGCGCAACGCTGCCCGGCGGACGAAGGCGACACCATCGAGATCCGGCAGATCTTCGGGCCCGAGGATTTCGCACAATAAGGCGCGTGGCGTGAAACACCTCGCCTGGGTTCATCGAAGGCAAATCACCCGAGCCCGGTCCGTTTGATTCATTTTGCCCGCTTCTCGTCGGCGGCTTCGAAATGATCCATCTGGTCAGCCTGGGCCTTTTTGAAAGCGGGACGATCCGTGACACGCGTCACATAGGCCTCGGTCGCCGGCCGGTCGCCAAACGAACGGACGTCCGGAATGCGCAACACGTCCGCCATCAGCAGGTCTGCGACCGTGAAGCGGCCCGCCGCGAGCCATGCCCGCCCGCCCAGTACTTTCTCGAGCTGGTCGAGACGCTGGCCCATCCATGCGCCAAGGCCATTGTTCTCGTCGCCGGAGATATTCAGAAACCACCACGGTACGGTGACCATCTCGATCGAGTTGAGCGCGGCGATCGTCCATTGCAGCGTTTCCGCTTCGCCAACCGGATCGCGCGGCATCAGCGTGTCGCTTTTCCGGGCCAGATGCAGCAGCCCGGCACCGCTCTCGAATAGCTCCAGTTCCCCGTCGCTCAGGAACGGAACCTGGCCAAAAGGCTGGCGTGCGAGATGATGGGTATCGCGGCCGTCGAATGGAACCGTACGGACTGCGTAGCTGAGACCGGCTTCTTCGCACGCCCACCTCAGCCTCAGATCACGTACAAAACCACGCGGGCCTTCGGGCACCCAGTCGTAGGTCCAGATGGTCAATTCGCTCATCGCAGCAAGCCCTTTCACCCTTCCGATTGGGAATGAACCACCGGTACGAACGGAGGGGATTCCGGACGCATCAGCATGCGTACCTTATGCCAAATAGCCTGGAACGTCTCATGCCCCTACCTGGCAGGCAAGTTATTGCAAGCGGGAAGCGACAGCCCCCTTTGCCCGGCCACTTCAACTCGCGCGGGAAGCCCCACCCCATTTTCAGACAGGGCTTACACGGAATTCGGACGCCCCCTCGCTGCCAATCGTCGCCCTTATCGGCATCATTTGGCCATCGTTTCCGATTAGTCATCGTGCCGCGTAATCGGCATTGATTGACGGGGTGGCGCTGACGCAACCCTGCACACAGGACAAGCGCATGAACCCGGCCGCCGCAAAAGACCTGAGCTTCCTTTTTGACAAGGATGGTTTCTTCATCAATCCCGAACAATGGGATATCACACTGGCGCAGCACATCGCGAATTCCGAGGGCCTGGGAGAAATGGATGACTTGCAACAGCAGTTGCTACTGACCTTGCGCGATGAATTCCACAAATTCGGCGCGGTCACGGCCTTGAGCCATATTTGCCACCTCAACGGCCTGGACGCGGATTGTCTGCATCAGTGGTTCCGTTCCCCGCGCCAGGCTTGGCGTATCGCTGGTCTGCCCAATCCGGGCGAAGAAGCCAAAGCTTACCTGGCGTGAATCCCGCCGCTGAGCGGCTTGGAGGCAGAAAGGGAAAACAGGGTTTCGCGAAACCTGACTCCAGAGTGGCATGAAATCAATTCGCCCTTGGCTCTTTGATTTCGTCAGAATCAATGGAGTCTGACCTATTTACTTGGTTGCGACGCTGCGCGCCTCCATGAACCGGGCCAGGATCGGACCGCAAATCATGCCGAGGGCCAGGCGCAGGTCATTGTTGGGGACCACCATCGTGGTCGGGCGCGACATGTACGCGTCGGGAATACGCCTGAGCAGATCGGGAAAATCATGGCGCTCGCGGTCGCGAAAATGGATGATGCACAGCGATTCGTCGGCCAGCGGCACGTCGCGCGCGATGAACGGGTCGGAGGTATCCACCAGCGGCATGCGCTGGATATTGATGTCGGTCAGGCCGAACTGGGGCACGATGTAATGGATGTAGTCGTCCATGCGGCGCAGGATGGTTTCCACCGATTCCTCGGGCGTGCACGTGCCCTTTTTGCAGTCGCGGTGGATCTTCTGTATCCACTCCAGGTTGATCGCGGGCGCCACCCCGATCAGCAGGTCCACATGCTGGGCCACATCGATGCCCGGGCGCCCCGCGCGCCGGTCAATTTGCGGCGGAAAGTGGCGCGAGTCCACTTTGCGGCGCGTCCAGGTATTGGCCATCAGGCCGCCATGCTGCCCCTCGTAGAACAGGAGATCGCTGCCCGGCTGCAGCGGCGCCCAGGGCGTGAACTCGCCCGCCTGCACGCCCAGTTCCTCGCCGTGCTCGGCCGTGTGTGCATACTGGCGAACCACCCCACTGCCGCATTCGCCATAGGTCCGAAAAAACGATTCCAGCTCCTGAAAATGATTGCACTCCGGCCCGAACCAGGAAATGTTGCGGCCGCTCGCCCGCGCTTCGTCGAGTAAGGCGGCGAACTGCCGATCGGTATAGCGCCGGAAACCGTCGCCATGAACGATCGCGGGCTTGATGTTCAGGCGCTCGAAAATGAACTTGAACGCGTGGCGTATCGTGGACAGGCCCGCACCGGACGATCCGGTGACCGCAATGATGGGATGCTGCTGGGACATGGTGGCGCCTACCCGGATTGACCAAAAGGCCGAAGAGATGAAAGTGTACCCCGGCTCATGTCAGCAAGAACAGACGCCGATTATCGTCTCCAGCCGCCCAGACTTTGCAGCGCATGCGCAGGCCCGAACCATGATCCGCTCAGCTTGGCCTATATTGGATAGACGCTTGTGCGCAGGCGAAATGCGCCCGGAAACCCCGTCAAGGGAGCTCGCCATTGGATAAGCCTGTCCCACAATCTCCATATCCCCAGGATTCGGGCATCCTGGTGCCGCAGATTGCGCAGAGCTTTCGTCAGCTCCCCATCTCGCTGATCGTCAACCTGGCTATCGGACTCATTCTTGCCGCGGTGCTGTGGAACGCCGTGCCCACGCCCGTCCTGCTAGCCTGGTCCGGCTTGCTCATTGCCGTCACGGGGGCTCGATTCCTCAGTTTGCGGGCGTTCAGAAACGCCTCTCCCAGGAGCGATCCGGATCTTGCTTACTGGACCAGGTTTTTTCTGGCAGGCGCATGCGCGGCCGGGGTGGTGTGGGGGCTGTCCGGCATTTTGCTGTTTCATCCCAGCTCATTCCCGCACCAGGTCGTTCTCGCTTTTGTGCTCGGGGGAATGGTGGCCGGCGCCGTTCCGCTGCTGTCGCCCGTGGGCCACGCCTATTGGTGCTTCGCCATTCCGGTCGTGCTCCCCATCAGCATCCGAATGATGTTGACGGGCGATCGCATTCATCTCGTCATGGGCGTGATGATGGTCATCTTCGGTCTCGCCATGCTCGCCACCTCCGCCCAGGTGCGCCGCCTGTTTCGCGACTCGGAAAAACTGCGCCGCGAGCTGTACACATCCATCGAGGTGGAGCAGGCGCTGGAATATCTGGTCCGTCTCGACAGCCTCACCGGCATCCCCAACAGGCGGCTGTTCGAGGAAGAACTCGGCAAGGAGTGGGCACGCGCGACACGCGACCATGCGCCGTTGTCACTCATCATGGCTGATATCGATCACTTCAAGGAATACAACGACCACTATGGACACCCCGCCGGCGACCTGTGCCTGGTGGACGTAGCGCAGGCCATGCACCGCGCGCTGTCCCGCCCGGGCGATGTGGTGGCCCGCATCGGCGGCGAAGAGTTTGCGTTCCTGTTGCCGCAGACTGATTTGAGCGGCGCAATCGCCGTGGCCGAGCAGATACGCGAGCGCATCCTGGCCTTGAATCTTCCCCACCAAGCATCGCCCGTGGCCAGCCATGTCACCCTGAGTTTCGGCGTGTCGTCATCCGAGCTTGCTTCCGTCTCCTCGCCCGCCGAGCTGATCCGCACATCCGACATCGCGCTCTATGAAGCCAAACGCTGCGGGCGCAACCAGATTGTGGCAGCCCCGAAAACGGCATCCGATCTGGATCGCGTGAGCGAAGGGGATCGAGAATTTCTAGCGACTTAAAGGGCTCAGCTTTTAGCTACTGGAATCAGGCGTCGTTCTCGCCTTGTCCCTCGCGTAGCGCGGCCCATTTCAGCAGCGCATCGAGCGACGGGCAGAGTGCCTGACCCCAATCGGTCAAGCCGTATTCGACCTTCGGTGGCACCTGATGATGGACGATCCGCCGAACAACCCCGTCTATTTCCATCTGGCGAAGCTGCTGGATCAGCATCTTCTGCGTAATGGCAGGAATCGCTCTTTCCAGTTCGGAGAATCGCAGTAGCTTGCCGCCGAACAGATGGAACAGGATCACCAGCTTCCACTTTCCTTCGAGAATCTTGAGCGCCTGCTCAACGCCATCGGCGGCCGAGGTGGGTGTCCATTTTTTATCCATACTTTTTAGTTTGTACCTTACTTATTTGTGCGTTCTTGTTCTTTTCGGAGCTTAGATTCATCCTTCTAACTTATCAATTCGGGTCACACAAGGTGATCCGATCATTCACGAAGGAGCTACTTACATGTCTATCAATCTTCCAAAGCCGATTGACGCCTATTTCGCCGCATACAGGGGCGATGGCGAGGCTGTTGCCCGATGCTTCACTGAGAACGCCGTCGTCAAGGACGAAGGCCACTCCTACAACGGCTTGGCCGCCATCAAGCAATGGAAAACGGATTCCTCAAAGAAGTACACCTACACGAGTGCGCCCTTCGCTTCCGAAGAAAAGGACGGCAAAACCATTGTCACCAGTCGGGTGACCGGCAACTTCCCCGGTAGTCCCGTTGACCTTAGATATTTCTTCGGCCTCGAAGGCAACAAGATCGCCTACCTGGAGGTCATCATATGAGCTTCAGTCTTGACCTCACTGGCCGCAGGGCCCTCGTCACGGGCGGCACCAAAGGTATTGGCGCGGCCGTCGTCGAATCATTGCGTAATGCCGGCATGACGGTCGTCGTCACGGCGCGTTCAGTTCCCGACACGGCCCCTGACGGCGCTATCTATTTCGCCGCAGATCTGATGACGGCCGAGGGATGCCAGGCTGCGACAAACGCTGTTCTCGACCGCCTCGGCGGCATTGACGTCATCATCAACGTTCTCGGCGGATCGAGCGCGCCGGGCGGCGGATTCTCAGCCCTGAACGACGGCGAATGGGACGCCGCGATCAAGCAAAATCTGATGCCTGCCGTGCGCATCGACAGGGCGTTGCTCCCGTCGATGATCGAACAGGGTTCCGGCGTCATCATTCACGTCACTTCGATTCAACGTGAACTGCCGCTCCCTGAAGCGACGACGGCCTACGCCGCAGCGAAGGCGGCGTTGTCGACCTACAGCAAGAGCCTGTCGAAGGAGGTAGCGCCGAAAGGTATCCGTGTGGTGCGCGTCTCGCCGGGCTGGGTCGAAACCGAAGCTTCCGTCGCCTTGGCGGAACGCCTCGCGCAGCAAGCTGGTACGGATTACGAGGGCGGGAAGAAGATCATCATGAATTCCCTTGGCGGCATTCCGCTCGGTCGCCCGGCTCGACCTCAAGAGGTGGCCGACCTAATCACGTTCCTCGTCTCACCGCGAGCAGCATCGATCACCGGCACGGAATATGTGATTGATGGCGGGACCGTTCCCACAGCCTAGCCTGTGCAGCGAATAGCCCGCGTCAGTGGAAGCCAGATAACAATGAACGATGACGAAAAAAACATCCGATGTGTATGGGCTGAAAGCGACCCATTGATGCGGGCGTATCACGACACGGAGTGGGGAGTCCCAATCCGTGATTCGCGCTTGATGTGGGAGACACTGATGCTGGAAGGATTTCAGGCGGGCTTGGCCTGGATCATCGTGCTTCGCAAGCGCGAAGCTTTCCGCAAAGCCTTCTCTGGCTTCGATCCGGCCAAGGTCGCGCGCTTCGGCGAAGATGACGTTCTGCGCCTGATGGCCGATCCCGGCATTATCCGGGCCAGGGCGAAGATAGAAGCCACCATCCGGGGCGCACAGATTTATTGCGAGATGGAAAACCGGGGTGAGAGCTTCAGCGATTTCTGCTGGTCCTTTACCGAGGGACAGCTTATCCAGGGCGATGGGCAAAGCTGGATAACAAAGTCAGCCCTTTCCGAACGCATTTCGAAGGCGCTGAAGCAGAAAGGATTCAAGTTCGTCGGTCCGACCATCGTCTATGCGTGGATGCAGGCGGTGGGCATCGTCAATGATCACTCAACGGGCTGCTTCCGAAGGGGCAGGTAAGCCACCTGTTTGATTGGCTCGGGGCGGAGAGGTGGAATGTGGCTTTGCAAGACCAGCATCCAAGCTGTTGCGTGGGATGCGGCGGCGTGGCGAAGGTTATGGCACTTCGTAGCCAAGGGCGCGGAGGCGGATCTCGTTGAGTCGAGGGTCGCGTTGGAAGAAAACACCCGCATCGCGGAAGGAGTGCGGCGGCAGGTGCTCGAATTGTGTTTCGCTCGATTCCGAGACCTTGGACTGCCCCCACACCTCTGCCGTGATCGACACGCGCGCGGCGGGTTCGCCGCCGATATTTTCCGCGCGGACTTTGACGAGAAAACCATTCTGCAACGACGCAATGGATTGCACGGTGAGCTTTATGTCGGGAGGCGATTTGTCCCCCGCGACTGCTTCGTAGATCAGTACGCCGACGACCGCGGTCACAATCACCAGTCCGAGCGCGCCAATCACCCACTCCAGCAGTGGAATATCGGCTGCTGAAGCTTTTTTGGAAGGCTTTTTACGATCGAAAGAGGCACTCATGATCTAGATCAGCAAACGGGCTGCGGCGGCACCGATTGATGCGGGGAAGGCCAGCACAACAGCGGTGGTCACGAGGTGCTCCAGACCGGCGCCGTCGGTGCGGCCGAAGGTCCAGAGCAAATAAACGCTGACGAGAAGGGCGATCGCGTATCCCGGCACAGTGTGACGAAGAAAGAGGCTCCAGCGCGGCATTCCTTCCGGCACCTCGGCCTGCCCGCGGAAGTCGACGGCATAAACAAACGCGTGCATGACGATCAGGGAGAGCCCGGCCAGCGCGATGGCTTGGGCTGGCCCCATTTTGTTCGCGATCAGAGCCATCTCTTCCGTGGGCGCGACGCTCAGCGCCAGGAAGATCGCACCGACGAGCATGAGAAAAAGTTCGCCGGCGTGCGAGGTGTTCTCTTTCTCCTCCTCGGCTTGATCATCGCGCGTGCCGAACTGTCCCTCGGCGAGCAACGCGCCGATGCTGCCGCCCACGGCTTGCAGCGCGAGTTTCCCGACCACTTCATCCCACGGCATGCCGGGCTGCAGTTGGCCGAAAAGCGCAAGCACGAGAAACGACGCGGCGAAGGCCACGGCATAACCGACGAAGGCATCGACCACGTCGTCTTGCCAGTCGAAGGTAGGCTCAAAACCGCCATAGTGTGAAAGACCGACCAGCACTGGGACCATCAGGACGACGAGCAGGGCGATGCGTATGGGATCCGCCACGAAGCCGAGTTGCCACAATTCCATGGTCATGAACATCGGCATAGAAAATACGAGCGCGCCGCCGAAGGCGCGCGCGAGGCTGATCGCAAAACTCCGCGTCGGGCTGCGGGATGGGCGGCGGTCGGTGGAAGCAGCAGCGTTCATGTGCGGATACTACTTGAGCGAGAAATCTTCAGGGAAGTTATCCGCACCCACGCGATCGTTGTAAACGCGGGAGGGAGGATCTTGGCGAAATGACAGTTAAAGCGAGTGACTGGGGAAACCTCAGGGTCAGACATGATTACACCATGTACGTAGCAAAATACAGCATGCTTGCTAAACCCTGGCCACCCTTGATTCAGGCCGCTTTCGGTAGCGGCTCGATCTTGGGCAGGGGCTTCTGGTTCTCCTGTCGCATTGCTTGGGTCAGGTCCGACCCCGGTGTCTCGTTCGACCCCGCATGGATCACTCAAGCGTAAAGCCTGTGCCGCTCCACCTTATCGAGTCGAACGATTCGCACTCCATACATTTGTACCAACGGACTTCCCTATCACCTTGCAGAAGCGCACTAAAACCTCCGTTCCCGCTTTCGTCAAAGTGCCGCACTATGCGGCCATTGCGAGCGATGGCGACGAATCGCCCAACCTCGCCTTCGTTCGTCTCATACACGCCGACGAAAAAGTCTTCCCGAGCGCCATCCCCATCCAGGTCTGACCTTAATGAAAACGAAAAACCTGACTTCCTGAATTTTTTTATTTCTTCGTCCGGAATGCGGCCTTTCAGCATGTCCACTTCAAGCGCCGAAATGCGCTTCCAGTTCTGGTCGACCGAGCGCGCGTCGAATTCGCTAGCTTTCGTCGCGCCCGGCTGGAACTGGATATCAACCCACCAGGCTGCGAGCGGAGCGCTCGTCGTGGGCTCAGGCTCTTGCGAGCAGCCCAGCATCGCGAGCGCAACAGCTACAGCCACCCATTTACCAGTCCACATGCAAGTGCCTCCCACCTGCTGCGTTTGGCTCCCGAATAACCGACGCGCCCATCGCCCTGATGCGCGCCTCGATCGCGTCCAATTGTTGATTCGTTCCGTGGGGCCAGCTGATGTCTCGCGCTGTATTCGACAGATGGTTGGAAACCACCACGCCTCGAGCCACGGCTCGCTGAATGATGCGCTCGAATTCGTCAACGGTTGCTCTCTCCGTTGCAGTCCTATTCTGGAGGTGCCATTGGCCCATTTCAGTAATGTGCGTCGCCGGTCTGTAGGTGCTGAGAAACTCCCGCCTATTGGCGCGAATTCTTTGAGCCATCAATTCCGCCTGGCGCCTTATCGTGCGGCCCGGCCTGTAATGCGAATGCTCGCGAGAGGAAACTCCCGCTGAACGATGCCGATCAGTTGATCGATATTTGCAGGACGAACTGCCGATGCCGTGCTGCCTGTCCTGGTCGCCCCCTTGAAAGATCGCAACATAGCACTGCAGCACGGCACGCGACATAAGCCAATCGGATCGCTCAGACTTCGAGCAAATGGGATTACGATCCATTTGACTCGGACGAATTGGGATTCTGATAATGGTGTCTGACCCCATTTGCTCGCCTCCATTTGCTCGCCCAAGCGTGCAGGTAAAGCCAAGAAAGTCGCGCTCGCTGCCTGCATGAGAAAACTGCTGGTCATCATCAATACGATGCTGAAAAACGATACGGCGTGGAACCCAAAAGTCGCCGTGCCAGACGCATGAATCAAGACAGTTGCTGTCCCCTATTGTTATTGTTCCGATTCAGCCTGCCCTCGCTGCAGCTAGGGCAGGCTGAACGGGCAATTCAAGACAGCGATTCAGCTGGGCCAGACCACCGCTTTCTCGGGCACTTTAGCATCCCCGAGGCCATATTGATTGAGCGAATTCTCCCGCACCTGGATGACGAGATAGCGCATCGGTTCATTCGAATTATTGCGCCAGATTCGTTCTCCGCCCGGGGCGATACGCACGATCGTGCCTTCCTTGACCTCGATGACTTCGCCATCGACCTGCATCTGCCCCTTGCCCTGGATGAAGACATACACCTCCTCATTTTGCTGGTGCTGGTGGTAAATCGGCATCCCTGCGCCTGGCGCCATCGAGTTGATGGAAATTTCGCAACCTGTCAGGCCAAGCGCCTCTTTGAGAAAGTGTTTGCCGGGAATCTGGCCCAACCCGGGAATCTCGACAGATTGGGCCGGCCAGTCGTGTTGAGCGCCACTTTCATAAGCGGTGAAGTGGATGCCTTTTTTGATGTTGCACTCGGTTTTACAGTCAGACATTACGTACTCCTTTACCTACTAGTAGGTAGATTTTTAGGCCAAAAAAAAGAGGTCAGCCCTTCCTCGATAAACCCGCAATCAATAATGCTGTAATCTGGTTGAACGCTTCACGATCACCCGTAGCGCGGGTGATCAGCAGGGCGCCCTGCAGCGCCGACAGCAGCATGCGGGCATGGTCCGAGGCGGTGCCCGTCAAGGTAAACCGCTGCTGCGAATGTCCCGCCGCCAGCACTTCAGTCAACCACTCGATGTTGCGCGCAAAAAAACGCTTCAGACCCGGCAGGATCACAGGATCCAGGGTATGCGCCTCGGTTGCCAGCATGCCGCCCAGACACATGCGATCCGCCTCAAGCGTGTCGCGATAGATTGCGACATACGCGCCAAGCCTGGCATCGGCTTGCGCGTACGACTCGTTGATATGGCGAAGCCCGCTGTCGAGCTGGGCGGTGAAGCCGTCGATCAGGGCCATGGCAAGATCGGTCTTGGTGGGAAAATAATGATGCAGGCTCGCCTTGCGTATGCCGACCTCGTCGGCAATGTCGGCATAGCTGAAACCATTGAACCCACGCTGTTGCACCAGCCGCTGCGCGACGCCAAGTATTTGGTCTCTCATTTCCATGGGCCAACCATAGCCTACCTACTGGTAGGTTGTCAATGGGGTGTTGAAGATTTAGACTGAAATAGTCTGCGAAACAGTTTCGGGGTCATAACAGTTTCGAAAACAGTTTCCGGAAACAGTTTCGCGAAAATGGCAGAGTGAAAATGGGGTCGACACGATTATCGACCCTTGGCCTGGTCATCATTGATTTACAGGGACTGAACATCGCATTAATAATCGTGTCTGACCCCATTTATTGTGCAACCGTACCCGTTCGCTAAACTCTATTGATGTCCATGGAGTGTGATTCTCCAAACTCGCAGACTCAAGCTGAGCCAAGAGTCGTTCCGTCTCCAAGGAAAACAATTCATCGAGTTGAATGCGGTACTCTGGCTTGGCTAGATAGCGTTTAGCACTGCTGACCAGAAGTTCTGTGCTCAAAGGGTTCTGTCGATGCGTCTTCTCCAGGGTATCAATACGTTGTTTCAACGTAGCGAATAAATCGTCTGCATTCGCAATGCAAATTACTTTCGCACGCTTGTTCTCGACTATCGCGTCGGCACCATTATTTAGGTTGTTGCGCGTTGTCCAGTAAGTTGCATACCGCCGATTGGGCGCGCGAAGAATTGCGCTTCTTAAAGCGTGATCCCATTCACCAGACCAACCACAGACTATCAAACCGTGTTCATCGAAGATTCTGTCGAGTAGGCGGTTGTACTCTTCCGGGTAGGTGCTCAGTTCCCCGTCGGTATTTAGGATGCGCGCATCTTTGTAGTCCCCATGAAGCTTCAGTATGTAACACTGGCTATGGGTCAAGGGCTCGGCCCCTTGGAGTGCATCTATTGAGGAAATAACTGTTGGCTCGACACCATGTTCGCGTAGCGCGTTCTCCATCAGACGATCAAAGTTGGTCGTGATGATCACTCGGATATAACCAGAGCGAACCAGCTGCGCGATGGCCAGATGGGCACTGGTCGGTACTTTCTTCCCCTCATCTCGGTCGGCGTCAGTTGGCTCGATGTAGCTGTGCAGTATGGACCGCCGTTCTTCGGGAGATGATGCAATCTCTTCCAGTAGCGAAGAATAATTTGGCTCCCCGCCCGTTTTGTCTCTGTACCATGCTGCCCAGTCTGATTGCTCTGCAACTCCCTGTGCTATCGCCACTCGCCTAATTAAATCCAAGGTAATTTCCCAGCCCGTTGGGATTTCTGCGGAGCGTGATAGGCCCGATCCAATCAGTACAGCAAACACTCCCTTGTTCTCATATACCGAGAAAGCCAACTGAGTCATCGGATCGTTATTCAGCAATGCCATAGTTTTTTAGTCCAACTGGTTCAAGCTAGTTATCGCAATCGTGGATAGCTGGAAATAAAAAAGGCGCAGTCCCCTGCGCCTTTTTCCCATCCCAACCGGTCAATCCCAGCTCAACGCCCCGCCCGTCTGATACTCCGTGACGCGCGTCTCGAAGAAGTTCTTCTCCTTCTTCAGGTCGATCATTTCGGCCATCCAGGGGAAGGGGTTGGTGACGCCGGGGAACATTTCGTCGAGGCCGATCTGCTGGCAGCGGCGGTTGGCGATGAAGCGCAGGTATTCCTTGAACTGGGCCGAATTCAGGCCCAGCACGCCGCGCGGCATGGTGTCTTCGGCGTAGCGGTATTCGAGTTCGACACCCTTCTGGATCAGGTCGCGGATTTCGGCCTTGAACTCGCTGGTCCACAGGTGGGGATTTTCCAGCTTGATGGTGTTGATGAGGTCGATGCCGAAGTTGCAGTGCATGGACTCGTCGCGCAGGATGTACTGGTACTGCTCGGCGGCGCCGGTCATCTTGTTCTGGCGGCCCAGCGCGAGGATCTGCACGAAGCCGACGTAGAAGAAGATGCCTTCCATGATGCAGGCGAAGACGATCAGCGACTTCAGCAGCTTCTGGTCGGCCTCGGGGGTGCCGGTCTTGAATTCGGGGTTGGTCAGCGTGTCGATGAACGGGATCAAGAAGTCGTCCTTGTCGCGGATGCTGGCGACTTCGTGATAGGCGTTGAAGATCTCGCCTTCGTCGAGGCCCAGGCTTTCGACGATGTACTGGTAGGCGTGGGTGTGGATGGCCTCTTCGAACGCCTGGCGCAAAAGATATTGCCGACACTCGGGCGCGGTGATGTGGCGGTAGGTACCGAGCACGATGTTGTTGGCGGCCAGGGAGTCAGCCGTCACGAAGAAGCCGAGGTTGCGCTTGACCAGGCGGCGCTCGTCTTCGCTCAGGGCAGTGGGGTCCTTCCACTGCGCGATGTCGCGGCTCATGTTCACTTCCTGCGGCATCCAGTGGTTGGCGCAGCCGGCGAGGTATTTCTCCCACGCCCATTTGTATTTGAAGGGGACGAGCTGGTTCACATCCGTCGCGCCGTTGATCACGCGCTTGTCGGCGGCCTGCACGCGGCGGGTGCTGGATTCAGCCGAGCGTGGCGCGGCCTCGGCAGCGGCCGGCGCGGCAGATTCCTTGCGCAGGAAGGACGGCACGTCGACGGTGCGGGCGGCGGGGGTGAAGTCTTCTTCAAAATTCAGCATCGTTTTTACTCTCCTTTGGTTGTCCCAAAGTGGGCTGGGCCCACACTACTTTTAATCTGTTGGCGGGTAATTCCCGCCCTGGTTTCCAACCGGCCTTTGGCCGGCTCCCTTCGACGAGCCTCTTAACAGGGCGAGGCTTCGTCAGGCTCAGCCCGTACGGTTTAGTTTCTACCTGTCTTCGACAGGCTCCCTTCGACGAGCTCAGGGCGAACGGCTAACTAGCCGCACCACGCTCTGCCCAAGACGAACGGTCAACTTAAAACCAGCTTCGTCACCTCAGCACCCCGGTTTCCCCCTTCTGCGCCACCGCGACTGGATCGAGCCGGCGGGGGAATTCGGCGAGCACTGTCTGAGCCCGCAGGGCGAGTTGCGCAGCCGCCCCGGTGGATCGGTTCAGTCGAGGCCTGCCCCGAAGGGGTGGTGCAGCAGGGTGCCCTTCTTTTGGTCACTTTTCTTGGGCAAGCAAGAAAAGTAACCGGGCTGCCGGGCCGCTCCCGGCCAACGAACCGCCGCACACCGCGACTGCATCCATTGACCAGGTCTGCCTCTTCTACGCTCCGCCTCCTGTTACCTCTTTACTGGCACGCCTCGCATTCCTCGAACCCGGGATCGCCCGGGCGCATGGTGCAGGCCTTGCCTTCGATTTCCGGCTCGGGCAGGTTGGCCGCAGCCCGGTTCATCGCGCTGCCGCCGCTGCTCATCGCCCCCGCGCCGCCGCTCGCCGACACGGCATTGAGCTCGCCGCCCTTGCCGGTGGATTTCTCCGCCGAGGTGGCGCCCATGGTGCGCAGGTAATAGGTGGTCTTGAGGCCACGGATCCACGCCAGCTTGTAGGTCTCGTCGAGCTTCTTGCCGCTGGCGCCGGCCATGTAGATGTTGAGGCTCTGCGCCTGGTCGATCCACTTCTGGCGGCGGCTGGCGCACTCGACCAGCCAGTGGGTCTCCATCTCGAACGCGGTGGCGTAGAGGGTGCGGATGTCGGCCGGGATGCGGTCGATCTTGGCCAAACTTCCATCAAAGTACTTGATGTCGGCGACCATGACCTCGTCCCACAACCCGAGCTTCTTGAGGTCGGCGACGAGGTACTTGTTGGCGACGGTGAATTCGCCCGACAGGTTGGATTTGACGTAGATGTTTTGATACGTCGGTTCGATCGAGGCGGAGACGCCGACGATGTTGGCAATGGTCGCGGTCGGCGCGATCGCCAGGCAGTTGGAGTTGCGCATGCCGTACTGGCCGATGCGCGCACGCAGGCTGTCCCAGTCGAGCGTGCTGGAGCTGTCGACTTCGAGGTAGCCGCCGCGCTCTTCGGCCAGCAGCTTCAGCGAATCCTGCGGCAGGATGCCTTTACTCCACAGGCTGCCTTCGTAGCTCGAATAGCGGCCGCGCTCTTCGGCCAGTTCCGTGGACGCCCAGTAGGCCCAGTAGGCGACGGCTTCCATCGAGCGGTCGGCGAATTCCACCGCCTCGGGCGAGGCATAGGCCACGCGCAGTTCCTGCAGCGCATCCTGGAAGCCCATGATGCCCAAGCCCACCGGACGGTGCTTGAGGTTGGAGTTGCGCGCCTTGCCGACGGCGTAGTAGTTCACGTCCACCACGTTATCGAGCATGCGCATCGCGGTGTGGATGGTGGCCTTGAGCTTGTCCAGATCCAGCTTGAGCTGCCCCGAATCAGAATCAAGTTTCAGATGATTGACGAGGTTGACCGAGCCGAGGTTGCACACGGCGACTTCCTGGTCGTTGGTGTTGAGCGTGATCTCGGTGCACAGGTTGGAGCTGTGCACGACGCCGACGTGCTGCTGCGGGCTGCGGATGTTGCAGGGGTCCTTGAACGTGATCCAGGGGTGGCCGGTCTCGAACAGCATCGACAACATCTTGCGCCACATCTGCACGGCGGGGATGCGCTTGAACAGCTTGATCTCGCCGCGGTCGGCCTTGCGCTCGTATTCGCAATACGCTTCGGCGAACTTGCGGCCGTAGAGGTCGTGCAGGTCGGGCACGTCGTTGGGCGAGAACAGGGTCCAGTCGCCGCCTTCCATCACGCGCTGCATGAACAGGTCCGGAATCCAGTTCGCGGTGTTCATGTCGTGGGTGCGGCGGCGGTCGTCGCCGGTGTTCTTGCGCAGGTCGAGGAATTCCTCGATGTCCATGTGCCAGGTTTCGAGATAGGCGCACACCGCGCCCTTGCGCTTGCCGCCCTGGTTGACCGCGACGGCGGTGTCGTTGACCACTTTCAGGAAGGGCACGACGCCCTGCGACTTGCCGTTGGTGCCCTTGATGCGCGAGCCCATGGCGCGGATCGGGGTCCAGTCGTTGCCCAGGCCGCCGGCGTACTTCTGCAGCATGGCGTTTTCCTTGATCGCCTGGTAGATGCCGTCGAGGTCGTCGGTGACGGTGGTGAGGTAGCAGGACGACAGCTGGCTGTGGCGGGTGCCGGCGTTGAACAGGGTCGGCGTCGACGACATGAAGTCGAACGAGGACAGCACCTGGTAGAACTCGATGGCGCGCGCTTCGCGGTCGATCTCGTTGATCGCGAGGCCCATCGCCACGCGCATGAAGAAGGCCTGCGGCAGCTCGATGCGCGACTCCTCGATGTGCAGGAAATAGCGGTCGTACAGGGTCTGCAGGCCCAGGTAGCCGAACTGGTAGTCGCGGCCGGCGTCGAGCACTTTGGCCAGGCGCGCGAGGTCGAACTGGCCGAGCTTCTCGTCGAGCAGTTCGGCGGCGATGCCTTTCTTGATGAAGGCCGGGAAGTACTCGGCGTAGCGCTGGCCCATCTGCGCCTGGGTGACGGCCTCGCCCAGCACTTCGTGGCGGATGGAGTTGAGCAGCAGGCGCGCGGTGACGAAGGAATATGCCGGGTCCTGCTCGATCATCGAGCGCGCGGCGAGCACCAGCGCCTTCTCGACCTCGGCCATCGGCACGCCGTCGTAGAGATCGCGCAGCACGGTGTGCATGATGGGCTCGGCCTTGACGTTGTCGCCGAGGCCGGTACAGGCGTCGGCCAGCAACGCGGCGAGGCGCGCGGTGTCGAGCGGCTTCTTCTGGCCGTCTTCCAGCACGTGCAGGGTGGCTTCGGGCACGCCGGCGGCCTTTTGCGCGGCGCGTTCCTGCGCGCGCTTCTCGCGGTAGAGCACGTAGGCGCGGGCGACTTCGTGTTCGCCCGAGCGCATCAGCGCCAGTTCGACCTGGTCCTGGATGTCCTCGATGTGGAAGGTGCCGCCGTTGGGGTTGCGTCGCATCAGGGCCGCGGTCACCTGGCCGGTGATCGATTCGACCAGCTCGCGGATGCGCGCCGACGCCGCCGCCTGCCCGCCCTGCACCGCAATGAAGGCCTTGGTCACGGCGATGGCGATCTTGTTCGGCGCAAAGCCGACCACCGCGCCGTTGCGGCGGATGATCTTGTAGTCGGCGTAGCGCGTGTCGATCACTGCCACGTCGGCAGGCTCAATGGGGGGAATGGGCGCAGATGCGGCGGATTCGGTGGCGACGTTCAGCATCGAGGGGGGCTCCTTGGTGGTGGTGTAACGACAATCCGGGCTGGCCATGCCGGGGCGCGAAACATCCACACCTTATACACAGCTTGCCCGACCCTCGCCAACAGTTTTATTCACAACATATTGTGGTGTTGGCAGAGGCTGGATACAAATTCTAGGTGTCCTGCCCGGCATGTCAACCCGGATCCGGCGTATCCGGACAAGATTTTTCATGGCCCTGAAAATCCCAAGGCAAATCAAAGTTTTTGCCGGACGGCATGCCTAAAGTTTGACCAGCACTGCGGCAGGACAGGGGCTGGCGCCACGAAACGCCCGGCCGGGCCGTGGAATGCGGTGAAGTCCGGTTTGTCCAGTCCGCCTGCAGGCCGCCCGCGCCGCGCAAAGACTGCTGAATCTTTGCGCGGCGCGGCCCCGGGAGAGGCCCGGCGGCCGCTTCCCTTAAGAGAATCAGGGGAATTTTGGTTATGATGGCGAAAAAACCACACCTTCCCGGTCCGCCCATGCGTCATACCGCCGTCCTGCTGATTTCCTGCCCCGACCAGAAGGGGCTGGTCTCTGCCATTGCCGACTTCCTGCTGTCGCACAACGCCAACATCCTGCATGCCGACCAGCACCAGGACGCCGAACTGAAGCTGTTCCTGATGCGGGTGGAGTGGGATCTGGCGGACTTCAACCTCGACCTGGCCGAGTTCGCCACCGCCTTCGGTCCCATCGCCGAGCGCTTCGGGATGACCTGGCGGCTGGCCGAGTCGAGCCGCAAGCCGCGCCTGGCGGTGTTCGTGTCGAAGTTCGACCACTGCCTGGCCGACCTGCTCTACCGCTACCAGAGCGGCGAGCTGCATTGCGAGCTGCCGATCATCCTCAGCAACCACGAGGACACGCGCTGGCTGGCCGAAGCCTACCGCGTGCCCTTCCAGCACCTGGCCGTGCACAAGGACGCCAAGCATGAGGCCGAGCAGATCCAGCTGGCGATCCTGCGCGACCAGAAGATCGACTTCATCGTGCTGGCGCGCTACATGCAGGTGCTGTCGGCCGATTTCATCCGCCATTTCCCCAACCGCATCATCAACATCCACCATTCCTTCCTGCCGGCCTTCCACGGCGCCAAGCCCTACCACCGGGCATTCGAACGCGGCGTCAAGCTGATCGGCGCGACCGCGCACTACGTCACCGAGACGCTCGACGACGGCCCCATCATCGAGCAGGACGTGGCGCGCATCTCGCACCGCGACAGCCTCGACGACCTGATCAACAAAGGGGCCGACCTGGAAAAGGTGGTGCTGTCGCGCGCGGTGAAATGGCATCTCGACAACCGCGTGCTGGTGTACGCCAACAAGACTGTCGTGTTCGACTGAACGGCATGCTCGCGTTCAGTCTTCCCCAGGTCGATCCGCTCAGCCAGTCCACCGTCGAAACCCGCCCGAAGGCCGTGGCCGCGTGGCTGGGCCGCCTGCCCTACGCCAGCCCGGCGGATGCGGCCCAGCAACTGCTCGCCGCGCTGTATGCCCTCAATCGCCATCCGCTGGGCGCCGACGAACGCCATACCCTGCTGTCGCTCTACCGGCCCGTGATCGTGCGCGTGGCCGCCAGCCTGGAAACGCTGCTCGCCGAATCGGGGGTGCCGCCCTACGCGCAGCAGCGGCAGGTCGGCACGCTGCTGCGCGACCTGCAGCGCGAGCGCAGCCTCGGCTACAAGCATCTGCTGATGGCCCTGACCAACCAGCGCTTCGGCCGCGCCAATCCGCGGCGCCTGGCCGAATTCGCCGCCCAGGTGGCGGCCGCGCTGCGCGACCTGCAGACCGCCTGTTTCATGACCTACACGCCGCCGCCCGCCGGCCTGTGGCAGGACCTGCACCAGCTCCATGCGTATGCGCAGGTCTCGAATGTGGCGGAGCTGCCGACCGACGGCGTGCCGACGACCGGCCTGAGCTACCGCCAGGCCTTGCTGATCGCGCTGGCCGATCCGCCGCACCTGAGCCCGGTCGAGCTCGCCCATACCCGGCTCTACCTGGACCGTTTCGCCGCGCTTGCCGAACTGACCTACGGACCGGTCGCCGACCATCTCGGGTTTCCGGTGTCCACCGACGGCGACATTGCGCCGACCCAGGTCGCGGCCGACGGCAAGCCGGGCAGCCTGTGGCTGGACACCGACACGCTGTGCCGCCACGTGCACGAAACCGCGGTACGGCTGCGCAAGGGCGAGACGCCGGAACAGGTCGACCTGCCGCCGGGGATGGACCACTCACTCAGCCTGACGCTGTGCAAGCGGCTGCTCAAGGAATGGGGCACCACCGCCCAGCGCACGTACAAACGCTACCCGACGGCACCCGACAGCACGGTGCAGGTCGTGGCCGGCGTGAGCGCCATCCACCGGCTGCTGGAACAGATTCCGTGCACGGAGCAGAACGAGCCGGACGAGAGCCTGCCGATCCATGACGTCCAGGGGATGTTCGCCTCGCCGGTCGCCGTCAACGCCACCGTGTGGTCCGTCACCAACGACAGCGCGGCCGGCGTCGCCCTCGCCGGCGCGCCGGATGCGCCGCTGAACCTGAAGGTGGGCGATCCGCTGGCGCTGCATGCCGATGCGGCGCCAGGGTGGTCGCTGGGCGCGATCCGCTGGATCCGCATGCGCGATGCGCGCCAGGTCGAACTCGGCGTCGAACGGCTGTCGCCGCAGATCCAGCCCGTGTGGGTGCGCCCGCTGCGCGGCCACCGCAAGGCAAATCCGGAGCCGGCCCTGTTCCTGCCCGGCCTGGCCGCGCTGAAGCAGTCCGACCGCCTGTTGCTGCCGCGCCATTTGTACGAGACCGGCATGGATGCGGAGGTGCTGCATGCGCCGCACCAGTACACGCTCAGCTTCGGCCGGCTGCTGGAACACACGCCGGGCTTCGACCTGGTCGATTTCACCTTGATTGCAGACGAACCGCTATGACCGAGATTCTTGTCCTCTATTACAGTGCCGGCGGCAGCGTGCGCGACATGGCGCATCTGATCGCACGCGGCATCAACCAGGTGGCGGGGGCATCCGCCCGGCTGCGCACGGTGCCGCCGGTGGCGCCGCGCACCCAGGTGGCCGAGCCGCCGGTGCCCGACGAAGGCGCGCCCTATGTGGAACTCGCCGACCTGGAGCAATGCGCCGGCCTCGCGCTCGGCTCGCCCACCCGCTTCGGCAACATGGCCGCGCCGCTGAAGTATTTCCTCGACACCACCGGCACGCTGTGGGCCAAGGGCACGCTGGTCGGCAAACCCGCCGCCGTGTTCACCTCCACCGCCAGCCTGCACGGCGGCCAGGAAACGACGCTGACCAGCATGATGCTGCCGCTGCTGCACCACGGCATGCTGATCGTCGGCCTGCCCTACACCCTGGCGGAAGTGAACCACACCGAGAGCGGCGGCACGCCCTACGGCGCCAGCCACTGGGCCGGCACCGCCGACGACAAGCCGCTGACCGACGCGGAACGCACGCTGTGCATCGCGCTGGGCAAGCGCCTGGCCGAAACCGCAACCCGACTTTCGGCATGAAGATCCTGCAGACCGTATCCGCCGTCAGCCTGATCGCGCTGATCTTTCTCTGCGTCGCCTGGGAGTTGTGGCTCGCGCCGCTGCGCCCCGGCGGCTCCGGACTGGTGATGAAAGCCCTGCCGCTGCTGCTGCCGCTGATGGGCATCCTGAAAGGCCGCCGCTACACCTACCAATGGGCGCCGATGCTGATGCTGGCCTATTTCACCGAAGGCGTGGTGCGCGCGTGGTCGGACACCGGCCTGTCGGCATGGCTGGCCGGGGGCGAGATCGTGCTGACGGTGGTGTTTTTCTTCGCCGCGATCTACTACGCGAAGTTCAGCGGGCCGTCGCACCAGATACCCTAAATCCGCGGCACGCACCGGCCGAAAGACACGGCCGGACGAGTGGTCAGAAGTTGTAGGCGACGCCCAGCGAAACCATGTTGGCGGTCATCTTGCCGGTCTTGTCGGATTTGCCGAGCCCGCTCACATGGTCGTAGTCGGCACGCAGGTCGACGTGGTCGCTGAGCTTGTAGAGGGCGCCTACGCCCAGCAGGGGACGGACGACATGGGTCGATGCGTCGCCGCTGGCTGCAACGGCCGCACCGCTGGCGCTAAGGCGGGAATCGACTTTCGCTGCGACCACGCCCGCCTTGCCGAACACGGAAAAGCTGTCGCTCAGCGGCAGCGAGAGCAGCGCCGCCACGTCCACGCCGCCGGCCTTCAGCGAGCCCTGGGCGCTGCCGCCGCTGAAGCTGGCCGTGTACTTGGCCTTGCCGAAAT
Source organism: Thiobacillus denitrificans (assembly GCA_002343685.1). Taxonomy (GTDB): domain Bacteria; phylum Pseudomonadota; class Gammaproteobacteria; order Burkholderiales; family Thiobacillaceae; genus Thiobacillus; species Thiobacillus denitrificans_A. The sequence goes on along the minus strand of DDRS01000040.1, from coordinate 18,520 downwards.
CGATGTAGCCGGCTTCCACCGCCAGGTTCGGATTGAAGCGATAGCCGCCCTGCAGGCGCCACTTGGTGCTGTTGCCGGAATCGCGGCTGGACAGTCCGGTGGCGCCATGGGCGAGCAGCGCACCATCGAAATGATTGCGGTCGAGCGACAGATTCGAACGGGTGATCTCGCCCACGCCGTAGAAACCGTCGGCGAATGCCGTGGTGGACAGGGCAAGCAGGGCGAACGATGCCAGATGCTGAAGTTTCATGGAGTCTTCCTGAAGTGAATGGAGGGCCGCCAGATCGGCCGGCGACACCTCCAATCTGCAAGCGCGATGCCAGCTGCACGGCCTCGCTTCAAGGTATTGATTTCATGGAATACGTGGCGCATCCGCCGCCGCCCGCACCGTAGGACGGCATGGGGCGCATGCAAGAATCGTCGACAAAACTTGCAGGGCGGCGCGGCGTTCAGGACTGCTCGGGACGGTATTTCTTCAGCTTGTACCAGAGGGTGCGCTCGCTGATGTCGAGCAGCGCGGCGGCCTTGGCCTTGTTGCCCTCGGCCTGCACCAGGGCTTCGTCGATCAGCCGCGCCTCGAGGTCCTCGACCGCCTGGTTCAGCGGCGGCGGGGCCTTCTGGCTTTCGGCCGGCGCGACGGCCGGCCTGGGCTTGTTGTCGGCGGCGCGCGGGTTGAGCAGGAAATGCTGTTCGTCCAGCGTGCCGCCGCCGCTCAGGATCAAGGCCCGCTCGACCATGTTTTCCAGTTCGCGCACGTTGCCCGGCCAGTCGTAGTCGCGCAGGCGCTCGAGCGCCCGCGGCGTGAGGCGGGTGGCTGCCGTCGAATGGCCATGCTTGGCGATGAAGTGCTCGACCAGGCCGGCGATGTCTTCGGTGCGCGCGCGCAGGGGCGGCAGTTCGATCGAGAACACGTTGACCCGGTAGTAGAGGTCTTCGCGCAGCGTGCCTTCGCGCACGCTTTCCAGCGGGTCGCGGTTGGTGGCGGCGATGACGCGCAGGTCGAGTTCGATGACGCGGTTGCCGCCGAGGCGCTCGATGGTGTTTTCCTGCAGCACGCGCAGCAGCTTGGCCTGCAGCGGCAGCGGCATTTCGGTCAGCTCGTCGAGGAAGATCGTGCCGCCATCGGCCAGTTCGAACTTGCCGACGCGTTCCTTGACCGCGCCGGTGAAGGCGCCCTTCTCGTAGCCGAACAGTTCGCTTTCCAGGATGTCGGCCGGGATCGCCGCGCAGTTGATCGGCACGAACAGCTTGTCACGGCGCGGCGAGGCATGATGCAGCGCGCGCGCGGCGAGTTCCTTGCCGGTACCCGTTTCGCCCGTGATCAGCACCGACGCCTTGCTCGGTCCGACGCGCTGGATCAGTTCGTACACCGCCCGCATCGGCTCGCTGGTACCGACGAAGGCATCCCAGCCGCGCTCGATCTCCTGTCGCAGGAAGGCGTTCTGTTGCGCCACCGCGGCACCGTTCAGCACGCGGTCGACGGCGAGTTCCACCACGTCGATGTCGAACGGCCGCAGGATGTAGTCGCAGGCGCCGTGCTTCATCGCGGCCACCGCGGTCTCGATGGTGCCGTGCGCGGTGATCACCATCACCGGCACGTCCGACGCCTGCGCCCGCAACGCAGCCAGCAGTTCGATGCCGTCCATCTCGGGCATGCGCAGGTCGGTGATGACGAGGTCGACGCTGTTCGCCTGGAACAGCGCGAGCGCTTCGACGCCGTTGCCGGCCGCGAGCACCCGGTGGCCCATCTTCTGCAACATGATTTCGAGGACGCGGCGCATCTTGGGTTCGTCGTCCACGACGAGGATCTGTCTGCCTTTCATGTCTCTCCCGATTGCCTGCGCGGCAGGCGGATGCGGAACAGCGCCCCGCCCAGCTTGCTTTCCGCCGCTTCGATTTCGCCCCCGTGGGCACCCACGATCTGCTGCACGATGGCCAGTCCCAGCCCGATGCCGCCTTCGCGCTTGAAGAAGAAGGCCTCGAACACGCGGGTCCGTTCGGCCGGATCGATGCCCGGCCCGTCGTCGGCCATTTCGATGGTCAGGAACGCGTCGTCGTCATGGGTCGCCAGTTCGATCTGCCCGCCATGATCGAGGATCTGCAGCCCGTTCATCAACAGATTGAGCAGGACCTGGGTGATCTGTTCCGCGTCGCACTCAACCACCGGTTTCGCTGCCCGCAGGCGGGCGGTCACGCTGACCTGCTTCTTACCGGCCTGCGCGCCAAGCATGGCGATGCTCTTCTCGATCAGCGCGTGCATGTCCACTGCGGCATACGACGGCGCGCGCGGCCGGGCGGTGTCGAGCATGGCCGACACCAGGCGGTTAAGGCGTTCGGTCTCGCTCTCGATGAAACCGACCAGCTCGCGGCCCTCGTCGCTGATGCCGGATTCGCGTTGCAGCATCTGCGCCGAGGAACGCAGGATGCCGAGCGGCGTGCGTACCTCGTGCGCGATCACCGAGGACATCTCGCCGACCACCGCCAGCTTCGAGGCACGCACCAGGTTCTGCTGCGACTGGTCGATGTCGCGCATCATCTGGACGAAGGCGTCGGTCAGTTCGCCGACTTCGCCGCCGCGCGCAACCGGCGGCGCCTGCAGGACCTTGTTGCGCATGTAGCCGCGGGCAAAGCCGGTCAACGCGGCGACGGGCCGGGCGATCTCGCGGCTGACCCAGCTGGCCATGGAAAAGGTCAGCAGCATGATGAGGCCGAGCAGGCCGAGGAAGATGAGCGCCATGCGATGGACCGGCGCGAGGGCCTGGTCGACCGGCTGGATGATCAGCGTGGTCCAGCCGAAGCCGGCGAAATTGGCATAGCCGCGCGCGCGCGCGGCACCGACGATGACGTCGGAATCCGCCACCGGCGCGCCCGACCGCACCGACACGGTCGGGCCTATCGCGCCGGTGCGCCACGCGGCAAGCGCCTTGCCCAGCAGCATGCCGCGTGCACGGAGTTCCTTCGATGCTGCGATCAGCCGGCCCTCGCGATCGAGCACGGCCAGCATGCGGCCGCCGCCGCTGGTGGCCTGGTCCAGCACGTCGTCGATCTCGGTCCAGTCGAGTTTCAGCCGCAGCTGGCCGAGCGTGCCGCCGGCGAACGCCGAGGCCACCGGCACCCGCATCACCAGCGCGCCGTCTTCCTGTCCGGTCGGCGACTCGAGCGCCACGTCCGCGCCCGACAGCGCGGCACCGAGCCAGACCGGCCGCTCCGTCACCCGGCGGCCGACCTCGGCCGCGTCGCTGCTGCTGATGATCCGCCCGTCGCGGTCGACGCACGCCAGCGCGAGATACACATCCTTGTAGCCGGCATGCAGATCGGACAGGAAATGCGAGAGCCGCTTGTCGACGTCGCGCACCTGCAGGTCCTGCATGATGTCGAGATGGCTCCAGGTGGCGGCGTTCTGCAGACGCTCGAACATCATCTTGTCGATGTCCGCGGCGACCCCGGTCGCCTGGATGGCGAGGTTGCGTTCGATCTCCGCCTGCACGGCCTCGCGCGCCTTGACAAAAGCCAGGCTGGCCAGAAGTATGGCGGGCAAAAGGCCGACGCTGAGGAAGGCGACGAGTAGCGTCTTGCGTATGGTCACACCGAGGATGGTAGCCGAATGAAAGTCTGGAATGAGGCCGGAATGCGACAAGTACACGAAAAATCCGGTCCGCCTCCGCCGACTTCGTGCCTGTCCCTGCGCGCTGTCGTGCGGCGGCTCGCCGCGTTCGCCCTGGCGTTCGCGTGCGCCCAGGCCGCGGCCGGAGACGGCGCATTGTCCGACATCAACTACCGCCTGGGCGAAGGCCTCCAGCTGGCGGACACCGGCTTCTCGCTGGGCGGCTATGCCACGGCCAGCTTTGAACACCTGCGCCATGCGCCCGCCCGCACCGCCCTCGACAACCTGAGCCTGTTCGTCTGGTGGCAGGGCGAGAGCCGCTGGAAATTCTTCTCCGAGCTCGATTACGAGAACGTGCTGGCGACGCCCGTGTCCGACCGCGAAGGGGAGACCCGCTACCTGGCGCTGGAGCGGCTCTACCTCGACTATGCGATCACCGACACCACCACGATCCGCGCCGGCAAGTTCCTCACCCCCATCGGCCGCTGGAACCTCATCCATGCGACGCCGCTGGTCTGGACGACCTCGCGTCCGCTCGTCACCACCGAGACGTTTCCCACCAACGCGACGGGGCTGATGCTCAACGGGACGCTGCCGAACGTGGCGCACGGCACCGAGTATTCCCTCTACGCATCGAAAGGCGGGGAGCTGCGCCCCAATCCGGTTCTGGATCCGTTCTACGAGGCCATCGGCGCGCACGTGGCCTTCCCCCTGCTCACGGACGGACAGATCGGTTTTTCCTACGCCGCCTTCGAGCAACGCAAGACCCGCGACGAGAAAAAACGCCTGATCGGCGTCGATTTCGTGTGGACGCGCAACCGCTACGAGATCAGCGGCGAAGGCATCTACCGGTTCTCGGACAACGGCAGCGACTGGGACGAGAAAGGCGCCTTCGGCCAACTGGTGGTCCCGCTGACCGCCAAGCTCTATGCGGTCGGCCGCTATGAGCTCTACCGCAAGGCGCAGGAAGCGCAGGCCACCCGGCTGTGGGTCGCCGGCCTGAATTACCGGGTCACGCCGGCGATCGTATTGAAGGCGGAATGGAACGGCGCCACGCACAACACCATCGACGCGCCCGAAGGCTTCATGTCCTCGCTCAGCCTCCTGTTCTGACGCGCCGCATGCCGACGATCCTGTCCCTGCTGGCGCTCTGGCTGGCCCTTGCCCTGCCTGCCGCGGCGGCCGACCTGCCGTTCGCGGTCATCGCCGCGCCGGGCGCCGCCGACCCGCACCTGACGCGCGAATCCGTCGCGCTGATATTCAGGCGCAAGCAGAACTACTGGGAAAACGGCACCCGCATCCAGCCGGTCAACCTGCCGCCGGCCCACCCGCTGCGTCGCGCGTTCTCGCGAACCATTCTGGGCCACGCGCCGGAAGCGCTGGAAGACTACTGGCGCGAGATGTATTTCCACGGTGTGCTGCCGCCGCACGTGCTGGCCTCGGAAGAGGCGGTCATCCTGTTCGTGCGGGCCACGCCAGGCGCGATCGGCTATGTCTCGACCTGCGTCCCGGAACACGGGGTCTCGGTTGTCTTCACCGTCGGCGAGGTGCCGGCCTGTCCCAGATAGCCGGCGACTGCAAGATTGGTCGACAAGCCTTGCAGGATGCGCGACGGGAAAGTAGATCGGACGGATCTTGAACGCCGCCGGCCTGATCCCTCAACACCTGTCATATCAAACGCTTGAGCGATTTTTCCAGCCGCGTTCGCCAGCTGGCACCGGTATTGCAATTCCCTGCCTGTCGTGTGGCATCTGCCGCACATCATGCCAAGGAAGCCGATGCCGTCCCACCCTGCCGCGTGCCTGCCGACGATCGATACCCCGCCGGCCATGCCGACCCTGCAGCCTCCGCTGCGCAGCGTGGAACGCGCCGCTCCTGCTGCGGACGAGGCGGCCGGCCAGCCGCGCTTTGAACTGTTCGAGCATATCGGCAGCAACCGGGCCACGGTCGAAGCCTTCATCAGCCAGTGTTTTGCGGAAAGCTTCGGTTCCCGCATCGAGGCCTTCATGCCGCGCCTGTTCAGCGTGCGCAACGAGGCGGGCGATCTCTGCGGCGCATTCGGCCTGCGCTCGGCCAGCCGCAACCTGTTTCTCGAACAATATCTCGACGCGCCGATAGAAAAAGTCATTGCGGCACGCGCCGGCAAACGCATCGAGCGCCATGTCATCGTCGAAGTCGGCCATTTCTCCGGGGCGTTTCCGGGTGCGGTCCGCGCCATGATCGGCTTGCTGACGGCACGCCTCCACCAGGAGGGCTACGAGTGGGTGGTGTTCACCGGCACGACGGGACTGCGCAACGCCTTTTGCCGGCTGGGCCTGTTCCCCCTCGACATCCAGGCGGCCACGGCCGACCGTATCCCGGCGGACGAACGCGCCGCCTGGGGACGCTACTACGACCACGCGCCGCGCGTGCTGGTCGGCAACGTCCAGGCCGGCTACCGGGCCATGCGGCTGCCCGCACCGCCGCGTTGCTGCCTGGCCGGAGAACCGGCATGAGCCTGATTCTCGCCGCCCTGCATCGCCATGCGGCAAGCCATCCGGGCAAGGTGGCCCTGCAGGACGAACACGGTGCGCTCACCTATGGCGGACTGCCGGCTGAAATCGCAAGGCTGGCCGGCCTGCTGCGCGCCGCGGCCCCGCGCGCGGTCGCGATCCTCGCCGACAACGGCAAGGCCTGGGCACTGGCCGACCTGGCTGCGCACGCAGCGGGCATCCCGAGCATTCCCTTGCCCTTGTTTTTCTCGCCGGCCCAGCTGGCCCACGTACTCCGCACCGCCGCGATCGATCGGGTGCTGACCGACCAGCCCCAGCGGCTGCTGGCGGCCTTGCACCCGCCCAGCCTGTCCATCGCAGCCTTCCACGGCACATTGATGCAGGTACGGCTGCAGCCCGCCGGACCCGCTGCGGTCCTGCCCGCCGGCACGCACAAGGTCACGTTCACGTCGGGGACGACGGGCGAACCGAAAGGCGTCTGCCTGGGACGCGACACGATGGAGACCGTCGCCGAGTCGCTGCGCATCGCCAGCGCGGCCCGCCGCGACGACCGCCATCTTGGCCTGCTTCCGTTGAGCACCCTGCTGGAAAACATCGGCGGGCTCTATACGCCGCTGCTGGCGGGCGCGACGATCTGCCTGCCGGGGCTGGCCTCGGTGGGGCTCTCCGGCAGTTCCGGGCTGGATGCCGGGCGCCTGCTGGCCGCGCTGGGCGACTGGCACGCGAGCACTGCGATCATGGTCCCGCAGATGCTGCGGGAGATCGTCGCGGCGATCCAGACGGGCGCCGCCCGGCCGCATGGCCTGCGCTATCTGGCGGTCGGCGGCGCGCCGGTCGCAATGCGGCTGATGGAGGCGACCCAGGCGTTGGGCCTCCCCGTACACGAAGGCTATGGCTTGTCGGAGTGCGCGTCCGTCGTTGCCGTCAACCGTCCCGACGACAGCCGGCTCGGCAGTGTCGGTAAGCCCCTGCCGCATCTTGAACTCGCCTTCGCCGACGACGGCGAGATCCTGGTTCGCGGCCTCCGCTGGCGCGGCTATCTGGGCGAGGACGACACAGGGGCCGAGCCGGACGTCATCGCCACGGGCGACCTCGGCTACCGGGACGCAGACGGTTTCCTGTTCCTCACCGGGCGCAAGAAGAACATGTTCGTCACCGCCTTCGGTCGCAACGTCGCGCCCGAGTGGGTGGAAGGCGAGCTGGCGGCCGACCCGGCGATCGCCCAGGCCGCCTGCTTCGGCGAGGCCCGGCCATTCAACTGTGCGGTCATCGTGCACCGTCCGGGCATCCCGCAGGCGGCCATCGAGGCGGCACTGGAGCAGGCCAATCGCCGGCTGCCCGACTATGCCCGGGTGCGCGCCTGGATCCCCGCCGCGGAACCCTTCACCGCAGGCAACGGACTATCGACGCCGAACGGCCGCCTGCGCCGCAGCGCCATCTTCGGGCGCTATGCCGCGCAGATCGACGCCTTGTATCCATCCTGAACCCGAACCGGACCCTTATGGATTTCTACCCGTACCTCCAGCACGCCACCGCCGCCGAACGCGCGGCCCTGCTGTCGACGCCCCTGATCACGGCCGCCCTGGCGGGCCAGGTGAAGCGGCCACACTACCTCGCCTTCCTCGCCCGCGCCTTCCACCACGTCAAGCACACCGTTCCGCTGCTCATGGCCTGCGGCGCGCGCCTGAGCGACCGCCAGGAATGGCTGCGCAGCGCGGTGGCCCATTACATCGAGGAAGAACTCGGCCATCACGAGTGGATCCTCGACGACATCGCAGCGGCCGGCGGAGATGCGGACGCCGTCCGCGACAGCCAGCCCGATTTCGATACCGGCGTGATGGTCGCCTATGCCTACGACACGGTGATGCGGCGCAATCCGGTCGGCCTGTTCGGCATGGTGTACGTGCTCGAAGGCACCAGCGTCAGCCTCGCCTCGAATGCGGCGCGTGCGCTGCAGACGGCGCTCGACCTGCCCCCGTCTGCCTTCACTTACCTGAGCAGCCACGGCGCACTCGACGTCGAGCACATCGGCGATTTCGAGCGGCTGGTCAACCGGCTCGACACAGAGGACGAGCGCGACAGCGTCGTACAAAACGCCCGCGCGTTCTTCCGTCTCTACGGCAACGTTTTTCGCAGCATCGATCTACAGGAGAACACATGAACATATCCGGCAGCACGGTTCTGATCACAGGCGCCAGCGGCGGCATCGGCGGCGCCATCGCGCGCGAACTCGCCTGGCGCGGCGCGTCTTTGGTCCTCGTCAATCGCGACGGCGACAGGCTGGAGCGCCTCGCCACGGAACTCCGCGGTTCGGGCGGCAAGGTCCTGGCGCTGACCGGCGACATCGCGCAGCCCGGCATGCCGGCCCGCCTGATCGAGCAGGCACTCGAGCAGGCGGGAAGCATCGACATCCTGATCAATTGCGCAGGCGTGCAGAATTTCGGATTCTTTGCCCAGGAACGCGCCGCCGACACGGCCATGCTGTTCCAGGTCAACACCATTGCGCCGATCGCCCTGGTCAATGCCGTTCTGCCCCACATGCTGGCGCGCGGAACGGGAAAGATCGTCAACGTCGGATCGATCTTCGGGTCCATCGGCTTTCCCTGCTTCGCCTCCTATTCGGCCAGCAAGTTCGCGCTGCGCGGTTTTTCCGAAGCGTTGCGGCGCGAACTGGCGGGCACCGGCGTCGGCATCACCTACGTCGCCCCGCGTTTCACCAAGACCGCTTTCAACCGCAACGTGGTCGCGCGCATGGCGAACGCCCTGAAGATGAACCAGGACGAGCCCGAAAGCGTCGCCGCCAGCGTCATCGCCACCATCGAACGCGACGATCGCGAGCGCTACCTCGGCTGGCCCGAGAAGCTGTTCGTGCGCATCAACTCGGTCCTCCCGCGCCTGGTCGACCCGAGCCTGATCAAACAGGCTGCCCTGATGCGTCCCTTCGCCGCCGAATCCACCCGTTAATGCCCGCCACCCGGAGAACGACCATGTTCCGCACGTCCCTCGCCACGCTCGTCCTGTTCGCCAGTCTGACCGCGACAAGCTTCGCCGCCCCGCCCACGCTGGCCAGTGCCATCGCCGACCTTGGCCATCAGTGGGCCAAGGTGTCCTACCAGACGCCAAAAGCCGGCAAGGAAGCCGCCTTCGATACCCTGATCGCGCATGCCCAACAGGTGGCCCAGGCTTACCCCGGCCGGGCCGAGCCGATGATCTGGGAAGCCATCGCCCTCGCCAGCGCGGCCCAGGCCGACGGCGGCCTGGGTGCGCTGAGCAAGGTCAAGCAGGCGCGCACCCTGCTGCTGGCAGCCGAGAAGATCAATCCGACTGCGCTGAACGGCTCCGTCTACAACTCGCTGGGCAGTCTCTACGCCAAGGTCCCGGGATGGCCGATCGGATTCGGCGACAAGCAGAAAGCGAAGGCCTATCTTGAAAAGGCGCTCGCCATCAATCCCGACGGCATCGATCCCAATTACTTCTATGCGGACCTGCTCGCCGACCAGGGCAACTACGTGCAGGCGGCCGATCACCTGAAGCGCGCCCTGGCCGCACCCGCCCGACCCGGCCGCGAGGACGCCGATGCCGGCCGCCGCCAGGAAGCCCAGCAACTGCTGGACAAGCTGCGGCAGAAGCATGGCGACCAGCTCGCCGGCAGATGACACGGCGTGTCGCGATGAACAAAACGGCCGACTGGCTCGACACGTTCTGGTGCCTGGTCTTCGTCCTCGCCAGCCTGGGCGGGTGGCTGTGGCTGTACTGGGACATGACGTATCCTGCGCAGCAGCTGCTGTAGTCCCGCCTGCTACGTGCCGGCACGCCGGCTGTCGAGGCTGACGATGAGCACGCCCGCCAGCACCAGCGCGGAACCGGCAACCTGCACGGGCGACAGGCCCTCCTGCAGGAACACATAGGCCATGAGGAGGGTGCTGACCGGCCCGATGGAGCCGATCAGCGAGGTGTTGCCGGAACCGATGCGGCGGATGGCGTGCGACAGCAGGAACACCGGCAGCAGCGTGGAAAAGATCGCCATGGCCAGGGCGAGTTCGTAGACCCGCGCCGGCACTTCGAGCGCATGGAGCGGATGCGTGAATGCGAACTGCAGCAGGCTGGCCGTGGTCGCCACGATCATCGCATAGGCCGTGAAGCGTGCCGCGCCGATCCGCGCGATGGCATGGCCCGCGCCCACCAGGTAGACGGAATAGGACAGGGTGCTGGCGAACACCAGCGATGCGCCCAGCACGATCCCGCCCTGCATCGTTCCCACGTCGTGGACAAACACCAATGCAATGCCCGCATAGCACACGGCCATCGCTGCCATGACCGACTTGCCGATGGCACGCCGGTACAGCAGGGCCGACAGGATCACCGTCATCGTCGGATACAGGAACAGGATCAGCCGCTCCAGGCCGGCGGAGATCGTTTGCAGTCCGAGAAAATCCAGCAAGCTGGACAGGTAATAGCCGACCAGGCCCAGCACCAGCACGAGGAACCGGTCATGCCGGCTGAGCGGCTCGGCATGCTGGCGTCGCACCCACAGCGCCACGCCGATGAAGAACGGCACCGAGAACGCCATGCGCAAGGCCAGCAGCGTCACCGCATCGACGCGGTCGAGGTAGGCCAGCTTGACGAGGATGGCCTTGGCCGAAAACCCCACCGCTGCGAGCAGCGCAAAGACCACGCCGACCAGCGCATCCTGATTGATCAATCTGATTTGTGTATCGTTTGCCATGATAGGAGACCCAGAGGAACCAAGGCGGGTCGACGGCAAACGGGGTACAAGGCGGTCGGACCCGCAGTGCCCCGTGAATGAAATTAAGTTAAGCGTGGAGCGGACTGCGACACAGGGAGAACCCTAGCCACAGTCGCTTGGCGAAGTATGGTGCGGAAATGACGTGTTGCGCGTTCATGGACGTGGAGCCTACCGGGCCGGATCGGCCGGGTCAATGGAAACGCCCCGGCGGGGCATTTCCATCGGGCCGGTCTCACACCTGGGGATGTGCGCGTTCACGCTTGCTGTGCAGCTTGTTGAGCGCATGCAGATAGGCCTTGGCCGAGGCCACCACGATGTCGGTATCGGCGCCCTGCCCGTTCACCACGCGCCCATCCTGCGCCAACCGCACCGTCACCTCGCCCTGCGCATCGGTGCCGCTGGTGATGTTGTTGACCGAATAGAGCAGCAGGTCCGCTCCGCTGTGGACCACCGATTCGAGCGCCTTGAAGGTGGCGTCGACCGGGCCGGAGCCCTGGCCGTCGGCCTGCCATTCGGCGCCGTCGTCAGTGAAGACGAGCTGCGCGCGCGGAATCTCGCCGGTCTCCGAACACACCTTCATCGATACCAGCTTGAAGCGTTCGTGCTCGGCGGCATAGCCTTCGTCGGACACCAGTGCCTGCAGGTCCTCGTCGAAGATCTCGCGCTTCTTGTCGGCCAGGTCCTTGAAGCGGGCAAAGGCTGCGTTGAGCGCCTCCTCGCTATCGAGCACGATGCCGAGTTCGGCAAGCTTGGTCTTGAATGCATTGCGGCCGGAGAGCTTGCCGAGGGTGAGGCGGTTGGCATTCCAGCCCACGTCCTCGGCCCGCATGATTTCGTAGGTCTCGCGATGCTTGAGGACGCCGTCCTGGTGGATGCCGGATTCGTGGGCGAAGGCGTTGGCGCCGACGATGGCCTTGTTGGGCTGCACCGGATAGCCGGTGATGGTGGAGACGAGCTTGGACGCAGGCACGATCTGCGTGGCGTCGATGCGCGTGTCGCAGTGGAACACGTCCTTGCGGGTGCGCACCGCCATCACGATCTCCTCCAGCGAGGCGTTGCCTGCACGCTCGCCGAGGCCGTTGATGGTGCACTCGACCTGGCGCGCGCCGTTCATCACCGCGGCAAGCGAGTTGGCAACCGCCATGCCGAGATCATTGTGGCAGTGGGTCGACCAGACGACCTTGTCGGAGCCGGGCACGCGCTCGATCAGCTGCTTCATGCGCTCGCCCCACAAGGCCGGGATGCTGTAGCCGACGGTGTCGGGCACATTGATGGTTTTGGCGCCGGCCTTGATCACCTCGTCGAAGATGCGGACGAGAAAATCCATGTCGGAACGCACCGCGTCCTCGGCCGAGAATTCGACGTCGTCGGTGTATTCGAGTGCGAGCTTCACGGCCTTGACCGCCGCCTCGACCACCTGGTCCGGCTGCATGCGCAGCTTCTTCTCCATGTGGATCGGGCTGGTGGCGATGAAGGTGTGGATGCGCCCGGACTTCGCCGGCTTGATCGCGCCGCCCGCCGCGTGGATGTCGCGTTCGTTGGCACGCGCCAGCGAACACACGGTCGAGTGCTGGATCGTTTCGGCGATCGTGCGGATCGCCTCGGCATCGCCCGGGCTGGCGGCGGCGAATCCCGCCTCGATCACGTCGACGCCGAGCTTTTCCAGCTGGCGCGCGATACGGACTTTCTCGTCGCGGGTCATCGACGCGCCGGGGCTTTGCTCGCCGTCGCGCAAGGTGGTATCGAAAATAAACAAACGGTCTTTCATGGCAGGCTCCATGGAGGGTCGGCGTCAAGCCGACGCATTATATCGGGTTGCCGCGAGAAGCAGGCGGCGCGGGGTACTGCAGGGGGAGGGGGTTCAGTATGTGCGCGCGACGCGCAGCAGCAGGCTGCCGAACAGGACGTTCGACAGGCAGAGGAGATAGGACGGGTGCGACTGGTTAGACATGGTCCAGATTCTATCTATTTTTCGCTGCCCTGCAAGGGGGCAGCCGTCTCAGCCGTTTTTTTGTGGCGAATCCGCTGCAGCAACGCGTCGACATACCCAGACAGTCCATACAGCAGGAACACGACGAACAGCACTTCGGGCGGACTGGTCGACACCAGTATGAAGGCCAGCACGATCAGCAGGATGGCGAAGAACGGAACGCTCCGCCTGAGGTTGATTTCCTTGCCGCTGTAATAGCGGAAGTTGCTGACCATGGTGAGCCCGCCGAACAGCGCGATCACTGCGGCCAGCCAGCGCACGTCGTGGCCGGCTATGCCATATTCGACCATCACCCAGACGAAGCCCGCGGTCAATGCTGCAGCCGCAGGGCTGGGCAATCCCTGAAAGAAACGCTTGTCGGTGACCACGTCGATCTGGGTGTTGAAACGCGCCAGCCGCAGCGCCGCGCCCGAACAATAGACGAAGGCGGCGATCCAGCCGAACTTGCCCAGGCCCTGCAGGGCGAATTCGTAGATCACCAGCGCCGGCGCCACGCCGAACGACACCATGTCGGACAGGCTGTCGTACTCGGCGCCGAAGGCGCTCTGGGTATGCGTCATGCGGGCGACGCGGCCGTCGAGGCCATCGAGCACCATGGCGATGAAAATCGCCACCGCCGCGAGTTCGAAACGGCCGTTCATCGCCTGCACGATCGCGAAGAAGCCGGCGAACAGTGCACCGGTGGTGAACAGGTTGGGCAGCAGATAGATGCCGCGGTCACGCATCCGGGAGCGCTTCGATTCAGTCTTGCGGTGGTGGAAGTCGAGCATGGCCAACCAAGGTTACCAGCGAGCCAATATGGTACGCCCGCCCGTGACTTTTTGCCCGATCGAGACTTCGGCACGCGCCGTCGTCGGCAGATAGACGTCGACCCGCGAACCGAAGCGGATGAAGCCGTAGCGCTGGCCGCGCACCAGTTTGTCGCCGGTGCGCACGTAGCACAGGATGCGCCGCGCGATCAGGCCGGCAATCTGCACGCTCGTCACATCGCCGCGCGCGGTCTGGATCCAGATCGCGTTGCGTTCGTTTTCGGTGGACGCCTTGTCGAGGTCGGCGTTGACGAAGCTGCCGGGCATGTACCAGAGCCCCTTGATCTCGCCGTCGACCGGACTTTTGTTGGAGTGCACGTTGAACACGTTCATGAACACGCTGATCTTCAACGCATCGCGTTCCAGGTAGGAATCGCGCACCTTCTCCACCGAGACGATGCGGCCATCCGCAGGCGAGATCACCGCGTCGGCATCGGCCGGCGGTACGCGCGCCGGATCGCGGAAGAACTGCAACGCGAACACCGCCCAGATCCAGAACGGAATCGACCACCAGCCGATGAGCCAGGTGGCGATGAGGGCGGCCGCAAACGCGGCCAGGAGGACCAGCCAGCCCTCGCGGGCGATAAGGGGATGGGGCATGTGAGTGAGGGGTGAGGCGTGAAGGGTGAGGAGAAAGGGGTGAGGCGCGCGGGCTCATCACCCTCACGCCTCACCCCTCACCCCTCACGCATTTAGTTCTTGGATTGATCGACCAGCTTGTTCTTGCTGATCCACGGCATCATCGCACGCAGCTTGGCGCCGACGACTTCAATTTGATGCTCGGCGTTGAGGCGGCGACGGGCGGTCATCTCGGGGTAGTTGGTACGGCCTTCGAGGATGAACTGCTTGGCGTAGTTGCCGTTCTGGATGTTGTCCAGGCATTCCTTCATCGCGGCCTTGGACTGCGCGTTGATGACCTTGGGACCGGTCACGTATTCGCCGTATTCCGCGTTGTTGGAGATCGAATAGTTCATGTTGGCGATGCCGCCTTCGTACATCAGGTCGACGATCAGCTTCAGTTCGTGCAGGCACTCGAAGTAGGCCATTTCCGGCGCGTAGCCCGCTTCGGTCAGGGTTTCGAAGCCGGCCTTCACCAGGTCGACGCAGCCGCCGCACAGCACGGCCTGTTCGCCGAACAGATCGGTCTCGGTTTCTTCGCGGAAGCTGGTTTCGATCACGCCGCCCTTGGTGCCGCCGTTGGCAGCCGCATACGACAGCGCGAGGTCACGCGCCTTGCCGGACTTGTCCTGGTACACCGCGATCAGCGACGGCACGCCGCCGCCCTGGGTGTAGGTCGAGCGCACCAGGTGGCCGGGGCCCTTGGGCGCGACCATGACGACGTCGAGGTCGGCGCGCGGGGTGATCTGGTTGTAGTGCACATTGAAGCCGTGGGCGAAGGCGAGCGTGGCGCCCTGTTTCAGGTTGGGCTCGATGTCGTTGTAATACGTGCCCGCCATCAGCTCGTCGGGGATCAGGATCATGACGAAGTCAGCAGCCTTCACCGCATCGGCGATTTCCTTGACGTCGAGCTTGGCCTTCTTGGCCTTGTCCCACGAGGCGCCGCCCTTGCGCAGGCCGACCGTGACCTTGACGCCGGAATCCTTCAGGTTGTTGGCGTGGGCATGGCCCTGCGAGCCGTAGCCGATGATGGCGACCTTGCGCTTCTTGATGAGGGAAAGGTCGGCGTCCTTGTCGTAGAAAACTTTCATGGTGAATTCCTGAAGAAATGAAAAATCAGACTTTGAGACTGCGCTCGCCGCGTCCGATGCCAGACGCGCCGGTGCGCACGGTTTCGAGGATGAAGGCGGAATCGATCGCCTCCAGGAAGGCGTCGAGCTTGGAGCCCGCACCGGTCAGTTCGATGGTGTAGGTCGACTCGGTCACGTCGATGATGTTGCCGCGGAAGATATCGGCGGTGCGCTTGATCTCTTCGCGATCCGCCCCCACCGCCCGGAGCTTGACCAGCATCAGCTCGCGCTCGATGTGACTGCCCTCGGTCAGGTCCATCACCTTGATCACGTCGACCAGCTTGTTCAGCTGCTTGGTGATCTGTTCGATGATGTCTTCGGACCCCACGGTAACGATGGTCATGCGCGACAGCGTGGCATCCTCGGTTGGCGCCACGGTGAGCGACTCGATGTTGTAGGCCCGCGCGGAAAACAGCCCGGCCACCCGCGACAGCGCACCCGCTTCGTTTTCCATCAGCAGCGAAATGATATGGCGGCGGCTCATCACAGTTCCTCCGCCAGGATCATTTCCGACAGCCCCTTGCCGCCTTCCACCATGGGGAAGACGTTCTCGGTCTGGTCGGTCTGGAAGTCCATGAACACCATGCGTTCCTTGAGCGCGGGCGAGAAGGCTTCCTTCAGCGCGGCCTCGACGTCCTCGGGCCGGTCGATGCGCATGCCGACGTGGCCATAGGCTTCGGCCAGCTTGACGAAATCAGGCAGCGACTCCATGTAGGACTCGGCGTAGCGGCTGCCGTAGAAGAACTCCTGCCACTGCCGCACCATGCCCATGTAGCGGTTGTTGAGCGTGACGACCTTGACCGGGATGCGGTACTGCTTGCAGGTCGAGAGTTCCTGGATGTTCATCTGGATGCTCGATTCGCCGGTGATGCAGGCGACCTGCGCGTCGGGGAACGCGAGCTGCACGCCCATGGCATACGGCAGGCCGACGCCCATGGTGCCCAGGCCGCCGGAATTGATCCAGCGGCGCGGCTTGTCGAACTTGTAGTACTGCGCCGCCCACATCTGGTGCTGGCCCACGTCGGACGTCACGTAGGCGTCGCCCTTGGTCACTTCCCACAACTTTTCAACCACGTACTGCGGCTTGATGATCGGGCTGTTGCGGTTGTACTTGAGACAGTTCTTCGAGCGCCACAATTCGATCTGCGTCCACCAGGCATTCAGCGCGGCCACATCCGGTTTTTCCTTGGCCTGTTTCAACAGGGCCAGCATGTCGGTCAGCACGTTCTTGACATCGCCGACGATCGGCACGTCGACCTTGACGCGCTTGGAGATCGACGAAGGATCGACGTCGATATGGATGATGCGGCGCTGCTCGCGCGCGAAATGCGCGGGGTTGCCGATCACGCGGTCATCGAAGCGCGCACCGACTGCCAGCAGCACGTCACTATGCTGCATCGCCATGTTGGCTTCGTAGGTGCCGTGCATGCCCAGCATGCCGAGGTTCTGCCGGTCGGTCGCGGGGTAGCCGCCCAACCCCATCAGGGTATTGGTGATGGGAAAGCCCAGCAGGCGCGTCAGTTCGGCCAGTTGTTCCGAGGCATCGCCCAGCACCACGCCGCCGCCGGCGTAGATCATCGGGCGCTTGGCTTCCAGCAGCATCTGCACGGCACGCTTCATCTGGCCGCTATGGCCCTTCACCACCGGGCTATACGAACGCATTTCGACCGTCGCCGGGTATTCGAAATCCGTGGTGTGATAGGTCACATCCTTGGGCACGTCGACCACGACCGGGCCGGGCCGGCCGGTGGCCGCGATGATGAAGGCTTTCTTCATCGTCGCGGCGAGGTCCTTCACGTCCTTGACGAGGAAATTGTGCTTGACGCAAGGACGCGTGATGCCGACGGTGTCGACTTCCTGGAAGGCATCGAGGCCGATCGCCGGCGTCGGAACCTGGCCCGTGACCACGACGATGGGAATGGAATCCATGTAGGCGGTGGCGATACCGGTCACCGCATTGGTGACGCCGGGGCCGGAGGTGACCAGCGCCACGCCGACACGGCCGGTGGAGCGCGCGTAGGCATCGGCGGCATGCACCGCGGCCTGCTCGTGGCGCACCAGCACATGTTTGAACTTGTTCTGCTTGAAGATTTCGTCGTAGATGTTGAGCACGGCCCCGCCGGGATAGCCGAACACGAACTCGACCCCCTCTTCGGCCAGACAACGTACGACGATCTCGGCGCCCGTGGCTTCCATAAACTGGTAAAAAATCAATTCGTTGGTGAACCCGTGAGGGTAATCGTTTTGCCCTGTAACGGTCAAGAAATCATGCCATGGCAACCATCCGGCAAACTTCCGCGCCTTGATTTTCACGCCGGGGCCAGCAAACATTCCCGGGCCAATGAAAAACCCCTCCGATACGGAGGGGCGGAGCGGCGAGCCGCTCAATATTCAATTCACAACGCCGCAGGCGTGGCCTGGGCGCTTACTCGTGTGCGGCTTCGCGGAGCGCCAGCATGACTTCGTTCAACGCCCCTTCCGCGTTCTCGAACAGGCAGACCATGTTGCCGACGCTGCACACTGTCGTGGCGACCCCCTGAACGATCCAGCCCTGCGACGGAGACCAGCCGCGCATTTGCGAAAACAGGGACAGCAGATCGGTATTGCCCGACACCATGCGGCGATACCAGTGGGCGAATTTCGCC
Source organism: Thiobacillus denitrificans (assembly GCA_002343685.1). Taxonomy (GTDB): domain Bacteria; phylum Pseudomonadota; class Gammaproteobacteria; order Burkholderiales; family Thiobacillaceae; genus Thiobacillus; species Thiobacillus denitrificans_A. The sequence goes on along the minus strand of DDRS01000040.1, from coordinate 485 downwards.
AAACGCTCCATCAACTCCGGCGACAGCATGCCTTCGGCCTCCATGATCACGCCGTCGTCACGAAAGCGGCACACGGCCGTCACGCCGTCGAGCACCAGGATTTTTCTCAGCGACATACGCGCTCCTCAGGCCTGCAGGGCATTGAACGTGGCTTCGTAATCGGCGTCGCGATTCCTGACCACCACGCCGCAGTTGCCGTTCACCACCACCGACCATTCCAGCCCCACCACCGAGAAACCCTTGATCGGCTGGAATCCGCTTTGACCCGTGAGCGCTTCCCAGCCACGCGCTTCCATACCGGCAATCGCCAGATTGGCCACGCACGAACGCGCCAGCAAATCCAGCACCTGCGGCGTCAGCTCGGTGCCTTCGCGCAACACATGCGATTGCAGATCCCCCTTGTCAGCGTAGGTAAACGCCGCGAGTGCGCCCGGCAAATCCATCATTTTCTGCAGATCCATCTTGAAACCTCTGCTTAACTACTG
>DDRS01000012.1 GCA_002343685.1 Thiobacillus denitrificans | reverse complement strand
TCCCTATCTGCCGTGGGCGCTGGATATTTGACGGGGGCTGCTCCTAGTACGAGAGGACCGGAGTGGACGTGCCTCTGGTGTACCGGTTATGACGCCAGTCGTATCGCCGGGTAGCTAAGCACGGAAGAGATAAACGCTGAAAGCATCTAAGCGTGAAACTTGCCTGAAGATAAGATATCCCTTGCACCTTGAGTGCACTGAAGGGTCGTTGAAGACCACAACGTTGATAGGCTGGGTGTGGAAGCGCAGTAATGCGTTAAGCTAACCAGTACTAATTGCCCGTGAGGCTTGATCCTATAATTTTGAGAAGCATGCAGTGTGTGTATGCGATGCAGTAACAACCCAACACCTTCTTCCAGACATGTCGTGAAAACGACGTGAACAGACAGTCGGCTGAAGATCGCAAGATCGACGGCACCCAGACAATCCGAATGCTGGGATGAGTCACAAAACTCATTCCTCACCCCTTTGTCTGACGACCATAGCAGAGTGGAACCACCCCTTCCCATCCCGAACAGGACGGTGAAACGCTCCCGCGCCAATGATAGTAGGCACCTCGCCTGTGAAAGTAGGTCATCGTCAGACTCCTTATCCGTAGCCCCCCATCAGCCGGGGGATACAACAAAACCCCCTCAACTCTTGAGGGGGTTTTTTATTGCGCGGGAAATTGCCCCGGCAAGACATGTAAAATTGCCAAGGTGCATACCCGACCTCACAAAGCATTGTTCCGGTTGCTACGCCGCCTGTCCGATGGCCGTTTTCATTCAGGTCAGGCATTGGCGGATGAATTCGGACTGTCCCGCTCCAGCATCTTCAACATCCTCGCACAAGCCGAGTCCATGGGTCTGACCGTGCATGCGGTACGCGGACGCGGATATCGCATGCCCGAGCCTGTGGAATGGCTGGATGGCGAGGTGGTCGCGCATCATCTAGGTACAGCGGCCGGTCATTATTCGATTCACGTGCTGGACAGTGTCGACTCGACCAACACGGCCTTGATGGCCGCCGCCCTGGATGGTGCGGCAGACGGAACGTTGTTCTGTGCGGAGCATCAATATACCGGCAGGGGACGGCGTGGCCGCCAGTGGCATTCAGTCGTAGGGGGCAGCCTCACGTTTTCGGTATTGTGGCGTTTTGAGTCCGGCTTGCAGTCGCTGGCGGGCCTGAGCCTGATCGTGGGACTCGCCATTGCGCGTGCGGTGAACCGCCATAGTCGCCATATGGTCCGATTGAAATGGCCCAACGATATCCTGGTGGACTATCGCAAACTGGCGGGGATTCTGGTCGAAGTACAGGGCGATATGCACGGGGCCGCATTTGCCGTAGTGGGCGTCGGCTTGAATGTCAGGCTCAACGAGACACAACGCGACGCGGTCGATCAAGCCGTGGTCGATCTGGCTGAAATGGAGGTGACGGTGGGACGCAATCAACTGCTGGCTGACTGCCTGCTGGAACTGCACACGGCATCAAGTGTATTTCGCCAACACGGCTTTGCGGCCTTGCGCGAGGATTGGCAGGCATTGGATGCCTATGCGGGCAGGGCAGTCGCGCTGGCGTTGCCGGATTCGCGCAGCGTTCAGGGGGTGGCATGCGGGGTCGACGAAACCGGCGCCTTTCTGCTGCGCGATGCACAATCGAACTTGAGTCCTTACAGTGGCGGCGAAATCAGCTTGCGCCTGGATGGTACGCGATGAGTGGGCGCCGCTTATTGCTGGATGCCGGAAACTCACGCCTCAAATGGGCGGTGGTGGAGGATGGGCATTGGCATGCGACCGGCCGAAGCGATTATTCCGATTGGTCGGCTTTGACGGCCCAACTGAAAGCGGACACTCGTTGTTTTGTCGCCAGCGTGGCAAGCCCTGAACACGAACGGCAACTCACCGTGCTTCTGGAGACGGCCGGGCTCACCACAGCCTGGTTGAGAGCCGAGACCCGTTTCGGGGACGTGAAAAATACCTATTCGAATCCGCACCAGTTGGGTGCGGATCGCTGGATGGGATTGATCGCGGCTCGCCAGCGCACAGATGAGGCGGTACTGGTGGTGTCGGTCGGCACGGCAATGACCGTGGATGCGTTGTCGGGCGACGGAACATTTCTGGGCGGGGTGATCGTGCCCGGCGTCCATTTGATGCAGCAGGCATTGCGGCAAGGCACCGCACGGGTCGATGAGGTGGCGGGGGCCTGGCAGGCCTTTCCCACCGCTACCGCCGATGCTGTGCAGAGCGGGATCGTGGCGGCGCTGTGTGGCGCCATTGCGCAACAGCATGCGCGCCTGACCGAGGTGGCCGGCATGGCGCCACGCTGTCTGCTTACCGGAGGCGATGCCGAGAAGGTATTGTCACACCTGAGAATCCCTGCAGAACATGTTCCCACATTGGTACTGGAGGGAATCGACTGCGTTGCCCGAGGGACTGCCGCCCCATGAAATGGATTGTCTGGACACTCTTGGCCGCCAATCTCGCGGTGGCCGGATTCTTTATAGGACGTGAGAACTGGACGCAGGAAGATGCCGGTCAGACAGCGTCGCTGAATGTGAATCGGCTCAGCCTGCGTAGTCAATCTGCGCCTGCGCCCAGGGAGGATGTATCGCCAGCCGAGGCCGCGTCCCCTGCATTATGCGTGGAATGGCGGGGCTTGAATCGCGAGGAGTTCGTCCAGGTACGCCAGCAGCTCAAATCGTTGGCGGGCGAACGCGTGATGTCGTTCACCGAAGTGCCGCTGAATACACGGCAGTGGGTGATCTTTCCGCCCTTGCCCAGTGCGGAATCGGCCGCGGCCAAATTGAGCGAGCTGACAGCTGCAGGATTGACGGACGCATTTGTGGTCAAGGATGGCGATTGGCGCAATGCCATTTCGCTCGGCCTGTATGCCGACGCCGATGCGGCGCAGCGGCGCATCCTTGAAGTGGAAGGCAAAGGTGTACTTGGAACCCGTGTCGAGGTGTTGCCGCGCCAGGGAACGGACTTCTACTTCGTGATCCGTAGCGAAGACCCGGATACGCTGAAAAGCCTGAGCGGAATCAAGCAGGCCTACCCGAACAGCCGACAGTCCCGCGTAGCCTGTCCGTCATAAGCCCCGCAGCAGAAAGTGGAGCGCGATGCCGCCGAAGACCGCGGCCCCGAACCAGGTGTTGTGCAGGAAGGCGCGAAAGCACAGCTGCGGCTCGCGCTGCCGGATCAATTTCATGTGGTAGAGCGCGATTGCCGCTGCCACGACCAGCCCGCCGTAGAACGCCATGCCCATCCCCCGCTGCCAGCCGATCCAGCCGAGCAGGCCCAGCGTCGCAACATAGCACAGCGCGATGGCGGCAAGATCGTAGCGGCCGAAAGTGATGGCCGAGGTCTTGATGCCGATCTTGAGATCGTCTTCGCGATCGACCAGCGCATATTCGGTGTCGTAGGCGATCGCCCAAAAAATGTTGGCGCCCAGCAGGATCCAGGCTTCGAGCGGAACCTCGCCCCACAGCGCGGCGTAGCTCATCGGGATGCCGAAGCCGAAAGCGATGCCGAGATAGGCCTGCGGAATTGCGAAGAAGCGTTTGGTGAAGGGGTAGCTGGCCGCTAGAAATAGTGCGACCACGGACAGTTTCAACACCAGCGTGTTGAGCGGCAGGATCAGCAGGAAGGCCAGCAGCGACAGGCCGGCCGCCAATAGCAGGGCTTCTTTGGGTGACACCTTGCCAGCCGCCAGTGGACGATCACGGGTACGCGCCACGTGCGGGTCGAAATCGCGATCGGCATAGTCGTTCATGACGCAGCCGGCCGAGCGCATCAGCACGACGCCCATGACGAAAATCCACAGGATCAGCCAGCTTGGACTGCCGTTGCTGGCAAGCCATTGTGCCCACAGGGTGGGCCACATCAGCAGCAGGATGCCGATCGGCTTGTCGAGCCGCATCAGTTTTTCGTAATGGGACAGGCGTTCGGTCAGGGTCATGGCGTGTCGATGGTGGGCAGAAAGACTTCGGTCACCAGGAGCGGATGGCGATTGAGGCAGAAAACGGAACGGCGTGCCCACAAGTTGCTGGCCGCCACCGCCTGCTGCCTGGCCACAGCGCGAAAGAGCGGGTGGTCGTTCCGCACGCGGCGATAGGCCAGGGGCTGGCGTTCGATGCGATGATCGCTGAACAGGGCTTCGCCAAGCGAACGACTGCCGAGTCGCGTGATGCCGTTCCATCCGCCACGCAGGCCGGCGGACGGCAGCACGCTGTGGGCGAACACCACCGGCACGTCATTGCACAGCAGTAGGACTTCGCGTACATAGACGCGGGTACCAGGCGCCAGGCCCAGAAGTGCGTATTCGTCCGCGTTGGCGCGTGCCAGCCCGGTCTCGAGCGGCACCACGCGAAACGATGTACAGCGTGATTTCAGGCGCTGGGTCAGCGAACCGTGGTCGCTAAGCCAAGTGCGCAGCGAGCGCGGGAGCGAGAATGGGTGGGCAAGCCAGCCCTGCCGGGAATCGAGCACGGCGAACCGTTCATCATGTGGAAAGTCGGCATTATGCCGTAGCAGCGGCATCTAGATCGACGTCAGCGCCTGCCGCTGGCCGATCCAGCGCTCCATGTGGCGCGCGGCGATGTCGGGGTGGTGCGCCAGGCAGCGTTGCGCCAGATCGCGCGCGGCTTCCAGCAGCGCGACATCGCGTTCCAGGTCGGCGAAGCGCAGCATCGGCAGTCCGCTCTGGCGGTGCCCGAGCAGTTCGCCCGGCCCGCGCAGCAGCAAGTCCTGGCGTGCGATCTCGAAACCGTCGGTGAGCTCGAAAATGACCTTGAGCCGTGCCCGTGCGAGTTCCGACAGCGGCGTCTCGTACAGCAGCACGCATACCGATTCGCGACTGCCGCGTCCGACCCGTCCGCGTAGCTGGTGCAGTTGGGCGAGCCCCATGCGCTCGGCATGCTCGATCACCATCAGCGCGGCATTGGGCACGTCGACGCCGACTTCGATCACCGTGGTGGCCACCAGGAGGTCGATTGCGTGTGCCTGAAAAGCGGCCATTACCGCCTGCTTCTCGTCCGGCTTCAGCCGCCCGTGTACCAGTCCGATGCGCAGCTCCGGCAACTGTTCCGTCAACGTTGCATAGGTATCCTGCGCAGTCTGCAACTGCAGCTTCTCCGACTCCTCGATCAGCGGACACACCCAGTAGGCCTGGCCACCGGCGAGGCAGGCTTCGCGCACGCGCGCCAGCACGTCGTCGCGACGCGCAGCGCTCACCAATTTCGTGACGATAGGCGTTCGGCCCGGTGGCAGCTCGTCGATCACCGAGACGTCGAGGTCGGCAAAGAAGCTCATCGCCAGCGTGCGCGGGATCGGCGTCGCGCTCATCATCAACTGGTGCGGTTCCGTACCCTTCTGCATCAGCGCCAGCCGTTGGCCGACGCCGAAACGGTGCTGCTCGTCGACCACCGCCACCCCCAGCCGCTGAAAACTGCCGGCTTCCTGGAACAGCGCGTGGGTGCCGAATGCGAGGTCGGCTTCACCCGCGGCGATCGCCTGCCAGGCGGCAGTGCGTTCCGATTTGCGCTGGCTGCCCGATATCCAGGCGCAGCGCACGCCCAAGGGTGACAGGAGCGGCGCCAGCTTGCGGAAATGCTGCTCGGCGAGGATCTCGGTCGGTGCCATGAAGGCCGCCTGCATGCCGTTTTCGATCGCCTGCAGGCAGGCCAGCGCTGCCACCACGGTCTTGCCGCTGCCGACGTCGCCCTGCAACAGGCGGCGCATGGGATGCGGCTGCGCCAGATCGGCGCTGATCTCCTGCCAGGTGCGCGCCTGTGCGGCGGTCAGCGCAAACGGCAATGCGCGGGTGAACGCGCTCGTCAGGTGCTGACGCGCAGGCAAGGGGTGGGTCGGGCGCGAGGTACGTTGCTGGCGCGCGGTCGCCAGCGACAGCTGCTGTGCCAGCAGTTCGTCGAAGGCGAGCCGCTGCCAGGCCGGATGACGGCGCGATTCGAGTTCGTTCAAGGCGCTGTCGAGTGGTGGCTGGTGCAGCAGACGGATGCTGGCTTCCAGTTCCGGCAGATCAAGCTTTGCCAGCCAGTCGGCGGGCAGGGTATCCGCGATCGGTGCCGCCAGCGCCCGTTCGACCAGCTTGCGAAGCGTGGCCTGCCCGAGGCCGGCGGTGGTGGGATAGACCGGCGTCAGTTGCGTCGGCAGCGGCGTGGCGTCGTCGGCTTTGGCGAAGCGCGGATGCACCATCTCCAGCCCGAGAAACCCGCCGCGGACCTCGCCATTGAACCGGAAGCTCGCGCCGGGCTGAAACAGCTTGAGGTGGCTGGGGTAGAAGTTCAGGAAACGGATGCCGAGCACGCCGCCGGCATCCTCCACGGTCACTGTCAGCATGCGGCGCGGCCGGTAGGCGACGCTGGCCTCGCGCACCACCGCCTGCACCTGTGCCGTTTCGCCCGGCAGCAAGTCTCGGATCGGCGTAATGCGGGTTTCGTCTTCCCAGCGCAACGGCAGGTGCAGTACCAGATCGGCGTCGCGGGCGAGGCCCAGTTTGGCGAGTTTGGCGGCGAGTGCCGGACTGACCGGGAAGGAAAACGGCGACGCCGTCTTCAAATGCCTAGTCCAGGGCCATCACGGCATCAGCCTCGACCAGCGCACCGCGCGGCAGGGCGGCCACGCCGACTGCGGCACGCGCCGGGTAGGGCTGGCTGAAGTAGCCGGCCATGATCTCGTTGACCTTGGGGAAGTGGCCGAGGTCGGTGAGGAAGACGTTCAGCTTCACCACGTCGGCCAGCGAGCCGCCTGCCGCAGTTGCAACGGCGGCCAGATTCTTGAACACCTGGTGGATCTGCGCCTCGATGCCGTCGACCAGCTGCATCGAGTTGGGGTCGAGGCCGATCTGGCCGGACATGTACACGGTGTGGTCGATCCGTACGGCCTGCGAGTAGGTTCCGATCGCGGCTGGTGCGTCGGCGGTCTGGATGATGCTTTTGTTCATGCTGGATTCCTGGAGCCTGATTATTGAGATTGTGCTGCGCGGCCGTCCTTCTTGCCCTTGATACGGAAAATCCGCACCACGTCGGGCAGTACGCGCAAGCCGCGCATGACGCGTGCGAGGTGCATGCGGTTTTCCACCTGCACGGTGAAGAACAGCACGGTATAGGGGCTGCCGTCCTCCTCCTCCATCGCGACGTTGCCGATGTTGGAGCCGTGCTCGGCGATCGCGGCCGCGACCTTGGCCAGCACGCCGCGCTGGTTGCCGACGACGACCTTGATCGAGACGTCGAACATGTGGCCGGGTTCGGCTTCCCATTCGACATCCAGCCATTTGTCGGGGTCGGTGCGGAAGGCGCGAATCGACGGGCAGTCGTGAGTATGGATGATGAGGCCGCGTTCCTTGTGGATGAAGCCGAGAATGGGGTCGCCGGGGATCGGGTGGCAGCATTGCGCCAGCTCGACCGCGATGCCTTCGGTGCCGCGAATGCTGATGGCATGGGGATGCGCCGGCTCGCCGGTTTTCTCGCCCTGCACGTGCAGCAGCTGGTGCGCGACCACCAGCGGCAATTTCCGGCCCAGGCCGATCCCGGCGAACAGTTCCTGCCGGTTTTGCAGGCCGTAGTCCTTGACCACACGCTCCCACACCGCTGGGTCGGGAGCGGTCGCCTCCGGGTTGAGCGCGGCAATGGCGTGGTTGAGCAGACGCTCGCCCAGCGCCGCCGCTTCTTCCACGCGCGTGTTGCGCAGGTAGTTGCGGATGTGCGAGCGCGCCTTGCCGGTGACGACGAAATTGAGCCAGGCCGCATTGGGGCTGGCGTTGGCCGAGGTGAGAATCTCGACGTGGTCGCCGTTCCTGAGCTGGGTCCGCAGGGGCATCAGCTCGTAATTGATCTTCACCGCGATACAGTGTCGGCCGACGTCGGTATGTACGGCAAAGGCGAAGTCCACCGCCGTGGCGCCGCGCGGCAGCGCCATGATCTTGCCCTTGGGGGTGAACACATAGACTTCATCCGGAAACAAATCGACCTTGATGTGTTCGAGAAATTCGGGCGAATCGCCATGATCCGCCTGGATGTCGAGCAGCGACTGCAACCAGCGATGGGTACGCGTCTGCACGTCGTTCAGCGCGGCATCAGCCGACTTGTACATCCAGTGCGAGGCGACGCCCGATTCGGCCAGACGGTTCATGTCGGTGGTGCGGATCTGGATTTCGATCGGGGTGCCGTTGGGGCCGAACAGGATGGAATGCAGCGACTGGTAGCCGTTGGCCTTGGGGATCGCGATGTAATCCTTGAACTTGCCGGGGATCGGCTTGTACAGCGAATGCAGGGCGCCCAGCGCCAGGTAGCAGGTGGGCTGGTCGCGCACCACCACGCGAAAGCCGTAGATGTCGAACACCTCGGAGAAGGCCAGGTTCTTTTCCTGCATCTTGCGGTAGATGCTGTAGAGGTGTTTCTCGCGGCCGGTGATCGTGGCTTCGATCTTGCACTGCTCGAGTTTTTCCTGCATCGCGAGCTTGACCTTCTCGACCAGTTCGCGGCGGTTGCCGCGTGCCGCCTTCACCGCCTTGGACAGTACCTGGTAGCGGTTGGGGTGGCTGTAGCGGAAGCCGAGGTCTTCCAGTTCCTGGTAGACCGAGTGCAGCCCCAGCCGGTTGGCGATCGGCGCGTAGATCTCCAGTGTTTCAGTAGCGATGCGGCGGCGTTTTTCGGCTGGCATCGCGCCCATGGTGTGCATGTTGTGCAGGCGGTCGGCCAGCTTGACCAGGATCACCCGGACGTCCTGCGCCATCGCCAGCAGCATCTTGCGGAAGTTTTCCGCCTGCGCGTGCTGCTCCGAGGCGAATGCGAGCTTGTCGAGCTTGGATACCCCCTCGACCAGCAGCGCCACCGGCTTGCCGTAGCGTGTCTCGATTTCGCTTGCCGTGGCCGGCGTGTCTTCCACCACATCGTGCAGCAGTGCGGCGCACAGGGTCTGCGCGTCAAGATGCCAGCCGGCGAGGATGCCGGCGACAGCTAGCGGATGGGAGATGTAGGGTTCGCCGCTCTTGCGGAACTGGCCCTCGTGGGCGCGACGGCTGAATTCGTAGGCGTCTTCGATAGTCCCGACTTCGTCTACCGGCAGGTAGGCCAGGGCCGGACGCAGTGATTCGAATTCGTGCGTCATCGACGGCGCGCGGCGTGCGTGCGCCGTCGATCGTTCTGGTGAGGGATCAGGCGCGGCCCCGGTTGAGGATCTCACGACCGACCTTGCTCGCAGCGATTTCGCGCAATGCGGTGACGATGGGTTTGTCCTTCGACTCGACCATCGGTTGCGAGCCCTGCGCCAGCTGGCGTGCGCGATAGGTCACGGCGAGGGTCAACTCGAAGCGGTTGGGGAACATCTCGATGCAGTCATCAACGGTAATGCGGGCCATATGGATACTCCAGCTTCAGGGGTGGTACTCAGATACGTCGGAATTCCTCGAACAGCGCGGTATGCCGCTTGAGCTGGCGCGCCGCTTCGAGGCGAATGCTGCGGGTGATCGCGACCAGGTCCTGCAGGGCATGGTCGAAGTCATCGTTCACGATTATATAGTCGAACGCATCGGCATGAGCGACGTCGTGGGCGGCAGCGGCCAAGCGGCGTTCGATCACTTCGTCGCTATCCTGGCCGCGCCCGGCCAGACGGGTGCGCAGCGCATTGAACGACGGCGGCAGGATGAAAATCGACGCGGATTGCGGAAAATGCTGCCGCACCTGCCCGGCGCCCTGCCAGTCGATCTCCAGCAGAACGTCGCGGCCGGCGTTGAGATCGCGGCCGATGCTGCCTTTCGAGGTGCCATAGAAATTGCCGTATACCTCGGCGTGTTCGAGAAATTCGCCTTCGGCCAGCATGATTTCGAAGCGTTCGTGGTTCACGAAATGGTAGTCGCGGCCGTCGGTTTCGCCCGGGCGCGGGGGGCGGGTCGTGTAGGACACCGACAGGCGGATGCCGGGGTCGGTTTTCAGCAGTGCCTTGACCAGACTGGTCTTGCCGGCACCTGACGGGGCGCTGACGATGTAAAGCACGCCTTCGCTGGAGAGAGGGGTCATGGTTGTTTTCCGGTTGTCATTCAATGTTCTGGATCTGCTCGCGCATCTGTTCGATCAGCACCTTGAGTTCGAGCGATACGCGCGAGGTTTCCACCGCAACCGATTTCGATCCCAGGGTATTGGCTTCACGATGCAGTTCCTGCATCAGGAAATCGAGCCGCTTGCCGGCCGCACCGGCCTGATTCAGCACGCGGCGAACCTCGGCAAAGTGGGTGGTGAGGCGCGAGCATTCCTCGTCGATATCGGCTTTCTGCGCCGCCAGCGCGACTTCCTGCGCCAGCCGTTCGTGGCCGGCCTCGCCCAGGGCCTCGCGCAGGCGTTCCGCCAGCTTGTCGCGCTGGGCGGCCGCCAGCGCGGGCAGCAGAGGCTGCAGGCCGGCCACCTGGGCTTCGGCGGAGGCCAGGCGGTCGAGAATGTGCTGTTTCAGCTTGGCGCCTTCGCGCTGGCGGCTCTCCACCAGTTCGTCCAATGTGGCGCGCATCCCCGTCAGTGCCGCTTCGTTCAGCGCTTCCTGGGACAGGGCGCCGGATTGCATGGCGCCAGGCCAGCGCAGGATCTCGTTGACGGAAAGCGGCGCGCTGCCGGGCAGGCGCTGCAGGACGTCCGTCTGCCAGTGCGCCAGCCGCTCAAGAATGTCCGGGTTTAGGCCGTTATCCAGCGAGGCGGCGGGAAGCATAGCGAGGCCGATGCGGCACTCCACCTTGCCACGCGCCATACGCTGCTGGATCAGTTCGCGCAGTTGCGGTTCCAGGGCACGGAATTCATCGGCCAGACGAAAATGCAGTTCGAGGTAGCGCTGGTTGACGCTGCGCAGGTCGATATTGACGCTGGCGTGGTCGAGATTGAGGCTGTGGGCGGCGAACCCGGTCATGCTGGTGGTCATGAAGGATGGTCAAATAAGTTATTGGGTGATTGAGTAATGGTGCCGGCATGCAACCGGTAGTGGATTTTGCCGGCTTTGCCAGCTAGAAATAGAAAAGATAATAGACGTTCGATTATGGCGACTCAACCCAATCAGGCGCTCCCCAACGGATACCGGCTCAACGAATACACCATCGTGCGCAAAATCGGCGGGGGTGGCTTCAGTATGGTCTATCTGGCGCGCGATGACGCCAACCAGTCAGTGGCGATCAAGGAATACCTGCCGGGCGCGCTGGTGCTGCGTACCGAAGGGTCGGTCATCGTCCAGGCCAACTCGACCGAAAACAACAACATCTTCCGCCACGGCATGAAGTGCTTCTTCGAGGAAGGCCGGGCGCTGGCGCTGATCGACCACCCCAATGTCGTGCGCGTGATCAACTTCTTCCGTGCCAACGACACCGTATACATGGTGATGCGCTTCGAGCGCGGCAAGACCTTGCAGCAGCACATCCAGGCCAATCGCGGTTCCATCCGCGAAAGCTTCATCCGCCGCGTGTTCGCGCAGTTGCTGAACGGCCTGCGCGAGGTACATACGCATAAATTGCTGCATCTCGACATCAAACCCTCCAATCTCTACATCCGTCTGGACGGCTCGCCGGTACTGATCGACTTCGGCGCGGCGCGACAGACGCTGACCCAGGAGGAGAGCAAGCTGCAGCCGATGTACACGCCGGGCTTCGCCGCCCCCGAGCAGTACCACAACCGCGAGCGGCTGGGACCGTGGACCGATATCTACAGCGTCGGCGCCAGCCTGTATGCATGCCTGGCCGGCTATCCGCCGCAGGCGGCCGAGGCGCGGCTGCTCAACGACAAGCTGGTGCCGGCGACGGTGAACTGGCGCGGCGCCTATTCCGACCAGTTGCTGGAAACCGTCGATCAGTGCCTCAAGCTCAACTACATGGAGCGCCCGCAAAGCGTGTTCAGCCTGCAGAAAGTGCTGATGGACCGCAGCGCCATGACGCCGCCGCGGTCTTCGTTGCTTTCCAGCATCAAGCGTTCACTGAACCGCGAATTGTTCTAAAGTATTGAACCTGGAAACTTCAGTTGACCGCTTTAACCCTACGAAATGTTGCATGGATATTGATTCTTTCGCCTTCGATTACCCCCCCCGACCGGCTGAGCCCGCTACGCACCCGATGACACGCCCGGTCGAGCGCCTGCCTTTGTCGCTCGTCGTTGCAGGCATGAGCCTGCCGCCTCCTTGCTTCGCGGCAGCCACCCGCCCGGACGCACCATCGGGCGCGCCCAACTGAGGTTTTCAGGTTGAGATGAAATTCACCATTTACCAGGCGTCGCGTCAGGGCGGGCGCAAGAACAACCAGGACCGGGTCGCCTATTCCTACAGCCGCGAGGCCCTGCTGATGGTGGTGGCCGACGGCATGGGCGGCCACATGCACGGCGAGATCGCCGCGCAGATCGCGGTGCAGACGCTGACCGACCAGTTCCAGAAAATGGCCAAGCCGCGCCTGGACGACCCCATGGCGTTCCTGGCCGACACCACGACGCGTGCGCATTTCGCCATCAACGATTACGCGGTCGAGCAGGATCTGCTGGAAATTCCTCACACCACGGTCGTCGCCGCCGTGGTGCAGGACAACATGGCCTATTGGGCGCACGTGGGCGATTCGCGCCTGTATCTGTTCAGCGACGGCAGCCTGATCGCGCGCACCGAGGACCACACGGCCGTCGCCCAGCTGGTGCGCGACGGCATCATCAGCGAGGAAGAGGCGGGCCACCATCCGGAACGCAACAAGGTGTCCAACTGCCTGGGCGGCTACATGACGCCGCAGATGGAGTGCAGCGCACCGATTCCGTTGCACGACGCCGACACCATGCTGCTGTGCACCGACGGCATCTGGGGCATGATCAACATCCCGGAAGTGTCGGCCCTGCTGCATGCCTACACGCTGGAAGACGCGGTGCGCCACCTGATGGATCACGCCGAATTTCGCGGCGGCGAGCACGGCGACAATCTCAGTCTCATTGCCATGACCTGGGGCGAGGCGCGCATGCCGAGCAAGGATTCCATTTCCACCCTGGCGCTGCCGGACGGCGGTGTCACCACCCAGATCAACGCGATGCGTCCGCTGCATGGCACGCCGGCCGTGTCGGACGACGAGATCGAACGTGCCATCGCCGAAATCCAGCAGGCCATCCAGAAAATCTCCGCCAAATAAGCAATCACTGCGGTGGCAGGCCGGCACCGGCAACACGCCCGGCAGGCTTGACGCGGTAAAATCGCGTTTTCCATTTTGAACTGGCCACCATGTCCGATCCGACCCGTCCCAGCGGACGCGCGCCCGATACGCTGCGCACGCTTTCGTTCACCCGCAAGTTCACCAAACACGCCGAAGGCTCGGTGCTGGTCGCCATGGGCGATACTCGCGTGCTGTGCACCGCCAGCGTGCTCGACAAGATTCCGCCGCACAAGAAGGGCTGCGGCGAAGGCTGGGTGACGGCCGAATACGGCATGCTGCCGCGTTCCACCCACACCCGCACCGACCGTGAGGCTGCGCGCGGCAAACAGTCTGGCCGCACCCAGGAAATCCAGCGCCTGATCGGACGCAGTCTGCGTGCGGTGGTCGACCTGAAAAAACTCGGCGAGCGCACCCTGCACATCGACTGCGACGTGCTGCAGGCCGACGGTAGTACCCGCTGCGCCAGCATTTGCGGCGCTTATGTGGCAGTGGCCGACGCTATCGCCGGCCTGCTCGCTGACGGCAAACTGGCCGAGACTCCGCTGACCGACAGCATTGCCGCCGTCTCGGTCGGCGTCTACCGGGGCCAGCCGGTGCTCGACCTGGATTATCTCGAAGACTCCGGCTGCGACACCGATATGAACGTAGTGATGACCGGCAGCGGCGGCATCGTCGAAGTGCAGGGCACGGCCGAGGGCGCGCCGTTCTCCCGTACCACGCTGGAGGCATTGCTCGATCTCGCCACCGCGGGCATCGGCCAGATCACCGTAGCCCAGCAGAAGGTGTTGGCATCATGAAGAAACTGGTCATCGCCTCGGGCAATCCGGGCAAGCTGCGCGAAATTGCGCGCATCCTCGAACCGCTCGCAATCGAAGCGGCGCCGCAGTCCGATTTTGGCGTCCCCGAATGTCCTGAGCCGCACGTCACGTTTATTGAAAACTGTCTGGCCAAGGCGCGCCATGCCAGCGCACACACCGGCCTGCCGGCGCTGGCAGACGATTCGGGCATCTGTGTCGAAGCGCTGAACGGTGCGCCCGGTGTGTATTCCGCACGCTATGCCGGCGAGCCGAAGTCCGACGCGCGCAACAACGAAAAGCTCATCGCCGCCCTGCAGGGGCAGCCCAACCGCTGCGCCCACTACTATTGCGTGATGGTGCTGGTTCGTTATGCCGACGACCCCGAGCCGCTCATTGCCGAGGGGCGCTGGCACGGCGAGATCATCGACACGCCGCGTGGCGAAAATGGCTTCGGCTACGACCCGTATTTCCTGCTGCCCCAGTTTGGGAAAACCGGTGCCGAACTCGGCGAAGACGAGAAAAACGCCATTTCGCATCGCGGCCAGGCCTTGCGCGAACTGGCCGACAAGCTGAAACGGCTTGGCTGAAACCGTCATCCGCTTATTCAACGGCGGCCTGACAACCCAGCTGCCGCTGTCGCTCTACATCCACCTGCCGTGGTGCGTGAAGAAGTGCCCGTATTGCGACTTCAACTCGCACGCCGCGCAGACCCTTCCGGAAGCCGCCTACATCGACGCGTTGCTGCTCGACCTCGAACGCGCTCTGCCCGACATCTGGGGGCGAAAAATCCACACGGTGTTCTTCGGCGGCGGCACCCCCAGTCTGTTTTCTGCGGAGGGGATCGACCGTATCCTCACCGGCGTACGCACCCTGACGCAATTGATGCCCGGTGCGGAAATCACCTTGGAAGCCAACCCCGGCACGGTGGAGGCCGACAAGTTCGCCGGTTTCCGCGAAGCGGGCGTGACGCGCGTCTCGCTCGGCATCCAGAGCTTCAACCCGCGTCATCTGCGGGCGCTCGGGCGCATTCACGATGACAGCGAAGCGCGCCGCGCGGCCGAACTCGCCGCCACGCATTTCGACACCTTCAATCTCGACCTGATGTTCGCCCTGCCGGGGCAGACGCTGGCCGAGGCGCTGGCCGACATCGATACCGCGCTCAGTTTCGAGCCGCCGCACCTGTCGGCCTACCACCTCACACTCGAACCCAACACGCCGTTCGGCCATGCCGCACCGCCCAACTTGCCCGACGACGATCTCGCCGCCGACATGCAGATGGCTATCGAATCCAGGCTGAATGAAGCCGGCATGCAACATTACGAAACCTCGGCTTATACGCGGCCGCATCATGCCAGTCGCCACAACCTGAACTACTGGCAGTTCGGTGATTACCTGGGTATCGGGGCCGGTGCGCACAGCAAGCTGTCGTTCCACGACCGCATCATTCGCCAGATGCGTACCAAGCATCCGCAGCAATACCTGAACGCCATCAAGGCGGGTACCCATATTGCCGACGCTCGCACGCTTACGCGCGATGACCTGCCGTTCGAGTTCATGATGAACGCACTGCGCCTCAACGAGGGTGTGCCCGCCGCACTGTTCGAGGCGCGTACCGGGCTGCCGCTGATCGTCTGTGCGGCAGCCCTCGAACATGCGCGGGGCCGCGGGTTGCTGGAAACCGATGCAAGCTGCCTCAAGCCGACCTTGCAGGGGCAGCGGTTCCTGAACGATTTGCTGGCGTTGTTTCTGGTGGGGTAGCGGCGGGCTTTCCCTTATGAGTCAGGCGCCGGCGAGTTGATAACCGTTGCGGCCGGATTCCTTGACCGCGTACATCGCCGTGTCGGCGCGTTTCATCAGGTCGCGGGCGTCGTCTTCGCCGTTGACGGGATGGATGGCGATGCCGATGCTCGTCTCGATGGCAATCCGGTGGGCGCCGATTTCGGCCGGGATGCGAAAGGATTCGATGATCTTCTCGGCCACCCGGGTGGCGTCTTCGGGGCGGTGGATTTCGGTCAGGACGATGATGAATTCATCTCCACCCTGACGCGATACGATATCTCCCTTCCGCACGCAGTTGCTCAGCCTTGCGGCCACCACCTTGAGCAACTGATCCCCAATGTCGTGGCCCAGGTTGTCGTTGACCTGCTTGAACCGGTCGAGATCCAGGAACATCACCGCAAGCGATCTGCCGTAGCGTTTCGCCTGGATGAGCGCCCAGTCGAGTTTCTCGAGCAGAAACCGGCGGTTGGGAAGATTCGTCAGCGTGTCGTAATAGGCCAGCTGTTGCAGTTGCTCCTGGATCCTCATGCGTTCGGAGATGTCCCGGGACAAGACGATGAAGCGCCGGTCGGCAGGGCTGTCGCCCTGCTTTTTCGCGACGGAAAGCTCGAACCATTTCATGCCTTGCGGCAGATCGAGCGGCATGACCTTGCCGAAAGAACGGCCCCTGTCATCCGCTTCCCGAATCGAGTCCATTGCCACCCTGGCTGAATCGGGCGGGAGCAGCTCGGTGAGCGTCTTGCCAAGCAGTACCTCCTTGGGAGCAGCGAGCAGTTCCGGCGTTTGCGCCCATATGTTGAGGTAGCGGCCGTCCTGATCGACTTCAAACAACAGGTCCGGAATGGCATGAATGACGCCGTCGGTCAGTTCCAGCGCCTGTCTCAGGCGTTGCTCGGATTGCTTGCGTTCCGAGATGTCCTCGACTTGCGCGATGAAGTGCAGGGGCTCGCCTTCGGCATCATGCAGCAGCGAGCCCGTGAGCTGGACCCACACGCTGTCGCCGTTCTTCCGGATGTAGCGTTTTTCCATCTTGTAGAACGGAATGTCGCCTGCAAGCAGTCGCCTCGTATTGTCGAGGTCGGGTCCGATGTCCTCAGGATGGGTGATTTTCTGGAACGTCAGCTTTTCGAGCTCATCCTTTTCATAGCCGACAATCTTGCAAAGCGATTGATTGACCTCCAGGAAATGCCCTTCCAGGGAGACGGTTGCCAGACCTATCGGGGCGTGTTCCAGGATGTCCCGGATGTGCGCCTCGTTTTCCCTCAGCGCGCGCTCCATCTCCTTTCGCCGGGTGATGTCGCGCGACACGCCGCGATAGCCGACCAGGTTTCCGGACGCATCCGTGAGAGGCAGTGCACTCGTCTCGACAATCACGATATGCCCGTCGCGATGGACCCGCTGGGTCTCGACCTGATCGAGCGGCGCGCGTTGCCCGGCAAATGACAAGATGCGCTCGCTCTGGCTCCGCGCTTCTTCCATGGGCATCAGGTCGAACGGCGTTTTTCCGATCAGCTCCTCCGGGCTGTAGCCAAAAAGCTCGCGGACCCTGGGGCTGACATAGGTGTAGTGAAAATTGGCGTCGGTTTCCCATATCCAGTCCACAGTGGTTTCCACCAGGTCGCGGAATCGTTGTTCGCTTTCATGCAGTGCCTGCACCGCCCGTTTGCGTTCGGTGATGTCACGCAGGATGCTGTAATAAGTCTCCTTGCCATCCAGTTCGATGATGATCGTGCTGATCTCCACGTGGATGATCGAACCGTTCTTGTGCATCTGGGCCGACTCATATGTGGCATGCCCTTCGCGCTTTACGCGCGCCAGCCGCTCCGCGATCTGGTCTGCGTGTTCCGGGGTGACGAATTCGGCCGCCCGCCGCCCCAGCATGTCCTCCTTGGCATACCCCAGGCGCCGGTGCGCGATGTGGTTGAGGTCGAGGATCCGGCCGCCTTTGGATAGCAGCATCTTGGAGTCTGTTCCCGCTTCGAACAGAAGCCTGAATTGCTCTTCGCTTCGTTTCAAGGCATCGGTCTGCTGCCTGCGTTCGAGCACGATGCCGACGATGGATGCGGCAATTTCCATCAACCGCTGCTGGAATGGGGTGGGCATCCGGGTTTCGAAGCCACTTAGAGCGAAGGTGCCCACGGCTTGTCGCCCCTTGGAAAAAATCGGGATCGACCAGCAGGATTGCAGATTGAATTCCTCGGCCAGCGGTTTCAGCCCTTTCCATCTCGGATCGCTTAGCGTGTCTTCCACGTAGACGGGTTCCTGCCGATAGATGGCATTGCCGCAGGAACCGGATTCAGGGCCGGGGCGCAGGCCGTCGAGACGGGCAGCAATTTGCGGAGTCGCACTGGGCGCGGCATGGACATTGAGCACCCCTTTCTCGTCAAGCAGCATGATGGTGGCGATGGAACCCGGCACCATGCCTTCGCCCAGGTGACAAATCCGGTTGCAAATCTCCCTGTCGTCGACCCCAAGCGCCACTTCCTTGAGAATGGAACCCTGGAAGCGGATCAGGGCCTCCGCGTCGTCCTGATTGAAGAGGCGGAGGCCGGCATGGGGGGCATCAGGGACGTCTACGTCTTTGCTCAGTGCCATGCGTCGAACCTTCTGAGAACTGTCTTGTGGCACATTTGTGACTGCACTATCAATGAGATTAGCCTACCCGGGCCGACTTGCATTCCTCCAGGGCCTCCCGGTCGCTTTTCGGGCCCGCCGGTAACGTCCGGGCAACGGCCGGAATACCGCCGCCATGCCTGTCTCTGAGCGGGCAGGCCATGCCTTCGCTGTTCAGAACCGCTCATCGTCCCGTAAATAACGCCATTGCCCGGGCGGCAGCTTTCCCAACGGGATGCGGCCGAGGCGGATGCGTTTCATCGACAGTACCTTGAGACCGGCGGTTTCGCACATATGGGCAATCTGCCCCGGCAGAGTGCCTTTCAGTGCGACCCGCAAGCGGGTTTCACTTTGCCAGCTGACCTTGATCGCGGAGGGCGTGCGGCCGTTGAAAGGGATGCCCCGGTTCAACCGCTTGAGCCCGTCGGGGGCCAGCTCGCCGGCGACTTCGACGATGACTTCGTGTTCCACGTTGGCGGCATCGGCGGTCAGCTTGCGTACGATGCGCCAGTCCTGTGTGAAGACGACGAGGCCGCTGGCGTCCGTCTCCAGTGGCGCGCACAGAGTCAGTTGGGCGAAATGTTTTTTCAGCGGCCGGATACCGGAGGTGTCCTCGGCCCACAAGGTGGCGGGCGTGAGCAGATGCGCCGCGGGCGGGTCGCCTGTCGCCGCGTGATGGCCGGACGGTTGGTGCAGCAGCAGCGTGACGGGTTCGGTCTGCGTGAGATCGGCTCTGGGATCGATCTCGATGCGCTGTTCGGCGACGCGGAACTGCGGTTCCTCGACCACCACGCCGTCCACCCGCACCCAGCCGCCGGTAATGAAGAGTTCGGCTTCGCGGCGCGAGCAGCCGCGCAGTTCGGCGACACGTTTGGCGAGGCGGATGGAGTCGGTCATGGTGGCAGGGTCGGAGAGAGGACACGAGTTTACCGCCATGTCTGTGCCTTCGACAGCCGGCACAAGGCATCTACCCCGGCGCGGTTGTTATTGCCGCGCTGTGCAGGGTATGCTTTTGGGCCGCACAACCCGGTCGCCTCGCGCGATCGATCAAACTGGAGACGCCCGATGAAAACCGCACTTGCCCTGTCATTGTTGTTTTTTACTTCATCCGCCCTTGCTGCCGTGATCGGCAAGGATGTCAGCTACAAGGCGGGCGACACCGTCATGAAAGGCTTCCTGGCGTATGACGATGCCGTCAAGGCCAAGCGTGCCGGCGTGTTGGTGGTGCCGGAATGGTGGGGTGCAAACGATTACGCGCGCAAGCGGGCACGCATGCTTGCGACCGAAGGGTATGTGGCGCTGGTCGTCGACATGTATGGCAATGGCCAGGTCGCCGACAATCCACAGGATGCCGGTGCGCTGGCCGGTAACGTCAACAAGAATCCGCCACTGGCTCTGAGCCGTTTCCAGGCGGCGGAACACTTCCTCTCCAAACAGTCCAATGTGAAGAAAGGCGAGATCGCCGCGCTGGGCTACTGCTTCGGCGGAGGCGTGGTACTCAACATGGTGCGGGTCGGCGAACCCCTGAAAGCGGCGATCACCTATCACGGCATCCTGGCGACCGACGTATCGGTGAAGCCGGGCAGCATCAAGACCAAACTGCGCATCTTCACCGGCGAGGCCGATCCTCTCGTACCGCCCGAGCAGGTCGAGGCGTTCAGGGCGGAAATGGACAACGCCAAGGCCGACTACATGGTAGTGAGCTATCCGGGTGCCAAGCATACCTTCACCAATCGCGAGGCAGACAGCTATGCCGCGCAGTTCGGCCTGCCGTTGAAATACGATCCGGCGGCGGACAAGGATTCCTGGACGCGGACGCTTGAGTTCCTGCGGGCCACCCTCAACAATGACTGACGCCTGCGACCACGAGGACTGTCACGCGCCCCATGGCAGCGGCAGCCTCGGCATTCCGCAGGTTGGGGCATTCGACCCGGCGGCGTTCGAGCGTGCGGTGAACGACATGCTCGTCGCCTGCGGCGTGGCGCCGGATTCGGTGCACACCGGGCGCACTGCCGAACGGGTACGCGAATTGTGGCAGAAACGCCTGCTGGGCGGTTACGCGATTTCGCCTGCCGAGGCGCTGGGCGAGGGCTTTGCCGACGAACGCGACGACATGGTGGTGGTGCGCGGCATCGCGGTGCACGGCGTATGCCCGCATCATCTGGTGCCGTTTCGCGGGATTGCGCACGTGGCCTATATCCCGGGCGGACGGCTGCACGGCTTCGGCCGCATCGCACGCATGGTCGACGCCATCGGCCATCGCTTCACCTACCAGGAATGGATGACGCGCGACATCGCCGAAGCGCTGGTGACGCATGGCCGGGCCCAGGGCGCGGCGTGCATCGTCGAGGCCGAGCAGCTGTGTCTGTTGCTGGGCGAAGACCGGCGCGGCGATGAGCGCGTCGTCACGCAGGCCTTCAGCGGCAGCTTCCGCAACAGTGATCAGGAACGCAACGAGTTCCTGCGCGCCGTCGCGCAGCGGGAGTTGCGTTGAGCGATGACGGGGGCCGTTCGGCACACGGCCTGCCGTTTACTGTGGATGGCCCTGCTGACAGCCGGTCCGTTGTGCCGACGAAACGCCCGGCCGGATAGCAGGACGCCCCGCGCGAAGCCATGGCCTTCTTCATTGTCACGGCGTTTCGCGGCCGCCTCGCGCAGCTCGGCCGCTATCTGGATACGCTGAAATGCTGACGTCCGGGTACAAAAATCTTGGTGAGGACTAGACGATGAAACTCGACCTGAAATGGGCGCCACCCATAGCGGCTACACTTACCTGATGGCTAATCGGAACCCCGCATTGCGCCCACGTACCCTGATCCTGCCGCCCGCACCCTATGCGGTCGCCGTGCTGGGCGGCTGGTGGCTGGATCGCCACCAACTTTCGCTGCCACTGGACCTGGGCGTCGCGACGCACCCGTTGGGCTGGCTTGCGGTCGGCCTGGGGCTGGCATTGTTCGTGTGGACGCTTTGGACCTTTTCGCGGCACCGCACCACGGTCAACCCCTATGGCGGGGCATCGGCCTTGTGCACGGGCGGGCCGTTCCGTTACAGCCGCAATCCGATCTATCTGGGCGACTGGTTCATCCTGGCCGGCGTGTCGCTTCTGCTGGGCACAGTCTGGCCGCTCGTGTTCGCGCCCCTGATCTGGATCACGATTCGTTTCGGCGTGATCCGGCACGAAGAAGCCCATCTCGAAGCGAAATTCGGCGATGCCTACCGGGACTACACAACCCGCGTCAGGCGTTGGATCTAACCGCACCAGGAGTCTGTCATGAGTATTCTGCATAGGGTGGCGGGCGACATCCTCATCAACGGCTTCAAGGTCGAGCGCGACTTCTGAGCTGACGAGCCGGGCCTGCCGCCCGGACTACAGCAAGACCCGGGTATGGCCGTTAACGATCGGTACGGACCATGCCCACAGGAGTCTTGCCATGAACATTACCCTGCATGACAAATCGCTGGAGATCCGTCTCACCGCGGCGGCGCAAAAGGCGCTCGCACGGCGCGACCGGCCGCTGGTGGCCGAGATGGAGCTGCTGTTTTCCTGTCTGCTGCGCAAGCGCGTGTACTTTGGCGAATCGCCGGAGCAGTCCACCCCCGTCAACGATCGCCTCTCAGTACGCTTCAAGCCCATCATGACTCGGCGCTGCAGCGTGGCCGAGGGCGGCGCTGCGCCCCCATCCGAGCGGTTCCCGCTCGAAAATCCACGACCCTACGTGCCCAACTGGCTGGCGATCGACTACCGGCGGGGCCAGTGGGTCGGCGAATTCGGCTACGCCAGCTAACGATTTTCTGCGGGTCTGCGGCGTCAGGTTGCGGAGGCCGGCAGGAAACGCCCTGGCCAGCCTCGGACACCCCGCCACTTAAAGTTTGCGTGTCCCGGACCGATACCGTTGTCTCAATATGAACTGCATATGCGCGTGACGCTTTCCAGATGATGTTCCGGCCAGGCGAACAACCGATTGTTTGGGCTACAACGGACCCAAGGCATACCCAAGCCTACCGGTATGAATAAGGTCGACGACGCTTCACCCTCCGCCCACCTCGAATTGGCGCAATGCCACATCCGGGTATTCGTCGCGCTCCCCATCCTGATCGGCTGGTACCTGTTCTGGTATATGCAGGCACGCAGTACTGAGGCCAATACTGGCTTGGCAGGCTTGTGCGTGTTCTACGCCTTCGCGCTGGCGCATTGGGCCCATGTAAAACGTTACCCCGGGGTCTATCCGCAGCGGCGGGTCGCGGCGATCGTGATGGACCAGCTGGGCTGCTTCATCGGAATGCTGCTTACCCGGGAGTTGGGGACGGTCATCGTCTTCTTGAATCTCTGGATATCCCTGGGCAACGGAATCCGCTTCGGCGTGAAATGGATGGCCCTGTCCGCCACTCTCGCCACCACCGGACTGATCGTCCTGAGCGTGGTGTCGGACTACTGGAGCCAGCGTCCCATCTGGATCATCAGCCTGGTATTGCTCAATGCGGCGATCCCGGCCTATGTGGCGAGTCTGATCCGCGGTTTTCACGACGGCCAGGCCAGACTTGCCCAATACGCCGACCACATGGAGAGGATGGCCCTGAAGGATGGCCTGACCGGCTTGCCCAACCGTGCAGCACTGTTCGATGAATTCGAGAAGGCAAGCGCCCACGCCCGGCGTACGGGCTCGGCCATCGCCGTGCTCTACTTCGATCTGGACGGATTCAAGCAGGTCAACGACAGGCTCGGGCATGCGCAGGGCGACATGCTGCTCAAGGAAGCGGCCAACTGCGCGAACGCCGTGCTGCGGGGCGAGGACGTTCTGGCCCGCCTGGGCGGAGATGAATTCGTCGTACTGCTGCGGGTCCATGATTCCGGCAAGCGGGCCCGCAGGATCGCGGAGAGAATCCGGCAATCCATCGCCTCCATCGAGACGGTCGACGGCAATCCGGTCCATGTGACCGCCTCTGTCGGGATGGTGGTGGCGAGCGGCTTGGATGCGGACCGCCTGGGTGCCGAACGGATCCTTCACGAGGCCGACCTCAATATGTATGCGGCCAAGAAGGACGGCAAGAACCAGATCGTGCTGACTACACTGTCGAGCGAAATCAGGCTGGCTGCCCGGCGGGCCTAAACCGGGTCTTCCTCCAGGCCGAAGAGCGTCCGTGCGTTGCGGGTGGTGGCTCGGGCCACCGTCTCGATATCCAGCCCGCGCAGTTCGGCCAGAGTTTGCGCGATGCGCGGCAGCTCGCCAGGCGCGTTGCGTCCGCGTCCGATCCATGCCGGCGGGATGTCGGGACTGTCGGTTTCCAGCACGATGGCGTCGAGCGGCAGGTTGACCGCCAGTCGCCGCAGGTTGTTGGCGCGAGGCCAGGTGAAGGCGCCGCCGAAGCCGAGTTTGAACCCCAGCTTGATGAATTCGTCCGCCTGCTGCGGACTGCCGTTGAAGGCGTGGGCGATGCCGCCGCGTACTTTGATCCTGCGCAAGTGCTTCAGCAGTTCGTCGTTGGCCTTGCGGCAGTGCAGCAGCACGGGCAGGTCGTAGTCGCGTGCGATTTTCAGCTGTTCGATATAGAAGAATTCCTGCGTCGCATAGTCGAGGCCCCTGACAAATAAATCGAGCCCGATTTCGCCGATTGCCACCGGGCGCCGTGCCTCGATTTGCGTACACAGATCAGCCAGGTGTTCCGGGCGGTGGACGCCGATGTACATGGGATGCAGCCCCCATGCCGGCAGGCAGCCAGGATAGCGCGCGCTGACGGCGTCCACTGCGGCGAAGTTGTCGCGGCTGACGGCCGGAACGACCTGGATGCCGACCCCGGCAGCAACGGCGCGCGCATACTCGGCGTCGCGATCGGCGTCGAATTCGGCCGCATCGAGATGGCAGTGGGTGTCAATGAAAAACGGCACCGTAACAGGTGCCGTTTTTGCGAAGCCGTTCACGTTCAGTCGTTGTTGGCGAAGCCCAGTAGGCTCAGCAGGCTGGTGAAAAGGTTGAAGATGGCGACGAACAGCGTGACGGTTGCCATGATGTAGTTGGTTTCGCCGCCGTGGATGATGTTGCTGGTCTCATACAGGATGAGGCCGGACATCAGCAGCACGAACATCGCAGACACTGCCAGCGACAGGCCGGGCATGTGGAAGAAGATCGCCCCCAAGCCAGCGAGGAAGGCAACCAGGATGCCGACCATGAGGAAGCCGCCCATGAAGCTGAAGTCCTTGCGAGTGGTCATCACGTAGGCCGACAGGGCAAGGAAGATTGCCGCGGTGCCGCCCATGGCCATCATCACCACCTGTGAGCCATTCGGCATGGCCAGATAGGCGTTGAGAATGGGGCCGAGCGTGTAACCCATGAAGCCGGTGAGGCCAAACACGAAGGCAATGCCGAGTCCGCTGTCGCGGAACTTGGTGGTGAGGAACAGCAGGCCGTAGTAGCCGACCAGCGTGAGGATGATGCCGGGATGCGGCAGGTTCAGCGCCATCGCCGCGCCTGCGGTTGCCGCGGAAAACGCCAGCGTCATCGCCAGCAGCATGTAGGTGTTCTTGACGACCTTGTTGGTGGTCGATACTGCAGCAGACTGGCTGCGACCCAGGGTAGTGACTTGCGGGTTCATCTAAGCTCCTCTACATATTTCGAAACAATGTACCCACTCTGAGTCGGTCAGGTCGGTACGAGTTCCCGTGTGCGGCCGGGACGTTGAAGGCGAGCATACCGCGATGCGGGGCCGATGGCCACCCATGCGCGAGCGGACTGGGCTTTAAAGGGCGTCATTCGCCGGGCTTCGTGCCGCGTTGAAGCAGGTTCATCAACTCGACCGGCATCGGGAAGACGATGGTATTGGTCCTGTCGCCGGCGATGTTGGAAAGTGTCTGCAGATAGCGCAGCTGCATGGCCTGCGGTTTGGTGGCGAGAATTTCCGCGGCTGCAAGCAGTTTTTCCGATGCCTGCAGTTCGCCTTCCGCATGGATCACCTTGGCGCGCCGCTCGCGTTCGGCCTCGGCCTGCTTGGCGATCGCACGCACCATCGACTCGTCGATGTCGATATGCTTGATCTCGACATTGGAGACCTTGATGCCCCAGGCGTCGGTCTGCGTGTCCAGCAATTGCTGGATGTCCCGGTTCAGGCGTTCGCGCTCGGACAGCATCTCGTCGAGTTCGTGCTTGCCCAGCACCGCCCGCAACGTGGTTTGCGCCAGTTGGCTGGTCGCGTTCAGGAAATCCTCCACCTGCAGGATCGCCTTGGCCGAGTCGATGACGCGGAAATACACCACCGCGTTGACCTTGACCGAGACGTTGTCGCGCGAGATCACGTCCTGGCTCGGCACATCGAACACCACGGTGCGCAGGTCGACCCGTACCATCTGCTGGATGCCGGGCAGGACGACCACCAGTCCCGGCCCCTTCACCTTCCAGAAGCGCCCAAGCATGAACACCACGCCGCGCTCATACTCGCGCAGGATGCGCAGGCTGGCGATTATCAGCACGATGATGACAAATACGAGGGTGAGGCCGCTGAATTCAAACATGCTCATTCTCCTTGCCAGGGTTCGACATCGAGGATCAGGTCGTGTCGCGCGCGCACGCGGATCGCGCTGCCGCGTGGGAGGGGGGTCTTGCTGCGCACGCGCCAATGCTCGCTGTGCACGCGTGCCCAGCCTTCGTATTCGATGTCCTCCAGGGTGACGCCCGTGGCGCCAACCAGTTCCTCGGCGCCGGTTACCACCGGTCGCCGGCGCGCGCGCAGCGCCATGCTCGCGACGAAGAAGCTGAACAGTGCGCTGGCCACCGCCACCGGAACGATCAGCATCCACGGCAGCCCGTAGCCGGGCATGTCGGTGTCGATCAGCATGACCGAGCCGATGACGAAGGCGGCGATGCCGCCCAGCCCAAGCGCGCCGAAGCTGGGCACGAACGCCTCCGAAATCATCAGCACGATGCCCAGCAGCATCAGGGCCAGTCCCGCATAGCTGATCGGCATGACCTGCATCGCAAACAGCCCGAGCAGCAGACAGATGCCGCCGACCACGCCGGGAAACAGCATGCCGGGGTTGGCGAATTCGTAGATCAGCCCGTAGATGCCGAGCAGCATCAGGATGTAGGCAATGCCGGGGTCGCCGATCACGGCCAGCAGACGGCTGCGCCAGTCGGGCATGACGCGCTCGACCGTGGCATGGACGGTATCCAGGGTGATCGTCCGATCGCCCAGCTTGACGCTGCGGCCGTTCAGTTGCCGCAGCAGATCGTCCAGATCCGTCGCCACCACGTCGATCACCTTCAATTTCAGCGCTTCCGACGCTGGCAGGCTGACCGCTTCGCGCACGGCACGTTCGGCCCACTCGGCATTGCGCCCGCGCAACTCGGCCAGGCCGCGAATGTAGGCCGCGGCATCATGTACCACCTTGCGCATCCTGGCATCACCCGGCGGCGCGTCGGCAGGTCTGGCTGTGTCGGGCTTGTCGCCGGCCGGCGCCAGTTCGACCGGTGTCGCTGCACCGAGGTTGGTGGCAGGCGCCATTGCCGCAATGTGGCTGGCATAGAGGATATAGGTGCCAGCGCTGGCGGCACGCGCGCCCTGGGGCGAGACATAGGTGGCCACAGGCACCGGCGAGGCGAGGATGGCCTTGATGATGTCGCGCATCGAGGTGTCCAGCCCACCTGGCGTGTCCAGTTCGATCACGACCAGTTGGGCCCGGTCTGCGATCGCCTTGTCCAGGCCGCGTACCAGGTAGTCCGCGCTGGCCGGTCCGATCGCGCCCTGTACTGTCAACACTCGCACGGTGGCGGCGTTGGCGGAAAAAGGCAGCAGAATTAGACATGTCCACAGCGCGAAGCGCGACAGAGTGTGAAGCGGGTTCATCTTCCCACTGTAGACGTAATCCCGGACTCCGTCGTGCGCCTAGAGGTAGCGTATCCAGAGATACACGCTGCTTACCGCGATGCTCGCCAGCATGAGCGGAAACGCCATCAGCATGAAGGGCAGGAAGCGGACCGGTTGGCCGGCACGTTCGGCCATGCCGGCGACGACCAGGTTCGCCGACGCCCCCACCAGGGTGCCGTTGCCGCCGAGGCAGGCGCCCAGCGACAGCGCCCACCACAGGATGTCGATCTGCTCCGGCGTGAACACGTTGCCCATGCTCTGGATCACCGGGATCATGGTGGCGACGAAGGGAATATTGTCGACGACGGCGGAGAGTACGGCCGAGACCCACAGGATGGTATAGGCGGTGGCGGTGAAGTTGCCGCCGGTCCACTCGACGATCTTGTGCGCCAGCAGTTCCAGCGCGCCTGCCTTCTCGATACCGGCCACCACCACGAACAGGCCGACGAAAAAGAAGATGGTGATCCATTCGACCTCGCCGAAGGTGTGGTGGATGGCGTGCGACTGCTCTTCGGCCTTCTTGTCATAGACGCGGAGCAGCAGCAGCAGTGCGGCGCCAAACATCGCAATGGTGCCCGGTTCCTGCCCGAGGGCATGTGCGAACACAAAGCCCGCGATCACCAGCGCGATGACGAACAGCGCCTGCTTCAGCAGGCGCGCATCGGTAATGGATTCGCGTTCGTTGAATGTCATGACCAGGGCGCGGTCCTCCGGCGCGGCGCGCAGCTTGCGCCCCCAGATGAAGTAGATGGGAATCAGCGTCAGCGCCATGACGACGGCGGCGACGGGCCCTACGTTGATCAGGAAGTCGTTGAAGGTCAGTTTGGCCGCCGAGCCGATCATGATGTTGGGCGGGTCGCCGATCAGCGTCGCGGTGCCGCCGATGTTGGAGGCGAAGATCACCGAGAACAGATAGGGATAGGGACCGATGCGCAGGGCATCGGTGATCAGCAGCGTCACCGGGGCGATCAGCAGCACGGTGGTGACGTTGTCCAGCAGCGCGGAGAACACGGCGGTCACCAGCGATAGCATGACCAGCAGGCCCCATGGGTCGGCCTTCACGACCTTGGCGGCTTTGATCGCCACGTACTGGAACACGCCGCTTTTCTGCGTGATGGCGACGATGACCATCATGCCGGTGAGCAGGCTGATGGTGTTGAGGTCGATGCCGTGGAAGGCCTCGGCCTGGTTCAGCACGCCGGCGAACACCATCAATCCGGCTCCGAGCAGTGCGACCACCGAGCGGTTGATCTTCTCGGTGACGATGACGGCGTAGGTCAGCACGAAGATGGCAAGCGACACCACAAGGGGCGACAAGCCGAAGAGGGCTTCGGCGATTGCGGGATGTGTCATGTCAGATTCCGACCTGGGCGATCAGGTGCGCCAGCAGGGCGCGCCGCGACAGCATGCCCTTGAGCCTGCCGTCCGTTCCCAGAACCGGCAGCGGCGCGGCATGCCGATGCAGCAGCAGGGCGGCTTCCAGCAGCGGGGTGTCTTCATCCAGGGTCGGCAGGTCGAGCAGCTCCACATCGAGCACCCGCTTGGCCGCCAGTTCCTTGATGTGGGTTGCGATCAGCGCGGTTCCGTCGCCGACGAAGCGCAGGTCCTTCAGGCCGTGCTCGCCGCGCGCGCTGGCCGGCAGCAGTTCACCCAGGATGTCGTTGATGTCAACCAACCCGGCCCATTTGCCGCCATTGCAGACAGGCAGGTGGTTGACGCCCTTGTCCAGCATCAGGCGCAAGGCCTCCAGCAGGGACGTGTCCGGACTCAGGCAAACAGGTTCCGGCAGGAGAGGCACGGCACGCAGGGTCATGGCAGGCGGCTTTCGTGGGTAAAGACCGCATTTTTGCAGATGTGCCGGGCGGACGGTAGCGCATTCATGCCGCTGCACCCGCGTGGCGACCGTAGTAGGCCTTCAGCATGAAGGGCGGCGCAACCGTGGTGAGCGCGATGACGATCAACAGCGCAGCATAGGTCTCGGCATCGAGGATGCCCTGGTTCAACCCCAGCTGCGCGAAGATCAAGCCAACCTCGCCGCGCGGAATCATCGACAGGCCGATGGCCACCTGGCGGAAACGGCTTTCGCGGATGAAGAAGCCGGCGGCGAGTTTGCCGACGATGGCCACCACGATCAGGGCGCCGCCCAGCTGCCAGACGCGGGGCGAGCCCCAGTCGACCGTGTTGAGGTTGAGCGATACGCCGACCATCACGAAGAACAGCGGGGCGAAGGTGTGGATCAGCGGCCGCATCTGTTCTTCCAGCCGGTGCGCCAGTTGCGGGCTGGGCGCGAACCAGCGGTCGAGCGCCGGCATGCCGAGCCGGCTCATCACGTCGAAACGGAAATGTTGCGACAGCGCGATGCCTGCTGCGAAGCCGCCCATGATCAGCGGTGCGCCCACCGCATGCGCCAGCCAGGAAAACAGCAGGATCAATGCGAGCGCCATGGTGATGAGCAGGCCGGGGGTGGCCGAGCGCTGGTCGTAATGGTCGATGATCTGGCCGGCCAGCTTGGCGACCAGCGGCGACAGCAGCATGAACAGCACGATGAAGAGCGCGACCGTGCCGGTGGCCGCCAGCGAGACTTCGCGCTGTTCCGCGAACTGGTACAGGAAGGCCAGGGCGAGCACGCCGAGGATATCGTCCAGCACCGCCGCGCCGATCACGATCTGCGCCTCGTCCGTGTGCCGCTTGCCGAGGTCGTCGAGCACCCGCACGGTGATGCCGATGCTGGTCGCGGTCAGGGTGCCGCCGATGAACAGTGCCACCAGGTTGTCGAGGCCGAAGCCCCAGCGGCAGACGGCATAGCCGAGCGCGAAAGGCAGGACGAAGCCGATGACCGCCACCACGATGGGCTTGATGCCGGACTTGGCCAGACGGAACAGGTCGGTATCCATGCCGACCTCGAACAGCAACAGGATGATGCCGATCTCCGCCAGCAGCTTCATGGTGTCGTCGGGCGAAATCCATCCCAGCAGCGACGGACCGATCAGCAGACCGGCCAGCAACTCGCCGATCACCGACGGGATGCCGTGGCGTCCCGCGATCTCGGAAAACAGCCGCGCGGCGATCAGGATGACGGCGAGGTACAGAAAGAATTGGTGGAGTTCCATGGGGATGTCCTGTCGGGTAAGGGGTCAGCCGGCGTCAGGTTTGTTGTTGTGGGCACTCAGGGCGACGCGCAGCGGGATTATCTTAACGTGCATGACAAGCGCAGGGTGAATTGGGCTTGCGCAGATAAATAATTTTGTGCAAACATAAAAAAGCGGCTCGCCCACCATCCAGTTCATGGCCAGGGGTGTCAGGCGACCTGCGCATCATCCTGCGATCCGGCTAGCCGGCAACCGCGCATCCGATTTTCCTTTCAGCGTGTCCGGCTCGAGTTTTCTCTGTCGATACGTCTGTCCTCATCGATTTGGCCTGGGAAAGGAATACGTTGAAGCACGACTGGAAAATTGTGGCGGTGGGTTGCCTGTTCACGTCCACTGCCCTGGCCGACACGGTCACGCTCCTCAATGGGGACCGCCTGAGCGGTACCCTCGTTCGCCTGGAAGCCAAAACCTTGTGGTTGAAAACCGCCTATGCTGGCACGCTCAAATTACCCTGGGCCCAGGTGGACCAGCTCGAAACCGACGCACCGGTGCGGGTGCGGCTGGCCGACGGCACTGAACTGGATGGTCAATTGCAAGCCGGCCGCACACGTCAATTGCGCATCCGGATCGGCAGCCTGGCCGAGACCGCCCCGTTGGCGCTCGACCGCATCGACGCCATCAACCCGCCACGTCAGGGCGACCGGACCGTGTTGAGCGGGCGTGCATCCTTGGGCGGCAACCTTGCGCGCGGCAACACTGATGCGCAGACCCTGCATCTGGACGGCGAACTGGTTGCACGCAACGTCAGTCAGCGCGTGACGCTCGACGGCGAGCTCAATGAGGCCGCGCAGGATGGCGTGGAGACTGCGTCGAACTGGCGGGTGGGGATGAAATACGACCATTTCGCCAGCGAGCGCATCTATTACTATGCGAACACCCGCTTCGATCATGACGGGCAGGCCGGCCTCGATCTGCGCAGCACGCTGGGTGTCGGGGGCGGCCGTCAGCTATTCGAGCGCGACGATCTCAAGCTGTCGCTGGAAGGCGGTCTGAGCCTGGTGAACGAGGATTACGTCCGTGCGGCCGACACACGGTTCCCCGGAGCGCGTGTCGGCGTCCGCTACGAGCAGACTTTCTGGCAGGGGCGTCTGACACTGTTTCACAACAGCGACCTGCTGTTGAGCCTGGAGTCTCTGGATGATTACCTCTACCAGAGCCGCACCGGGTTCCGGGTACCGATGGGCAAGGGTTTCAGCCTGGGAACTCAGGTGAATTTCGATTACGATGCCGTGCCCGCTGCGGGCAAGGGCAGTGCCGACACGGCCCTGCTGTTCAAACTGGATTACACGATCTAGCCTGAGGAATCTTCGGTTGGCCAGCGTGTCAATAGAAACTATTGTGCAATATGTTTTATGTGAGTGTTCATCATGACGATGCCGAGTGAAGCGACTGCGCCCCACGCTGCGGTCCGGGAGGACAGCCAGACTGTGATTGCCTTTGGCGAAACCCTGGTCGATCAGTTTCGCGACCGCAACGTGCTGGGCGGCGCGCCGTTCAACGTGGCGTGTCATCTTGGCGCGCTGGGCGCGCACCCAGTACTGGTGACCCGGGCCGGCAAGGACGCGTTGGGCGACCAGTTGTTGCAGGCGATGGGCGAACGCGGTCTCGACGTGCGCGGTGTGCAGCGCGATCCGGCGCGTCCGACCGGGCGGGTCAAGGTGACCGAGACCGCTCGCGGCCATGCGTTCGACATCCTGTCCGACCAGGCCTACGACCACATTCACGCCAGTCTGGCACGGATGGTAGGCCTGTCCCTACATCCGCAGATGGTCTACTTCGGCACACTGTCGCAGCGGGGCGATTCGCGCCGCGCGTTGCGCGAACTGCTTGCCACGGTCGATGCGTGCGCGTTTCTGGACGTCAACCTGCGCGACCCCTGGGTGGATGCCGACACCTTGCGCTGGTCGCTGCAGCAGGCCCGCGTGGCCAAGCTCAACGAGGACGAACTGGTCCGCATTGGCGATCTTTTTTCGATCGATGGCGCCACGCCGCAAGCCCGGGCCGCCGTGCTGATGTCCGGTTTCAACCTGCAGAGGCTGGTCGTGACCTGCGGCGCGGCGGGCGCCTGGACGCGCGATGCCGCCGGGCGTATCGAATCGGTGGCCGGGACGCCGCTGAGCCAAGTGGTCGATACCGTGGGAGCGGGTGACGGCTTTGCCGCCGTGTTCATGCTCGGCATGTTGCGCGGCTGGCCTCTGGCCAAGCAGCTGGCGCGCGCCGATGCCTTCGCTCGCGCCTTGTGCGGCATACGTGGTGCGGTACCGGCCTCGCAGGATTTCTATCGCCCGTTCATACGCGACTGGCGGCTCGAATCTGAGGTGATGCGTGCGTGATATCTATGTGCTGATGCTGAGCGTGCACGGACTGATGCGTGGACACGACCTGGAACTGGGGCGCGACGCCGATACCGGAGGCCAGACGCTCTATGTGGTCGAGCTGGCGCGGGCGCTGGGACGCCATCCCCGGATCGAACAGGTCGATGTGGTCACGCGCCTGGTCGACGATGCCTCGGTGTCGCCGGACTATGCGGTGCCGAGCGAAGCGCTGGGGGAGCGCGCGCGTCTGGTGCGGCTGCCCTGCGGGCCGAGGCGTTATCTGCGCAAGGAAAGCCTGTGGAGCCACCTCGATCAACTGGTCGACCGCACCCTCAGCTATCTGCGCCAGCAACCGCGCCTGCCCGACGTCATCCACAGCCACTATGCCGACGCCGGCTACGTCGGCGTGCATCTGTCGCAGTTGCTGGGTGTTCCGCTGGTGCATACCGGCCACTCGCTCGGGCGCTGCAAGCGTCAGCGTTTGCTCGACCATGGCCGCAAGGCGCAGGCGATCGATCGCCAGTTCAATTTTGCGCGACGTATCGCTGCCGAGGAGGAGGTGCTCGAACACGCAGCCCTGGTGGTCACCAGTACCGCGCAGGAAAGCAGCGAACAGTATGGCCTGTATGAAAACCATCAGCCGGCACGGATCGTGGTGGTTCCGCCCGGCACCGATACGTCGCGTTTCGCGCCGCCCGGGCGTGCGCCAATCCCCCCCCATGTGCCGGCGCTGGTCGATCGCTTCTTCACGCAGCCGAAGAAGCCGCTCATCCTCGCCATCTGCCGTCCCGAAATGCGCAAGAACCTGGAACGGCTGGTGGCGGCTTATGGCGAATCTCCCGAGTTGCGCGCGCGCGCCAATCTCGCGATCGTGGCGGGCAACCGTGACGACATTCGCAATCTGGATGAGGCCCAGGCGGACGTATTGAAGGATCTGCTGCTCGACGTCGACCGCTACGACCTGTGGGGCAGCGTGGCGCTGCCCAAACAGCATCAGCCGGACGATATTCCTGCGCTCTACCGGTTGGCGGCACAACGCCGGGGTGTGTTCGTCAACCCGGCATTGACCGAGCCCTTCGGCCTGACCCTGATCGAAGCGGCAGCGAGCGGTCTGCCGGTAGTCGCCACCCACGACGGCGGCCCCCCCGACATCATTGCGCATTGCGAAAACGGCGTGCTGGTCGATCCCCTCGACAGCACGGACATCGCGCGCGGCCTGCTCGACGTGGTGTCGGACCCCCGTGCCTGGCAGCGCTATGCGCGGCGTGGCATCAGCGGTGTGGCGCGTCACTACACCTGGGATGCCCATGTCGAGAAATACCTCAAGGCGGTCGACCGGGTGATCCGCCGTAGCCGCAAACAGGTACGGCGCGAACGCGAAGTGCATCGTCCAGCGGCCAACCTCATGCCCTACGTGCGGCGCATGCTGGTCAGCGACATCGATAACACATTGCTGGGCGACCGCGCCGGTCTCGACGCCCTGATTCGCGTACTCCGCACACAGCCGCGCGGCTTCGGCTTCGGCGTGGCGACCGGCCGCCATCTGCCGAGTACGCTCGACGTGTTGCGGCAGTCGCGTGTCCCGCTGCCCGACGTACTGATCACCGCAGTCGGCAGTGAAATCCATTACGGTCCCGAGATCCGCCCCGATAGCGGCTGGCGCCGCCACATCCAGCACCTGTGGCGGCGCGATGCCGTGGCTTCGCTGTTCACAGGCCTGCCAGGGCTGACGCTGCAATCCGACGATCAGCAAAGTGAATTCAAACTGAGCTTCAACGCCGACCCGGATACGGCGCCGACATTGCGCGAACTCAAGGCACTGCTACGCCGGGCAGGGCTGCATGCCAACCTGATCCATTCGCACGATGTCTTCCTCGACGTGCTGCCGGTCCGCGCATCCAAGGGGCAGGCCATCCGTTATCTGGCCTATAAATGGGGATTGCCGCTGCGCGCTTTCCTGGTGGCGGGCGACTCCGGCAACGATCTGGAAATGCTGGTCGGGGACACGCAGGCCGTGGTGGTGTCCAACCACAGTCCCGAACTGGAAAAGCTGCGCGG
Organism: Thiobacillus denitrificans; assembly: GCA_002343685.1. Classification (GTDB taxonomy): domain Bacteria; phylum Pseudomonadota; class Gammaproteobacteria; order Burkholderiales; family Thiobacillaceae; genus Thiobacillus; species Thiobacillus denitrificans_A. The sequence goes on along the minus strand of DDRS01000012.1, from coordinate 70,817 downwards.
GCTGGAACAGATCTATTTCGCCGAAACGCCCAGCGCATCCGGCATTCTCGAAGGCATGGCGCATTACGGGTTCGCCTGCAACCCGGCGCCGACTTTACAGCAGGAGGCGGCATGATCGACGCATTGAAAACCTGGACGACGGATCACCGCGATCCGGTGGACGCCTTCCTGCGCCGCTGTTTCGCCGAGAACCGCGTGCTGCTGCTGCAAAGCGACCTGTGCCATGTGCTCGACACCCTGGCGACGGAATCCGCTGGCTCGCTCGACGGCACGCCGCTGCAACAGGCCGTGCGCCATTTCCAGGAAGGCGTGTTCCAGCATCCCTGGGCCTATTTCGCCTTGCGCGAAGGGGCCGGTCGCTGGCGTTACCTGCGCATGCATCAGGAGCAACTGATGCCGGAAAGCGTGTCGGTGAGCGAATTCCTCGCGTCCAAGGAGTTGTTCGTGAAGCCGCCGAACGACGGCGACAGCGTGCTGGAAATCGATTTCGAACCCTTTGGTCGCCATGTGCCGCGGCTACAGGAAACGCGTTCGATCGGGCAGGGTGTGCTGCATCTCAACCGGCATCTGGCGAGCGCGATGTTCACCCGGCCCGAGGTGGGGCACGCCCGGATGCTGAATTTCCTGCGCATGCACTCGATCGACGGCCAGCAGCTGATGCTGGCGCCGCACCTCGGCGACGTGGCCGCCTTGCGTGCTGCCTTGCGCGAGGCCATGCAGCAGCTCGAAGCGCGCGACCCCGACACGCCGTGGGTCGACCTGGCGGCCGCGCTTGGCCGGCTGGGATTCGAGCCGGGCTGGGGTGCCACGGCGGCGCGGACGAGCGAAACCATGGGCCTGCTGGTGGACATCCTGGAGGCCCCGTCGCCCACCGCGCTGGAAGCGTTTCTGGCGCGCATTCCGATGATCTCGCGTCTGCTGATTTTGTCGCCGCACGGCTATTTCGGCCAGGACAATGTGCTGGGGCGCCCCGACACCGGCGGTCAGGTCGTCTACATCCTCGACCAGGTACGCGCGCTGGAGCACGAGATGCGCGACCGCATGGCGATCCAGGGCGTGCAGGTCGATCCGAAGATCGTCGTCGTGACCCGACTGATTCCCGAGTCGGACGGCACCACCTGCAACATGCCGCTGGAAAAAATCCAGGGCACGGACCATGCCTGGATCGTGCGCGTGCCCTTCCATCATTCCAACGGCGAGATCGTGCGGCAATGGATTTCGCGTTTCGAAATCTGGCCCTACCTGGAAGCCTTTTCAGTCCATGTCGAACGCGAGGCGCTCGCGCAGCTTGGCGGGCGCCCGGATCTCATCATCGGGAACTATTCCGACGGCAACCTGGTGGCCAGCCTGCTGTCGGAGCGGCTCGGCGTGACCCAGTGCAACATCGCCCATGCGCTGGAGCAGACCAAGTACCTGCACTCGGCGCTGTACTGGGAAGCCAACGACGCGACCTATCACTTTGCCTGCCAGTACACGGCGGATCTGATCGGCATGAACCATGCCGACTTCATCATCACCAGCACCTACCAGGAAATCGCCGGCACCGCGCACAGCATCGGGCAGTACGAAAGCTACCGCGCGTATACCCTGCCGGGCTTGTACCGTGTCGTCAACGGCATCGACCTGTTCGATCCCAAGTTCAACATCGTGTCGCCGGGCGCCGACGCCGGCATCTATTTCCCTTACACCGACACGGCGCGACGCCTGCATTCACTGATGCCCGAGATCGAGCGCCTGCTCTATGCGCCCGACCCCGGGGTGCCTTATCGCGGCCAGTTCGCTGATCCCGACAAGCCCCTGATCTTCACCATGGCGCGGCTCGACCGCATCAAAAACCTGACCGGTCTGACCGAGTGGTTCGGCGCCTGCGAACGCCTGGCCGAAGCCGCCAACCTGGTGGTGGTCGGCGGCTACATCGATGCGGCGGCCTCGACCGACGAGGAGGAGAAGGCCGAGATCGCCCGCATGCATGCGCTGATGGACCAGTACCGGCTGGATGGACGGATGCGCTGGCTGGGCACCCGCCTCGACAAGAACCTGGCCGGCGAACTCTACCGCCATGTCGCCGACCGGCACGGCGTGTTCGTCCAACCCGCATTGTTCGAGGCCTTCGGCCTCACGCTGATCGAAGCGATGGCCTCCGGCCTGCCGGTGTTCGCCACGCGCTACGGCGGGCCGCTCGAGATCATCCAGCACGGCGTGTCGGGTTTCCACATCGATCCCAACGAGGGCGCGGCCGCCGCCGAGGCGATCGCCGATTTCCTGCAGCAGTGCGCGGCCGATCCGACGCGCTGGCAGCGTATTTCAACCGGCTCCCTGGCGCGCGTGGCCGCCCGCTACACCTGGCAGTTGTATGCCGAACGCATGATGACGCTATCGCGCATCTACGGTTTCTGGAAATTCGTCAGCAACCTGGAACGTGGGGAGGTCAGTCGCTATCTGCAACTGTTCCACCATCTGCAGTTTCGCCCGCTGGCGCGTGCAGTAGGAAAGGATTGAATGTCATGCCCACGGATTATCTGAACACGGCAATCGGCTATCTGGGGGAATGGCGCGAACTGGTCGTGACCGCTCTGCATGTCCTCCTCATCCTGGGGCTGTCATGGCTGGTCTTGTGCGTCGCGCGCAAGGCCGTGGCGCGGTTGCGGCGACACATGCAGCACGATGTCGACGATCCCGAACGGATCAAGCGGCTCAATACGCTGGAGCAGGTGTTTCGCTACATCATCCTGGTGGTCGTCACGCTGGTCACCGCCATGCTGGTCCTGAGCGAGGTCGGCATCTCGATCGCGCCCATCCTGGCCGCCGCCGGCGTGCTGGGCATCGCCATCGGCTTCGGCGCGCAAAGCCTGGTCAAGGATTACTTCACCGGCCTGTTCCTGTTGCTGGAAAACCAGATACGCCAGGGCGACGTGGTGGAAGTGGCCGGCAAGGGCGGACTGGTCGAGGAGATGACCCTGCGCTATATCCGCCTGCGCGATTACGAAGGTAGCGTGCATTACATCCCGAATGGACACGTCGATACCGTGACCAACCGCAGCCGCGGTTTCGCCTACGCTGTGATCGATGTCGGCGTCGCCTACCGCGAGGATGTCGACGAAATCTATGGCTTGATGCGTGAGGTGGCGACCGGGTTGCGCGCCGATCCGGAACTGGGCGGCAAGATTGTCGACGACCTTGAAATTGCTGGCGTCGACCAATGGGGGGATTCGGCCGTCGTGATCCGCTGTCGCTTCAAGGTGATGCCGCTGGAGCAGTGGGGCGTGCGGCGCGAATTCCTGTACCGCCTGAAAAAGGCGTTCGACGCCGCCGGCGTCGAGATTCCCTTCCCGCATCTCACCGTGTATGCCGGACAGAACAAGGACGGCAGCGCGCCGCCGCTGCGTCTGCTGCAGGAAGTGCCGGCAGCGACGTCCTGAGGCGCAACGGATCGACGCGTGGATTCGCTAGGCGGTATGGCCTGCAATCAGCACGTCGCTGCTGGAATGCGTCAGCACGTGCTGGGTGACGCTACCGAGCAGCAGTTCTTCCATCACCGACTGCCCATGTTTGCCCATCACGATCAGGTCGGCATCCATCGTCTGCTCGTGTTCCAGTATGCATAGCGTGGCGGCGCCATGCACGAATTGACGCGTCAGCTGCCGAGCCGGCACCCGTAGCTTGCCGATGAAGGCCTCCATCGCTTTCTGCGCGGCATCGCGCGCCTGAATCCGATATTCATGAATCTGCTGGTCATCGATTCCGGCGAGTTGGAATGTGCTTTCCCATTCCACCTCGAACGCATGCAGCAGCACGATGTCGGCGTCAGGTAGCCAGGCATGGGCAGCATGGATGGCGGCGGCGGCGTGATCGGAAAAATCGACGGGCGCGAGGATACGCCGATAGGGTGCCTGCGGGCGTTGCTTGACTGCCAGCAACGGGCGGCGGGATTTGCGCAGGACGCGTTCGATGGTGGAGCCGAGCAGCATCTCCACCACGAAATGTTTACCCCGTGCGCCCATCACCAGCATGTCGGCCTGGCGCGTCTCGACAAGGTCGACCAGGGCGGCGGCCGCGGATCCCTGTGTCACGACGGTATCGATGCTGTACGTATGGTGTCCCGCCAGATGGGCAGCCAGTTCGTCCAGGCTTTTTCCTGCCTGGGCGAGCAGCTGCGTTTCCAGGGTGACGGCTTCGCCGGGCAGCATGCGGTGCAGTGCGTCGAGCGCCGATCCGCTGACGATATGCGCGAGGGTGAGGCCGGCCCCGGGACGCGTTTGCGCAAGCTGTGCGGCGCGTTCCAGCGCATGGCGTGCAGGGGCGGAAAAGTCGGTGGCGGCAAGCAGGGTACGGGCCTGGGTCATGGCGACTCCTTGGTCGGAAACAGTGCGGCGATGGAAGCAAAGCAGGCCGTGCGCACGAAGGCATCGGGACTGGTCGTTGTCATCTCGAGGCAAACCATCCGCAAGCTGCCCTTGCTTTCCGGCAATGGTAGTTCATATTGCGCGGCGCGCCGGGCGATGCCCGGTGTATCGACGGTTGCCGGCAACCATCATGTTACCCTTTGACTATGGACATCCCATGTCCTGCCGATCCGGTGGCAGGCATGTTGCGGCATGCGGGATGCCGGTATTGGCCCGGCCCGTTACCGCCAGGCAATCGGTGTATTCGTTTCGAGGTGTCGCTGGATTCGAGGCTGCATCAAAACGTTATGCAGGAAATCGCATTCATCTGGGCTTCGTTGTTCGCCTGCCTCGCCGTGATCGGTGTGGCGGGCGTCAGGCTTTCGCGCTATGGCGACATCATCGCCGAGAAAAGCGGACTCAGCCGCGGGTGGGTGGGCCTGATCCTGCTGGCCACGGTCACGTCGCTGCCGGAACTGGTGACCGGCCTGTCTTCCGTGACGATCGCCCAGGTGCCGGATATCGCCGTGGGCGACATCATGGGCAGCTGCGTGTTCAACCTGCTTATCATCGTGGTGCTCGATTTCCTGTATCGCAAGGAATCCGTCTATACCCGTGCGCGGCAGGGCAACGTGCTGTCCGCCGGCTACGGCATCGCACTGATCGGTTTCGCCGGGTTCAATCTGCTGCTGTACCGTGCCGGAACCTTTCCTTCCCTCGGCCATGTCGGCTTCTATACGCCGGTCATCCTGTTGCTATACCTGCTGGCCATGCGCTCGCTCTATCGGTATGAACAGACGCAGGTCAGCGAGTACGTCGAGGATCGCGCCGAGCGCTATCCCGAGATGCGCCTGAAGCAGGCTGTGCAGGGCTATGCCCTGGCCTCGGTTGCGGTGGTGGCAGCAGGTATCTGGCTGCCGTTCATCGCGAAGGATCTGGCCGTGGCCATGACCTGGGAACAGAGTTTCGTGGGGACGCTGTTCGTTGCGGCCGTCACCTCCGCACCCGAAGTCGTGGTCACGATCGCTGCGCTCCGCATCGGCGCAGTCGACCTGGCCATCGGCAACCTGTTCGGCAGCAATCTGTTCAATATCGCCATCCTCGCCATCGACGATCTGGTCTACCTGCCAGGTCCGCTGCTGGCCGATGTCTCACTCACCCATGCCGCCTCGGCCTTCTCCGCCATGATGATGAGCGGACTGGCCGTGGTCGGACTGGTGCTGCGGCCCGCTTCGCGCGTATTCCGCACAGTCAGCTGGATCAGCCTGCTGCTGCTGGTCATTTATCTGTTGAACACGCTCTTCCTCTATTTACATGGCGACTGATCGCGGCAAACCGGTCCGGCACTGGCATTGCCTCGACAGCGAGGCTGTCGCCGCCCATCTCGACAGCGACCTTGACACAGGATTGACCCCCGAAGCCGCCGCATCGCGGCTTGGCCGGGTAGGCCCCAACACCCTGCACGAGACCGGACGCCGCCATCCGCTTGCCATGCTGGCGTCGCAGTTCACCGATTTCATGATCCTGGTGCTGATCGCCGCGGCGGTGATCGCGGGCGTCATCGGCGAGCCGCAGGATGCTATCGCCATCGTGGTCATCGTATTCCTCAACGGCATCATCGGCTTCGTCCAGGAGTACCGCGCCGAACGTGCCATGGCGGCGCTGAAGAAAATGGCCAGCCCGCAGGCTCGCGTGATCCGCGATGGGCGCCCCGCGCTGATTGATGCGACGGAACTGGTGCCCGGCGATCTGGTGGAACTGGAAGCCGGCAACATCCTGCCTGCCGACCTGCGCCTGACCGAACTGGCCTCGTTCAAGGTCGACGAGTCCGCGCTCACCGGCGAGTCGCAGCCGGTCGACAAACGACTCGTGCCGCTGCATGAAACCGGGCTGCCGCTCGGCGATCGCCTCAATCTGGGGTACAGGGGCACGATCGCCACCTACGGCCGCGCCCGCGGCCTGGTGGTGGCCACCGGCATGCAGACCGAACTGGGGAAAATCGCCGCGTTGTTGTCTGGCGAATCCGGCAAGACGCCGCTGCAAAAACGCCTGGCACGTTTCGGCCAGCATCTGGCATGGGTGGTGCTGGCGATCTGCGCCATCATCTTCGTGGCCGGCTGGCTGCGCGGCGAAGCGCCGCTGACGATGCTGCTCACAGCCGTCAGCCTGGCGGTTGCCGCCATTCCGGAGGCGCTGCCGGCTGTGGTCACCATTTCGCTCGCGCTGGGGGCGGCGCGCATGGCCCGGCAGAACGCGTTGATCCGCCGGCTTCCCGCGGTGGAGACGCTCGGCTCGGTCACCTACATCTGTTCCGACAAGACCGGCACGCTGACGCAAAACCGCATGCAGGTCGATTGCGTATCGGCCGCCGACGACATCCGCCCCGGCCTGCAGGACGTCGAGCGGGCGCCATGGCATGAATTGGGGCTGGCCATGGCGTTGTGCAACGATGCCGTACCCCGTGCAGATGGAACCCTGGCCGGCGACCCCACCGAGACAGCGCTGCTCGAGGCCGCGCAGGCGGCTGGATTCAATCCGGGCGAGTTGCGGAAAACCTGGCCGCGACTGGCCGAGCTCCCCTTCGATTCCGAGCGTGCGCGCATGAGCACGCTGCATCGCGAGGGCGATACCGTACTCATGCTGGTGAAGGGCGCGCCCGAGCGTGTGCTGGCGCTGTGCGGCGATCAGCTGGGTGGAAACGGAACGACGGCCCTCGATCGGAGCGCGCTGCACAACGAAGCCGAACAACTGGCTGCGCAGGGCCTGCGCGTACTGGCCTTCGCCCTGAAACGGCTGCCGCGCGTGCCGGATGTGCTCGACGCGGCCACGCTGGAAACCGATCTCACTTTCATCGGACTGGCCGGCCTGATCGACCCGCCACGACCGGAAGCGGCCGATGCGGTGGCCGCCTGCAAGGCCGCTGGCATCATTCCGGTGATGATCACCGGCGACCATCCGGCCACCGCACGCGCCATTGCAAGCAGGCTTGGCATCGTCGGCGACGGTGGCAAGGCGCTCACCGGCGGCAAGCTGGCGCAGTTGTCGCTGGCGGAATTCGAGCGCGAGGTGGAATCGGTACGGGTCTACGCGCGCATCAATCCGGAACAGAAGATCAAGATCGTGCAGGCGTTGCAGGACAAGGGCGAGTTCGTCGCCATGACCGGCGATGGCGTCAATGACGCACCGGCGCTCAAGCAGGCCGACATCGGCATCGCCATGGGCAAGGGCGGCACCGACGTGGCGCGTGAGGCGGCCCACATGACGCTGCTGGACGACAACTTCGCCACCATCGTCCATGCGGTGAGCGAAGGGCGTCGCATCTTCGACAACATCCGCAAGTTCGTCAAATACACCATGACGAGCAATTCGGGCGAGATCTGGACCATCTTCCTCGCGCCCTTCCTCGGCCTGCCGATTCCGCTGCTGCCGATCCACATCCTGTGGATCAACCTCGTCACCGACGGCCTGCCGGGGCTGGCGCTCGCCAACGAGCGCGCCGAGCGCGACGTCATGCAGCGGCCGCCGCGCCCGCCGAAGGAAAGCATCTTCGCGCATGGCATGTGGCAGCACATCCTGTGGGTGGGCCTGCTGATGGGTGGTGTGTCGCTGCTGACACAGGCGTGGGCGATCCATGTAGGCACGGCGCACTGGCAGAGCATGGTATTCACCGTGCTCACGCTGTCGCAGTTGGGCCATGTGCTGGCGATCCGGTCCGAGCGCGAATCGCTGTTTACCCAAGGTGTCCTGTCCAACGCGGCGCTGACCGGTGCGCTGCTGCTGACGCTCGCCCTGCAGATGGCCGTGCTCTATGTGCCCTGGCTCAATCCCATCTTCAAGACCGAGCCGCTGGGCCTGGGCGAGCTGGCCGCGTGCCTGGCCCTGTCATCGGTGGTGTTCGTCGGAGTGGAGATCGAGAAGGCGCTGGTGCGGCGTGGCTGGTTGTACGTCAGCCCGTAATCCAGGGCTCAGAGTTCCGACAAGGGCTTTTGCGCGTATTGCGTGTTGACTTCGCCCATGTGCGCGATCAGCGTCGCCAGATCCTGATTGAGGCGGGACAAGGCTTCATCCGGCAACTGTCCCAGGGCGTGCGTCAGAATGCCGGTCAGCGGCTGCGGCGCCTTCCCCAGCGCTTTTTCCCCGGCATCGGTGAGATACAGGCGCACTACGCGCTGGTCCACACTATTACGCTCGCGCCGGATCAATCCTGATTTCTCGATCTTGTCGAGCAGGTTGCTGGCAGTAGAAGCATGGATCGACAAGGTCTGTGCCAGTTCGGACACCTTCATGCCGGGCGTCTGGCGCAGCGCGGCCATGGCCCATATCTGTGCTCCACTGACGCCACAGGCTTTTTCAACCGCCTGGAAATGCTGGCGCACGGCGCCGAAAATCACGCGAAACTGGCGCAGGGCTTCCCTGGCGGCGAGGGCGTTGGGGTTCAAGATACGATCTCCGGGTACGGAAAAATGATAATCATGGCAGGAATGTCAGGCGGCCGTATCCATGACCTGCGTCCATAAGGCGCTGACCGCATTGCGTACGCTTTCCAGTGCCTGGGGAGGCACGCGGGCGTATTCCGCCCCGCTGAGCTTGATCACATGTTGCTGGCGGCGCAATTCACGGTAGGCGTCGGCGGCGGCCTGGGCAAGGTCGGGCGGGAGCAGGCCGGCCGTTCCCGCACGCTGCAGCAACGCGATATTGCCGACATTGTCGGCGAGCTCGGGGTGGCCGGCGCAATGCCGCAGCACCAGATACTGCACGCAGAATTCGACGTCGACGATGCCGCCGCGGTCGTGCTTGAGGTCGAACAGGTCGGTGTCGTTGACGTGGCCGGCACGCATTTTCTCGCGCATGGACAGCACGTCCTCGCGCAGTTTGGCGGCATCGCGCGAGACGCTCAGCACTTCGCGGCGCAGGGCCTCGAAGCTTGCGCCGATCGCCGCGTCGCCGCACACAAAGCGGGCGCGCGTCAGCGCCTGGTGTTCCCACACCCAGGCGTGGTGCAACTGGTAGTCGCGGAAGGCCTCGGTCGAGCTGACCAGCAGGCCGGAGGCGCCGTCCGGGCGCAGGCGCAGGTCGGTTTCATACAGCATCCCGGTCGAAGTGAGCGTGCCGAGCCAGGTGTTGATGCGCTGCGCCAGCCGCGCGTAGATTTCCTGCGCGCGTTCGTCGGTGTCGTCATAGAGGAACACCAGGTCGAGGTCGGAGGCGTAGCCGAGTTCCTTGCCGCCGAGCTTGCCGTAGCCGACGATGGCGAAGCGTGGCGTGTCGCGGTGGCGCGTCTTCAGGCTGGCCCAGCAGCGTGCCAGGGTTTCGTTCAACAGTGTGTCGGCAAGATAGGAGAGGTGGTCGGACAGGGCTTCCAGCGTCAACCGTCCCGCCACATCCTGCGCGAGCAGGTGCAGCGTCTGCACCTGCTTGAAGCGGCGCAGCGCATCCATCTGCGCCTCGGTATCGCCAGGATGGGCATCCAGTTCCTCGTGCAGCTGGGCGGCGAGCTGCGTCCAGTCGGGCGTACTCATGAGGTGTTGCGGCGCGATCAGTTCGTCCAGCAGTTGCGGCTGCCGCGTGATCATCTGTGCGGCCCATGGGCTTGCCGCCAGCAGGCGTACCAGTTGGCGCAGCGCTGCGGGATATTCGGCCAGCAGCGCGAGATAGGTGGCGCGCCGGGAAACGGACTGGATGAGCGCGACGAAGCGCTCCAGCGTGACCGTCGGGTCGGTCTGGCCGCCGATGACTTCGAGCGCAGGCGGCAGCAGTGCGTTGAGCCGGAGCTGCGTCGATTCGGGGAGACGTGCGCCATGCTGGCGCAAGGCGTCGAGCGTCGCCAGTACGCGCGGCGGGTCGTCATAGCCGGCGTTTTCCAGCAGCGCCTGGGTGGCGTCGGCGTCTGCGGTGCCGCAGCACACGGCGGTCAGTGGATGGCTGTTCTGGTCGGTCTGCGGCGCGGCGAACACCTGCTCGAAATGGCGCGTGACTTTATTCCGATGGCGGTCGAGCGCTGCCAGCATGGTGGCGTAGTCGGGGAAGCCCATCGCCTCGGCGAGCATGGTCTGCGATTCGGCATCGTCCGGCAGCAGCTGGGTTTGCGCGTCGTCCAGGTACTGGATGCGGTGTTCCAGCCGGCGCAGGAAATCGTAGGCGGCAGCGAGTTCCTGCTGCGCGTCGGCAGTCATGAGACCGGTCTTCACCAGTGCGTCCAGCACGACCAATGTCGGTTGCTGCTGCAATGCGGCGATCTGGCCGCCGCGGATGAGCTGGAACACCTGCGCGGTGAATTCGATCTCGCGGATGCCGCCCGGCCCCAGCTTGACGTTGTGCGCCATCTCGCGCCGCGCGACCTCGCGGCGGATCTGCACGTGCAGGTCGCGGATCGCGGCGAAGGCGCCGAAATCGAGGTATTTGCGGAACACGAAGGGCCGCACGATCTGCATCAACTCGTCGTGGCGGCTGCCGGTGAGCGGGCGCGCCTTGATCCAGGCATAACGCTCCCACGGCCGCCCCTGTGCCACCAGATAGTCTTCAAGCATCGCGTAGCCCATCGCGAACGGGCCGGATTCGCCCCACGGGCGCAGCCGCAGGTCGACGCGGAAGACGTAGCCGTCGGCGGTGTTTTCCCCCAGCGCGGCGGCGAGCTTGCGCCCCAGGCGGATGAAGAATTCGTGGTTGGAAAGCGGACGGATCGAGGCGGACGGATCGTCTGCCGCCGTTTCGCCTTCTTCAGGATAGAGGTAGATGAGGTCGATGTCGGACGACACGTTGAGTTCGCCGCCGCCGAGCTTGCCCATGCCGACTACGACCATCTGCTGCGGAATCCCATTTTCGTCGCGCGGTTCGCCGTGCCGTGCAGCCAGCGCGGCGTGATGGAAGTCGAGCGCGGCGGCAATGCACACCTCGGCCAGCGTGCTGTAGGTGGCCATCACCTCGGCGAGATCGGCCTGGCCCGCCAGATCGCGCGCGGTGACGATCAGCCATACCCGCTGGCGCAATTGCCGAAGGCGCTGGTGCAGGGCGGCCTCGTCGGCACAGGCGGGCTCGGCGAGAAAGGCCTGCATGGCCGCCCGGCCGAAGGCCTGGCCCAGTTGGCCTGCCACGGTTTCTGCCAGGTTCGGTTGCGCCGTCAGTAGACGACGACCATAACGTGAACAGCGGGCAACGCGTTCAAGTGCGGGATGGCTCATGGCTTGGATTAGAATCTGGGGTTATCGCAACACTTTATCAGTGGAGAGACTGTATGGCAGCCATCGAGTCGATTTTGACCGAAACCCGTGTTTTCCCGCCAGCGGATGCGTTCGTCAAGCAGGCGAATGTATCCGGCATGGCCGCCTACGAGGCGTTGTGTCGCCAGGCAGAAACCGACTACGAAGGGTTCTGGGCCGATCTGGCGCGCCAGCACATTGCCTGGAAAACGCCGTTCACCCACGTGCTCGACGAGTCGAAGGCACCGTTCTACAAATGGTTCGACGACGGCGAACTGAACGTGTCCTACAATTGCCTCGATCGCCATCTGGCGACCCGAGGCGGCAAGACCGCGCTGATTTTCGAGGCCGACGACGGCAGCGTGACGAAAGTCACCTACACGGAACTGCATGCCCGCGTGTGCCAGTTCGCCAACGGCCTGAAGTCGCTCGGCGTGGAAAAGGGCGACCGTGTGATCGTCTACATGCCGATGAGCATCGAAGCCGTGGTGGCGATGCAGGCGTGCGCGCGCATCGGCGCGATCCATTCGGTGGTGTTCGGCGGCTTTTCCGCCAAGAGCCTGTTCGAGCGCATCGAGGACGCCAAGGCCAAGCTGATCGTGACGGCTGATGAATCGCTGCGGGGCGGCAAAGCGGTGCCGCTGAAGCGCGCGGTCGACGAGGCGCTGGCGATGGGCGATACCTCCTGCGTCGAGCGCGTGGTCGTGTACCGCCGCTCCGGCGGTGCGGTCAACTGGGGCACGCGCGACCTGTGGTGGCACGAACTGACCCAGACCCAGGCCGAGACCTGCGAGCCGGTGTGGGTGTCCGCCGAGCATCCGCTGTTCATCCTCTATACCTCCGGTTCGACCGGCAAGCCCAAGGGCGTGCAGCACTCCACCGGCGGCTATCTGCTCGGTGGCATCCTGTCGATGCTGTGGGTGTTCGACGCCAAGCCGGACACCGACGTCTACTGGTGTACCGCCGACGTCGGCTGGATCACCGGCCATACCTATGTCGCCTACGGCCCCTTGGCGCTCGGCATGACCGAGGTCATCTTCGAGGGCATTCCCACCTATCCGCATCCCGGGCGCTTCTGGGAGACCGTCGCGAAGCACAAGGTCACCACGTTCTACACCGCGCCCACCGCGATCCGCAGCCTGATCAAGCTCGGCTCCGACCTGCCGGCACAGTACGATCTGTCCTCGCTGCGCCTGCTGGGAACGGTCGGCGAGCCGATCAACCCCGAAGCCTGGATGTGGTACCACCAGGTCATCGGCGGCGGCCGCTGCCCCATCGTCGACACCTGGTGGCAGACCGAGACCGGCGCCAACATGATTTCGCCGCTGCCCGGTGCGGTGCCGACCAAGCCGGGTTCCTGCACCCTGCCGCTGCCCGGCATCATGGCTGCGATCACCGACGAACATGGCCATCCGGTCGAGAAAGGGCAGGGCGGCTACCTGGTGATCCAGCGCCCCTTCCCGTCGCAACTGCGTACCCTGTGGGGCGATCCGGACCGCTTCGTCAAGACCTATTTCCCGGAGGAACTCGGCGGCAAGACCTATCTCGCCGGCGACTCGGCGCACCGTGACGCCAACGGCTATTTCTGGATCATGGGCCGCATCGACGACGTGCTGAACGTGTCCGGGCATCGTCTGGGCACCATGGAAATCGAATCCGCGCTGGTTTCCAACCTGCGCGTCGCAGAAGCCGCCGTGGTGGGGCGACCGCACGACATCAAGGGCGAAGCGGTCGTGGCGTATGTGGTGTTGAAGGGCACGCGGCCGGTCGGCGAGGAGGCAAAGAAGATTGCCGCCGAACTGCGCGACTGGGTGGGCAAGGAAATCGGCCCGATCGCCAAGCCCGACGAAATCCGCTTCGGCGACAACCTGCCCAAGACCCGTTCCGGCAAGATCATGCGCCGCCTGCTGCGTGCGATCGCCAAGGGCGAGGAAATCACTCAGGACGTCTCCACCCTGGAGAATCCGGCGATCCTGGATCAGCTGAAGGAAGCGGTCAGGTAGGCGGGCGCCGGTCCTGCCGCGTCGGCAGGACCGGCCGGTTGCAGTCACGCAGCCATGGCCTATTTTTCAATTAAGGATTTGTTCATTCGATTAGCCCGAAAGGAATGTTATGTCGCACTATCATGCAGTTGTCTGGCTCGATCACAACGAGGCGCGTGTCATGCATGTCAGCCCGGACGATGTCGAGAAATCAGTGATCCACCCCGTCAACCCGCCGCGCCATCTGCAGCGCAAGCGCGGCTCGGTCAGTGGCAGCCGCCAGCCCGAGGACCAGCAGTACTACCATGATGTCGTGGAGGCCTTGAGCGGCGCCACGGAAATCCTGATCGTTGGCCCGGGTCACGCCAAGCTCGAACTGATCAAGCACATCCATGCGCACGATCATGACGTCGTGCAAAAAGTTGTGGGAGTCGAAACCGTCGATCATCCCGGCGATGGCCAACTCGTGGCCTTTGCCCGCAAGTACTTTGTGGCCAAAGACAGGATGCTGTCGCAATAAGGCTGTCGGGAAGCTGTTTACTGCACCATCCGGGCCCCCGAAAGGGGGCTTCGTCGTTCATAGGCCAGGCTGTGGATGGCTGTTTTTCTCAACCGGCTGATAAATAGGGAAATTGTTTTAGGCGCTTGCCCTAAAGTCTGCCGATATTTCGTCGTTACTGTAGATAAGTCGTACAAGGGCAAACCCGTCGCGAGGCGGGGACGCAAAGCCTCCGGTCTTGGTCGGTCTGCATCCGGGTCAAGATAGCGGGGCTGCCAGATTTCAGATTGATGGCGTCGTCGTTGCCCCGATTCAGGTGCAGTGTTGAACCAGGAGGCCCTATGTCGCATCAATGCCCGTTCCCCGTCCGCTCCACCGACAATCGCCGTTGTTACCGAACTGGCAGTGCGCCGGGATTCGTCCTATGCCTGGCTGCGGTGGCCGCCCTCTCGTGCTATGCCGGATTCAGCCATGCCGCGCCTACCCACGCACGCCAGGCAGTGGTTTCCGACGTCGTGCCCGCCCCCAGCCATCCTGCCGGACCGATTGCCGGCGGCTGACGGTAACGGCGCCTCGCCGGCCGTATACGCTTTGCTCTGCAGAAGCCAGCGCCCTCCGGGGCGCTTTTTTACGGCTGGTCGGCCGCGCGCGCGAGCGCCGTCGTGGTCCTTACCAAGTCCACCACCAGCGCGTGCAGCCGAGCAGGCGATTTCAACGCCCCGTTCTCGGGGTCGAATGCGGTGTCGGCGTGGGCCAGCGAGAACTGGCCGGGCAGTACCAGCACGCCCAGCGTATTGAGGACCTGGCGCAGGTGGGGCAGCATGCGCATGCCGCCGAAGGTGCCGGGCGTGGCGGCCAGGATGGCGGCGACCTTGTTCTGGTAGGGCACCAGGCCCGATTCGCCCTGCCATTCGCGCGACACCCAGTCGAGCGTGTTTTTCAGCAGCGGCGGCATCGAGCTGTTGTATTCCGGGCTGGCGATCAGCAGGGCATCGTGTTCCTTGAACAAGGCCTTCAGGCGCTGCGCATTGTCGGGCAGGCCGTCGCGCGCCTCGAGGTCGCCGTTGTAGAGCGGAAGCGGGTAATCGGCCAGGTCGATCAGCGTGACGTCGCCACCCGCGGCACGGGTCGCGTCCACCGCAACCCGGATGAGCTTCCGGTTCCAGGAATCGCGGCGGATGCTGCCGGAGAAAGCGAGAATCTTGGGCATGACGTGTCCTTGCATCAAAAAGTGAGTGATTGTATCGGGGCCGGCCAGGGGGTCGAAGCCCCAAAGGGTTAGGGGAGATCGAAGCTGATCAGTTCGCTGGGCTCCAGCGCCTCGATGTCGACTGCCGATTCGAAGCGGATCGCCACTGCATCCCCGGCTTCCAGCGGATAGCCCTGGACCTTGACCCGGCCGGTCGCGACATGCAGCCAGGCACGGCGCCCCGGCGCCACGTTCAGGGTGACGCGGTCGCCTGTCGCCAACCGGCCCGCCTGGATGGTGGCGTCCTGATGGATCGTCACCGAGCCGTCGCGGCCATCGTTCGAGGCGATCAGGCGGAGCTGGCCCTGCAGGCTTTCGGGGGCAAAGGCGATCTGTTCGTAGCCTGGTTCCAGTCCGTAGGCATCCGGTTCGATCCATATCTGCAGCAGGTGCACCGGCTCGCTGGCCGAGGCGTTGTATTCGCTGTGGGCGATGCCGTGCCCGGCGCGCATGCGCTGCAATTCGCCGGGACGGATCACGCCGCCGTTGCCGAGCGAGTCCTTGTGTTCGAGTGCGCCCGCCAGGACCCAGGTGACGATTTCCATGTCCTGGTGGCTGTGCGTCGGGAAACCGGCACCCGGCGCGATGCGGTCGTCGTTGATCACGCGCAGCGGGCCGAAACCCATCCAGTTGGGGTCGCGATAGTTCGAAAACGAGAAGGTGTGAAAGCTGTCGAGCCAGCCATGATTGGCGTGGCCGCGTTCGGATGATTTGCGTACGGTCAGCATGATGTGCGCTCCTGTCGGTTGGATTGATGTTCGGGCGATGGGGTGACTATAGGCGTGGTTTTCCGCGAGTAAAACCGGCACAATTCGATCAACTCATTCGAATTATTCGAACATGCCGCTGACCCTGGAGGCGCTGTCCATCCTCGACGCCATCGACCGCAAGGGTTCGTTCGCCCGCGCGGCCGAAGAACTGGGACGGGCGCCGTCCTCCCTGACCTACGCTGTGCAGCAGATCGAGGCCGAGCTCGATGCGCTGCTGTTCGACCGTTCCGGCCATCGCGCGCGCTTCACGCCGGCGGGGCGCCTGCTGCTGGAGGAAGGGCGAGCGCTGCTGGGTGCGGCCCATGCACTGGAGAACAAGACGCGGCAGGTGGCGGGCGGCTGGGAGCCGCAGTTCACTCTGGCGGTGGAAGGCATCCTCCCCGTCGCCCCGCTGCTGCCGGTGCTGGATGCGTTTTATCGCCAGGGCCGGTCGACCGAAATCAGGCTGCGCCACGAGGTGCTGGCCGGTAGTTGGGATGCCCTCGCGTCCGGTTGTGCCGACCTGGCGATCGCAGGCGGCGATGCGCCGGCTGGCAGTGGCATTCGCAGCCGGCCGCTGGGCAGCGTCGAATTCATGTTCTGCGTGGCGCCGCAGCATCCGCTTGCGCGCCACAAGAAACCGCTGACTCAGGTGGACATCGCGGCGCATCGCGCGGTGGTGATCGCCGACACCGCGCGCAATCTGCCGCTGCGCAGCGCGGGCTGGCTGGCGCAACAGTCGCGTCTGACCATGCCCGACCTGACGGGTAAGCTGGCTGCCCAGCAGGCCGGGCTGGGCGTGGGCTCGCTGCCGCGCTGGCTGGCCGAACGTGAGGTGGCGGCCGGCCGTCTGGTGCGTTGCGAGTGGGACGGGGGCAATCCACGCGAGACCCTGCACCTGGCCTGGCGCAGCGGCGAGGCCGGGCGGGCGCTCGACTGGTTCATGCGGGCGCTGGCGAAGCCCGATGTATTTGCGGGAGTGATCGATGCCGACTGAGAAGGAGCCGCTCGACAGGATGCGGCTCGACAAATGGCTGTGGGCCGCGCGTTTCTTCAAGACCCGCAGCCTGGCCACCCAGGCGATCGACAACGGGCGGGTGAAATTGAACGGCGAGCGGGTCAAGCCCGCGCGCGACGTCAAACCCGGCGACCGGCTGGATCTCCATCTCGGCGAGATCGACTGGACGCTGACGGTCCGGGCGCTGGCCATGCAGCGCGGGCCGGCGCCGGTGGCGCAGGCGCTATACCAGGAGGACCCCGCCAGCCAGGTGCGCCGCCAGCGGCAGGCCGACGACCGCAAGCTGGCGGCCAATCCGGCCGCCACCATCAAGGGACGGCCCACCAAGCGCGACCGGCGGCAGATTCATCGTTTCACGGACGAATGAAACCCGGAATTTACCGGGACATTGCCACCGCAAAACACGGCTAAGCGCATAGAATCAGCGGGTCCGAGAACCGTATTTTTATGACCGTTTCCCCCGCCTTGTCCCTGTTCCTGCGCCGCGCCTCGCGCTGGCTGGCAGCGCTGACGGCATTGGCCGCCGCGGGCTTTGCGACGGCGGTGGCCTTGATGTTTTTCTGGGTATTGCCGAACATTTCAGCGCACCGCGATACGGTCGCCGACCTCATGTCGCGCGCGCTGGGGCAACGCGTGACGCTGGAAGCGGTGTCGGGCGTATGGCAGCAGGCGCGTCCGGAATTCCGTCTGCGTGGCGTGCGCCTGTATGACCAGCAGGGCCATCCGGCGCTCTATCTGCCCGAGCTGGAAGCTGCGTTTGCCTGGCGTTCGCTGCTGTTCCTGGAGCCGCGTTTCACGCGCATCGAATTGCAAGGCCTGGTGCTCGGGGTGCGGCGCGCGCGCGACGGCCATTTCTACGTCGGCGGCATCCCGATCAACCCGGCTGCGCCGGACAGCGGATTTTCCAGCTGGCTGCTGCGGCAGGGACAGGTCCATGCCGGCAGCGCCACGCTCACCTGGATAGACGAAGTGCGCGATGCGCCGCCGCTTACCCTGACAGCGGTCGATTTCACGCTGACCAATGTGCGCTGGTCGCATCGCCTGCAATTGCGCGCCATTCCCCCGGCCAGCCTGGCGCGCCCGGTGCAGATCGTGGCGAAGTTGCATGCGCGCCAGGTGGACGACCTCAAGAGCTGGAACGGGACGGTCGATGCGAACGTGGCAGGGGTGTCGTTTTCGCGCCTTGCCGCCTGGCTGGCGCTGCCATACCAACCGCAGCAGGGCCGGGGCGTACTGAACATGCAGTTCGAAGTGGCGCGCGGTGCGCTGGCCGGCGTGACGGCCGGACTCGAACTGCATGACATCGAGGCGAAGCTGGGTGACGATCTGCCGCCGGTGCGGCTGGCGCAGGTACGCGGCCAGGCCCAGTGGCAGCACGGTCCGGATGGGTACCGCGTGGCCTTCGTCAACCTGCGCGTGGCGCACTCGGGCGCGGCCCTCGGCGCACCGTTCAATGCGGGCCTGTCGTGGGGCGGTACGTCGCACGAAATCACGGCCCAGGCTTTCAGCCTGGGCGGCTGGCAATCGCTGCTGCCGAGCCTGCCGATGGATGCGGCCCTGCGCGCGCATCTGCAAGCCCTGCAGCCGCAAGGCCGCTTCGACCTGTTGCGGTTCGGCTGGACGGGCGCGCAGCCTGGGCTGGACAATTTCAGCATGACGGCCCGTTTCAGCGGCCTCGGCGTGGCCGCAGTCGACAACCAGCCGGGCCTGTCCAATCTGAGTGGGCGCATCGAGGGCGATGCGCGCGCAGGCGTGTTCGAGATCGATTCGCAGCAAATGACGTTGGGCCTGCCCGACCTCTTCCGCGAACCCTCGTTCGCGATCGACAGCCTGCATGTGCGCGGCAAGTGGCAGAAGACGCCGCGCGGCCGCCGCCTGACACTGGACGACATGGCCTTTTCCAATCCGGACATGGCCGGGTCGGCGAAGGGCTACTACGAACTGATCCCCGGCCAGCGCGGCCTCGTCGACCTGACGGCGCATCTGAGTCGCGCCGACGGTACGGCGGTGTACCGCTACCTGCCGAAGCACATCGGCGACCATACGGTCGAATGGGTAAAGCGGGGTGTCGTGGCCGGGCGTTCGAACGACGTGCAGCTGAACCTGAAAGGCGACCTCATGCGTTTCCCCTTCGATTCGGGCGATGGCGTGTTCCAGGTCGACGCACAGGTGAAGGATGCGGTGATCGACTACGTGCCGGGCTGGCCGCGTATCGAAGGCATCCAGGGGCGATTGCTGTTTCGGGGCCGGATGATGGAAGTGACTTCGAGCCAGGCGCGGATATACGGCGTGGCCCTGGCGCCGGTGAAAGCCGTGATCCCGGATCTGTTGCATCACGACGAACAATTGCATATCGACGGCCAGGCCAACGGCCCGATCCAGGATTTCATCCGCTTTGCCAATACCAGCCCGGTCGGCGGGCGGCTGCACGGTTTCACGGCCGCACTGGACGGCAGCGGGCCGATGAAACTCGCCTTGAGTCTGCAGGTGCCGCTGCGCCGCAGCCACGATACGACGCTGGTTGGACGCTTGTCGTTTCTGGGCGATACGCTGTTGCCGCCAGGCCTGCCGCGGCTCGACCAGACGCGCGGCGATATCGATTTCACCGGCGACAGCCTGGCCGCCAAGAACATCACCGCGCAGTTTCTCGGCGGTCCGCTGCGCCTCGACACGCAAACCCGATCCGGCCAGGTCCAGATCCTGGCGCAGGGACGCGCCACTGCAGCAGGCCTGACATCGTGGCTGGGAACAGCCTGGAAGGATCAGGTGTCGGGGCAGACAGCCTGGCGTGGGCAGATCGACCTGGAACCGGCGGGCGAGCGCGTTCGCATCGAGTCCGATCTGACGGGTCTGGGCAGCAGCCTGCCGGCACCGCTGGCCAAGGCGGCCACACAGCCGTTGCCGCTGGTGGTGACCAGCCAGCCGCAAACCAACGGCCAATTGCACGACGTACAACTTGGCAGGATCGTGGGGGCGGTCTGGCGCAGTACCGCCGAAGGACAATTCGACCGGGGCGAACTCCGCTTCGGCGGACGTGCCGTGATGCCCGGCGAGCCAGGGCTGCGCCTGGCGGGCAACGGACGCGGCCTGGATATTTCGGGCTGGATGGATCTGCTGCCCGGCGGCGAACCCTTGTCGTTGTCGGCGATCGACCTGAGTTTCGATGCGCTCGACCTGATGGGGCGGCGCTATCAGGATATTCGCCTGCAGGGGCGCAACCGTAGCGGTTTGTTGCGCGCCCAGGTGAGCGGCACCGGCTTGAATGGCGTGCTGACCTACCGGCCGGCGGGCAATCAACCCGCGCGGATCTCGGCGCAGTTCAGGCAGTTGACCATTCCGGCCCGGTTGCCGGCAGCCGGGCCGGAAACCGGCAGCAACATGAAGGCATCGGACTTCCCTGTACTGGATCTGACGGTGGAGGATTTCCGGTTGCAGGATCATGCGCTGGGGCGGCTGGAAGCCACGGCGCACGGTACGCCGCAAGGGCTGGTGATCGACAACCTGCAACTGACGCATCCCGACAGTGTGTTCCGTATGAGCGGCCTGTGGCGTGACAGCGGCCCGGGCGAAACCCGGGCCGACCTGAGCCTGAACGTGTCCGATGCGGGCAAGCTGCTGGCGCGTTTCGGCTATCCCGATACGCTCAAACGCGGGACCGCGCAGATCCAGGGCAATGCCACCTGGGAAGGCTCGCCGGCGGATTTCGCGCTGGCCACGCTGGCCGGCCAGCTCGACTTCAAGGCCAAGGGGGGGCAGTTTCTCAAGATCGATCCCGGGGCCGGGAAACTGCTCGGCGTGCTGAGCCTGCAATCGCTGCCGCGCCGGCTGAACTTCGATTTCCGTGATATCTTCAATGAAGGCTATGCCTTCGACGACATCGGCGCCACGCTGCGCATTGCGCGCGGCGTGGTCTACAGCGACGACTTCAAGATGCGCGGACCGGCCGCCAAGGTCAACATGTCCGGCCTGGCCGACCTCAACCAGGAAACCGTGCAGTTGCGGGTGAAAGTGATTCCGAAGCTGTCCGAAGGCGTGGCCGTGGCCGGTGCCCTGCTCGGCGGACCGCTGGCCGGCGTGGGGGCGCTGGCTGCGCAGAAACTGCTGCGCGATCCGATCGAGGAAGTCATCAGCCAGGAATACATGGTGACCGGCGCGTGGCAGGCCCCCGATGTCCAGCGGCTGTCCAAAGCGAAGGCCAAACCTGATAATCAAGTGACTGAACCCTGATTGTGGAATCCGACCATGCCAACAAAAAAACCCGTTAAAACCACTGTTGCCCGTTCCCGTGGGGCGCAAGTCAAGAAGCCGGCCCCGCAGGCGGGCACCGTGCGCGTGGCGGCCATCCAGATGGCGTCGGGCCCGAATGTGTCTGCCAACCTGGCCGAGGCCGAACGTCTCATCGAGCTGGCAGTCGAGGCGGGCGCGCGCATGATCGTGCTGCCGGAGTTTTTCTGCATCATGGGGATGAAGGACGCCGATGTGGTGAAGGTGCGCGAGGCCGAAGGCCACGGCCCGATCCAGGCATTCCTCGCGCGCACGGCGAAGAAACACCATATCTGGCTGGTCGGCGGTTCGGTGCCGCTGGAGGCCAGCACGGCGAACAAGGTGCGCAACAGCTGCCTGGTCTACGACGAGCGCGGCAAGCTGGTGGCACGCTACGACAAGATCCACCTCTTCGGTCTCGATCTTGGCAACGAGCACTACCAGGAAGCCAAGCTGATCGAGCCGGGCGACAAGGTCGTCGTCATCAACAGCCCGTTCGGCCGCATCGGCCTGTCGGTCTGCTACGACCTGCGCTTCCCCGAGCTGTATCGCGCCATGCCGGACGTCGACATCATCGTGGTGCCGTCGGCCTTCACCGCCACCACCGGGCGCGCGCATTTCGAAACCCTGATCCGTGCGCGCGCGATCGAGAACCTCGCCTATGTGATCGCGCCGGCGCAGGGCGGTTATCACCTGTCCGGCCGCGAAACCCACGGCGACAGCATGATCGTCGACCCGTGGGGCGTGGTGCTCGACCGCCTGCCGCGCGGTTCCGGCGTCGTCATCGCCAACATCAACCCGGCCTACCAGGCCAGCCTGCGCAAGAGTCTGCCCGCGCTCAAGCACCGTTTCATCCAGTGCCAGCAAATCGAAGTCGATGTGGTGGAACGCCGGGTGCCGGCCAAGCGCTTGTCCCCGACCGGGGGCGAGCCTGTCGCCAAATAATTCAGGACACCATCATGAATCCAACCGATGCCTTCGTACCCATCCAGACCGCCGAGCAACTGTTCCAGTCCGCCGAGGCCACGCTGCTGACACCGAACGGGCTCAACGCCGACAAGCTCGCGCCGGTGTTCGGCCGCCTGCTCACGCACGACGTCGACTACGCCGACCTGTATTTCCAGTACTCGCGTTCCGAAGGCTGGAGCCTGGAAGAAGGCCAGGTCAAATCCGGCAGCTTCAATATCGACCAGGGTGTTGGCGTGCGCGCGATCTCGGGCGAGAAGACCGCCTTCGCCTATTCCGACGACATCAGCCTCGACGCGCTCGGCGCCGCCGCCGATGCCACCCGCGCGATTGCGCGTGCCGGACAACAGCGCCAGACCGCCATTGGGCGCCGCACTGACGGCCGCCTGCTGTACAACGCCGTCGATCCGCTGGTAAGCCTGCAGGACGCCGACAAGGTTGCCCTGCTGGAGCGGCTGGAAAAGAAGGCGCGCGCGATGGACCCGCGCGTGATCCAGGTGATGGCGAGCCTCGCCTCCGAATACGAGGTCATCTTCGTCGCCCGTTCCGACGGCCACCTCGCGGCCGACGTGCGCCCGCTGGTGCGCCTGTCGCTGCAGGTCATCGCCGAGCAGGACGGTCGCCGCGAGCAGGGCAGCGGCGGTGGCGGCGGGCGCTTCGACTACAGCTATTTCACCGACGACATCCTCGAGAAATATGCCCGCCAAGCCGTGCACCAGGCGCTGGTCAACCTCGACGCGCGTCCCGCACCAGCCGGCACCATGACCGTCGTCCTCGGCGCCGGCTGGCCCGGCATCCTGCTGCACGAAGCCATCGGCCACGGCCTCGAAGGCGACTTCAACCGCAAGGGCAGCTCCGCGTTTTCCGGCCGGATTGGTGAAAGAGTGGCGGCGCCCGGCGTCACGGTCATCGACGACGGCACCATCCCGCTGCGCCGCGGCTCCTTGAACGTCGACGACGAAGGCAATCCCACCCAGCGCACCGTGCTGATCGAGGACGGCATCCTCACCGGCTACATGCAGGACATGATGAACGCGAGATTGATGGGCATGCCGGTCACAGGCAATGCGCGCCGCGAATCCTACGCGCACCTCACCATGCCGCGCATGACCAACACCCTCATGCTCGGCGGCGACAAGAACCCGCACGAAATCATCGCCTCGGTGAAGAACGGCCTCTACGCCGTCAACTTCGGCGGCGGCCAGGTCGACATCACCAGCGGCAAGTTCGTCTTCTCCGCCGCCGAGGCCTACATGATCGAGGACGGCAAGATCACCTATCCGGTCAAAGGCGCGACGCTGATCGGCAACGGCCCCGACGCGCTGACGCGCGTCTCCATGATCGGCAACGACATGGAGATGGATTCCGGCGTCGGCACCTGCGGCAAGGAAGGGCAGAGCGTGCCGGTGGGCGTGGGGCAGCCAACGTTGCGGATCGATGGGTTGACGGTGGGCGGGACAGCGTAAAGCTGGCTTGCTAGCATGAGGCGCAATGCCCTTTAGTTATTGCGCCCTACGAGAGCTGCACGAGCCCGTTAGATTTTGAGACAAGAAGGAACACTATGTTGCCTATGGTGCTTGCTGTTTCCATCTCTTTGGCGCTGCTTGGCTTTCTGTATCACTATTCCAGAAAACGCTTTCTAAAGTGGGTGGTTCATAAGCAAATACAGCGTGAGTTTTACGCTGAAATCAACAGAAGGGTTAAAGAAAGAATCCTTCTAGAACCGCAAAGCGATGAGGTGGTGTTGGCCATGTTAGAGGGAGAAAAAGCTGCCAAGCCCAATGCGTTTTCTAGGCGCCTAGATGAGCTCTGGGAGATTGAACACGCAAAGATGCTTAAAGAAGATGGCCTTGGCTTACCTCGTTAGCCCGAGTAGGGCGCAATAACCGAAGGGCATTGCGCCGGATGTGCGTCCCAACACAAACGCTCAAGCCATCCAATCATCACCGTCCTGGTTCTGACTTTCCTCCCCTCACAGCCCCGCCGGAAATCGAGCCTGCCGGGCGGATCAGCGGCGAAGGTGTTTGAGCCCCGCCCACAAAAAACCAAATCAAAAACAGCAAGGCGGGGCGAGTTCTTCGCCGCCCGTCCGGTGGGCTCGATTTTCGGGAATTCGGGGATGTCGGGGTCGCCTTCTTTTGGTTACTTTTCTTGGCGAGACAAGAAAAGTGACTAGCTGCCGGGCTACCCCCGGCCAACGGTCAGTGGTTCTGCGAAGTTCTCAACTACAACGACCAGCCCTTCGACAGGCTCAGGGCGAACGGTGCGGGGGCCAACGCGCTTCGATTGCAGATACGCTCACGGCTCAGCGCGAACGGAGCTGAGGAGTGGCGTTACGCCAGACTCTCCAGCGGCCTCGGCTCCCCAATCAAATACCCCTGCACGCAATCCACGCCCATCTCAGCCAGCTTGGCCAACGCCTCCTCGTTCTCGACAAATCCCGCCACCGTCTTGATCTCAAGGAAACTGCCGGTTTCCAGGATGGAGCGCACCAGGGCCTCGTCGATCATGCTGGTGCCGATTTCGCGCACCAGCGCACGGTCGATCTTCAGGTAATCCAGCTTCATGCTCTTCAGGCTGGTGTAGGAGCTGTTGCCGGCGCCAAACTCGTCGAGGGTGAAGCGGCAGCCGTGGCGCTGCAACTGGCGCATGAACAATTGGGTCTGGGCGTGGCCCTCGACGGCGTCGGCTTCGCTGATCTCGAAGATGAGCTTGTCGCCGGGGAGGTCGCCGCGCGTCAGTTCGGCCTGCAGGTATTTCAGGAACAGCGGATTGGTGACCGATTGTCCGGACAGGTTGATCGACAGGCCGCCGATCCGGGCGAGCGTGTCGCTGTGCGCACGCATCCATTGCAGGACGTGACGCACCACCCAGCGGTCGATTTCGGTGATGCGTTGCAGGCGCTCGGCCACGGCAATCAGGTCGCGCGTGGCGATGTTGCGTTCGCCTTCCGCGGTGGGATGCAGCAGGACTTCGTAATACAGCGGGGTTCGCGCGGCGTCGGCCGCGGCGGCTACCGGCTGGCAGTTGAGACTGAGCTGGTTGTTGGCGAGGATGGCGGTCAGCTCATGGGCCCACTCGGCCAGCGCCAGCACGCCGCTCTCGTCGGCTTCGCTGTCGTATTGGACGACGGACATGCCCGACTCGCGCGCGCGCGCGCAGGCGGCATTGGCGTTGTCGTAGTAGACCTCGGGGGTAATGCAGTCGCGCGCCCAGGCCAGGCCGGCCGCAGGCTGCACGCGGTAGCGGGTGCCGTTGATTTCCTGGGGATGGGCGGTCAGGGCGTGCAACAGGGCTTCGGTTTGCGCCTGGGCCGAAGCCTGGCCGGCTGCCTCGATCCAGAATGCGATGCCGGATTCGCCGGAGCGTGCAAGCAGTGCATTGGGCGGCAACAATGTGGGCATGATCCGGGCGTAATCGCGCAGGATGGGCGTGCGGATCTCGACGCCGGCGGTTTCGCCCGTGGGCTTGCTGATGTCGAACTGGATCACGCCGATGGCGTAGCCGCTGTCGGCCGCCTGGCTGCGCAGCCAGTTGCGGCGGATGGAGCGGAAGAAGCTCTTGCGATTGGCGAGTCCGGTGGCGGGATCGTGGGACGCCTGCCACAGCAGGTCGCGCTGCATTTTCTGGATCATCGCGCTGTAGGAACGATCCATCAGCGGCAGCTCCAGGTCCTCGGTCCACTGCGCTTCGCCGTCTTCCAGAGACTGCAGCAGGTCCTGGCGCTTGAGGTCGAGCTTCTTGATGCCGCGGTAATTGGCGAAGACGTACACCGGCGGCTGGTCGCCGATCCAGATCAGGTTGAGCGGGGCGTCGAGCGACTTGAACTGCAACCAGTCGCCGACGCGCAGGCGTTCGGCCAGGTTGTCCTGCGCCTCGGAGAGCGGCTCGCTGGCCGCGTCGTCAAGGCGGGCGGCGACCGAGGTGCGCTGATGCTGCGATTTGCCTTCGTCGAACAGGGCGGTGGCCAGCTGGTCGACGATGCGATCCTGCGCGAATTTGTCGGCGCATACCTGGGTCAGGGCCTGGTCGATTTGCTGCAGCAGGGCCTGGATCTGGGCGGTCGTGGGCGGCTCGGTCTGGTCCGTATCCAGCCAGGTGCACAACTGCTGCAACACTTGCCAGGCCTCGCGTGCTTCGTCGCTGTCGACGCCGTGGCGCATCTCGGCGATCAGCAGCACATTGCGCCAGCCGCCGTTCAGCAGTTCGATGACGGCATTCGGTACCGCCCGCTCGTTCTCCAGCCGCTTCAGCAGATCGCGCAGGATGCGTTGCTTGACGACCTCGGCGCGCTGCCGGCCCTCGCACATTTCCTGCAGGCGGAACACGCGCGCGGCGCGCTCATGCAGCAGCGGCTTCACCACGCGTTCCAGCTGGGTGCGCGCTTCTTCGAAAACCCCCGGATTCTTGTCGGCCTCGGCGTTGATGCGATCGGTCCAGCGGCTCATCAGCCGTAACAGGCGCGCATCCGTGATCTTGCCGTCGTCGCCGGCCACCATGCTGATGCGGTCGAGGGTGTTCAGTACCTTGTGTGCGGGGTGGGCAGGTGAGGCGAGGAATTCCGGATCGGCCATCGCCAGCTTGATGAGGCTGGTTTCCAGTTGCTGGAAAAACGGCCGCATGCCTTCGCTGACCGATTTCTCGGCATGCATGGTGTCGAACAGTGCGCCGAACATGTCGACCGAACGCTGCATTTCATGGGTGACGGCCGGCGGCAGGGCACCGGCGGCGGCCAGACGCTGCAGCACCGGGGAATGGGCGATGCCGGGTGTGCCGGGCATCATGGCCTGGCCGGCAGCGCCGCCGCCAGCGCCAGCAGCAGCCGGCATTCCCTGGGGTTGCGGGGCATAACCCGGCATGGCGCCGCCTGCGGCGGGGGTGCCCGTAGGGAGTGCGGCGCCAGGTGCAGGCGGCTGGCCGCGGAAAAAGTCCAGCAGCGAGCCGGCCAGGCGGTTGAGGGTGCCGCGCGGCTGGGGCGGAGGCGACGATGCCAGGCCCTCAGGCTGCGCCGGGGGCGATGCGTCGTCGCCGGCCGGGGCGGCGGCATGCTGTGGCGACACGGCAGGTTTATGGCGCTCGACCTCGGCCTGCGAAACGGGCAACAGGGCCAGCAGTTCGGCGTACAACGGCGCCAGCAGTTCGGTCAGCACATCGCGCAGTGTGACGTAGGCGACCTGGCGCGCCTTGGCCAGCACTGGCACGACCTGCAATGCGCCACGATAGGCATGGCCGATGACCGCCGGACCGAAGGGGTTGTTGTTGTGGTCGCAGGCGAAACCGAACAGTTGGCCGATGCGGGGCTCGATGTCCGAAAGCTGTTCGCGGAATTGTTCTTCCAGCTTGTTGGCCTCACTCGAAGTGGCAAGCCAGTCTTCGAAATCCAGTTCGTCGACCAGCGCCAATCCGCCGTCCGTCGTGTCGCGGGTGGCCTGGGTCTGGACCGGCCGCGCCTGTTTGAGCGCATCGAGCACGCCTTGCACAAAGCGGGTCTGTACGGCCGGCCCGTGATTGGCGAATTCATGCACGGCGCTCAGTAGGCCGCTGTGTTCGGCAATGCCGGATGCCTGCACGGCTGCGGCGCTCAGTTTGTCGCCCAGTACACGCATGATCTGGTCGTGCACCTGGAACAGGGTCTCGCTCAGCAGGGTGGTACTGGCTTCGCGTAGGTGGGGATGCGCAGCGGAGGTCGGCAGGGCAGCCAGTTTTTGCCGGTGTCCCGCCATGCGCAGCCTCTGCAGCGCACGCAGCGCATCGACGGGTTGCCGGGCAAACGCGACCCCGACCCCGAGTGGGCTCAGGCGCTTGAGCTGCGCAGGTACCCGGAAGGTCTGGGTGGTGTTGATCGATGCCGGGGTGAAGACGATTTCCACCGCAGCATCGGCGCGCTTGGCCAGCGCGGTGATCGCCGCTTCCGGGTTGGTGAACTTGAGAAACAGGCCGCCCTGGCAGAAATCGCGAATCTCGCAGGCGATTTCCGTGTATCCCGGTTGCGTGATAATGGCGGCCTGTGAAACCTGGAAGCGCCGGTCGCGCCGCAATTCCTGGCCGGTATGTTGGTTATCTGTCGCGTTAGCCATCGTTTCCACACTTTCCCTTGATTTTTCCCCACCTGCTCAATACAACGGCCCGGTCGTGCTGTCCAGCTCAGGACGACCCCCGGCCGGGCTGGAAGGCACTTGGCGGACTCCGCCTGATTTTGGTAGACTCCCATGCATGAATTGTGCCGCAAAGTTCTTTTTTAGCCGCTTTTATCCCACGCCGCAGGCGGTCGGGAGGCGCTGAGACGAGCAGCAACGCCTTGACGAAACCGCCAGCCCGCTGGCGGTTTTTTTGTTTAAGCCGCCGCGATCGAAGCACACCAACCGGAGCCTGAACATGTCTGCCACCCGAACCGACGATACCCGCATCGAGCAAAGCGGCGAACTGCTCGCCCCGATGCAGGTCATGCGCGAACTGCGCGCCAACGAAACCGTACTGGCCCACGTGGCCCATGCGCGCAGCGCCATCCACGACGTGCTGCGCGGGGCGGACGACCGCATGTTCATCGTCGTCGGCCCCTGTTCCATCCATGATCCGGACGCTGCGCTCGATTATGCGCGCAAGCTGAAGCCGCTGGCCGACGAATTGGCGCACGAGCTCATCATCGTGATGCGCGTGTATTTCGAAAAGCCGCGTACCACCGTGGGCTGGAAGGGGCTGATCAACGATCCTCACCTGGACGAGAGTTTCGACATCAACGAAGGCCTGCGGCTGGCGCGCAAACTACTGCTGGAAGTCAACGAGATCGGCCTGCCGTGCGCGACCGAGTTCCTCGACCTGATTTCGCCGCAATACATCGCCGATCTGGTGAGCTGGGGGGCCATCGGCGCACGCACCACTGAATCGCAGTCGCACCGTCAACTGGCGTCCGGACTGTCGTGTCCGGTCGGTTTCAAGAACGGCACCGATGGCAGCCTGCGCATCGCGGTCGATGCGATCAAGGCGGCGGCAGCGCGCCACCATTTCATTTCCATCACCAAGTCGGGTCATGTCGGCGTGTTCAGCACCTCCGGCAACGAGGATACGCACGTGATCCTGCGCGGCGGCAAGACGCCCAATTACGATGCGGCCAGCGTCCATCTGGCGTGCGGTGAGCTGGCGTCAGCGGGCTTGCGCCAGCAGTTGATGATCGATTTCTCGCACGCCAATTCGAGCAAGCAGTTCCAGCGCCAGATGGACGTCGGGGCCGACGTGGCGGCGCAGGTGGCGGGCGGCGACACCCGCATCATCGGCGCGATGATCGAAAGCCACTTGAACGCGGGGCGTCAGGATCTGGTCGCCGGTCAGCCGCTGGAATACGCCAAGTCGATCACCGATGCCTGCATCGGCTGGGACGATACCGTCCCGCTGCTGCGGATGCTGGCCGATGCCGTGAAAAAACGCCGCCTGACCGTGCCGGCGGATGAGGAATAGGCGCGCTTCGGGTTAAAATGCACGCGGCGGGCCTCCCCGCATGGCTAAGTTGTGAATCGGGTCAGGTCCGGAAGGAAGCAGCCACAGCGACCGATGCCAGTGCCGGGGTTCTGGCTCGCCACCCCATTACTTTGTGCCTATTTTCGTTCCGGATACAGACAGAATGAACAGACACCTCGTTTTATTGCTGATGGCAGGTTTGGGGCTGGCGCCCGCCAGTGGGATGGCCGATGGAATGGCTGTCGAGTTCGGTCACGGCGACGATTCGACCAATCTGGGGCGGATCAGCCTGATCCATCCATGGGACAGGCAGTGGTTCACCGATGGAAACTGGTACCTGACGGGCTACTGGGAAGCGTCAGCAGGACGCTGGCACAGCAGCGCGACGGGCGGCAAGAACATCTGGGATATCGGCCTCGCTCCGGTATTCCGCTTGCAGTCCAAGGCGAACAGCGGCTGGCGGCCCTATTTGGAGGGCGCCATCGGCATACATTTCCTCAGTGATACGCATGTCAATGCCGACCGCGACATGGGCAGCGCTTTCCAGTTTGGCGATCATCTGGGCGTGGGACTGATGTTCGGCAATAGGGGCCAGTTCGATCTGGGATACCGGTTCCAGCATCTCTCCAATGCCGACATCAAGTCCCCCAATGACGGCATCAATTTCCAGCAAATCCGTTTTGCCTATCTGTTTTAAGCACTGAAAGATTTGCCCGGCCGGGCAGGGGGATGCCGCTCTGATAAAATCGGCACAATGACTGACCTGTTCGGCGAATCTTCCCAACCAGCCTTGGCCCTGGCCCGCAAATGGCGTCCGCGCGCGTTTGCCGACCTCAAGGGCCAGGAACACGTCGTGCAGGCCCTGTCGAATGCGCTGACGCAAGGCCGGCTGCATCATGCCTACCTGCTGACCGGCACGCGCGGGGTCGGCAAGACCACGCTGGCACGCATCCTCGCCAAATGTCTCAACTGCGAAACGGGCGTCACGGCCACGCCGTGCGGCGTGTGCTCGGCCTGTACGCAGATCGATGCCGGACGCTTCGTCGATCTGCTGGAACTCGATGCGGCATCGAACACCGGCGTCGACAACATGCGCGAGGTGCTCGACAACGCGCAGTACGCGCCGACGGTGGGACGCTACAAGGTCTACATCATCGACGAAGTGCACATGCTGTCGAAGCCGGCCTTCAATTCCATGCTGAAGACGCTGGAAGAGCCGCCTGCGCATGTGAAGTTCATCCTTGCCACCACCGACCCGCAGAAGATTCCGGTGACGGTTTTGAGCCGCTGCCTGCAGTTCAATCTGAAGCCGATGCCGCCCGCGCTGGTGGCGCAGCATCTGGGCGAGGTACTGGAACAGGAAAAGGTCGCCTGTGAGCCGGCTGCGCTGAACCTGCTGGCTCGTGCCGCCGCCGGCAGCATGCGCGATGCCTTGTCGCTCACCGACCAGGCGATCGCCTACGGCGGTGGCACAGTCGAGGCGGCGGCAGTCGAAGCCATGCTGGGGACGGTGCGGCGCGATTATCTGTTCGACCTGCTGGACGCCCTGGCGGCACGCAACGGCGATGCGCTGCTGGATCAGGCGCGGCAGCTGGCCGAGCGCGGGATCGCCTTCGACGCTACCTTGCAGGATCTCGGCAATCTGTTGACCCAACTGGCGTTGCTGCTGCACGCGCCGGGCACGGTGGAAAGCAGTCTGGATGCCGAGCGCATGCAGGCGTGCGCCTCACAGCTGGACGCCGAAACCGTGCAGCTGTATTACCAGATCGCGTTGAACGGTCGACGCGATCTGCCGTATGCGCCGGACGAGTTTTCCGGGTTCTGCATGACGCTGCTG
Source organism: Thiobacillus denitrificans (assembly GCA_002343685.1). GTDB lineage: Bacteria > Pseudomonadota > Gammaproteobacteria > Burkholderiales > Thiobacillaceae > Thiobacillus > Thiobacillus denitrificans_A. The sequence goes on along the minus strand of DDRS01000012.1, from coordinate 39,224 downwards.
CGCATGCTGGCCTTTGCCCCGGGTTCACGCGATTCCGCACGTGCCGAGGTGCGTCGTGGATCGACGCCGGTGAGAACGGCCGCGGCGGAGCGCGTCGCGCCCGCTATACGTGCCGAGTCTGCGACGCGGGCCGAACCGCCGATGCCCGCCGCCAGACGGGAAGCCGTGCCCAGCGCGCCCCCTGCGCCCGCACCGACTGTTGCGCCGATTGAACCGGCTGTGCCATCCGCGCCAGTATTGACGGTCCGTGAGCCCGGGCCGGGCGATGCCTGGGACTGGCTCGCCGTCGTGGCCGAGCTGCGGCTGGGCGGCATGGCCAAGATGCTGGCCGACCACTGCGAACTGGTGGCGCAGCATGGCGATGCGGTGACCTTGCGCGTGGGCGAGTCGCATAAGCATCTGCTCGATCGCACCTATCAGGACAAGCTGGTTTCGGCGTTGAAAGACAAATATGGCGCGGCGCTTCAGATCACATTTGAGATCGGCGCCGCGGCCGAGCAGACCCCGCAGCAGGTGCGTACGCGCATCAAGGAAGCCCGCCAGGCCGAGGCCGTGGCGGCCATCGAATCGGACCCATTCGTGCGCGAGCTGGTCGACCAGTTTGGCGGCCAGATCGACGCATCCACCATACAGCCATTAGGAGAATCAACATGATGAAGGGCGGCATCGGCAACATGATGAAGCAGGTCCAGCAGGTGCAGGAAAACATGGCCAAGATGCAGGCCAAGCTGGCCGAAATCGAAATCGAGGGGCAGAGCGGCGCCGGCATGGTCAAGGTCGTGATGACCTGCAAATATGACGTGCGCCGCGTCACCATCGATCCCAGCCTGATGGGCGACGACAAGGAGATGCTGGAAGACCTGGTGGCCGCGGCAGTGAACGACGCGGTGCGCAAGGTCGAATCCACGGTGCAGGAAAAAATGGGCAGCGTGACCGCCGGCTTGCCGATTCCGCCGGGGATGAAGCTGCCTTTTTGATCGGATAGAAACAACGAGATGCAACCGGCCGCGCTGGAAAACCTGATCATTGCCCTGCGCGTGCTGCCCGGCGTCGGCCCCAAGTCGGCGGCACGCATGGCCTACCATCTGCTGCAGCGCGATCGGCGCGGCGCCGAGGCGCTGGCCGGCGCGCTCAATCATGCGCTGACGCATCTGCATCATTGCCGCCTGTGCAACAACTTCTCCGAGGCGGAAGTGTGCGAAGTCTGCGCCAGTCCGAACCGCGACAAACGGCAACTGGCGGTGGTCGAGATGCCGGCCGATTTCAACATGATGGAGGCTACGCAAAGCTACGGCGGCCTGTATTTCGTGCTGATGGGCCGGTTATCCCCGCTCGACGGCATCGGCCCGCGCGAGATCCACCTCGACCGCCTGATCAGCCGTGCGCTCGACGGCGTGGTCGAGGAAGTGATCCTGGCAACCAACTTCACGCCGGAAGGCGAGGCGACCGCGCACACGATCGGCGAACTGCTGAAGGCGCGCGGCCTCAAGGTCAGTCGGCTGGCGCGCGGGGTGCCGGTGGGCGGCGAGCTGGAGTATGTCGACAGCGGTACGCTGGCGCAGGCCGTCCGCGATCGGCGGACCGTTTGAGATAGCGCGACTGGCGCGCCGTCTGACCGCGCCTACCCCAGCGCGCTGGCGACGAGATTGATCGTCAGCGCCAGCACCAGCAGATTGAAGCTGAACGACACCAGGCCGTGCACCAGCACCAGCCGGCGCATTGCCGTCGTGGTGATCGCGACGTCGGCCACCTGCGAGGTCATGCCGATGACCGCTGCGAAGTATCCAAAATCGGCGTAGCCGGGCGCCGCGCCGGGAAACGCCAGCCCGCCTGTGTCCTTGCCCGCATGCGACCGGTAGTAGTGGCGCGCATAACGCAGCGCGAACAGGGTCTGGATCAAGAGCCAGGTCGAAGCCAGCGTGCCGAGCGCGAGGACGATATGCCATCCCCGGACCATTCCCGTCGACGTCTTGGCCGCATCGGTAACCAGGAACACGCCGATCAGGCTGACCCACGATGCCGCGATGAGCACGCCATACAGTGCGGTGGCGCCGGGGTCCTCGCTGGAAGCGCGCAGCCGGGTTTGGGCGGTATCGAGCCGTCCCACGCCCCACCATACCAGCACCAGGTACATCAGGCTGCCGGCCAGCCAACCGGCCAGCAGCCGCGTTTCCCATACGTCGGCATACGTTGATGCCGCACCCAGAACGCCGAGCGTCAACGCAAGCGACAGCCGGTGCCATGCGCGCAGGCGGGCTATGGGGTGAAGCTCACGGTGCGGATAGGGCAGCAGAAATTTCATGATCGGGTATGACGTGAATGCAGAAAGCCGCGTAAGGCCAGCAGGACGACCACCAGGCCGAGCATAACCCAGTGTTCGACCTGATGCAGCACGGCCAGGTGGCTGCTCAGCAGGGCACCGAATACGTAGCCGGCACCGCCTACCAGAGGCGCCCACAGCGCGGCGGACGCAAGGTTGAGCCAGAAAAAGCGCCAGCGTGCCACGTCGCTGAGTCCGACTGCGACGGGTAGGGCGATACGCAAACCCCACATGAACCGCATCACCAGAATGATGCCGACCGGGTGTCGCTGGATGAGCTCGAGCGCATATTCGACCTTGCTGCGCCAGACTGGACGACGTGCCAGCAGCGCTTGCCCGTGACGGCGTCCGAGCCAGAAAAAGAATTGATCACCCGTCATCGCGCCCACCCCCGCCACGACAGTCAACACGGGAAAATCGAGATAGCCGCGATGTGCCGCATAACCGGCCAGCAGCAGCACGGATTCGCCTTCGAACAGGGCACCGAGGAATACGGCGGCATAGCCATACTGTGCGATGAGGGCGGCAATATTCATGTACGGATTGTAGAGCGCGCCACGTGGGACAGGAGGACGGGTGGAATGCGCGAATGGTATGCGTGCGCCCGCTTGATGCCCGTTCTCGTGGATAATTCGGGGTGCACGCGCCCCAAGGCGCCCTGTTAGAACGGAGAAGACAAGATGGAACTCAATGCCCTGACGGCACTTTCGCCACTGGATGGCCGCTATGGCTCGAAAACTGCGCCGTTGCGCGATTTCTTCAGCGAATACGCCCTGATCAAATACCGTGTCATCGTCGAGATCGAATGGCTGAAGGCGCTGGCGGCCGAGCCCGCCATCGTCGAAGTACCGGCGTTTTCCGACCAGGCCATTGCCTTGCTCGACGGTATCGCCGACACGTTTTCCGTGGCCGACGCGGAGCGCGTCAAGGCGATCGAGGCGACCACCAATCACGACGTCAAGGCAGTGGAGTATTTCCTCAAGGAGAAGACCCAGGCCAGCGCTGAAATCGCCGCGGTATCCGAATTCATCCATTTTGCCTGCACGTCGGAGGACATCAACAACCTGTCGCATGCCCTGATGCTCAAAGGCGCGCGCGATGGCGTGCTACTGCCGGCCCTGGAAAAAGTCATCGCGCGTCTGACCGAACTGGCGCACGAACTGGCCGACCTGCCGATGCTGTCGCGTACCCACGGCCAGCCGGCGTCGCCCACCACGGTCGGCAAGGAGCTTGCCAACGTCGTCTATCGCCTGCGCCGCGCCTGGGACGTCATCGGCGCAACCGAACTGCTGGGCAAGATCAATGGCGCGGTCGGCAATTACAACGCGCACCTGTCGGCCTATCCCGAACTCGATTGGGAAAACTTCGCCCGCGAATTCGTGATGTGCCTGGGGCTCACCTTCAACCCCTACACCATCCAGATCGAGCCGCACGACGCCATGGCCGAGCTGTACGACGCCATTGCGCGCACCAACACCATTCTCATCGATCTCAACCGCGACATCTGGGGCTATATCTCGGTGGGTTATTTCAAGCAGAAAGTGAAGGCGGGCGAGGTGGGCTCGTCCACCATGCCGCACAAGGTCAACCCCATCGACTTCGAAAACAGCGAAGGCAACCTGGGGCTGGCCAATGCAGTGCTGCGCCATCTCGCAGAAAAACTGCCGGTCTCGCGCTGGCAGCGCGACCTCACCGATTCGACCGTGTTGCGCAACATGGGCGTCGGCTTCGGCTACAGCCTCCTGGCCTACGAATCCTGCCTGCGCGGACTGGGCAAACTCGAGGCCAACCCGGTCGCCCTGGCGGCGGATCTCAACGCCAACTGGGAAGTGCTGGCCGAACCGATCCAGACCGTGATGCGCCGTTATGGCGTGGCCAATCCCTATGAGCAGTTGAAGGAACTGACCCGCGGCAAGGCCGGCATGACGCGCGAGACGCTGCATGCCTTCATCGACGGGCTGACGATTCCGGAGGGCGAGAAGACCCGCTTGAAATCGATGACGCCGGCGTCATATACGGGTATGGCGGCCGAGCTGGCCAGACAGATTTAGGCCCGGCCGACCCTCGTCACGGATTCACGCGGAGGTTCCATGTCCGAACATGCTCTCGACGTCGGCCTCGCCGACTTTTCGCAACGCGTCCTCGAAGAATCGAAGCATCGCCCGGTGGTGGTCGACTTCTGGGCGCCCTGGTGCGGCCCGTGCAAGCAGCTGAAGCCCATCCTGGAAAAACTCGCGGCCGAATATGGCGGCAAGTTCCTGCTCGCCAAGGTCAATTCGGACGAGAACCAGGAGCTCGCGGCACGCTACGGCGTGCGCGGTATTCCCAGCGTCAAGGCCTTCGTCGATGGCGAACCGGTCGACGAATTTTCCGGTGCGTTGCCTGAAGGCGAGGTACGGGCCTTTCTCGACCGGCTCGTTCCCGGCCCGGCGGACGAACTGCGTCGCCAAGCGGCCGACGCCCGCCATGCGGGCGATGCACCCGGCGCGCTGCAATTGCTGGCCGATGCCTCGAGAATCGATCCCGCCCATCTCGGTGTCCGGCTCGACGCGGTGGAAATCATGCTTGACCTGAACGAGGCCGAGGAGGCCCGTCGCCTGATCGGAAGCGTGCCGGATGACGCCGATCCGCGCGTGCCTGCCTTGAAGGCGCGCCTGCAATTCATGGGTGTGGCCGGCGAAGACGAAGCAGCCTTGCGCTCGCGGGTGGCAGCGAACGAAAACGATCTGGAGGCGCGGCTGAAGCTCGCCAACCTACTGGTTGCGGCCGGACAGTACGAAGCGGGGATGGATCAGCTGCTGGAAATCGTCCGTCGTGATCGCGGCTTCGAGGACGATGTCGGCCGCAAGACCTTGCTGTCGGTCTTCAACTTGCTGGGCGGCGACGAACTGGTGAGTCGTTACCGGCGCCTGCTGGCCAGCGCGCTGAACTGACGGTTTCCTGCTCGCGGGGTGTGGCGGCCGGCAAGTGCGCTATTCCCCCGCGTAAACCGATGCCGCCGCGAGTTCGGCATCACTCAGGCGCGCTACCGCTTTCGCCATGGCAGCCGGTTGTGCGCCCTGGGCCTTGCCGGCGCGATAGTCCAGCAGTTTCTGATACATCGCGGCGCGTGTCATGCCTTTGAGCACGGGGTTCGTCGCGACGCCCTGTCCGAGGTCACCATGGCAGCTCGCACACTTTGCTGTGTAGACGTCGAGTCCGTAAGGCCGGGTGTCGTGCGGTAGCGCTGTCAGGATATCGGCAGGTCCCGGGGCGGTCGATGCGGGAGCGGCAGCACGTTCAGCGCCGGAGGGCGCGTCCTTGCCGCAGGCGACAAGTGCGGTGAACAGGAAGAGGCTGGCGGCAAGCGGGGCTGGTTTCATCAGGGCATCAAGAAATCGATAAGGGACAGAGGGGCCGGCCAGGCACAGGTGGCTGTGGTCATGGTGGATCAATCGATGGCCTGGTAGCGTACCGCGACGATGTCGACTTCGCGCCGCCCTTCGGGCGTCTGGACGCTGACGGTGTCGCCTTCGCGCGCTTTTAGGAGTGCGCGCGCCATCGGCGAGATCCAGGCGATGCGCCCGCGCCCGGCATCGGCTTCGTCGACGCCGACGATGGCGAAGGTGGATTCGCTGCCGTCTTCATCCGCGATCGTGACGGTGGCGCCGAAGAACACCTGGTCAGTATCCTCGCGGGTGGCCGGGTCGACGACATCGGCGTGCTCCAGACGCTTGGATAAAAAACGGATGCGTCGATCGACTTCGCGCAGACGCTTCTTGCCGTAGATGTAGTCGCCGTTTTCGGAGCGGTCGCCGTTGCTGGCCGCCCACGAGATGGTTTCCACCAGTTTGGGGCGTTCGACTTTCCACAGCTGGTTGAATTCGGCATCGAGCTGCGCGTAGCCTGCGGGCGTCATGTAGTTCTTCGACCCGGCAGGGAGCGCGGGCGCATCGATCTCGTCCTCGTCCGCATCCGGTGCGTCGGTTTCCTTGACGAATGCCTTGTTCATTTTTGGGCAGGCATCCTGTGGGCGGGCGTCTTGTTCATCGGCCGAACAGATGGACGAGCAGCGAGAGCGCCAGCGACATGAGAATGACACTGGCGAAGGGGAAGTAGAATACGCCTCGTTTATGCCGGATCTGAACGTCGCCGGGCAGCCTGCCCAGGCCCAGCCGATTGAGCCAGGGGGTGAGCAGGCCCAATACCAACAACGCCAGAACGAGTGTGACCAGCCATTTCATCATGAGGGGATTCTAGCCGATGGACGCAAGCCTGCCGCAATTCGAACGCACACGGATTCTGCTCGATGCCGGCGAGCAGGCGCGACTTGCGCAGGCGCACGTGCTGGTGGCAGGCCTGGGCGGCGTCGGTTCGTATTGTGCCGAGGCGCTGGCGCGCGCCGGGGTGGGACGGTTGACGCTGATCGACCACGATGTGGTCGCCGTGTCGAACATCAATCGCCAACTGCCCGCCTTGCTGTCCACCGTGGGGCAGCCGAAAGCCGAATTGATGGGCGCGCGTATCCGCGACATCAACCCGACGTGCGAACTGACCGTGATTCGCGAATTCCTCATCCCCGAAACCGTGGCCGATATGGTGCCTGCCGACGTCGATTTCGTTGTCGATTGCATCGACTCGCTCAATTGCAAGGTTGCGCTGGTTGCCAGCAGCGTCGAGCGCGGCCTCAAGGTTGCTTCCAGCATGGGGGCCGGCAACAAGCTCGATCCCACCCGGATAAAAATTGCCGACATTTCGAAAACCAGCATGTGCCCGCTCGCCTCGGTGATGCGCAAGCGGCTCAGGAAACGCGGCATTCCCAAAGGCGTGCTCACCGTGTTTTCCGACGAGGCGGGGCGGCCACCCTTGCCACCGCAGCCGGTCGAGGGCAGAGGCCGCGACCGTGCGGTCAACGGCACCATCAGCTACATGCCGCCTTTGTTCGGCTTGATGCTGGCTGGAGCAGTGGTGCAGTGCTTGATCGAATCCTGATGTGGCTGTAGCCGCCCGGTTCCACGGCCTTATTGCTGCGTCGCGTTGTCGATCTGCTTGCGTTGTGCATCGGCGGCGTCCATGACCTGAGCTTCCACGGCCTGGGCTTTTCTGACGGACTGGATCTGCGTGTCGAAGACCGGGGTGGGCTTGTCTTCGGTTTTGGGTTGTGGGGGTGGCGTAGGATTGCAGGCGGACAGGAGCAGCGCAAGCGGGGGGATCAGGAACCCTTTCATTTCGTATCCTCCAATAGTCCGGTGGGCAGACCGTCGATGCTGATCTGGTTTTTCTCGCGCCAATAATCGAGCAGGCCGACCGGTCCTTTTTTCTCGGCCCAGCGTGCCAGGGTGTCGCGTTCACCCGCATAGGTGTAGCGCGGCACGGCGTAACCGCACGAGGTCTGCACCGATTCGACGTCGAGCACGATGATCTGGCGTTCGCCGGGAAGAGCAGGGAAATGGCGGCGGAGTTCGCCCCACTCCGGATCCTGTCTGCGCACGGCGTGGCCGCGTCCGTACAGACGCAGGATCAATGGATCGGCATCGAAGCTGCACCACATCAGCGTCATGCGGCCATCGTGGGCGAGATGGGCCGCGGTTTCATTGCCGCTGCCGGTGAGGTCGAGGTAGGCGACGCGGGCGTCGGACAATACGCGCAGGCTGTCCATGCCCTTGGGCGACAGGTTGAGACGGCTCGTGGCAGTGCCGGTGGCAGTAAAAAACATTTGCTGCGCGGCGATGAAGGCGCGGTGTTTTTCTTCGAGGGCGGGATAGAAGCGCGCCATCAGTTGATCTGCCGCTTGAGGAATTCGGTGAGGATGCGCATGCGCGTCACGCTGTCGTTCATTTCCAGCAGGTTCTGCTTGACGCTGAGCTTCAGCGGCAGCACTTCGGACAGCCGGTAGCTGACCCATACGGCATCGTCGAATGCATGCGGGGCAGGGAAGTGCGCGTGACCGTACTCGCTGATGATGTGGCGCAGGATTTCCACGGCCAGTTCGAGGTCGTGAGGGATCGCGCTGGCCGGTTCGGCACTGACTTCGTCCACCGTTCCGATAAGCAGTCCGCTGGGTTCGACCTGGGTGTGGCGGATGACGAACCGTGTGTCGGCCTGGGTGTCGATATGCAGGATGCCGGTTTCGGGCATGTCCCAATCGGTGATGCGGACTCGCGTGCCAATCGAATAGGGTACGGCGGGCGTGCCGGTCTCCTTGCCTTCCCGGATGGCGCAGATGCCGAACGGGCTGTCGTCGGCGATCGCCTGCTTCACCATGTCGATGTAGCGCTGCTCGAAAATCCGCAACGGCATCCTGCCGCCGGGAAACACCACGGTGTTCAGCGGAAACAGCGGCAGGCTGGTCAATTTGGCGGCGGCGTTCACCGGTTGTCGCCCCAGCGTGCCATGAGTTCGTGCTGGACGCCGAGCTGGTCGAGAATTCGCGCGACGACGAAATCGACGATGTCGGCGACCGACTGCGGCTGATGATAGAAGCCGGGATTGGCCGGCAGGATGACTGCGTTCATCCGCGACAGCGTCAGCATGTTCTCCAGGTGCAGGGTGGAAAACGGCGCTTCGCGAGGAACGAGGATGAGCTTCCGCTGCTCTTTCAGCATCACGTCGGCGGCGCGTTCGATCAGGTTGTCGGACAAGCCGTGGGCGATGGCGGCGAGCGTGCCCATCGAACACGGGCAGACCACCATCGCATCGGCCGGGTTGGATCCGGATGCGACCGGCGCATTCCAGTCCTCGCGTCCGAACACGCGCAACTGGCCGTCGCGTGTGTTCAGGCCTTCCGACAACTGCCGTTCAAGATCGCTGGCGCGTGCAGGCAGTGCCACGCCGAGTTCCTGCTTGGCGACGATGTGCGCCGCCTGCGACACCAGCAGATAGACCTGCAGGTCGGCGGCCAGCAGACATTCGAGCAGACGCAGGCCGTAGGCCATGCCGGAGGCGCCGGAGAGCGCAAGGGTAACGGTATTCAGGGTAGGGTGCATGGCGCGGATTGTCGCCCGGATGCCGCCAATAATCCACTATGCGACAGCGATTTGCACTCGATCGGTGCGCGAAGTTGCCCGCAGGGCGGGCGGTGTCCGCTCTCGGACATCGTCCGCACAGCTCGGCTTATCCCTTGCGAGTGCCTGCCAGAATATCAGGTGACATGCCCGGTTCCGGGGTTGGGGTGGCAAGCATGCGTATCACGATCAGGCCGTTAACCGTGCCGAAAACCAGCGCAGCGGCGGCAAACACGGGCAGCAGCTTGATCAGCGCTGCAGCCGGCAACAACCAGATGCCCACCAGTGCGAGCTGTCCGCCGATGTGGCCGAATGCCGCCAGCACCGACAGGCTGACCGGGCTGAAATGGCGGCTAGGAAGATAACGTGCCAGCGCCAGCACCGACAGGCTGACGAGTGCGCCGGCGGCCGACAGCCAGAAACCGGGTGCAAACAGGCTGCCCAGCAGCAGGCCGCCGGCCAGTACGCGCAGACCCGACACCCAGGCGGCCGCACGCCAGCCGTATTGCAGCAGCACCAGCAGGATGACGATGTTGGCGAGTCCCGGTTTCACGCCGGGCACCGGGCTCGGCAGTGCGGCTTCTGCGAGCGTGAGGCCGATTGCCAACGCCGCCAGCCGCGCGATGCGGCGGTCGTCCGCATGGACCGGCAGTTCAATAACCGAGCGTGTCATAGGTCGTGGTCCGTCCGCGGATTTCGAGGCTGACCTGGTTGGGAAGGCACAGCGCCGCCTGCCCGGATTGCGTCAGCCAGCCTTGCTTGACGCACAGCTGGCGTGGCGACGGATCGCGCGCAATGCGCGCGCGGCCGGGTTCGATCTCGATATGTGTCGTGCCGAGCGGGCCATCGACGGCAAAGGTTCGGGCTTGGGCAAGCGATGCGGTTTCCACCACCTGGCCGGCAGCGCGGATGACGACCGTGTCGCCGCGGTCGCCGCCCCAGGCCCATATCGTCAACGCGACGACAAGGCTGCCGCTTGTCAGCAGCACGCCCAGATCGCCGGCGCGCAGGCTCGTCATCAGCTGAGTTCGCGGTGCCGCACCAGCACCTGCTCGCGTTCACGGAAGGCGGCGGCCAGCGTTTCCGCGAAATACACGCTGCGGTGCTGACCGCCGGTGCAGCCGATGGCGACCGTCAGATAGGCACGGTGGTCGCGAATGAAACACGGCAGCCAGTTTTCCACGAAGCCGCGGATATCGGCCAGCAGCGCCATGGCGTTGGGGCTGTCTTCGAGGAAGTCTTTCACTGGCTGGTCGCGCCCGGTGAGTGGGCGCAGTTCGGCCACGTAGTGCGGATTGGGCAGGCAGCGCACGTCGAACACCAGGTCGGCATCGAGCGGGATGCCGTGCTTGAAGCCGAAGGACTCGAACAGCAGCGTGATGCGCGAGCGGTCCTGCCCGACCAGATCCTTGATCCACAGGCGCAAGGCGGCGGCGGAGAGATCGCTGGTGTCGATGCGGTGCGCCAGCGGCGCGATGTCGGCCAGCATCTCGCGTTCGAGCTGGATGGCTTCCTGCAGCGAGACCGTATCGCTGGAGAGCGGGTGGCGCCGCCGCGTTTCGGAAAAGCGCTGGACCAGCGTCAGGGTCTTCGCCTCGAGAAAGATGACTCGCAGGTCGGCGCCCTGATTGCGCAGCGCATCCGCAATCTGCGGCAGCTGCGTGAAACTCGCGCTGCTGCGGGCGTCGATGGCGATGGCGATGCGGTCGTGCCCTTCGCGCTGCAGGTAACCGACCAGGGGCTGCAGCATGGCCAGGGGAAGATTGTCGACGCAGTAATAGCCGACGTCCTCCAGTACCGCGATGGCGATGCTTTTTCCCGAGCCCGATAATCCCGATACCAGTACGACTTGCATTCAATCGTCTCCGTCGATGGCAGCCTGCTGGCGCTTGATGAATTGCTCGACCGGATTGATGCCGCGGCTCTTGAGGATGTGGTTGCGCACGGCCACCTCGACCAGTACCGCAAGGTTGCGGCCGGCTGCGACCGGAATGCGTACCTTGGGGATGGCGACGCCGAGGATGTTTTCGGTCGAGGCGACCATGTCGAGCCGGTTGAGCCCGACTTCGCCAATTTCCTGAGGATGAACCAGTTCGACGATCAGTCTGAGGTTCTTTTGCAGCTTGACCGCCGTCTCGCCGAACAGGAAGCGGATGTTGAGAATGCCGAGGCCGCGTACTTCGAGGAAATCACGAATCAACGTGGGGCAGTTGCCCTCGAGGGTTTCCGGTGCGACATGCTTGAGTTCGACGACGTCGTCGGCTACCAGCCGGTGGCCGCGTGTGACCAGCTCCAGCGCCAGCTCGCTTTTGCCGACGCCGGCATCGCCCTTGATGAGGACGCCCATGCCCAGCACTTCGAGAAACACCCCGTGCTGCGAGGTCGTTTCGGCCAGGCTTTGCGTCAGGTAATGGCCCAGATAGGACATCAGGATCGGGCTGGCCAGCGTCGAGGAGAACAAGGGCGTGCCGGTGCGTTCGGCGGTCTCGCGCAGGACCGGCGGGACGGTCTCGCCATTGGAGATGACGATGGCTGCGAGCTCGTTCGAAAACAGGTGGTCGATCGCCTCCTGCAGACTGGGTTCGGACAAACCGCGCAGATAGTCCATTTCGGCGCAGCCCAGGACTTGTACCCGGTTGGGGTGGACGAAATTCAGATGGCCGATGAGCGCCAGGGTTGGTTTCTGAATGGTCTCGGAGGACAGGGTGCGATCGCCACCGGTGCGTCCGGCTACCCATTGCAGGCCGAGCTGTTCCGCCAGATCGCGGAACAGGGTTTCAACCGAAACGTGGCTTAGTTCGCCATCCATGCGCCGGCCTGCGCACTCAGCTTGACCATGATTCGAGCCGTCCCATCAAATCGGACGGGGTGGCGGCATCCAGCATCTGTGCGCGCATGGTTTCGTCGCCGAACAGTTGCGCAAGCTCGCCCAGGATCTGCAGATGCCGTTCGTTGGCGTCCTTGGGAACCAGCAAGATGAAGCACAGCGTCACCGGCTGGTTATCCGGCGCATCGAATTCGAGCGGGCTCTTAAGGCGATAGAATGCGCCGCACGCGTCCTTGAGCCCCTTGATACGCCCGTGCGGGATGGCAATCCCATGGCCGAGTGCGGTCGAGCCCAGACGTTCGCGTTCGAACAGGCTGGTGAAGATGTCGGAGGCTTTGAGACCGCGGGTCTGAGCGAACAGGTCGGCTGCATGTTCGAACAGTTTTTTCTTGCTGGTGAAGCTGATGTCCAGCAAGGTGGTATCGGGGGTGATAAGGGGGGCGATTAGGTTCATGCCTTTGCACAGCCGGGGAAAGAGGTTGTCCGGCATCTGCAGATTATACGCCCGAAGGCTGTTTGAGGCCTCCGGGCAGGGGGATTACGGCGTCAGGCCGGGCTTTCTGTCGGTTGATGCTTCAGTCCGCCACCGCCTTGGTGAACGTCCGAGGTTTTTTCCTTGTGCTTCACGATCTGGCGATCCAGTTTGTCCGCCAGAAGGTCGATTGCGGCGTACATGTTGCCGTCCTCGCTGTGGGCATGGAAATCATGGCCTTTCACATGCAGCGTGGCTTCCACCTTGTGCACCAGTTTTTCCACCTGCACGATGACCGTCACGTTGATGACGTGGTCGAAATGGCGTTTGACGCGGTCGAGTTTCTCGGAAACGTAGTCGCGGATGGCTGGGGTCACTTCCAGGTGATGGCCGGAAATCGTCAAATTCATAGAGCCTCCTAAGTCTGCTGAACATAACTGGAAGCCGGCATGCCGCTGACCTTCCAGGAGCGATCTGTTGTGCTCGATTTCATTGTGGGACGAAAGCCCGGTACATTCAAGCGCGGCACGGATTGTCAGGCGGACTGTGTAGGAAAAGCCTTTGCGATCAAAGTGCGCGGCGCATGTTGGCGGGTGGGATTTGCAGCGATTCGCGATATTTGGCGACCGTGCGGCGGGCTACCACGATACCCTGCTGGCCCAGAACTTCCGCCAATTGGCCATCCGACAGCGGTTTCTTGGCGCTTTCGGCGGCAACCAGCTGTTTGATGAGCGCACGAATGGCGGTCGAGGAACAGGCACCGCCGCTGTCGGTCGAGACGTGGCTGCCGAAGAAATACTTCAGTTCGTACAAGCCGCGCGGCGTCATCATGTATTTTTGCGTGGTCACGCGCGAAATGGTCGATTCGTGCAGCTCCACCGCATCGGCGATTTCGCGCAGTACCAACGGGCGCATCGCCACCTCGCCATGCTCGAAGAATTGTTTCTGGCGGTCGACGATGGCCTGCGAGACGCGCAGGATGGTGTCGAAACGTTGCTGCACGTTCTTGATCAGCCAGCGGGCTTCCTGCAGCTGGCTGGCAAGCTGGCTGCCGCCGCTTTCGCGGTGGCGTGCCAGGATGTCGGCATAGACGCGGTTGACGCGCAGCTTGGGCATGGCGTCGGCGTTGAGGCTGGCGATCCACATGCCCTTGACCTTGCGCACATAGACGTCGGGAATCACGTAGTGGGTGTCGTCCGCCCCGAAGGCCGCCCCGGGACGCGGGTTCAGGGACAGGATCAGGGCGCGCGCGGTACGCAGTGCGGCATCGTCGATGCCGAGCATTTTCTTCAGCTTGCCGACATCGCGTGCGGCGAGCAGGTCCAGATAATGCGTGGTGAGCCGCATGGCGGCGTCGCGCGCGGGGGTGTCCACAGGTAGCGCGCGCAGTTGCAGGGTCAGGCATTCCGCCAGATTGCGTGCCCCGACCCCGGTTGGATCCATGTTCTGCAGATGTTTGAGCGCGGTTTCCAGTTCCTCGGGCTCGAGTTCCTCGAGTTCGGTTTGCAGGCTGGCGGTAATGTCTTCCAGCGGCTGGGTCAGGAAACCCGAATCGTCCAGGTCGTCGATCAGCGCGGCGACCAGGGTGCGGTCGCGCAGGGTGAGCGGACTGACGATCAACTGGTTCAGCAGATGCTCGCGCAAGGTCGCGCCCGATATCGAACCCTGGGTGTAATCGTTGTCCTCGTCATCGCCGCTGGCCACGCTGTAGTCATTCCAGTCGGAGTCATCCAGTGCAGTGACAGGTTCCGAGTCGGTATGGTCGGGCAATGCCGTTTCCGTGCTTTGCGCCTCGGCCTCGGCGGTATGTGCGGGCGCCTCCGCTGTCGCATAGCTGGCTTCGTCCTCTTCCTCGCGTTCCAGCAGGGGATTGTCCTGCAGCATCTGCTCCAGTTCCTGATTCAGTTCCAGCGTCGACAGCTGCAGCAGTCGAATCGACTGTTGCAGTTGGGGCGTCAGCGTGAGGTGTTGACCGAGCTTGAGTTGAAGGCTGTGTTTCATGAATCTTGACTACGGCAAAAAGCGTGCCGGCTTGAGACCAGTTTAACGCGATTCGCCTGGGGATGGCGGTTGTTACAGACGGAAATTTTCGCCGAGATAGACTTTGCGGGCGTTGTCGTCCTGGATGATGAGATCGGGCGTACCGGCAATCAGCACGCGCCCTTCGTTGATGATGTAGGCGCGATCGCAGATACCCAGGGTTTCGCGCACATTGTGGTCGGTGATCAAGACGCCGATGTCGCGCTCGATGAGGAAATGCACCAGTTTCTGGATGTCGATCACCGCAATGGGATCCACCCCCGCAAAAGGTTCGTCGAGCAGGATGAAGCGCGGGTTGATCGCCAGTGCGCGGGCGATTTCCACACGGCGGCGCTCGCCGCCGGAGAGGCTGACGGCGGACGCTTCGCGCAGGTGGGCGATGTGCAGGTCTTCCAGCAGATTGTCAAGGTGTTCCTCGCGCTCGGCCTTGTCGTAGGACTTGAGCTCGAGAATGGCGCGGATATTGTCTTCCACGGTCATCTTGCGGAAGATCGAGGGTTCCTGCGGCAGGTAGGACAGCCCCAGCCGGGCGCGCTGGTGAATCGCCATGTGGGTGAGATCGTGCGTATCCATCTGCACGCTGCCGCCGTCGGCCGCGACCAGGCCCACCACCATGTAAAAGCAGGTGGTCTTGCCGGCACCATTGGGGCCGAGCAGGCCGACCACTTCGCCGCTTGCGACCTCGAAAGAGACGTCGTGCACCACGGTGCGTTTGCCATACGTCTTGCGCAGGCCCTGGGCAGTAATCTGGCTCATGGTTTGGCTGCGGGTTGTTCGGGGGCGTGCGGTTTCGGACGGATGACGGCGCGCACGCGCCCGCTCGGGGTCTGGGCGTTGGGCTGGCCGACGACCTTGTAGAACCCGGTGTTGGCGTTGTAGGAAATCTGTGCGCCGTGCAGTTCGTCGCTGCCGCGCCGCAGTCGGGCCTGGCCGATCAGTTCGAGCTGGCTGGTGACGCCGTCATATTCGATGCGATCGGCAAAGCCCTCGATGAATTCATCGCCGCTGTCGGTTTTCTGGCGGAACGCCACGGGGCGGCCGATCGCACTGACCTTGTCGAGTCCGTCCGCATTCTGGGTCACCTGCACGCGATCGGCGCGCAGCATCAGCGTGCCCTGGCTCAATATGACATTGCCCTGGTAGACGCTGATTTTCTTGATGTCGTCGAGGGTGACGGTGTCCGCCTCGAGGTTGACCGGTTTGTCGCGGTCGGCTTTTTCCGCGTGGGCGGAGGTGGCCAGCAAGGCGGCGCACAGCACCGCGTAAAGCCTGGTATTCGATTTAGTCATGGCGCTAGCCTTTTCCGGAAATATAACGGGCATGCACCCGTCCTGTCAGTTTGAGGATACGTTGCTTGGCGTCGTATTCCATCGCGTCCGCGCTCAGATCCAGAGTGGCGTCATGGATCACCACCGGGCCGGGGGAGCGCATCTGGTTGCGTTCTGGGAAAACCAGCAGCCGCGCCGAACGCATGGCCATGAGCGATTGTCCTGCATGCGCGGCACGTTCCACGAGAACGTCGTCGCGCAGGTCGACCTCATGGCCGTCGGGAGACACGGTCGCCTGTTTCGACACTGCGCTCACGTCCCCTGACTGTTCGTCCAGCTGGGTGAAGTGGGGCAGTTCCAACTCGGTAAACTTGCTGTCCGAGTAATGCTTCAATTTCTTGGCGGACAATCGGTACTGCGGCTTGCCATCCAGGTCGGTGCGCATCGCATTGAAGTTCTCCATGATGCCTTCGGGATCGGTCCGAGTAGGCGACGCGCCGCCGTTGGCCGGGATCTCCACCATGCGTTCGATCCAGAAACTGAGCGCGGCCAGCAGCAGCAGGATGGCCAGCGGCAGCCACAATGATCCGCGTGAGATCATGCCGTCCCCGGACGGACGGCGTTCAGGGCGCAGCGTATGCAGCCTGTCATCTCAGATACGGCGCCAGCGCCGTGTCCAGCGTGCCTTGAGCGCGCATCAGAAACTCGCAGGCCTCGCGCACTGCGCCATGGCCCGCTTCGCGCACGGTGGTGTAATGGCTGTAGGCTTTCACCAGTTCGGGGGCGGCCGGCACGGTAATGGCCAGACCGGCACGGCGCATCACGGGCAGGTCGACCACGTCGTCGCCCATGTAGGCGGTGGCTTCGCAATCGAGGTTCAACTCGCGGCACAAGGCTTCGTACACGGCCAACTTGTCGTGCGCGCCCTGATGCACGATCTCGATGCCGAGATTCCGTGCCCGATGTTCCACCACCCGCGAATCGCGTCCGGTGATGATGGCCAGTTCGACCCCGCTGCCTTTGAGCATTTTCAGGCCATGCCCGTCGAGCGAGTTGAAGCCTTTGTATTCCTGGCCATCGTCCGCCAGAAACAGGGTGCCGTCGGTCATCACGCCGTCGACGTCGAATGCGACCAGTTTGATTTTCTGCGCGCGCGCAATCAGATCGGATGTCATCACACCACCCCCGCTTTCAGCAGGTCGTGCATGTTGAGTGCTCCGACCAGGATATGGTCGGTGTCGACTACCAGCAGGCCATTGATTTTCAGGGTGTCCATTTTTTCCACTGCCGCCACGGCGAGTTCGTCCGCGCGGATCGTCTTCGGGTTTCGGGTCATCAGGTCGGCGATCTTCGCCTGCTGCAGGTCGATCGTGTGTTCCAGGGTGCGCCGCAGGTCGCCGTCGGTGAACAGTCCGGCCACCTTGCCGTCCGCCTCGACCACTGCGGTCATGCCGAGTCCCTTTTGGGTCATCTCGAACAGCGCGGCCTTGAGCGAGGCGTCGCGGCCGACCTTCGGCAGGTCATCGCCGGCATGCATGACGTCGCGCACATGGACGAGCAATCGCCGTCCCAGGCTGCCGCCCGGGTGGGTGCGCGCAAAGTCGTCGGCCGAAAAGCCGCGTGCATCCAGCAGCGCCACCGCCAAGGCGTCGCCCAGCGCGAGTGCCGCAGTGGTGCTCGCAGTGGGGGCCAGGTTGAGCGGGCAGGCTTCCTTGTCGACTGCGGCATTGAGGTGGACATCGGCTTCCCGTGCCATGGTCGAACCGGGATTGCCGGTCATCGCGATGAGCTTGGCGCCGCGCCGCTTGATGAGCGGCACGATGCTGACGATCTCATTGCTCTCGCCCGAGTTCGACAGGGCCAGCACCACGTCGTCGGGTGCGATCATGCCGAGGTCGCCGTGGCTGGCTTCACCCGGGTGCATGAAAAAAGCGGGGGTGCCGGTTGAGGCCAGGGTGGCGGCGATCTTGCTCCCGACATGGCCGGACTTGCCCATTCCCGATACCACCACGCGGCCGCGGCATGCCAGGATCAACTGCACGGCATCCGCAAAACCGGCGTCGAGCCGGGTTGACAGGGCGCGTAGGGCATCGGCTTCGATATCGAGCACCTGACGCGCAAGCGCAAGCAAATGTTCGGTGGAGATGGGTTGGGGTCGCATGGTCGGCAAGTATACTAAAGCCTGCCTGTCCGACCGCGTTTTTACTGCGGTTTGGGCAGGTTGCCTCCGACAGAAAATATGGGCTGAAGCCTATGAAATACCTATGCACAGCAGCCTCCAGCTTGTCCTGATTCTACTTGCGGTCGCCGTGCTGGTGGCGGCGGCTGCGCGTGCCTTGCGCCTGCCCACCATGCTCGGTTATCTGGTGACCGGCATTGCCATCGGTCCGTTTGCCCTGGGCTGGATTCCCGATAGCGCCGAAGAACGCTACCTGGCCGAGTTCGGCGTGGTGTTCCTGATGTTCTCGATCGGCCTGGAGTTCAGCCTGGCACGTCTGATGACCATGCGCATGACGGTGTTCGGCTTCGGCGGTGCGCAGGTCGTGCTGACCATCGCGTTGACCGCGGCGATTGCCTGGCTGCTGCATTTGCCGCTGCTTGCGGCGCTGGCGCTGGGCGGTATCATGTCGATGTCGTCCACGGCCATCGTATCCAAGCTGCTGGCCGAACGGCTGGAAATCCAGACGCCACACGGCCGCCAGATTTTCGGTGCCTTGCTGTTCCAGGATCTGGCGGTGGTGCCGCTGCTGATCCTGATTCCTGCGTTTGCGAAGGAATCCGACACCATGGCCATCACCCTGGGATTGGCCGTGTTCAAGGCTGTCGTGGTGCTGGGTTTTCTACTGTTCGTCGGACAGCGCATCATGCGCCCGTGGTTCCAGTGGGTGGCAGGCCGCAAGTCGCCCGAACTCTTCACGCTCAACCTGCTGCTATTCACATTGGGCCTGGCGTTTCTGACCGAGAGTGCCGGTCTGTCGCTGGCGCTCGGCGCGTTCCTGGCCGGCATGCTGATTTCAGAGACCGAATACCGCTACCAGGTGGAAGACGACATCAAGCCGTTCCGCGATGTGTTGCTGGGATTGTTTTTCGTCACGATCGGGATGCGACTCGACCTGATGCAGGTCATGCTGAACTGGAGCGACGTATTGCTGCTGGTCGCGGCGATCGTCGCCGGCAAGGGGCTGATGGTCGGTGGCCTGGCCCTGACCTTCGGCAACACCCGCCCCACCTCGGTGCGGACTGCGCTGGGGTTGGCACAGGCGGGCGAATTCGGGTTCGTGCTGCTGGCCCAGGCTGCCGATCTGCAATTGCTGGGCGCCTCGATCACCCAACCGGTGCTGGCGGCGATGGTGTTGTCGATGCTGATCGCTCCGCTCCTGATCAATCGCATGGACGTGCTGACCCGGCTGATTGCAGGCAGCGAATGGGCCGGCCGCGCAAAGGAGGTGCACGACATCGCGGTCAAGACCTTTGGCAAGACCCAGCACGTGATCGTTTGCGGCTACGGCCGCAGTGGACAGAACCTGGCCCGCCTGCTGGAAGTGGAGGGCATCACCTTCATCGCGCTCGACGCCGACCCCGAGCGCATCCGTGCGGTGGCGGCATCCGGCGTCAGCGTCGTCTACGGCGATGCCAGCCGGCGCGAAGTGCTGGTTGCCGCCGGCCTCAGCCGTGCGCAGGCCATCGTGGTGACGTATTCCGACCTGCACTCCAGCATGGCCATCCTGCGTCACGTCCGCGAATTGCGGCCCGATCTGCCAGTCGTGGTGCGCACCATCGACGACACCCACATCGATGCCTTGAAAGCGGCGGGTGCGGCCGAGGTCGTGTCCGAAGTGATGGAAGGTTCGCTGATGCTGGCTTCGCATGCGCTGATGCTGCTGGGCGTACCTTTGAGCCAGGTGCTGAAACGGATCCGCGAAGTGCGCGAAACGCGCTACGCCATGATGCGCGGTTTCTTTCGTGGCGCCAGCGATGCCGACGACGAGCTCGACCAGCATGCCCAGCCCCGTCTGCATACCGTGCTGGTCACGCAAGGCGCCGTGGCGGCAGGGCATAGCCTGGAGGAACTGCGGCTGACCGAACTACTCGTGGAGGTGGTGGCAATCCGCCGTCAAGGGATCAAGGGCGTCGATCCCCAGCCCGACACCCGTATCCAGGTCGGGGATGTGCTGGTGCTGCGCGGCGCCGCCGATGGACTGGCGGCGGCGGAGTTCAGGGTGTTGCAGGGTTAGGGTGCTTTGCAGACAACGTAAAAATGGGCGCCATCATCGACGTAATTGTCTGATGGAGCAGTGGTGCCGGCTGTAGTGCCGTCAGCGCCACGCACTGTCCCGGTTGTGGCATTGCCGTCATCAAACTGCGTATCGATGGCTTGTGCGATTTTGGCGGGCAGATTGTTGGAGCAAATAACAATTCCGTTGATACCGAACGCACCATTTTGCACGCCTGTCACACCTGACGCAGCATTGGGCGGGTTTGCAGTACCGGTCGTCCCTGTGGTCGTTGCGCCACCGACGAGCCCGGCGAGACGCAAGTGCTGCCAAAACAAACGGGATTCATCACTTGCTGTATTGGAATTGTAGGCTGGTGACCCCGCTGTCCCGGTGCCGATCACACCGTCCCCGTTGCCACTAGTCGTTGTGTTCCCTGTTGCCGTCCAACGTGTGGCAGCTCCAGGATCATCCCCTGGCAATGCCCGATATCGATCCTGATACAAATTGATGGCGGCCGTCATCGACTGGAAGTCGTTGGCAACGTTGCGAATGCGGGCTTGCGTGATGAGTTCCTGTCCCTTGAGAATACCGCCGAGCAACAGCCCGATAATGACCAGCACAATGGCGATCTCGATCAGGGTGAAGCCCGACTGGCGTCGCGCGATGTGGGGGTGCGGCATGGTGAGGCTCTCCAGTAGTATTCTCCTGAGGGCCAATTTGCAAAATGCGTGCCATGGTATTTTATTTGGTAGTTCAATGATAAATAAGGAAAAAAATCTATCAGGCGCATCGCGTTCGCCCTGGTTTTGACGAAAATACAACGCTGATGCCAGGTTTCCGTCAGACTTTGTGCGTGGCCTAACATCGGTATCCTCTCCATTTCCGGGGCGGAATGCCGATACCATGGGCATGCTGATCGTCCTGCATTCCTCTCCGATTTCCCCTGCATGAGCGAACGCACTGAAACTGTATCCCATCTGGCCTGGCTGACCTCGCTCGCCACGCGCTTCACGCGTGTGGCGCCGGGACGCTGGCTGGGGTCGATGCTGTTGGCCCTGCACGTGGCCGTAGTATTCGATGCCGACGCGACGGTGACGCGGGCCTTCCTGCTGGCGCATTACGGCCTGTTCCTGCTGTGGCAACCGCTGGTGCGCAGCGAGGCGCGCATCGAGCCGCGCCTGGCGTTCCCGGTATTTGCCATGGCCGCATTGCTGGTCCTGGTCGACAGTACCTGGGTGATGGCCTTGTGGCTGGCGATCCTCGCGGGGCTGGTGGGCGCCGTGGCGGCGTCGCAGAACGAACGTGCCCAGCGTCTGGGGTACCTGCTGGCGCTGGGTTATCTGTTGGCCTTGTTGTTGGCCTGGGTGTTGCCGCAAAGCCTGGGCGGGACGTCGTTGCCGAATGAGCTGCGGATTGTGGTGCGCTATGGCTTGCTGCTGCTGCCCGCGGCGATCCTGTTCCTGCCGGCCAGCCGCCAGCGCAGCGCCTCGTCGACGCTCGATTTCATCTACGGCCTGATGCTGTCGCTGCTCATCATGGTGATGGCGCTCGGGGTGTTCGCCGTGGTGGCGGTGGCCAAGGTGAGCTATGCCTGGGCGCTGGTGCAGACCCTGCTGGGCATGGCGGCGCTGCTGCTGGCCTTGTCGTGGCTGTGGAATCCGCGTGCCGGATTCGCTGGGCTGGGGCAGGTGACCTCGCGCTATCTGCTGTCGGTAGGGCTGCCGTTCGAGGGCTGGGCGCAGCGGCTCGCCACCCTGGCCGAACGTGAGCGCGATCCGGAATCCTTCGTGCGCGACGCACTGTCCGACTTGCACGAGCTGACCTGGATACGGGGTGGCCGCTGGCAGGCGGCGCGCGGCGAAGGCAGTTTCGGCGAGCCGGCCGAACACGCCGTGAGCCACGCCTTTCACGGCCTGACCCTGATCTGGCAGTCGGCGCGTCCGCTTACCCCTGCTCTGGCGCTGCATGTGCGATTGCTGTCGCAATTGTTGGGCTATTTCTATGCCGCCAAGGTGCGCGAACAGACGCTGCGCGAACAGGCCTACAGCCAGGCTATCCACGATACCGGCGCGCGCCTGACGCACGACGTGAAGAACATCCTGCAGTCGTTGAAGACCCTGCTCGCCGCCGCCGATACCTCCACCCCGGAAGACAGTGAACGTCTGCTGGCGCTGATGAAGCGCCAGCTGCCACAACTGGCGGCGCGTCTCTCGCAAACCGTCGACAAGCTTAAGCAGCCGGCGGAAATGGATGTCGCCCATGTGGCTGCGCACACGTGGTGGGCGGCACTGCAGACACGCTATGAACACGATGACGTGCAGTTCTTCGCCGAGGCGCTCGACGATACTCCTTTGCCTCAGGATCTGTTCGACAGCGTGGTCGACAATCTGCTGACCAACGCCTTGCGCAAACGGCAGAATCAGCCGGGTGTTGCTGTGGAAGTTCGCCTGACGCTGCATCCACTGGTCAGCTTGACAGTGACCGATAGTGGCAGTGCGGCCCCCGAGCACGTGGCCCGCAACTTGTTCCTCAGCCCGGTGGCGTCGGATTTCGGATTGGGCGTGGGGTTGTATCAAGCCGCGCGACAGGCGGCGCGTTCAGGTTATCGACTGGAATTGCCCAATAATCAGCCGGGACGCGTGGCGTTCCGGCTGGAGGCTACCAGCCGCAGTCTGAGCCCGAGCCCGAAGTCTTAGGCGGGCATATGAGACCGACCAATACCGACTCTGACATCCACGCGACCAGATCGTCGAATTCGCCCAGAGTGGAGCCGGGTGGAGTCGGCGCGCGCATGACCAAGGGGAGTTGATTGAGGGTGTTTTCCTTTTCGTCAGGTCCGGTTGGCGCGGCCTGTAAATTTCCTGGAGGATTGTTCATGTTCTGGGCACCCCACCCATTGGGGCCATGCGATATCAGGGCGAATGCCACGTTGTTTGCTTGTGGCGAAGGCAGGCAGGAACTGGTGCTGCAAATCTGGATATTCGGAAGAGTATTTGGCGGGTTAATACTACTCAAGTGAAAACCACCCCCCGCCCCCGATTTTGCGAACTGCGAAATGACGACATAACGCAAACGGTTGCCCCAGGCATCCTGAGCAGCGGTCCCCAGCGTGACCCAGGGAAACCACCCGTAAGAAACGCCACCGGAACTCGAACTACAGTCCGTGCCGGTTCTGTCTTCGATACCATCACCAGAGGTGTCGGGGCAGGGAAGGTACGCCGTTCCACTTGGGCCCGAGGCGATACCCGCTGCCATCGCAAAGCCCTGAAGGGCATTCTGTGCTTCCTGCAGGGTTTGCCGGGTCTCGGCGATCCGCCGCGCCTGAATCTGCGCCGACAACGGCATGGCCAGTCCGCCAATCAAAATCGTGATGATGACCAGCACGATGGCCATTTCGATCAGGGTGAAACCACGCGAGCGTGTCATGGTGCGGAATCCTTCGTATCCGGGCTGGCCGGTTCGGGAGCCCGGGGGCGCAGAACCTGATAGGGCTCATATACCCGGCCGTTGGCGCGGATCTGGCCGGGTTTCAGGCCCGATACGGCCGAGCTGTCGCGCTGTGCCTTGCCGTCAATCCAGCGCGTGGTGCTGCCGTCGGAGCGGATGACCACGCCATCGTAGCGTAGCGGTGCCGGGGCGCTGTCGGTCGACAATGGGTGGCCCGGACCAGAGGGGGGGGCGTTGCGCGCGCGCACGGCCTCAAGCTGGGCGCGCTGCGCCGGCGTGAAGAACAAGCGGCCCGGATCGGCCGGGGCCGCCATGCCGGTTCCGATGCCGACCAGGTATAGCGCCAGCATCCAGGCGCCAGAGCGCATGTGCCATCCGCGTTTTGCGCGCGCGCGCTGGCCAGGTCGGAGCAGCCGGCTATTCATGGCGGGCTTCCGTTGTCGTTGCCACAGTGAACCACAGCAGATCGCATTCGGCCTGCAGATGCGGGTGATTGGCGGCTTCGAATGGCGTATTGTCCGGGCGCGACAGGCGGCATCCCTGAACGTGGTACACCCCGGACGCGCGCGTCTTGAGTGCGTCGAGGAAACGCACGAGATCGGTTTCCACCAGCAGCGGGAAAGTGAGGGTCATGCGGGTTTGCCCCAGCGGCAGGCCCTGCGCCAGCGAGGACGGCGAGGCTGTGCGGGGCATCAATCGGTAACCCAGCCCATACAGGCCGGCATCGCGGTTGGCCAGTTGCACGGCTTCGATCCAGGCCAGGCGGTCTTCCGTCCCCACGAAGCCGCGTGCCACCAACGTCTGGTAATCCCCCAGATGGGTGGTGAGGAGTCGCTGCTGCTGACGGCTGCGATCGAGTTGCTGGCGTGCCTGGTTAAGCGCCGTATTCTGCTGTTGCAAAGCCGCTTCGGCATTGTGTGCCTGACGTTGTCCCCACAGGATGCCGCCGGTTGCCAAGAGCAGCGCAGTCAGCAGCATCAGCAGGGGCAGTTTGAGGATGGCGAAGGGCGGGCGGATCATGGCCGGGCCTCGCGGAAAAGCAGGTTGAGGCTGAAACGCGCTGCGGGTGCGCTGGCCGCATCGGGGTTAAGTGTCTTGCCGGATAGCGTGCTGCTGGAGTCGGCATTCACGGGACTGCTGCGCAGGGTCACGTTGTACACGCCCGGCATTGCCTGCAGCGTGCGCATGAATTCTTCGATACGCCGCATGGCAGCCCGGTAATTACCGTCGAACGGGCTCAATCCGGCATCGAGGTTGACCTGGATGCCGCCGTTCGCGGCTGGCGACTCATCGGTCCAGCCCAGGCTGTCCAGCGCGACATCGGGCGTGGCCAGCAGGCTTTGCCCAATCGCTGAAAAGAGTGCGGTTACGTCGGTCTGCGCCTGGCCGAGCTGGCGCGCCAGGTTGACTGTCTGGACGAGTTGCTCGGGGGCCATGAGCTGGGTGGGGAACGTGCGCGCAATGGCCTGGTAGCGGGCATCGAATTGCTGGTACTGCTGGGCCAGCTGGCGAGCCTGGTCGTCCAGGTCCCGGGCATGCAGCCAGTAGGCCGCCGTAAGACCCAGGCCCAGCACTGCGACGATGCCGGCAGCCGCGTGCAGGCCGCGCCGCCAGCGGAATTCGATGTGATGCTGCAGCAATTCGGGCGGCGCCAGATTGAGTTTCAGCGTTTCGCCCGCGATGGCGGCCAGGGGCGCGACTTCCGGTGTGGCGGCCAGAAAATCGTCGGGAATGCGCAAAGCGCGTGCGAGACTGGACATGTCGATCAGTCGCGTGCTGAACGCCGGGTCGGCATTGAGCTGTGCCTGCGCGCTGTCGAGCTGGCCGCTTGGATCGAGCAGCAGCACATGCAGTCGGGCCTCGCGCGGCAGGATGCGCTGTCCGCTGAGGTAGAGCTGCGTCTTCGCGATTTCGTCCGCTGCGTTACCGGGCAGTTGTGCGGGCGTATCACCGCCGATCAGGCGTGAAAAACGCAGCAGACCGTTGTGATAGTAGGAGAGCCGCAGGCTATTGTTGAGACGGCATGCCAGCAAGGTATGTGCCGACTGTTCCCGTAGTTTTTCCAGCAGATGCTGATAGGCCAGCGCCAGCGGCGTGATGCCCGCCAGCGGTACGTGTTCGCGGTGCAGCACGCTGAGCCAGGGGGTCAGCCACTCGGCGTCGGGCAAGGCCGCCAGCAGATAACGGTCGTCGCGGCGTCCGGTCGTTTCGCGTGCCTGCCGCCATGCGCCGGTAAAGCGCGTGTTGCGGAATACCTGCTTGAGCTTGCGCGCCAGCAGTTCGTCGCGCGCGCGTCCCTGCACATGTGGCAGAACCTCGCTGCGGTAATCCTCGTCGACCGTGTCGGCCACCAGCAGTACAGGCAGGTGCGCATGCCTGATCACGATTTTTCGGAATGCGGCCAAGCCTTCTGCATCGGCGGAAAACTCGCCCAGCCAGTGCATATGTCCCGGGCGCCAGTCGAGGACGCCGATCTGGCGGGGCGTAGCAAAGAGAAGCAGGCGATGGTCGAACATGATCATGAAAACCGCAGTAGACCGCTCATAAATGTCGGATGTACCGCACGGAAATTGATTTCCCTGCCTTCGATGACGTGTACCGGGAAATTGGATCCGCTACACATCCGCTGGTACGACTGGTCATGCGCCTGCCTGTGTCGCTCGTCGTTGCAGGCAACGGCCTGCTGCCTCTTCGCTTCGCGGCAGTCACTTGCCAAGCCGCACCATCGAACGCGTTCAACTGTGGTTTCCATGATCACAGCGGCAGATTCCCGATCAGGTCATAAATCGGCAGCAGCACCGACACCAGGATGCCGCCGAGCAGCAGGCCCAGAATGGCCGTGAGCAGCGGCTCCAGAACCCGGAGGCCGTTTTCGATCGAGTCGAGTACTTCACGGTTGTAGAAGAACGTCACGTTGTCCAGGGCCTCGTCGAGCGCGCCGGTGCTTTCGCCCACGCGCAGCATGCGGATCACCAGCGGCGGAAACAACGCCAGCGATTGGAAGCTTTCCGACAACCCGCGCCCGTCGGCAATCTGCTGGGCGGCGCGGCGAATGCCGTCGGCAATCACGCGGTTGCCGGCGATCATCTCGCCGGCGCGCAGGGCGTCGAGCACGGTGACGCCCGAGCGGTACATCATTGCCAGCGTGTTGGTGAAGCGCGACAGGACGATCTTCTGCACGATCGGTCCGATGATCGGCAATCGCAGCTGGGTTCGGTCCCACCATTCGCGTCCGGCTTCGCTCTTGCGCACCCATAAGGGCAGACCGATGCCCACTGCCAGTGCAAGTGCCAGGCCGATCAGCCAGTACGAGCGCAGCGCATTCGACACCGCCATCAGGATCAGCGTCGGCAGCGGCAGCGCCACGCCCATGGTCTTGACCAGCCCCAGCACTTGCGGCACCAGATAAATCAGCAGAAACAGGATGGCCGCGCCGACGACGGCCAGCACCATCGCGGGGTAGATCATCAGGCGCTTGGCCTTGGAAGCGACTTCCTCCTGCCATTTGAGCGACTCGGCCAGCCGCTCGAATACCGTGTCCAGCAGACCCGTCTGTTCGCCCGCCTTGATGCTGTGCACGAACACGGCGCCGAATACCGCCGGATGTGCCGCCAGTGCCTGCGACAGGACTTTGCCGCCTTCCAGGTCTTCCAGCAGCGCAGTCAGGACATCGCGAAACCCGCGTTTCTCCATGGTGTCGCGCAGATCGCGCAAGCCTTCGAGCAAAGGGATGCCCGCGCGGGTGATGTAACGCATATGGATGCAGAAGGTCACCAGATCGCGTCGTGTCACTCGCTCGCGACCGGTGGGGGCGTACTGGCGCGACAGCTCGACCAAGGTGACGAGATCGAGCCCCATGCGCTTCAGGCGCAGTTCGAGGTCGACGTCGTTGACGGCCGACAGGGTGCCCCTGACGCTGCGGCCGGTCTGGTCGATGGCGCGGTAGTCGAAGAAGGGCATGGATCAGGCGTGCCTCATCTCATACCCGCCCCGTCAAATCCACTACCCGCGACACTTCCGACAACGAGGTCACGCCATCCAGTACGCGCTTGATGCCGTCCTCCGCCAGCGGGTGGTAACCGTGTTCGAATGCGGCGCGGCGGATTTCGTGCAGCGGTGCGTGGTTGGCGACCAGTTCATCCAGCGTCGGGTCCATCCGCAACAGCTCGATCAGTGCCAGCCGGCCTTTGTAGCCCTTATGGCTGCATGCCGGGCAGCCGACGGCGCGGTAGATCTGCGGTGGCTGGGACGGGTCGGCGCCGAGGATACGCGCCTCATCCTCGTCCGGCGTGTAGGCTTCCCGGCAGTGCGGACACAGTTTGCGTACTAGACGCTGCGCGATGACGCCGATGATGTTGCCCGACAGGATGCCGGGCTGGATGCCGATGTCCATTAGGCGCGGAAACACGCCAAGCGCGGAGTTGGTATGCAGGGTGGTGAACACCTGGTGGCCGGTCATGGCGGCGCGGAACGCCATCTCGGCGGTGTCCTTGTCGCGGATTTCGCCGACCAGGATGATGTCGGGATCCTGTCGCATGATCGAACGGATGCCGTTGGCGAAGTCGAGCTTGAGCGTCTCGTTGACCGAGCTCTGGCGCATCAAGGTGACCGGATATTCGACCGGGTCCTCCAGCGTCATGATGTTGACGGTCTCGTTGTTGAGATGCGAGAGCATCGAATACAGCGTGGTGGTCTTGCCGGAACCGGTCGGCCCGGTGACGACGAGGATTCCCTCTGGCCGCGCCATCATCAGTTGCAGTTCGCGCAGCGCGTCGGGCGTGAAGCCCATGTAATCGAGCGGCATGATGGATTTTTCGCGGTCGAGGATGCGCAGCACCACGTTTTCGCCGTGGATGCCGGGCTGCGAAGAGACGCGGAAATCGATCGGACGACCGTTCAGCGTAAGCGACATGCGGCCGTCCTGCGGCGCGCGCGTTTCCGCGATGTTCATGCCGGACAGCACCTTGAGGCGCACCAGGATACCCGGCCAATAGGTCTTGTGCAGGCTGCGGATCTGTTCCAGCACGCCGTCGATACGATAGCGGATGCGCAGGAAGGCGTGTTCGGGCTCGAAATGGATGTCGCTCGATTCGCGCTTCACCGCGTCGGTCAGCAGCGCGCCGACCAGCCGCACCACCGGCTGGGTGTATTCCTCGGTATCAGGGTTGAGGCTGGCGTAATCGACCTCGCCGGTTTCGATTTCGCGCAGGATGCCGTCGAGCGAGAGATCGAAACCATAGAACTTGTCGATGCATTCGAGCAGTTGCGCTTCCGCCGCCAGCAGGGTGTCGATTTCGATCTGCCCGCCGAGCGAGGCTTTCAACTGGTCGAGCGCGACGACGTTGAACATGTCGGTGGTCGCCAGCGTCAGCACGTTGCGCGCGGCATCGTGGGCGATCGGCAACAGGTGGTGACGGCGCGCAAATTCCTCGGGCACCAGTTGCAGCGCTTCGGGGTCGGCCACGACCTGGGTGAGATCGATGCCCTGGCTGCCGAGTGCGTTGGCGAGCTGATCGCGCAGCACGGCTTCGGTGATAAATCCGAGTGCGACGAGCTGGCGGCCGATCGGCAGGCCCGTGGCTTTCTGCTCCTTCAGGCCGATGCGCAACTGGTCGAGGGTGATCAGCCCCTGGGTGACCAGGGTTTCGCCCATGCGGAGTTTCTTGCGGCGCTCCATGGCGACCCTACCGAATCGATTTCAACTGCTGCACGCGCGCTTCGGCCTGGGTTCGGTCGTAACGGTGCACGCCATTGCCGGCGAGCGCTTTCTCGTAATAGACCAGCGCGCTTGGATACTGATGCAGCTGGTCGAGGCTGACGGCCAGGTTGAAGGCGTAATCGGCGTTGTCTGGCGCGCCCCGATAGGCCTCGAAATAGGCGGGCTGGGCGTCGTTCCAGCGCCCTTGCTCGGCGTAAAGATTGCCGAGCGTCTGGTAGAGCTGCGGGCTGGGCGCGCGTTCGATCAGCATTTTCAGCCGGCTTTCGGTGACCTGGCCGTCGGTATTGCCCAGCAAGTCGAGCAAGGCGCCCTGGGCGGCTGCATTGCGGGGATCGATCTCGAGTACTTCGCGATACAGGCGTCGGGCATCCGCATCGCGGTTTTGCGCACTGGCGATGGCTGCGAGTCCCAGCAGCGCATCCGCCGTGCGTCGGTGTGTGGCTGCCTGGGTATACAGCCGTTGCGCTTCGGTCAGTGCCCCGCGCTGGTAGGCGGCGTAGGCCTGGGTGAGCAGGGTTGTCTGGGCGTCGGGCTGGAATTGGAGCACCGCAGGCGCAGGCGTGGCCACCGTCGGTTGCGCACTGGGAGCAGGCGGAGCGCTGTGGCGGGGATGCGTGGTGACAGGAGCCGTGGCGGGTTCGGCAAGCGCGGGACGGGCGGCGGCAATGGGCTCGGGACGGCGTTCGGGCGTTGCTGTCGATACGGTCGGCATCGGCGGCACCAGGGGAACCGGCGCAGCCGGCGTGGCAGTGCGCGCCATGGCCGGCGGCGGCGAGGTGGCCGGGGGTTGCAGGGCGAAGTAGAGGTATATCCCGTAGCCGAGCGCGACGAGGACAGCCAGTAGCGCGGTGAGAGGCACCAGTGAAAGCTGCGGCCAGCGCAGCCTGGGGGACGAGGTACCAGGCACAGGGTCGTTGTTGCCGAACAGCAGGCCAGGCGGTTCGACCCATTCGCGCGCTTTCGCGGTACCAGGGAGGGCCGGTTCCAGCTCGAGGTCGCCCTCGATCCGGCTGTCAGGATCGGACTTGTCCGATGCAAGCCGCCCAGGATGGGCGGCCTCGGCCTGCTTCAGTGCTTTGAGCAGCAGGCTCAAGGCTGGCTCCGCGCGCTGCCTGGCAGCAGTCGCTGGAACGGCTGAAGCGCATCGCTGTCCAGCGTGGGGTTGGATACCACGGTGGGCCGCAGGAAAATCACCAGTTCGGTCTGGCTGTTGATACGCTCATGCTGGCCGAACAGGGCGCCGATGCCTTCGGGGCGCGACAGGCCGGGCACGCCATCGCGCGCATTGTTGCTGTCGTCTTGGATCAGGCCGCCGAGGACCACGGTCTGACCGCTGCGTACCTGCAACAGCGATTCCATTTCGCGCACTTGGATGACGGGAATGGCATTCTTGACCCCGGCGATTTCCAATGCGGGATTGGGGTCGTCTACAGAACCCACTTGGCGCGAGATGGTGGGGCGGATTGTCAGCGATACCATGCCATTCTCGTTGATCTGCGGCAGCACCGACATCACGACACCAACGGGTACGGTATGCGCAGTGGTCGTGAACGTGGTTGGCTGCAAGGGCGTACCCGTGGAAGACAGCACACCCTGCTGTGACTGCACGGAGAAATAAACGAGGTTGTCGACCACTTTGAGCAGGGCCGTCTGGTTGTTCAGCGCCATGAGTTTGGGACTGGACAGTACCTTGGTCTTGCCGAACGATTCCAGCAGGTCGATGGCCGCGGTGAAGCCGTTGTTGCCGGTGTTGGTGTAAGTAGCCTGGATGAAAGGCGACAGCGCGCCCGCCAGGGCATTGGTGCCGCCGCCTACGGTATTGATCGTCCAGCCGGTGGCGCCCTGCAGGGCCTTCGACCAGTCGATGCCGGCGCGGTACTGGTCCTTGAGCGTGACTTCGACGATGGTCGCCTCGATCAGCACCTGACGCTGTGCGGACTGCATGACGCGGTCCAGGTACTGCTGCACCAGTTCCTGCTGTCTGGAGGTGCCGAGTACCGTCACGGTACCCGCGACCGGGTTGACCGCCACATCGTATTTGCCGTCGCCCGCCGGCTGGTTTGCAAACGCGGCGGTGAACAGGTTGGCGGCGCCCGCGCCGGCCTTACTGGCCGCCTCGGCCTGAGAGACTCGTTCGGCGCGCTCGGCTTTTTCGGCCTCCAGCCGCGCCGCGCGTTCCTCGTTGCTCTGGGTGACGGCCCGCGTGCCGGCGAGCATGGTACGGATATTGTCGGCTAACACCGTCCACAGGTCGTTGTTCGACTGGCTGGCGACGGTGGTGGTGGAGGAGTTGCCAGTGCTGGTCGAGGCGGACGTGTTGCCGGTTCCCGTGCCGATGCCGCCTCCGGTGCTGGCGATCTGCGCCGCTACGCCGACGCTGGAGGTCGTGTTGCGGGCGACGTTGACGTAATTGACCGTATAGGTCTTGACGTAGGGTGTGTCAGGCATGATCGACACCGTCCGCCCGTTCATCTCGTAGCGCAGGTCGGCTTGCCGTGCGATGCGGTCGAGAATGGCGGGCAGCGGCTCCTGCACGGCATTGAGCGAGACGTTCCCTGAGATGCCTGGGTACAGGTCGATGTTGTACTGGGTGTCGCGGGCGATGGAGAACAGCAGGTCCTTCACCGGCACATCGTTGACCACGACGGTATAGGTTGGAACCGGCGCATTCAGCTTGGGCGGGGACAAGGCGGGGATGGCCTTGACGGGCGCGGGCGGTGGGCTGACAGGAGCGGCTGTCGGGTTGGGACGGGTGATATGGTCGGGCGAGGTGTCGAATGCCCGCGGGGGTACGCAACCCGCCAGCACGAGGCTGGACAGCGCCAGACCCGTCAATACGGAGCGTTTCAACACAGCATTCATCATCATCCCGTTGGCAAGACTACGCTGCGCATTTTGCCGACCGTGCGCAGAAACGGCACCCCTATAGACGTGGCGGGCAAGGAGCGCATGACCGCCATGGCCGCGTCCCGATTGGGGAATTCGCCCGCCAGGATCATCCAGGCGGGGGCGCCCTGGCTCAGGCCATGCAGCACCCGCACCGGCTGAGGCGTAACGGCGTTCAGACCCCCCAATAATACGGCTGCCTGCGCGGCTTCTTTAGCCGAGGCGATCTGGATCACGTGGGTATCGGGAGCAGCGGTGACAAGCCAGTGTTGGGTTTGTCGGGCGAGTTCGGTCACGCGGCTGACCGGAACGGGGGCGGGGGGGCGGGACGTACTCGCCGCTTGAGGCGGTACGGCAGGCGGCGAGGCCGCGGGCGAGCGCGTTTGCCAGGCGACGAACGCGAGCAGACCGAGTCCAGCGGCCAGCCCGGCGCTCAGCCACGCCCAGCGCGGCAGCCGTGGTTTGGGTGCGGTTTGGATGGGGGGGCGGATTTCGGCGTCGCTTGCCGCGGCATCCAGATGCGCCGCGGTGAGCGTATGGGTTTGTCCGGCATAGGCCGCGAGCAGGGTTTTGTCGGCCAATACGTTGATGCGGCGTGACAATCCGCCGGAAAGGCCGGTCAGTCGCGCGATTAGGGGCGCGGAAAACAGGTCGGGTCCGCGATAGCCGGCTACGGCGAGACGCGCACGCAAATACTCGGCGACTTCGGACTCGGTCAGCGGGGACAGATTCAGGCTCAGGGTGATGCGGTCCTTCAGCTGGCGGATACGCGGATCGGTCAGCTGCGCGTCGAGTTCGGGCTGGCCGAACAGGATGATCTGCAGCAGCTTGTCGGTAGCGGTTTCCAGATTGGTCAGCAGCCGCAGGAATTCCAGGTTGTCGAGCGCGATGCCTTGCGCTTCCTCGACGAATACCACCACGCGCCGGCCTGCTTCGTGACGGGCAAGGAGCGCGGCATTGAGCTGTGCCAGCCGGGCCAGCCGGCCCTCTGCGGCGGCGTCGATGCCCAGGTCGGAAAGAATGGCGGCCAGCATGTCGTCGGGCGACAGGGTGGGATTGCCAAGATAGACGCTGTCGATGGTGTCAGGCAGCTGTGCGACCAGCTTGCGGCACAGCATGGTCTTGCCGCTGCCGACTTCACCCACGACCTTGATGATGCCTTCGCCCTGGCCGATTGCGTACTGCAAGGCGGCGAGCATTTCCCCCCGCTGGCCGCCGGCATACCAGTATTCGGTATTCGGCGTGATGCGGAAGGGCGCTTCTTTCAGACCGAAATAGTCAAAATACACGGAGGCGGTTTATTCGGTTCCGTACGTCTGCATACGGCTGTAAAGGGTGGTGCGGTTGATGCCGAGCAGCTTGGCGGCCTGCGACAGGTTGCCGTGGGTCATGTTGAGCGCCGCCTCGACGTAGGCTTTTTCCCACTGGCGCAGGGTGACGTCGAGGTTGAAATTGGCCAGCGTCTGCAGCTGCTTGCGCGCCAGTTCGATCAGCGCCTTGCTGTCGTTGGCAAGCGGAATTTCCTGCGGATAGGCCTGGTCGGTGTCGAGTTCGGCTTCCAGCTGCGGGGCATTGACCGCCATGCCGGGGTATTTGGTGGTGAGCCGGATGGCGATGTTGCGCAGTTCGCGCACGTTGCCAGGGAAATGGTAATCCTCCCACATCTGCTGCGCGCGCGTGTCGAGCTGGAAAGGCGGGGTCTTGGCTTCGCGGGCGTAGAAATCGCGGAAGTGGTTGAGCAGGGTGAGCTTGTCCTGCCCCATGTCGCGCAGCGGCGGCACCGCGATGGAGAACACCGACAGCCGGTGGTAGAGGTCGGCGCGGAAGCGGCCGGCCTTGATCTCGGCGCGCAGGTCGCGGTTGGTGGCGGTGACCACGCGGGCGTTGGAGAAGCGCGGCTGGGTTTCGCCGACGCGCTGGTATTCGCCGTTTTCCAGTACGCGCAGGAGCTTGGCCTGCAGTTCCAGCGGCAACTCGCCGATCTCGTCGAGGAACAGGGTGCCGTTTTCGGCTTCCTCGAAATAGCCGGCGCGCGCGCTGGTGGCGCCGGTGAAGGCGCCCTTGGCGTAGCCGAACAAGGTGGGCTCGACCAGTGTCGGCGAAATCGCCGCGCAGTTGAGAGCGAGATAGGGCTTGGCCGCGCGCGGCGACAACTGGTGCAGGCTGGAGGCGACGCGTTCCTTGCCGCTGCCGGACTCGCCTTCGATCAGCACCGGGAACGGCGCGGTGGCGTACTGCTTGATCTGCTGGCGCAGCTTGTCCATCGCCGGGCTATCGCCGACGATGCCGGAATCCTTGGCCGGGGCGGGTGCCTTGTCCGCGCTGCGCTCGGCATCCTGCACCAGCAGTGCGTTGAACAGCAGGGATTTCAGCCGTTCGGGCTCGCACGGCTTGGCGACGAAATCGATCGCGCCGAGTGCGCGCGCGTGGCGCGCGTTGGCTTCGTCGCTCTGGCCGGACAGCACCAGAATCTTGATGCTGGGCGAGATGCCGAGCAGGTCGGCGATCAGGGCAAAGCCTTCGTCGGGCTTGTGCGGCTGCGGCGGCAGGCCAAGATCCACCAGCGCCAGTTGCGGCGGCTCGTCCAGTTGCATCAGCAGGCTTTTCACCTGGGCGCGCGACTCGGCGGCAGAGATGTCGAAGTCCTTGCTCAGGACATAGGTGAGCGTATCGGAAATCAGCGGATCGTCGTCGACGATCAGCAAGCTGGGTTTGTTGGTTCGGGACACATATCCTCCAGGTCCAATGGTGCCGCGACCGCGCCTGCTCCTGATGGAGAGCGGGATTGTTGTGCGCGTGTCGGGTTTTCGACGATTGTGCCAGAGAGCCGTTGAAAGTTAAACCGCGGCAGACCGGCGGGACCGTGCATGCCACAAGCGGGCGGATGCGTTTGCGGCACGGCTGGGACGGGCTTGGGGATCAGCTGTTTACCGGTTCGACGGCAACGCGTATCCAGCCTTCGCTGCGCTCGATCGGGCTGCCCAGCGCAACGGGTTTGCGTTCCGGCGCACCATGGATTTGCACTACCTTGCCGGGCGTGAAATGGACAGGATCGATAATCACGCTGTCGGTACCGGCGCTGCTTGTCAGCCACAGGCTGGAATGCGGCAGGCTGGCGCCGCTGTTGTCGAGTCCGTTCACCGTGTAGCCGGCGGGTGTGGTGTCATTCAACATGACCAGCGCGGGCGTTTCGGCAAGGGTTTCGATGCCGACCGAACTGGTGTCGTCGCTGAGACGCGACAGGCGGCGCACGATGCCCAGTTGCCATGTGGCGGCATCGTGCGATTTGATGCCGATCAGTGCGCCTACGCGCAGCCAGTCCTTGTCGCTGGATTCGACCGTGGCGCCATAGCCGCACGTGCTTTCGTCCTGCATCACCCAGCGCTCGGCGTCGGGCGAGTTCGGAATGGCCGGGGCCTGCATGTGCGAGATGCGTTCGCGTGTGCGATCGGTGATGAACCCGTACACCTGCACATCGTCGACCTCGCTGTAGTTGAATCCGGTGCCGTACGGCGACACGCTGGCGGGCGCTTCGGCCGCCTTGATCTGGTTGACGATGGCGCCGAGCCCGTGCACGACATCGACCAGGCGCTTGACCGATTCGCGCGGCGCGCGCCGCTGTTCGCGAGTGGCCAGCGAAGACCACTGACGCTGCAGGTGGTCGAGCAGTTCAAGGCTTTCGCCGGTGCGGGTGTTTTCCGTCAAGCCCAGTTGCGCAGGCGCGCTGCCTTCACGCAGGGCAATCTGGATTTCCTGCAGCTTTTGCAGCAGATCGGCCGTCGCCCAGAAATACAGCGGCTTGTCGGTATCGGGCTTGCGCACGCGGCGGGGGCCGCGATCGGACGACAGGTCGATCACGAAATTGTGGATCTGGGTATCCAGACGGCTGTCCAGCCGCATCATCCCGTGCCAGCCACACAGCCAGCGGTCGAGCAGATCCAGCTGTCTGGGGTAGAGCGTGCCGGAGTTGGCCAGATTCAGCATCAGGATATGCAGATACGCCGTTTCGCAGCTGCAGTCGGCCACGTCTTCAGCGTAAGCTTGCAGCGACTGCCGATGAAAACCTTCGCTTGCGGCGATACGGTACAGATTGTGCAGGCGCAGCCAGAGTTTTTCGCCCGCGGGCTGGTAGCGAATCGTGCGCCATTTCAGCAACAGGCCAAAGGCGCGGATGGCGCGCAGGGTGATCAGCGGAATCCGGCTTTCGTGCGGGCTCCTCCCTGCCGTGCACGTGAAATGCAGCACGAAGGCGTGGTAGCCGCGCGCAATTTCCCAGTACAGGCCGTACACGGCATGCCAAAGCCGGCTTTCCACCGGACGCGACATACGCGGATTGCGCAGGTATTGACGCACCAGCGTGTCCTGCAGGTCGCGCGACTTCTCGTCCAGCAGCATCAGCACGGCCAGACGATCTTTCGTGTATTGCGTCGAGTTTTCGTTGAAGCGCTTGAGTTCGCCGAGAATGGCTTGCTGGCATTTGAACGCATCGCCGACCGGCAGGCTCTCGAGCCAGCGCGTGGCCACCCTGATGTTGGTCAACGGATCATCGATCCGTTTGCCAAAAGAGGGCGAAAAGCGAGCGAGCTGCGACGCGAATTTATTTGCCAGCGAGTTCATGGTGTGCGAGCTGTCCCGTGATGACGAGTGATGTTTTCAGGCACTAGTTACGGTTGATTTAGCAAATTCTGTACCCGCTGCTCACTCAGGCCAGCCTGGCTTGCGTCCAGGCCCGCACCGCCGCCAGCGCTGCCGGCAGCCGGGCCGGCTCGCTGCCGCCCGCCATCGCCATATCCGGCTTGCCGCCGCCCTTGCCGCCGACCTGGGTGGCGACGAAGTTGACCAGCTCGCCGGCCTTGATGCGGCCGGTCACGTCGGGTGTCACCGCGGCGATCAGGCTGACCTTGCCGTCGGCGACCGTGCCCAGCACCAGCGCGCAGGATTTCAGCTTGTCGCGCAGCTTGTCGGCAGTTTCGCGCAGGCCCTTGGCGTCGACGCCGTCGAGTTGCGCCGCCAGTACCTTGACGCCGCCGACGTCGACGGCCTGCTGCATCAATTCATCGCCGGCGCTCGCGGCGAGCTTCGATTTCAGGCGATCGAGTTCCTTTTCCAGGGATTTAACATGCTCCTGAATTGAAATGAGCTTGTGATTGATGTCGTCAGGATGCGTTTTCAGGAGTGTTGCGACACCGTTTCGCTGGATGTCCAAATATTGAAAGTAATTCAGTGCGCTATCACCAGTGACCGCCTCGATCCGGCGCACCCCGGCGGCGACGCCGGATTCGCCGACGATCTTGAACAGGCCGATGTCGCCGGTACGGGCGACGTGGGTGCCGCCACACAGCTCGCGCGAACTGCCGATGTCGAGCACCCGCACCTCGTCGCCGTATTTTTCGCCGAACAGCATCATCGCGCCGGTCTTCTGCGCCTCGTCGATCGCCATTACGCGCGCCTGGGTCGCGGAGTTGGCGAGGATCTCGGCGTTGACGCGCGCTTCCACCTCGCGGATCTGCGCATCGGTCATCGGTGTCGGCTGCACGAAGTCGAAGCGGGTCTTTTCACTGTCGACCAGCGAGCCTTTCTGCTGCACATGCTCGCCGAGCACCTCGCGCAGCGCCTTGTGCATCAGGTGGGTGGCCGAGTGGTTGCGCATGGTGCGGGCGCGCGCGACTTCATCCACACGCCCCAGCACGGCATCGCCGACGACCAGCGATCCGGTCTTCACCACGCCGTGGTGGCCGAACACCTGCGCCTGGATTTTCTGCGTGTCTTCCACTTCGAATACGCCGTGGGTGCTCTGCAGTGCGCCGCGGTCACCGGCCTGGCCGCCGGACTCGGCGTAGAACGGGGTGTGGTCGAGCACCGCCACGCCGAGCTCGCCTTCCTTCAGCTCGCTGACCGCGCTGCCGTCCTTGTACAGCGCGAGCACGGTGGCGTCGTGCGTCAGCGTGTCATAGCCGTGGAAGACCGTCGCTTCACCGGCGTATTCCAGTCCGGCGCCGAGCTTGAACCTGCCGGCGGCACGCGCCTGCGCCTTCTGCCGCGCCATCGCGGTATCGAAGGCTGCGGTGTCGACGTTCACGTTCGCCTCGCGGCAGATGTCGGCAGTGAGGTCGAGCGGGAAGCCATAGGTGTCGTGCAGCTTGAACGCCAGTTCGCCGTCGAAGGTGCTGCCGGCGGGCAGCGTCTTCAGCGTGGTTTCGAGGATGCCCATGCCGTGCTCGATGGTCTCGAAGAAGCGCTCCTCCTCCTGGCGCAGAATGTCCGTCACACGGGTTTGCGCGGCCACCAGTTCGGGATAGGCCTCGCCCATCGCCGCCGCCAGGTCGGGCACGATGCGGTGGAAGAAGGCGGCGCGCGCGCCGAGCTTGTAGCCGTGGCGGATGGCGCGGCGGATGATGCGGCGCAGCACGTAGCCGCGCCCTTCGTTGCCGGGGATGACGCCGTCGACGATGAGGAAGGCACAGGCGCGGATGTGGTCGGCGATGACCTTGAGCGAGTTGTTGGTCAAATCGGCTGTCTGCGTCTCGCGCGCGGCGGCGGCGATCAGCGCCTGGAACAGGTCGATCTCGTAGTTGGAATGCACGTGCTGCATCACTGCCGAAATGCGCTCCAGCCCCATGCCGGTGTCGACCGATGGCTTGGGCAGCGGGTGCATGGTGCCGGACTCGTCGCGGTTGAACTGCATGAACACGTTGTTCCAGATTTCGATGTAGCGGTCGCCGTCCTCGTCGGGCGAGCCGGGCGGGCCGCCCGCGACCTCGGGGCCGTGGTCGTAGAAGATCTCAGTGCAGGGTCCGCAGGGGCCGGTGTCGCCCATCGCCCAGAAGTTGTCGGAGGCGTAGCGCTCCCCTTTGTTGTCGCCGATGCGGACGATGCGCTCTTTCGGCACGCCGATGTCGTTGTGCCAGATGTCGTAGGCTTCGTCGTCATCAAAGTAGACCGTGACCCACAGCTTGTTGGCCGGCAGCTTCAGCACGTCGGTGAGGAATTCCCAGGCGTACTTGATCGCGTCCTGCTTGAAATAGTCGCCGAAGCTGAAGTTGCC
>DDRS01000037.1:2797-4761 GCA_002343685.1 Thiobacillus denitrificans | reverse complement strand
GCCAGCCTCTGGTGGCGGCCCTGGCTCTGGCCGGACCTGCGTCCGCGCGGCGGCGCCCATCTCTCGAATGCCGACCTGTTCGGTCTCGGCGCCGAGCTACCGGCCAGCGCGCTCCGTTTCTGGGCCGGCAGCCGCATCTGATCGCAAGCGCTGGCCCGCCCTGCAGACGCGCTGGCATCAGCGCGCGCAGGTCGCGGGCTCGGCGACGATGACCGCCTGCAGGACGGCAGCGACATCCGTGTTGGTGATGTAGCGGCCGTCATTGAAGCCGAGCACCTGGGCCAGCCCGGGGTCCACACCGTCGACTTCGTCGTAGAAGCGGTCGGCGCCGGCCCCCTTGGCCCACAGCAGGGTGTTCTCGTTGGTGTGGGTGTGGTAATGCCACTTGACCCCGGGCAGGTTGCCCGCGCCGTTGTTGCGGATGGGCTCGAAGGCGACGCTGTCGGAGTGCGGGCCCATGGGCATGCCGTTGCCGTGGTCCGTCAGAACGATCAGCAGGGTCTCGTCCCAGCTGCTGTGGGCCTGCACCCAGTCGACGGCCGCCTGCACCGCCCGGTTGAAGTCGATCTGCTCCTCGATGATGCCGGCGGTATCCGTGGCGTGCGCGGCCCAGTCCACGGCGCCGCCCTCGACCATCAGGAAGAAGCCATCGCCGCCCTTGCCGAGGACGTTCAGGGCACCCCGGGTCATCGTCGCCAGGCTTGGCACGGTGTCGATGTAGGCCTTGCCGCTGGGGGTCGAGGCTCCCCGTCCGACCACGGCACCGTCGCGACGGTACTGCAGGGTGTCATGGACCTGCGGCAGACCGATGATCTTGCGGCCGGTCAGCGCCAGGGCGCCTTTCGCCAGTGCCTCGAAGTCTGACCGGGTCTGCACGAGCTGCCACTTCGCGCGGTCGTTGACCGTGTTCCAGGCGGTCCGCGACACGTAGCCGCCGCCGCTGCCGGTCTCTTTGGCGAAGACCGGTGCGGCGCGCAGCCTGCCGTTGCTGTCGTAGTCGGGATGGCCAGCACCCATGATCAGGTCGACCGCCGGGTTGTCGATCATCTCCTGGCTGATCTCGCCGTAGTTGTTGCGATTGCGGTTGGTCGCAGCGAAAGCGGCGGGCGTGGCATGCGAAAAGGGCACGCTCGAGACGATTCCCGTAGCCTTGCCCTGCGCCTTGGCACACTGGGTGATGTAGGCGAGGTCCTGGGCGAAGTTGTCGACGCCGATGGCGTTGTTGTAGGTTTTCACGCCCGTCGCCAGGGCGGTGCCGGCGGCGGCGGAATCGGTGTAGTCGCGCTTGATGTAGTCGTAGCCGTTGAAGTGACTCGGAAAGCCACCGTACGTCCCGGCGTTTGGCGTCTTGTCCCACGCGCTGGCAGGATCGTACGACACCGTCGGCACAGCGTTGTGGGTCGGTGTGGTCGAGGTGTTCAACGGATAGGTGGTCATTCCCAGCTTCACCGGGAACCGGTCATAGGCCTGCATGCCCTTCTGACCGTACTGATAGTAGCTGGCCATGTCCCAGGTGCCCCAACTGGCACCGTCGCTGATGAACAGCAGCACGTTCCGCGCCGGGGCGGCCTGGGCGAAGGTGGCGGCAAGGCAGAGGGTGAGCAGGCCGAGGGTGGCGAGCAGGTGGCTGGCGATTCGCGCGCGCATCATGGTCTCTCCGGCAAAGAACAGGGAGCGGGAGCCGACTTTATACCCGAAAGCTGGCCGGAAGCCAGACGCCGGCCACGGCCGGATTGCAGACGCTCGAGCGCCATGCCGACACGCTCGTGACTGGTGATCGCCATCGCATCCCTATCCGCTGGCCGTCGCGGCCTTCAGTTGGGCAATCAACATCGGCAGGGAACGGTGCACCGTATCCCACAGAATGTTGCGGTTGACGTCGAAATAGGCATGCACGAGCCGATTGCACATGCCGACGACTTGTGCCCAGGGAATTGCCGGCAGTCCGTCGCGCCCCGCTTCGC
>DDRS01000037.1:2225-2557 GCA_002343685.1 Thiobacillus denitrificans | reverse complement strand
GAACGCCAGCGCCTGCCCGGCTGCCTCGATCATGTGGCCGATGCGCCAGCGGTCATCCGGCTACATATTGCACCTCGGCCATGCGCACGACCTCGTCGCGGAAACAGCGGCTCAAGTCCTCGGGAGTGCGCACATCCACTCTCTTGCCGCCGAGCGCCTGCGACAGTTCGCTTTCGATCTGCGCCAGGTCGAGAAAGGTCGGATGGGCATCCGGCTCGAATTCGACCAGCAAGTCGATGTCGCTGTCCGGCGTTGCCGTGCCTTTCAGTTGCGATCCGAACAGGGACAGTCGACGGATGTGGTGAGGCCGGCAAAACCAAGCCAGCGTCGCC
>DDRS01000037.1:0-1922 GCA_002343685.1 Thiobacillus denitrificans | reverse complement strand
TCGAGCATCGGCCGGCACAGCGATTCCACATCGGCAAAGCCTGCGCCGCCCCAGTTGCGGTAAAACGCCGGCGTCTCCCAGCCGTAGCTGATGGTGGCCCAGGCTTGGTCGCCACTGTGTCGCCCCAGCACCTTGATCATCACGCGCCGGCAGTCGCAAGACCGATCGTCGCAATAGAACTCCAGAAAGCCATACTCGTCGGCCGGCACTTCCTTGCCGGGCAGCACGGTCAGTACGCGCGTCTCCCTGAAGGCGAGGTCATGGTAACGGGTGAAAAATGCGCGGACGGCCATTTCAGTTCTCCCCTTCGTGCAGATGTTGTTCTGCCCGCTCCAGCGTCCGCGTCACCACGGCATCCAGCCCCATCGGATCGGTCGGTGGTGGCGCATCGAGAATCCTGTCTTCGTAACGCAACACCACGCCGAATGGCACCAGTTGGCCCAAGTCATCGGCATCGGGCGGCAGCGGACAGGATGGATGCAGCAACCCCGCCATCAATCGCCGCACGACGAACGCATCGTCGCGGGCACGCGTCAGGAGTGCACGGCCATGGTCAAGCGGCGAGTTCATGGGCAACCCCCTCCTGTGCGGCGTGCCAGACCAGCGTATTGACCACCGTTTTCTGTTGCTCGAAGGCGTCGCGACTCATCACCTCCACGTCGGCGGGAATCAGGCGCCGGCCGAGCAGCATGGACAGGCGCGCCATTGCAGCGAAGCGGTCCGCGACTTCGGGTTCCACCACCAGCAGGTCGAGGTCGCTGTCCTCCCGCGCATCGCCGCGCGCTTGCCAACCGAACACGATCATTCGCGTGCCTGCCGGCACCAGCGGTGCAAGACAAGTCAAGGCATCCTGGACCAGGCTCCGGTCGCACTCCCCATGCAAACAAGTCCTTCGCTGCCCTCGGTGTTTCCCGCGCCAGCCGCACGATCTCCGGCCAGCCTTGCACCAGCGCGTTGTCGGCCATCGCATCAACGGCGCGCTTCTTCCGTTCGCACAGGGTGTAGCGACGGTGGCAGAGTTCGCAGGCGATTTCCGCCTGGCTGCCGAGTTTGGCAAGCAGCGTGGCGGCGGCCGGGGACGTAGAGCAGGCGTTCCGTACCAAACAGCAACAGGCCGCCGCTGCTGGGTACTCGACGGCCCAGGCATGGTGGGGTCAGGCGCAAGGTGGCGAGGTCGCCCCGCGTGAGCTTGCGCAGGGGAGCAAACGACTCGGAAGCGACTCGGAAGCCATCGACTTCCGAGTCGCTTCCGAGTCGAGTTCCGGCATGGGTTGCCGATCGTAGCCTTCCCCCAGTGCGTAGCGGCGCATTTCGCCGATCAGCACCGCATTGGCACGGCGATTGGTGGGCCCGATGCGCATACGCACCGCTTTCGGCGCCCTCGCGGCGCAGGTGGTGCGGCCGGTTCTGGCTGGGAAAGACTGTGACGGCGATGATCTGGGTCTGCCGCCATGGCAGGATTTCCATGTCGGGGAGCAGCCGGGGTTCGATGGAATCGGCGATCAGGGGGGCCAGACGTTCTTCCTGCACCATCGGGTCGCTCACGCCGCACACTGCCCGGGTGGCGTCTTCGACGCCGATCGACAGCTTGCCGCCAGCCGTGTTGGCAGAGGCGACCAAGGTGCGCAACACGCACGGCGGCGAATCGGGGCCGCGCTTGAATTCAAGCGTATTGCCTTCGATTCCGCGGAGCAGCTCGGTCAGGTCCATTACTGCGAAATCTACCCTAAAGTCGCCGGCCGGATCAAGCTTCCGAGTCTGGTGTCCATCATCGCTGCGTTTCCGCAGCGATGATCAGTTCGGCAAGATCGCAAGTCACGGTGTTGGCCTTGAAATCCGGCTCGCGGGCGAACGGCCGACGCACGTCATGAACCTTGTGCGTCGCTTGATCGCGACATTCGACGATGGCCAGGATGAAGTCG
>DDRS01000030.1:42588-42909 GCA_002343685.1 Thiobacillus denitrificans | reverse complement strand
TGGCGGCGGCGGTTTTGGCGGGGGAGGCGCATCAGGCTCATGGTGAATGTCAAACGCTGGCTCAGGCATCTGTTCATGCCGCCGTGGGCATGGCGACGCGCGTTCCCGCGCGCCACGCTCGATGCGATCGAAGGGGCGATCCGGGAATCGGAAACGCGTCATGGCGGTGAAATCCGTTTCGCCATCGAGAACAGTCTGCCTGCTTCCTGGGTCTGGCGCGGCATGACGGGGCGCAAGCGTGCGCTCGAGGCGTTTTCCTTCCTGCGCGTGTGGGATACCGAACACAACAGCGGCGTACTGGTGTACCTGCTGCTGGCCGAC
>DDRS01000030.1:0-42464 GCA_002343685.1 Thiobacillus denitrificans | reverse complement strand
CTGGTGTACCTGCTGCTGGCCGACCGCGACATCGAAATCATTGCCGACCGCGGCATTGCCGCGCGCGTCGACCCGTCAGCCTGGGGCGCGGTGGCCCAGGCCATGGAAATGGATTTCAGGCGGGGCGAATTCGAGCATGGCGTGTTGGAAGGCATCCGGCAGATCAGCACGCTGTTGGCTGTGCATTTCCCGCCCGGGAAACATAATCCGGACGAATTGCCGGACCGGCCCGTGATTGTGCCCAGTGGATACAAGTGAGGAGACGAAATGCAGGCGTACGCAGTGTGGTGGATTCTGGCGGCTGTACTGGTGGGGGTGGAACTCGCCAGCGGCACGTTCTATCTACTGGTCTATGGGATGGCCGCTGCAGTGGCCGGCGTGGCGGCCTGGCTGGGCGCCGGCATGGTGGCGCAGTTGCTGACGGCTGCGGTGATCGGTGCGGTCGGTACCCTGATGTTGCGCCGATGGAAGCGCAACACCGACCGTCCGGAGTTCAGCGTGCAGGATATGGACATCGGCAAGACTGTCCAGATCGAGTCCTGGCAAGGAGATCACGGCCAGGTCAAATATCGTGGCGCCGTATGGGATGCTGAAGCCGAGCCGGCTGGCGTGGACAGCACGCGCCCGCTGGTCATTCGCGCAATCAAGGGCAACACACTGGTTCTAGGTAATTAATCGGGAGAACAATTCATGGGTGCTGTCGCGCTGGTCATCGTTATCGTCATTGCCATCGTCGTTGCCAAGGGCGTGCGCGTGGTCCCGCAGCAGAACGCCTGGGTGGTCGAGCGCCTCGGCAAGTTCCACGCGGTGCTGGTGCCGGGCCTCAATCTGGTGATCCCGTTCATCGACACGGTCGCCTACAAGCACTCGCTCAAGGAAATCCCGCTCGACGTGCCGAGCCAGGTCTGTATCACGCGCGACAACACCCAACTCGCGGTCGACGGCATCCTGTACTTCCAGGTCACCGACCCGAAGATGGCGTCCTACGGGTCGAGCGACTATATATCGGCCATTTCGCAACTGGCGCAGACGACGCTGCGTTCCCTGATCGGCCGTATGGAAATGGACCGTACCTTCGAGGAACGCGAGGAGA
Source organism: Thiobacillus denitrificans (assembly GCA_002343685.1). GTDB lineage: Bacteria > Pseudomonadota > Gammaproteobacteria > Burkholderiales > Thiobacillaceae > Thiobacillus > Thiobacillus denitrificans_A. The sequence continues at coordinate 41,371 of DDRS01000030.1, read as the reverse complement.
TCAACCGCGGCGTAGTGATGGCATTGAACGAGGCTTCGACCAACTGGGGCGTCAAGGTGTTGCGCTACGAAATCAAGGATCTGACGCCGCCGAAGGACATCCTTCACGCCATGCAGCGGCAGATCACTGCCGAGCGCGAGAAGCGTGCGCTGATTGCCTCGTCGGAAGGGCGCATGCAGGAGCAGATCAACATTGCCACCGGCGAGCGCGAAGCCGCAATTCAGCAATCCGAAGGCGACAAGCAGGCCGCCATCAACGTTGCCATGGGCGAGGCCGAGGCGATCAAGGCGATCGCGGTCGCCAATGCCGAAGCGATCGCCCGTGTGGCGCGCGCGATTGAAATGCCGGGTGGCATCCAGGCGGTGAATCTCAAGGTCGCCGAGAAATATGTCGAAGCCTTTTCCGGGCTGGCCAAAACCGGCAACACCTTGATCGTGCCGTCCAACATGGCCGACCTCAGCTCACTGATTGCAGGCGCGATGAGCGTGGTGAAATCGCAGACTCCGGAGCGTGCCAGCCAGGCCTGATCTGGCCGTCAGTGCACGACGTCGTTGCGATGGCGTAGCCAGACCGTCGCCATCACTATGCTGATGAACAGGCCGAATACCAGGACGATGGTGTGGATGTGCCAGTCGGCACGCACCATCAGGGCGTAGGCGCCGGTCAGCAGCAGGATGCTGATGTTCTCGTTGAAATTCTGCTGGGCGATGGAGTGGCCGGCTCCCATCAACAGATGTCCGCGGTGTTGCAGCAGGGCATTCATCGGCACCACGAAATAGCCTGCCAGCACGCCTGCCAGCGTGAGCAGGAGCACGGCAGGGATCAGACTTTCCACCCAGATCAGGGCGATCGGCACGAAGCCGAGGAGGATGCCGGCCGGCAGCACGCTGATGGCACGCTGCAGGCGGACGAACTTTCCGGCCAGGATCGAGCCGATGGCGATACCGAATGCGGAGGCGGCGGTGAGCTGGGTAGCCTGGTCCAGGCCGTATTTCAGGTTGAGCGCGGCCCAGGCGATGATGAGCAGGCGCAGTGTGGCGCCGACGCCCCAGAACAGGGTGGTGACGGCGAGCGACACCTGGCCGAGGGGATCGCGCCAAAGCAGCAGGAAGCTGTGCCCGAAGTCATGCAGGATATACAGCGGCGAACGATTGGGCAGTTTGTGATCGATCGGCAGACGCGGGATGAACAGGTTGACGAGCGCAGCGCTGAGATAAAGGCCAGTGATGACAACGATGGCAAATTTGGGTGCGATGACGGCCGCGGAGAGCCCGGCGGTCGTCAGGATGCGCTCGGCGAAATGCGGGTTGATGAGCGCACCGCCAATGATGGCGCCGAGTACGATGGCGGCGACGGTGGTCCCTTCCATCCAACTGTTGGCAACGACGAGTTTTTCGCTGGGCAAGAGTTCGGTGAGGATGCCGTACTTGGCCGGCGAATACATGGCGGCACCGATGCCGACAATGGCATAGGCCAGCAAGGGATGCAGCCCGGCCAGCATGGTCAGGCAGCCCGCGAATTTGAGTGTGTTGGCGATGAGCATGACGCGTCCCTTGGGGAGGGCGTCGGCGAACGGGCCAACCAACGGGGCCAGCACGATATAGGCGATGACGAAAACCGTCTGCAGCAGCGGCGAATACCATTCGGGTGCGGAGGAAAAAACCAGCAGACCGATCGCTGCGAACAGTAGCGCGTTGTCGGCCAAAGCAGACAGGAACTGCGCAAGCAGGATGGTGTAGAACGCGCGATTCAAGTGGGAGGGCCTGGATTACGATCGGCGCAACGCCATGCCGGCCCGAAGGGAGGGGATGCAGGAAAAGTCAATTGTTACAACAGCTTGGTTATGGGATGGTTTCAACACGGACGGGTTTGTGGTTGAATAAAAATCTTTTCTGACCCAAGGACGGGATTTAATGGCCGACCGCAGACTACAAGTATTCTACACCGTCGCCAAACAGCTCAGCTTTACCAAGGCCGCCGATATTCTGTACATGACGCAGCCTGCGGTGACCTTCCAGGTCAAGCAGTTGGAAGAACATTTCAATACCCGCTTGTTCGAGCGCAGTCATGGGAAGATCTCGCTGACCCCGGCGGGCGATCTGGTGTTGGGGTATGCCGAGCGTATTCTGGCCTTGACTGGCGAGATGGAAGCGCGTGTGGGCGAACTGACCGGGCAGGTGACCGGGCCCCTGATGATCGGCGCCTCGACCACCATTGCCGAATACCAGTTGCCGCGCATCCTGGGCGAATTCAAGGAGCGATTCCCGCAGGTTCAGGCGCGCCTCACGGTGGCCAATTCGGAAACGGTGGCAGCGAAAGTGGCCGATCATTCTCTCGATGTCGGACTGATCGAAGCGCCTTCCCACAATCCCAACCTGACCACGCTGGCGTGCTGCGAAGACGAGCTGGTGATGATTTGTTCGCCGCATCATGCTCTGGCCTCGCGTTCGAACGTGAACGCGCACGACATCTCCGAACAGCCTTACGTGTCGCGCGAACATGGTTCGGGCACGCGTGAAGTGGTGGACGACTTCTTCAAGGACAATGGCGTCAACCCGGACGATCTGCATATCGAAATGGAATTGGGCAGCCGCGAGGCGATCAAGGGGGCGGTTGAGGCCAATCTCGGCGTGGCCATCATGTCGGCATCCACCGTCACCAAGGAAATCCAGCTCGGCACGCTCGCCGCGATTCCCTTGAAGCCCAGGCTGACGCGCGAACTTTCCATGGTGTATGCACCGGAAAAATTCCGCAGCAAGCTTCTCGACGCCTTCATCAGCTTCGTCGAGAACAAGTTTCAGCAATGCAATGTCGATGTCATTCCGATGAAACGACCGGTCAAGGGGCGCAACCGCTGATGCGCGACAGCAAGCGTCTCGTGTCGCTATTCCGTTCGCTGTCGGAATCGCGACAGCAGGCCTTGCTGGATTACGCGGAGTTCCTGGCGGGCAAGGAAGGGGCCGAAACCGCCAGCGCACCCCCAGCGGAGCCGCTTCCGATTCCGCGGCCCGAGCAGGAAAACGTGGTCAAGGCAATCCAGCGCCTGATGCAGACCTACCCGATGCTGGAGCGCAATCAGATATTTCATGAAGCCTCGGCACAGATGACGCGTCATCTGGTACACGGCGTGGCGGCCGTCGAGGCGATCGATGAACTGGAACGGATTTTTGCGCGCCAGTATCAACAGCATCTCGATGCCTTGAAGAAGGACGCGCAGCCGTCCTGAGCTTACGCAGCTTTTAGTCGGGCAGCAGGCTTCCGCATTGCCAGCAACTCAGGAAGTTGCCGGGGTTGTGCTCGCCGCAGTGCGGGCAAATCTTTTCCGCACCGGGCTTCACGTTCAGAAAATCCACCAATACCTCGCGCGCCTGGCATTCCCGGGTGTCGTCCTCGACCCACACTTCGGGTTGCGCCTGTAGGAAGGGAACCTCGCCCAGCGCGCCTGCGGCATTGGCATTGAAGATATGGCTGACGATGCCGAGGCTGGACAGCGCGTCGACGACCAGTTGGGCGTCGAGCAGAGTAGGGGCGATGTGGACCCGTTTCATCGACGGGCGAATAGAGGGTTACGCCTTGCGGCGGACACGCACGATCAGATCGATGCCTTCGGTCACCATGCCGGGCGGCAAGGGCGGCAGGCCGGAAATCTGGACATGGGCGGCATCGATGTCGGACAGCTTGCCGGTATCGACTTCGTAGAGGTGGTGATGCGGACCGGTGTTGGGATCGAAAAACACCTTGCTGGGATCGACGATGACTTCGCGCACCAGGCCTTTTTCCAGGAATAGCTTGAGTGTGTTGTAGACCGTGGCCTTGGAGGTCTCGGAGTGGCGGGTGTTGACGATCGCCATCACCTGATCGGCCGAGAGGTGTTCCTGTCGTGAAAACAGCGCGTGCGCAATCTCGATCCGCTGGTGGGTCGGATTGATGTCGTGGCTGCGCAAAAGGCCGGCCATGTTGTCGCGCGTGTAATGCATGCGCCTTATGATAAACACCAATCTGGACTTTGTCTAACTTCCGGAATGGGTATGAGTGCCATCTGGAAAAGCCCGCGCGAGCGCGGCGAAGCGTCAAAAACCGGTACAATTCCAGCCAGTCTTTCGCCCTTATTCTTTGTGAAGCAGGAATCCTGTGGTTACCCTCACCCGCCTCGACAGCACAGCGCCTGATTTTCAGGCGCGTCTTGCCCGACTGTTGCAATTCGACGATGCGGCCGACGCCGCCATCGAGCAGACGGTTACCACCATTCTGCTCGACGTGAAAACGCGGGGCGATGCGGCAGTACTCGAATATACCGAACGCTTCGACCGTCTGCCGGCGGCCTCGGTCGCCAGCCTGGAGCTGAATGCTGCGCAATTGCAGGCCGCGCTCGCAGCCCTGCCGGCCGACACGCGCCAGGCGCTGGAGGCTGCAGCGGATCGCGTACGTCGCTATCACGAGAAGCAGATCCAGGGTTCGTGGACCTATACTGAGGATGATGGCACCGTATTGGGACAGAAAGTCACGCCGCTCGATCGCGTCGGACTGTATGTGCCGGGCGGTAAGGCCGCCTATCCGTCGTCGGTGCTGATGAACGCGATTCCGGCCAAGGTGGCAGGCGTCGGTGAACTCATCATGGTGGTGCCGACCCCGGGTGGCGAGCAGAATCCGCTGGTGCTGGCCGCCGCCGCGATCGCCGGCGTCGATCGCGTGTTCACCCTCGGCGGCGCGCAGGCGGTGGCGGCGCTGGCCTATGGCACCGCGACCGTGCCGCAGGTCGACAAGATCGTCGGCCCCGGCAATGCCTACGTGGCAGCAGCCAAGCGTCGGGTGTTCGGCACGGTGGGGATCGATATGATCGCCGGCCCATCCGAGATCCTCGTCATTGCCGACGGCAACACGCCGCCGGAATGGGTTGCGATGGATCTCTTCTCGCAGGCCGAGCACGACGAGATGGCGCAGTCGATCCTGCTGTCGCCGGATGCGGCTTACCTCGAGGCGGTGGCGGCCGCAATCAACCAATTGATCGAAGAAATGCCGCGCAGCGAAGTGATCCGTACCTCGCTCACCAACCGCGGTGCGCTGATCAAGACGCGCGATCTCGACGACGCGGTCGCGATTTCGAATACGATCGCGCCGGAACACCTCGAGCTCTCGGTGGCTGATCCCGATGCGCTGCTGCCCAAGCTGCGCCATGCCGGTGCGATCTTCATGGGCCGGAACACCTGCGAGGCGCTGGGCGATTACTGCGCCGGGCCGAACCATGTGCTGCCGACCTCGCGCACGGCACGCTTCTCGTCGCCGCTGGGCGTGTATGACTTCCAGAAGCGCAGCAGTCTGATCCATGTGTCGCAGGCCGGCGCACAGACGCTGGGGCAGATCGCTGCCACGTTGGCCTACGGCGAAGGCCTGCAGGCACACGCGCGCTCGGCCGAGTATCGTCTGGTCCATAAATGAGCCTGCTGTTCCCATGAGCCGTTATTGGAGCGCCGTGGTGCATGGCCTGACGCCCTATGTGCCGGGCGAGCAGCCCAAGCTGGCCAATCTGGTCAAGCTCAACACCAACGAGAATCCCTACGGACCCAGTCCGAGAGTGCTCGACGCCGTGCGCGCGGAAGCGGCCGACACGCTGCGCCTCTATCCCGACCCCGGCTCGGACCGGCTTCGGGTCGGCATCGCGGCGTATCACGACGTGGCGGCCGACCAGGTATTCGTCGGCAACGGCTCCGACGAGGTGCTGGCGCATGCGTTCATGGCACTGCTGAAGCATGGCCAGCCGATCCTGTTTCCCGACATCAGCTATAGCTTCTACCCCGTGTATTGCGGGTTGTACGAAATCGACTATCGAACAATCCCGCTGACAGACACGTTCGAGATCAGGGTCGACGATTATCTCGCGCCCAACGGCGGGGTGATTTTCCCCAATCCCAATGCGCCGACCGGGCGCCTGCTGGCACTGGGCGAGATCGAGCGCCTGCTTGCGGGCAATCCGGACTCGGTTGTGGTAATCGACGAAGCCTACATCGATTTCGGTGGCGAGTCGGCAGTGGGACTGGTGGCCCGTTATCCGCAGTTGCTGGTCGTCCGCACCCTGTCCAAATCGCACGCCCTGGCCGGCCTGCGTGTCGGCTATGCCATCGGCCAGGCGCATCTGATCGAGGCACTCAACCGGGTGAAAGACAGCTTCAACTCCTATCCGCTCGATCGCTTCGCCCAGGCAGGGGCTTTGGCTTCGATGGAAGACCATGCCTATTTCGAGTCCATTTGCGCCAAAGTGGTGGCGACGCGCACCCGGCTGGTGGCCGGTATGGAAGCCTTGGGCTTCCAGGTGCTGCCCTCGGCCGCCAACTTCATCTTCGCTCGCCATCCGGCCCAAGACGGCGCTGCATTGGCTGCGGCACTGCGCGAGCGCAGCATCATCGTGCGGCATTTCCGGAATCCGGCCCGCATTGCGCCGTTTTTACGCATCACGGTCGGCACCGATTCACAATGCGACGCACTGCTTGCAGCGTTGAAAGCCATTGCGAACTGCTAGAATTCTTCTACAGCCTTATTTTTCGACGCCATGCGCACCGCACAAGTCACTCGCAACACCCTCGAAACCCAGATCGCGGTCAGTCTCAATCTCGACGGTACGGGCGTATCCAAACTCGATACCGGGGTGCCGTTTCTCGACCACATGCTCGATCAGATCGCGCGCCATGGCCTGATCGACCTGGATATCCAGGCCAAGGGCGACCTGCACATCGATGCCCACCACACGGTGGAGGATACGGGCATCACGCTGGGGCAGGCTTTTGCCCAGGCGCTCGGCGACAAGAAGGGCATCCGCCGCTACGGCCATGCCTACGTGCCGCTGGATGAGGCACTCTCGCGCGTGGTGATCGACCTGTCCGGTCGGCCAGGGCTGGAATACCACGTCGATTACACCCGTGCGCGCATCGGCGAATTCGACGTCGATCTGTTTCTCGAGTTCTTCCGCGGCTTCATCAACCATGCGGGTGTGACGCTGCATATCGACAACCTGCGCGGCATCAACGCGCACCACCAGGCCGAGACGATCTTCAAGGCCTTCGGCCGTGCGCTGCGGATGGCGGTGGAAGCCGATGCACGCATGGGCGACGTACTGCCCTCGACAAAAGGTGCACTATGATCGCTATGCGAATCATGGAGGCGGGGCAGTGAGCGTCGATATTGCCGTCATCGATTACGGCATGGGCAACCTGCGTTCGGTGTCCAAGGCCATCGAGCACGTCGCGCCGTCGGCCAGCGTGGTGGTGACGTCCGATCCGGCAGCGATCGCGGCTGCCGGGCGCGTGGTGTTTCCGGGACAGGGCGCGGCGCCCGACTGCATGCGCGAGATCGATGCGCGCGGCCTGCGCCAGGCGATCGTCGACGCCGCCCGCAGCAAACCTTTTCTGGGTATCTGCATGGGGATGCAGGTGCTGTTCGAGCATAGCGAGGAAGGCGATACCGCCTGTCTCGGCATCCTGCCGGGCACGGTGCAGCGATTCCCGCACGAGGCGATGCACGACGATGCGGGCAGCAAGCTCAAGGTGCCGCACATGGGCTGGAACAACGTCCATCAGGCGATGCCGCATCCCTTGTGGGTGGGGATCGAGGAGGGCGCGCGTTTCTATTTCGTCCATAGCTATTTTGTGCAGCCGACCGCGCCCGATGTGATCGCTGGGTTCTCGCACTATCCGTTTCCGTTCACCTGCGCGGTGGCGACAGCGAACATCTTTGCAGTCCAGTTTCATCCGGAAAAAAGCCAGAATGATGGTTTGACGCTACTGGGCAATTTTGTAACCTGGAATCCGGGCGAACGCGATACCGCCTGCGATATGTCCGGCGCAGCCTGCGCCTAATTTTCTCCTGTACGACCCTGCTGATCAGCCATGTTAATTATTCCTGCGATCGACCTTAAAGACGGCCACTGCGTGCGCCTGGAACAAGGCGAAATGGACAAGGCCACCGTGTTTTCCGAAGACCCGGCCGCCACGGCACGTCACTGGAAGGAGCTGGGTGCACGGCGCCTGCATCTGGTCGACCTGAACGGTGCATTTGCCGGCAAGCCGGTCAACGATGTGGCGATTCGCTCGATCGTCGATGCGGTAGGCGACGAGATGCCGGTGCAGCTCGGTGGCGGCATTCGCGACCTCGCCACCATCGAACGGTATCTTGACGATGGCGTGCGCTACGTCATCATCGGTACTGCCGCGGTGAAAAATCCTGGCTTCCTGCACGAGGCCTGTGATGCTTTCCCGGGACACGTGATGGTCGGGCTGGATGCCAAGGATGGCAAGATTGCCGTCGAAGGCTGGTCCAAGATCACCGGCCACGATGTGATCGATCTGGCCAAGCGCTTCGAGGGGTATGGTGTCGAGGCCGTCATCTATACCGATATTGGTCGTGACGGCATGCTCACGGGCGTGAACGTGGACGCCACCCAGCGGCTGGCGCAGGCGCTGTCGATCCCGGTCATTGCCAGCGGTGGCGTGACCAATCTCGACGATGTCAGGGCACTGTCTACCGTGGCCAAGGACGGCATTATCGGCGCGATCACCGGTCGTGCGATCTACCAGGGTACGCTCGACTTCGCCGAGGCGCAGAAGCTCGCCGACGAACTGGCCGGTGGTGTGTTCGGGGTCTGACTCGACAGGATAACCATGCTGGCAAAGCGCATCATCCCCTGTCTCGACGTCACCAACGGCCGCGTGGTCAAGGGCGTCAATTTCGTCGAACTGAAGGATGCCGGGGATCCCGTCGAAATCGCGCGCCGCTATAACGAAGCGGGCGCGGACGAACTGACCTTCCTCGACATCACCGCATCGTCCGACAATCGTGACCTGATCCTCCACATCATCGAAGCCGTGGCTTCGGAGGTGTTCATCCCGTTGACGGTCGGGGGCGGCGTGCGTGTGGTCGGGGATGTCCAGCGTCTGCTCAATGCCGGCGCGGACAAGGTCAGCATCAATACCTCTGCGGTCACCAATCCGCAACTGGTGAAGGATGCAGCCGATCGTTATGGCAGCCAGTGCATCGTAGTGGCGATCGACGCCAAGCGGGCCGGCGATCACTGGGAGGTCTTCACCCACGGCGGCCGTACGGCAACCGGGCTGGATGCGGTCGAGTGGGCGAAAAAAATGGAAAACCTGGGCGCTGGCGAACTGCTGCTCACCTCGATGGATCGCGACGGCACCAAAAGCGGCTTCGACCTGGAACTGACCCGGGCGATTTCCGACGCGGTCGACATTCCCATCATCGCGAGCGGGGGGGTCGGTACCCTGCAGCACCTCGTCGACGGTGTGAAGGAAGGCCGGGCCGATGCGGTGCTGGCGGCGAGTATCTTCCACTTCGGCGAATACGGGGTAGATGAGGCGAAGCGCTACATGAAACAGCACGGAATCGAGGTGCGTCTGTGAGCGACTGGCTCGATGCCGTCAAATGGGATGCGCATGGGCTCGTCCCGGCGATCGCTCAGGATGCCGCCAGCGGAGAAATCCTCATGGTGGCGTGGATGAACCGCGAGGCGCTGGAAGAAACGGCACGCACGCTGCGCGGGGTGTACTGGTCGCGCTCGCGCAACAAACTGTGGCGCAAGGGCGAAGAATCCGGCCATGTGCAGAACGTCAGTGAAATCCGCCTCGATTGCGACAATGATGTGGTGTTGCTCAAAATCGAACAACTGGGCGGCATTGCCTGTCATACCGGGCGCCGCTCGTGCTTTTTCCAGAAGCTGGACAATGGCCACTGGGTGACGACTGCCCCGGTGCTGAAGAGTCCCGACGAGATCTACCGCAAATGAGCGATATCCTCGACCGCCTGGCCGATACACTGGAAGCGCGCAAGCAGGCGTCGCCCGACAGTTCCTACGTTGCCAAACTCTACGCCAAGGGTACGGATGCCATCCTGAAGAAAATCGGCGAGGAAGCAACCGAGACCGTGATGGCGGCGAAAGACGGCCAAGCTGAAAAGATCATCTACGAAGTCGCCGATTTGTGGTTTCATACCTTGGTGCTGCTGGCGTACAAGGGATTGAAGCCAGCGGATGTGCTGAACGAACTGGCGCGCCGAGAAGGCTTGTCCGGGCTGACCGAAAAAGCGAATCGACATGAGTGACTGCATTTTCTGCAAAATCGCGGCCGGACAACTGCCAAGCGGGAAAGTCTATGAAGACGACGATGTCCTGGCTTTCCATGACATCCATCCGTTTGCACGGGTACATTTCCTGATCATTCCGAAAGCGCATGTCGCGACCCTGTCCGACTGCTTGCCCGAGCATCAGGCGCTCTTGGGGAAGATGTTGTTGCTGGCGCCGCGTCTGGCCAAGGAACAGGGGCTCGACACGGGCTTCAAGACACTGATCAACACCGGCCGCGGCGGTGGCCAGGAAGTGTTCCACATCCATGTTCACGTATTTGGCGGGGGTGATCCCGCCAGGAAAAGTTAAATTTAAAGGAGATATTCCATGGGCGGCTTTAGCATTTGGCACTGGTTGATCGTTTTGGTAATCGTGCTGCTGATTTTCGGTACCAAGAAACTGCGTAATATCGGCAGCGACCTGGGAGGGGCGGTCAAAGGGTTCAAGGAAGGGATGAAGGAAGACGCGCCCAAATTGAGCGACAAGGATGAGACCGGACATACCATCGATGCCGAAGTGAAAGACAAGCACCATTCCTGAGTGCGTGGCATGGCTAGGACCGGGCAACCCATCGCACCGGTCCTTTCCTGCCCCCGGAATCCTGACCCACAACACTTTCTATGTTCGATATCGGATTCTCTGAACTCGTCGTCATCGGCGTGGTTGCGTTGATCGTCATCGGCCCGGAGCGGCTGCCCAAGGTCGCGCGTACGGCAGGGCATCTGTATGGCCGCCTGCAGCGTTATGTGTCGTCGGTCAAATCGGACATTGGCCGCGAGATCCAGCTTGATGAGCTTCGCCGTGCCGGCCAGAGTTTCAAGGAATCGGTCGAGTCGGCCGCGTCGGGCGTCGAACAGCAGGCCACGGTGGTCGACGATTTCCTGCGCAAGGAAGCGAACAACGTCACACAGGCCGTGACGGAGAGCGTGGCCAGTGTGAAATCCGCCACCGTTGCGGAGCCTGCTTTGCAGCCACAGAGCGAAACCGAGCACGCGCTGCAGCAGAGCCTGCCGCTGGATGAGCCAGACCAGAATACCGGACGCGCGGCGCCGGCTTCGGCTGGGACGGCATCCAGTGAAAGCGCGGGTAAATCTGCATGAGCGAAACCGAAGACACCTTTATCTCGCATCTCATCGAAATGCGGGACCGGCTGCTGCGCGCGGTGCTTGCAGTCGTGATCATCTTTGTCTGCCTCTTCCCGTGGGCACAGGATATCTATGCGCTTCTCGCGCGTCCGCTTCTGGCGGCGCTGCCCAAAGGTGGGCAGATGATCGCCACCGAAATCACTACGCCGTTTTTTGTGCCGATGAAGGTCACCATGATGGCCGCCTTCCTGCTGGCCCTGCCGTGGGTGTTCTACCAGGCCTGGGCGTTCGTGGCGCCCGGGCTGTACCAACACGAAAAACGCATCGGCGTCCCGTTGGTGATAGCCAGCGTCATTCTGTTCTTGACGGGAATGGCGTTCGCCTATTTTCTGGTGTTTCCGCTCGTGTTCCATTTCATTGTCAGCGTTACCCCTACTGGCGTGGCGGTGATGACGGATATTGGCAAATACCTCGATTTCGTGCTGACCATGTTCTTGGCCTTCGGCATCACGTTCGAGGTCCCCATTGCAGTAGTGCTGCTGGTCAAGATGGGCATGGTCTCGGTCGCCAAACTGCGCGAAATCCGACCGTATGTCATTGTCGGAGCGTTTGTCATCGGGGCGATCTTTACTCCGCCGGATGTCATTTCGCAATTCATGCTGGCGACGCCTCTGTGGATACTCTATGAACTGGGAATCATCGTCGCGGCCATGATCAGCAAGCCCAAGCCCGAATCGGATTATTCGCCCATGTCCGATTCCGATATGGATGACGAATTCGATCGCATCGAAGCAGGGCAGGTTGATCCGGCATCTCGCAAGCAGGATTGACGCACCGTAAAAGTGCCAGATATTCTCTTTGGCACTATTTTGGTGCTTATATATTGCACCGTCGATTCCTATATTCTTATAAATCAATTGTTTGACAGATAGGAACGTAGCTTGCTTATTCCAGCCGGCATTCAATCGGGAGCCGGTGCATGGAAGCGTTGAAAACAGGCAGTGACGTGTTGTTCGTATTGCTGGGCGGCATCATGGTGTTGGCCATGCATGCTGGGTTTGCCTTTCTGGAACTGGGCACGGTGCGCAAGAAGAATCAGGTCAATGCGCTGGTCAAGATCCTCACCGACTTCTCGGTGTCCACCATTGCCTATTTCTTCATCGGCTACAGCATCGCCTACGGCATCAGTTTCTTTTCCAGTGCGGAAGTGCTATCCGCCAAAAATGGCTACGCCCTGGTCAAGTTCTTTTTCCTGCTGACCTTTGCGGCAGCCATCCCTGCCATCGTATCGGGGGGCATAGCCGAACGCGCACGCTTCAGCCCCCAACTGGCGGCCACCTTCGCTCTGGTCGGGTTGGTCTACCCGTTCTATGAAGGCATTGTCTGGAACGACAACTACGGCATCCAGGACTGGCTGGCGGCGAGCATCGGCGCCAAGTTCCATGACTTTGCCGGTTCGGTGGTGGTGCACGCAGTCGGTGGCTGGATTGCCTTGCCTGCCGTGCTGTTGCTGGGCGCGCGACGCGGGCGCTATACCAAGGATGGAATGATCTCCGCGCATCCGCCGTCCAATATTCCGTTTCTGGCACTCGGGGCATGGATACTGACCGTAGGCTGGTTCGGTTTCAATGTGATGTCGGCACAGCTGATCGAGGCGGTATCGGGCTTGGTGGCGGTGAACTCGCTGATGGCGATGGTGGGCGGCACGCTGACCGCCTTGGTGCTGGGCCGTAACGACCCGGGGTTTATCCATAACGGTCCGCTGGCCGGCCTGGTGGCCGTGTGCGCGGGCTCGGACCTGATGCATCCGCTCGGCGCCCTGGCCACCGGCGCGATCGCAGGGGCGTTGTTCGTGTGGATGTTCATGGTGACCCAGAACAAGTGGAGGATCGATGACGTGCTCGGCGTATGGCCTTTGCATGGGTTGTGTGGGGCATGGGGCGGGATCGCGGCCGGCATTTTCGGTGCCAAGGCACTGGGCGGGCTGGGTGGCGTCAGCCTGACGGCGCAGTTGATCGGCACGCTGGGCGGCGTGACTGTCGCCGCGCTTGGCAGCCTGGTGGTGTATGGTTTGCTGAAGCGTTTCGTGGGCTTGAGGCTGGATCCGGAGGCCGAGTTCAATGGGGCCGACCTCAGCATCCATAAAGTGTCGGCCACGGCGGAACGCGAGACCAACTGGTAATCGGCTTAGTTTTTCTGCAGTCGCTTCAGGTAGCGGCGGCGCTCGGCGCGTAGCTGTTCGAGTTGACGATCGACCTGGATCACATCGGGATGTTGGTTGGTGTACTTCAGCAAGAGCACCGTGCGCTTGATGCGCAGTTCAACCAGTTTCTTGTCGAGACCCGCGAGATAGGCGTCCGACTCAGGGGGCGGCGAGTCTGCCGTCTCATCGGACTCGGGCGGCAGTTGGTCTGTCGTGGTGTCCTCGGTTGCGGGCGAGACCGCCTGCGGTGCGGGTTGCCGGGACACTTGCGGAGGTGTCGCCAGGAAGTGTTCGATCACGATGATCCCGAGCCCGATCAGTAGGAAAACGCCAAGCGGTACGCCAAATGCAAGTACCCGCAACAGGCGTGACACCCGAGTGGCGGACGGTACCGGTATGGGCGCGGTGGCTGGAGTCGATGCCAATGACAATGCGTGGAAGGCGCTGACCAGCGTGCGGGCATCCGGCCGGGCTTCCGGCTTTTTGTTCAGCATGTGGGTGAGCAAGCTGGCTATGCCGGCCGGAATCTTGGGGCGCAGGGTCGTGGCAGGCACCGGCGTTTCGTTGATGACCCGATAGACGATCGTGGGCAGGCTGTCGCCATCGAAGGCATAGCGCCCCGTCAGCATTTCGTACAGGACTGCGCCCAGCGAAAAAATATCGGAACGCCCGTCCACTTCCCGTCCCATCGCCTGTTCCGGCGACATGTAGCGTGGCGAGCCAAGCATTTGCCCGGCCTGGGTGTGATCGCCGTTGACGAGATGGGCGATGCCGAAATCGGTCAATTTGATATGCCCGCGTTTTCCGGTCACGACGACGTTGGCGGGCTTGATGTCGCGGTGGATGACGCCATGCTCGTGTGCGAATGCCATGGCTTCGGCCATCTGCATGGCGGTGTCGAGCGCGAGATCCAGCGGCATCGGCCCCTTGTTCATGAGATCGCGTAGCGTCCTGCCGGGCAGGTATTCCATGGCGATATAGGCAAGCCCGTCGGCTTCGCCCACGTCGTAGATGGTCACGATATTGGGGTGGGACAGGCGGCCGGCGCTCTGTGCTTCGCGCAAAAAACGCGACTCGGCATCGGCGCCTTCCTGTTGCAACTGGGCAATAGGCACTGTCTTGATGGCAACCGTTCGCTCGATCAGCGGATCGCGTGCCCGGTAGACCGTGCCCATCGCGCCTTGGCCGATTTCGTCGAGGATTTCGTAACGGCCGATTTTCATCACAACAGGAAAATCAGGTCTGGCATTCCACGATCTGTCCGCGCACTGCGCGGCCGTCTTCACCCATCAGGTACAGATACCAGGGCATCAGATCGTCGACGCTGGGAAGGGTTTCGGGTGCAAGCCCGGGGTGAGTGCGTGCGCGCAAGGTCGTCGCCACCTGGCCGGGTATGAGGGTATTGATGCGCAGGTTTTCGTCCGAACTGAGTTCGTCGGCCCATATGTGGGTAAGCGTCTCAAGGCCTGATTTCGCGACGGCATAGCCGCCCCAGTAGGCGCGGGGATGGTGGCCATGGGTTTCGCCGGTGAATATGACCGATGCATCCGGCGCCTGCTGGAGCAGCGGCAGGCAGGCGCGGGTGAGCGCGAAAGGCGCAATCAGGTTGACCCGCATCAGGGACTGCCATTGCTCTAGCGTTTGCAGGTGCAGGGGAGAGAGATTGTAGAACTGGTGGGCGCTGTGGAGCAGGCCATCGAGTCGCTGCAGATGGTGCGTGATGGTGCCGGCGAGCGTTTCCAGGCTGCGGTCGTCAGCGACCGCAAGATCATAGGGAAACATGGCGGGCTCGGGTCCGCCGGCGGCGACGATTTCGTCGTATACGGCTTCGAGTTTGGTTTCATCGCGTGCGAGCAGGGCGACGGTGGCGCCATGGCGCGCAAACGCCAGGCTGGCGGCGCGGCCGAGGCCGGAACTTGCACCGGTGACGAGGATGACGCGGTCTGCGAGAAGATCGGGGCGAGGGAGATAGTCTTTCATAGCTGTTCGAGTAATGCGCCGGCCGATTGTACTCCGCTCTGTGTTGCGCTTTCGAGCGTGGCTGGATACGGCCCGGCAGTGTAATCGCCCGCCAGAAAAATGCGCGGGTGCGGGGTGTGGACGGGTGGGCGTGCCAATCCGGGCACGCAACTATAGGTTGCCTGTTTTTCGATGATGCGTTTGCGCCAGCGCGTAGGCCCGGGCTGGACGATCCGGCGCAACTGCGCTTCCGCCTGATCCAACCAATCAGCGGGCAGATTCGTGGCAGCGCTGGCCACGAACGCTAGCAAACCGGCCTGACCATGGCTCTGGCCGCGATCGAACACAAACTGCGCGGGTCCGTTGGCCAGGGCGAACAGCGGCCCGGGCAATCGGAAATCCGGATCGTATTGCATATAGGCAGTGGCAATGGGTTGATATTCGTACCCTGCCACGGTATGGCTGAGCGGTCCTAGTGCCGGCACTTGCTTTGCCAGGGCAGGGAGATGTTGCGGCGCGACGGCCAGGATGACGTGGCTGAAGACGGCCATGTCGCCATGGTTGCCCAAGGCGATGGCGTTCGGTGTGACGTCGAGCGTGGTCACACGATGGCCCAGACGGATGTCGCCACCGAGCTCGACCACCCGTGCGGCGGCCGGTGCGGGCAGCAGTGCTGTCAAATCGCGGCGCGGCAGTATCAGGTCGCTATGGTGGGTACGTCCACCGAATGCGGCGCGGATTACGCTGCGGAAAATCCGTGCGTCGGCCAGCTCGGGCGGGGTGTTGAGCGCGGACACGCACAAGGGGTGCCATAGCGCATTGCGTAATTTTTCCGGCTGCGTGCGGGTGAGTTGGCTGACTGTCAGCTGGCCCGGCGTTGCCGTGTCGCGCAGCATGGTGTGTGCCCAGTGCGCGGCGGCCAGCTTCTCGCGCCAATTCAATCCGCGTGCACCGAGCAGCCCTGCCAGCACATGCAGCGGGGCGGGCAGGCGCGGGCAGGTAAGGCTGAACGCCGGCGGCTGTTCCAGGGTAAGTGGCAGACGCCACAGTGGTGTGACAGGATGCAGGCGTTCGATCAGTTGCAGCGATTGTTCGTACGCACCGAGCAGGATGTGCTGGCCGTTGTCGAGCGGCTGGCCTTCGAGTTCGACGGCGCGTGCGCGGCCACCCAGAGTACGGCTGCCCTCGAACAGCGTGACGGCCACGCCGGCTTCGGCAAGTGTCAGGGCTGCCGAGCAGCCGGCCCAGCCGCCACCGACGACCGCGACACGGGGTTGGTCCAATTCAGTTGTCACGGAAACAGCCAGGTCTTGCTGGCAAGCCACAGTTTGCGCAATGGCGTGAGCGAGACGCGCGCGCGCAAGACCGGGAATCCGGATTGCCGGATTTCGCTGAGCAGGGTGCGGTAGATTGCCGCCATGACCAGTCCGGGGCGCTGCGCACGCCGTGCGCCGGGAGGGAGTGCGGCGAACGCACGGCCGTAGCAGGCCAGGGCGCGTTCGTACTGGAACTGCATCAGGGCCTGAAATTCGGGCGTGTTGCGTCCGCTCAGCAGATCGGCTTCGTGTACGCCGAAACGTACCAGTTCGTCCTGCGGCAGATAGATGCGTCCGCGCCGTGCGTCCTCACCGACATCGCGGATGATGTTGGTGAGCTGGAACGCCAGCCCCAATTCGTGGGCGTAGCGGCGGATGTCGCGATCATGTTCGCCGCGCGTGCCGTCGAAGATCGATGCTGCGATTTCGCCGACCACACCGGCAACGCGATAGCAGTAGAGGTTGAGCGACTTGAAATCCGGGTAGCGCGTGTGATCGAGATCCATCGCCATGCCGTCCACGATTTCCAGCAGCAGGGCCGGCGGGATGGCGCGGCCCTGCTGGGTGTCGAAGAGCGCACGGGTTGCCGGATGCTCCGGCTCGCCACTGGCGAAATGGCCGATTTCGGCGCGCCACCAGTTAAGTTTGGCCTCGGCCACCTGGCGTTCGTGGCACTCGTCCACTACATCGTCGAGTTCACGGCACAGCGCATAGAACGCAGTGATCGCACGTCTTGCTTCGGGCGGCAGAAAGACGAAACTGTAATAGAAACTGGAGCCGCTCGCGGCGGCACGTTCCTGGCAATACTGGTGAACGTCCATATTCAAAACAGCCCGCGTCCGAGCATGATGAGCCAGTCCTTTTTGGTCAGTACCGGGCGATTGTGGAACACGCAGCCGGGATTGGCGTGCAGTTTGCGCAGGATAGCTTCGCCGCCGCGGATGGTTACCCGCAGTTCCAGCCCGATGCGTCCCTTGAGTTGCCGGCCGAGCGGCGCGCCGGCCTGCAGCAATTTGCGCGTACGCTCGATCTGCTTGTGCATCATCATATGCCACAGCCCGCGCGGATCGCCCTGCGCGATCTGTGCTTCGCTGACGTGGTGTGCGGCCAGTTCGTCCTGTGGCAGGTAGATGCGATCCTTCCGGTAATCAATCGCGATGTCCTGCAGGAAATTGATCAGTTGCAGGCTGCTGCAGATGGCGTCGGAATAGGCCAGGTGGCGCGGGTCGCGATCGCCGTACAGATGCAGCATCAGGCGGCCCACCGGGTTAGCCGAGCGGCGGCAGTAGTCCATGACTTCGCCGAAATTGGCATAGCGCTTTTTTTCAACGTCCTGTGCAAACGCTGACAGCAGGTCGCGGAACGGAGCCAACGGGATGGCATGCATGCGGATGGCTGCGGCCAGAGGGCCGAATACCGGATCGGCGGGTGTCTCGCCGCGCTCGATGCGATTCAGTTCATCATGGTAGGCCGCGAGTTGGCGCAGCCGTTCGGTTGGCGCGGCGGCGCCTTCGTCGGCGATGTCGTCTGCGCTGCGGGCGAACCGGTAGATGGCTTCCACCGGCCGACGCAGCCGTTTGGGTAGCAGCCAGGAGGCAACAGGGAAGTTTTCGTAGTGATCGACCGGCACCGGCAATAAAAAACGGAATGGGAATAATGACTTAGGCAGGATGCCGGGCGGGCTTGGGTGACAGCATCGCTTTGATTATATTACACTTATCGGTTGATAGTTTTGCGGCCGAGCCGCGAGAGTGGCGGAATTGGTAGACGCACTGGATTTAGGTTCCAGCGCCGCAAGGCGTGGGGGTTCGAGTCCCCCCTTTCGCACCACAAGCTTATTGCCCTTCACCCAACCTCAATTCAGCCAGGAAGTATTTTGATGCAAGCAAATCTTGAAGTTCTCGAAGGACTGGTCCGTCGCCTGGACATCAGCGTGCCCATGGGGCAGTTGGAAACCGAGGTGCAAAATCGCCTCAAGCGTCTGGCACGCAGCGTCAAGATGGACGGTTTCCGCCCCGGCAAGGCGCCGTTGAGCGCGGTGGCGCGTCAGCATGGCCCGGGCGTGCGTCAGGAAGTGCTGGGCGAGACCTTGCAGACACGTTTCGGCGAAGCGGTACAGGCCCATCAGCTGAAAATTGCGGGTTATCCCCATTTCGAACCGAAGACGGGGCAAGCCGACGCAACGGAAATGACCTTCAGTGCCAGTTTTGAGGTCTATCCTGAAGTGAAGATCGGCGACTTGAGCACCGGTAAGATGAGCAAGCCCGTGGTGAATCTGGTGGACGCCGATGTCGTCAAGACATTGGAAGTCCTGCAAAAGCAGCGCCGTACATTTGAGTCGACGGATCGGGCTGCTGCGGAAGGCGATCTGGTCAAGTTCGACTATCAGGGTACGGTCGATGGCGCAGCATTCGAGGGCGGCAAGGGCGACGACTTTGCCGCAGTAATCGGCGAAGGCCGTTTGCTGAAGGATTTCGAACAGAGTCTGACCGGCCTCAAGGCGGGTGACAGCAAGGGCTTCGACGTGACCTTCCCGGCCGAGTATGCTGCCAAGGAACTCGCGGGCAAGGTGGCGCATTTCGAGGTGCAGGTCAAGGACGTGCAGGCGCCGGCGTTGCCGCCGATAGATGCGGAATTCGCCAAGGCGCTGGGGGTCGAAGACGGCGACGTGGAGAAACTCAAGGCCGAAGTGAAGTCCAATCTGGATCGTGAAGCAAAGCGTCGGGTACAGACGAAACTGAAAGAGCAGGCGATGGAGTTGCTGTTGCAGAAAAGTACGCTGGATCTGCCGCAGAGTCTGGTGGCGATGGAAACCGAGCGCCTGATGAAAATGACCGAGGCAGATATGCAGTCGCGCGGGGTTCAGACCATGAAGCTCTCTGCCGATATGTTTACTGGACAGGCAGAACGTCGCGTGCGTCTGGGCCTGATCCTGGCCGAGATCGTGCAGGCGCACAAGCTGGTGGCCCAGCCCGAGCAGATTCGCAATCTGATCCAGGAACAGGCGCAGAGCTACGAGGAACCGGAGCAGGTTGTGCAGTGGTATTACCAGAGTCCGGAACGGATGCAGGAGATCGAGTCCCTGGCGCTGGAAGAGAATGTGGTAGCATGGGTCGCAGGTCAGGCCCAAGTGGAAGACGTGACAACCTCTTTTGAAGAATTGATGGGACGTGCCTGATGCGTATTGACTTTGAACACGGTATTTCCAATTCGCAGCCCTTCGAGCCGCAGGGTTTAGGGCTGGTGCCCATGGTCGTCGAGCAAAGCGGCCGTGGCGAGCGCGCTTACGACATCTACTCGCGCCTGCTCAAGGAACGGGTGATTTTCTTGGTAGGCCCGGTGAATGACGCGACGGCCAACCTGGTGGTTGCGCAGATGCTGTTCCTGGAGTCGGAAAACCCCGACAAGGACATCTATTTCTACATCAACTCCCCAGGCGGTTCGGTCTCGGCGGGGCTGGCGATCTACGACACGATGCAGTTCATCAAGCCGGACGTGTCCACCTTGTGCATCGGCCAGGCTGCCAGCATGGGCGCCTTCCTGTTGACTGCGGGCGCCAAGGGCAAACGCTACTGTCTACCGAACTCGCGCGTGATGATTCATCAGCCGTTGGGCGGCTTCCAGGGGCAGGCGTCGGACATCGAAATCCACGCCAAGGAAATCCTCTATCTGAAGGCGCGCCTCAACGATATGCTTGCCAAGCACACCGGGCAGAGCATGGAAGCGATCGAGCGCGACACGGATCGCGACAACTTCATGAGCGCTGAAGATTCGGTGAAGTATGGGCTGGTCGACAAGGTGCTGACCAGCCGCATTGAGGCATCAGGCAATTAAGCAAGGAACTGGCATGGCGGACAAAGGCTCGGGCGACAAACTTTTATACTGCTCCTTCTGCGGCAAAAGCCAGCATGAAGTACGCAAGCTGATTGCTGGGCCGTCGGTATTCATCTGCGATGAATGCGTCGAGCTGTGCAACGACATCATCCGCGAGGAAATCCAGCAGGCGGACAACCAAAAGGGCGGTGCGGGTTCCGATCTGCCTACGCCGCACGAGATCAGCGGCATTCTGGATCAGTACGTGATTGGCCAGAGCCAAGCGAAAAAAGCGCTGGCGGTGGCGGTTTATAATCACTACAAGCGCCTGCGCAGCAATTCGAGCACGGGCGAGGTGGAACTGGCCAAGAGCAACATCCTGCTGATCGGACCGACCGGCTCAGGCAAAACCCTGCTCGCGCAAACACTGGCGCGTCTGCTGAATGTGCCCTTCGTGATCGCCGACGCGACCACGCTGACCGAAGCCGGTTACGTCGGCGAGGATGTCGAGAACATCATTCAGAAATTGCTGCAGAAATGCGATTACGATGTCGACAAGGCCAAGCAAGGCATTGTTTACATTGACGAAATCGACAAAATTTCGCGCAAGGCCGACAATCCTTCGATCACTCGCGACGTCTCGGGCGAAGGGGTGCAGCAGGCATTGCTGAAGCTGATCGAAGGCACCACCGCTTCGGTGCCGCCGCAGGGTGGGCGCAAGCACCCGAATCAGGAATTCGTGCAGGTCGACACCAGCAATATCCTGTTCATCTGCGGCGGCGCGTTCAGCGGGCTGGAAAAGGTCATCCGTGGCCGTACCGAGAAAGGCGGCATCGGCTTCGGTGCGCAGGTCAAGAATGTCGACGAGACCAAACGCGATGTCGAATTGCTGCACCAGGTCGAACCCGAAGATCTCATCAAATACGGTCTGATCCCCGAATTTGTCGGACGTTTGCCGGTTGTTGCGACTTTGGACGAGCTGGACGAGGCTGCCTTGGTGCAGATTCTGACCGAGCCGAAGAATGCGTTGACCAAGCAATTCGTCAAACTCTTCAAGATGGAAGGCGTCGAGCTGGAATTCCGGGAGGATGCGTTGAACGCCATTGCCAAGCGTGCACTGGCGCGTCGTACCGGTGCGCGCGGTCTGCGTTCGATCATCGAGCATTCCCTGCTCGACACGATGTATGACCTGCCTTCCCTCAAAGGAGTCAGCAAAGTGGTGGTGGACAACGGCCTGATCAGCGGCGACGGCAAGCCCTTGCTGATCTACTCCGATCAGGACGATCAGCCGCTGGCTGCCGGAGCCTAAACCTGGATGGCTGATAGGGAACCTGTCAGCCATCTTGAATTCCAAACTATGCCCCCCAATTGTGGATGAGCGTGGTTGAGTGCCGCGCATCCTTTCCTTAACCCTTACCAGGAATCATGATGAGCGACAACATACCCAAGGAACAGATCGACCTGCCGCTGTTGCCGCTTAGGGATGTGGTGGTATTCCCCCATATGGTCATCCCGTTGTTTGTCGGCCGCCCGAAATCGATCAAGGCGCTGGAAACCTCGATGGAGTCCGGCAAGAGCATCCTGCTGGTCGCGCAAAAGACTGCCGCGCAGGATGATCCCACGCCCGAGGACCTCTATGACACTGGCAGTGTCGCCACCGTGTTGCAGATGCTGAAATTGCCCGATGGCACGGTCAAGGTGCTGGTCGAGGGCAATCAGCGCGCCCGCGTGCTGGAAGTGACGGATGCCGGGACGCATCTGGCTGCGCGCGCCGAGATTCTGCCTGCCGAAGGCGAAGAGCTGGTGGAAGTGGAAGCCATGCGTCGCGCCTTGCTGACGCAGTTCGACCAGTACGTCAAACTGAACAAGAAGATTCCGCCGGAGATCCTGACATCGCTGTCGGGCATCGACGAAGGCGGTCGCCTGGCCGATACCATCGTTGCGCACCTGCCGCTGAAATTGGAACAGAAGCAGGAAGTGCTGGAGATGATCGGCGTCAACAAGCGCCTTGAACATCTGCTCGGCCTGCTGGAAGGCGAGCTCGACATCCTCCAGGTGGAGAAGCGCATCCGTGGCCGCGTCAAACGGCAAATGGAGAAGAGCCAGCGCGAGTACTACCTGAACGAACAGGTCAAGGCGATCCAGAAGGAGCTCGGCGACATCGAAGAAGGGGCCGAGCTGGAAGAACTGGAAAAGCGCATCAAGACGGCCAGCATGTCCAAAGAGGCCGAAGCCAAGGCCATGGGTGAGTTGAAGAAGCTGAAGATGATGTCGCCGATGTCGGCTGAAGCCACCGTTATCCGCAGCTATATCGAAGCGATGGTCGGCCTGCCATGGAAGAAGAAGACCAAGATCAGCAAGGATCTGGTGAAGGCCGAGAAAATCCTCGACCAGGATCACTACGGCCTCGACAAGGTCAAGGAACGGATCCTGGAGTACCTTGCGGTGCAGCAACGCGTCGACAAGGTGAAAGCGCCTATTCTGTGCCTGGTGGGGCCGCCTGGCGTCGGCAAGACCTCGCTGGGCCAATCGATCGCACGCGCGACCAATCGCAAGTTCGTGCGCATGGCGCTGGGCGGCGTGCGCGACGAATCCGAGATTCGCGGGCATCGCCGTACCTACATTGGCTCGATGCCAGGCAAGATCCTGCAAAGCCTGACCAAGATCGGCGTGAAGAATCCACTGTTCCTGCTCGACGAAGTCGACAAGATGGGCCAGGATTTTCGCGGCGATCCGTCGTCGGCCCTGCTTGAAGTGCTCGATCCCGAGCAGAACCATACCTTCCAGGATCACTATATCGAAGTCGAGTACGACCTGTCGGATGTGATGTTCGTCGCCACGGCCAACTCGCTCAATCTGCCCGCGCCCTTGCTCGACCGCATGGAAGTGATCCGTCTGTCGGGATATACCGAGGACGAGAAGATCAACATCGCCGAGCGCTATCTGGTGCCCAAGCAGTTGAAGGTCAACGGCATCAAGGAAGGCGAACTCGCCATTGCCGAGTCGGCCATCCGCGACATCGTGCGCTACTACACGCGCGAAGCCGGCGTGCGCAGCCTGGAGCGTGAAATCTCCAAGGTCTGCCGCAAGGCCGTCAAGGCCCTGTTGTTGAAGAAACAGAGCAGCAAGATCTCGGTCACTTCGCGCAATCTGGAAAAGTACCTCGGGGTCCGGCGCTTCAGTTTCGGTATCGCGGAGATGAACAACCAGGTGGGACAGGTGACGGGGCTGGCCTGGACCGAGGTGGGCGGCGAATTGCTTACCATCGAGGCGGTTTCGCTGCCTGGGCGCGGCAAGATGACCACGACCGGCAAGCTTGGCGAAGTGATGCAGGAATCGATTCAGGCTGCGCTGTCCGTGGTGCGTTCGCGCGCCCGCAAACTGGGGATTCAGGAAGACTTCTACCAGAAGCGCGACATCCACATCCACCTGCCGGAAGGTGCGACACCGAAAGACGGCCCGTCCGCCGGTATCGCAATCTGCACTTCGATGGTGTCGATCCTTACCGGAATTCCGGTGCGAGCCGACGTCGCCATGACCGGGGAAATCACGTTGCGTGGCGAGGTGCTGCCGATCGGTGGCCTGAAGGAGAAGCTGCTGGCGGCGCATCGTGGTGGTATCAAGACGGTGCTGATTCCGCAGGAAAACGTCAAGGATCTGACCGAGATTCCGGACAACATCAAGAACAAGCTCGACATTCACCCGGTCAAGTGGATAGATCAGGTTCTTGAATTGGCGCTGGAACATGCACCCGAGCCTTTGCAGGATGAACCTGAAGCCGACGCGCCGGCAATTGCCGTGCCGGAAGAAGACGGTACCGCCGCCGCGGCGCTCAAACACTAGGTATTTTCTGACCACCCGCCGGAATCCCGCGCCAGTCGCGGGATTTTTTTGGCAATGGCCCGGGAAACCGCTTGACACAAGGTTTTGCGGGTTGCTATAAAAGCGGCCACAGGGTTTTCCTGTGCCACTTGAGTGAAGGGGATAACACGTGAACAAATCCGAATTGATTGACGCCATCGCTGACTCGGCTGACATTTCCAAAGCTGCTGCAGGTCGTGCGCTGGACGCAACGGTCGAGGCAGTCAAGAAAGCGCTGAAGAAGGGCGACATGGTGACGCTGGTGGGTTTTGGCAGCTTCTATGTGGGTAAGCGTGCCGCACGTACTGGCCGTAATCCGCGTACCGGCGCAAGCATCAAGATCAAAGCTGCGAAAGTACCGAAATTCCGCGCCGGCAAGGGCCTGAAAGACGCCATCAATTAATAATAAAGTCCGCGAGTGCTTGGCAGGGTCGAAAAAAATGTTGTAGAATTTTGGTCTTTGTCGGGTGCTTAGCTCAGCTGGTAGAGCGTCGCCCTTACAAGGCGAATGTCGGGGGTTCGAACCCCTCAGCACCCACCAGCCGGGTAAGAAAAAATAAGCGGTCGAGTACTAGGCAGTACAGTTTTTTGCAGCACAAGGGAGTGGTAGTTCAGTTGGTTAGAATACCGGCCTGTCACGCCGGGGGTCGCGGGTTCGAGTCCCGTCCACTCCGCCAACACCAAAAAGGCGAACGCGAGTTCGCCTTTTTTCATTTGTATTCCATGTCTTGGGTTTTCTCGTGCCCATTTCATGGCGACCATATTTAATCGCACCAGGGCGAGACGCGAAGCGCAAAGTGCGCGAAAATCCGCGCTGACGTTTTTTTCGGAGTAAAAGACCGTGCTCGAAGCAATCCGCAAGCATGCACAGGGTTGGCTGGCCAAAGCCATACTGGCCTTGATTGCAATCACCTTCGCCTTGTTTGGCGTGGACTCCTACATGAGGGGCGACAAAAGCGGCGGCATGGTCGCCGAGGTTGGCGATGTGGGGATTTCGCGCGAAGAACTGGCACGGGAAATCCAGGCGCAGACCGATCGCATGCGCGAGGCGCTTGGGGCTGCGTTCGATCCCGCTGTCCCGGAGCGCGCCGATTTCCGCAAACAGGTGCTCGACAGCCTGATCGAGCGCAAGGCCTTGTTGCTGGATGCGCAAAAAAACAAATTCCTGGCGCCCGATGCATATCTTGCTTCCGTGCTCGCTCAGATTCCGGCGTTCCAGCAGGACGGCAAATTCTCCCAGCAGCGTTACGAAGCGGTCTTGCGCCAGAATGGCCGTACGCCGGCAGCCTTTGAAAACGAGTTGCGCCAGGGATTCATGCTGGATGTCGTAGCCAGTCCGGTGACGCTCGCGGCCTTTCCGTCGAATACGTCGCTGACGCAGATTGCGCGCCTCGTCTCACAACAGCGTGAAATCGCCTGGGCTGACCTGCCGGCCTCCACCGTGGCTTCGGACGTCAAGGTCGCGCAAGCCGACGTGGAACGTGATTACGCGACCCACAAAGCCGAATTCACCGAGCCTGAACAGATCCGCGCCGAATATCTGGTGTTGGACAAGGCCAGCGTGGCGGCCGGTATCGCGGTGAGCGACAAGGAAGTGGCCGACTACTATGCGGCCAATGCGACAAAGTTTGGGCGGCCCGAACAACGCAGTGCAAGCCACATCCTGATTGCGGTGGATAAGAATGCCGACGCCGCAACGCGGGCCAAGGCCAAGGCTAAGGCGACCGAGTTGGTCCAGCTCCTGCAGAAATCGCCGGAGCGCTTCGCCGAGCTGGCGCGCACCGAGTCGCAGGACCCGGGTTCGGCTGCACAGGATGGCAGCTTGGGGAGCTTTGCTCGCGGCATGATGGTCAAGCCTTTCGAGGATGCCGTGTTCAGCATGAAGCCCCACGAAATCCGGGGGCCGGTCGAAAGTGATTTTGGTTATCACATCATCCGGCTGGATGGCATCCAGCCTGCCAAGCTGGCGCCGCTGAACGAGGTGCGTGCCGAGGTCGTCGATGAGCTGCGCAAGCAGCAGGCGCAAAAAGTCTTTGCGGACTTGGCTGACAACTTTGGCAACCTGGTCTATGAAAACGCGCAGTCCCTGCAGCCTGCCGCTACCGCAGCCAAGCTCAGCATCAGGCAGAGCGACTGGATGAGCGTCAAGTCGGCGCCGCCGCCATTCAACAATGCCACGTTGTCGGCCGCTTTGTTCAGTCCCGAGTCGATCAAGTCGAAGCAGAACACCGAAGCCATCGAGGTGCAACCCGGCATGCTGGTGGCGGCGCGGGTAATCGATCATCGGCCGGCCCGACTGCGTCCGTTGACAGAAGTATCCGCGGCGATCGAGACCAGGCTGCGTGCCGAGCAGAGCGCCAAGCTGTTGGCCCAGAAGGGCGAAGCGACTATCAGGACGCTCGAAAAGGGCGATGAAGCGGGTTTGAACTGGTCGGCGTTCAAGGTGGTGGGGCGTCAGCCGTTTGCCGAGCTGGATGCGGCCGGCATCCAAGCGGTATTCCGGGCGAATACCGACAAGCTGCCGGCCTATACGGGTTTCGCACGGCCAGATGGCTCATATCGGATCGTGCGGATCAGTCGCGTGGTGGAGGCGGGCACGCCGGATCCTGCGTTGCTGGCGTCGGTCTCCTCCGGCGTGACGCAGGCGCAGCAGCGCGCGGACATGAAGGCGATGCTGGCACTGATCACCGCAGGGCAGAAAGTGAAAATCCAGCCGAATGCGATCGAAGGTAGATGACGCGGTTGCATGACAATAAAAAACGCGCCTTGGGCGCGTTTTTTATTGGTGCAACGGGCAGGATTATTCTGCGCCTGCGGTCGAGTTGAACCCGGCGTCGACATAGGTGATTTCGCCTGTAATCCCCGACGCCAGATCGGATAGCAGGAAGGCTGCGGCATTGCCGACTTCTTCTATCGTCACGTTGCGGCGGAGGGGCGCATTCTGGGCGACGAGGTCGAGCTTCTCGCCGAAGTTGGCGATACCGCTGGCGGCCAGCGTCTTGATCGGACCGGCCGACACCGCGTTAACACGGATACCCTTGGGTCCCAGGCTCTGGGCCATGTAGTACACGTTGGATTCCAGGCTGGCCTTGGCCAGGCCCATGACGTTGTAGTTGGGGACCGACCGGATCGCACCCAGATAGGACAGGGTCAGCAACGCTGCCTTGCGGCCTTCCAGCATCGGCAAGGCCGCCTTGGCCAGTGCAGCAAAGCTGTAGGAGCTGATGTCGTGGGCGATGCGAAAGTTTTCCCGGGTGACAGCGGAAAGAAAGTCGCCGGCAAGGGCCTCCTTTGGCGCAAACGCGATCGAATGAACCAGGCCATCGAAGCCGTCCCAGTGTTTGCCGAGTTCCGCGAACAGCGCGTCGATCTGCTCGTCGCTGCCGACGTCACACGGAAACACCAGGCTGGAGCCGAATTCCTTGGCAAAATCGGTCACGCGATCCTTGATGCGATCGCCTTGATAGGTGAAGGCCAGTTCGGCGCCTTCGCGCTTGCATGCCGAGGCAATACCGTAGGCGATGGAGCGGTTGGATATCACGCCGGTGATCAGCAAGCGTTTTCCTGCAAGAAATCCCATGATGGTCTCGAAGAGTTGAGTTGCCCCGGATTATAACGGCTGACGTTGGCGACGCGCTTGGGTACACTGGCGCCATGGTGCGTATCGGAGCAATTTTATCGAGGTTGGGCTTGCTGGGGATAGGCTTGGGCCTGATGGCAGGCTGCTCCGACAGCTGGAACAATCCCTACCCCGACGCCGATGCGCATGCCAATGTGTTGTACAGCGCGTTTTCCGAACGTCCCAAACATCTCGACCCGGCCCGTTCTTACAGCTCGAACGAAGCCGAATTTACCGGGCAGATTTACGAACCGCCCCTGCAGTACCATTTCCTCAAGCGCCCGTATACGCTGATCCCGCTGACGGCCGAAGCCGTGCCCAAGCCCCGCTATTTCAACGCGGCTGGCCAGCCGCTTGCCGATAATGCACCCGCCACAGCCATCGCCGAAAGCGTGTACGAAATCCGGATCCGTCCCGGCATCCGCTATCAGCCGCACCCGGCATTTGCACGGGATGCCACGGGCCGCTTTCTCTATCATGCGTTGGACATGGCCGCGCTGAAGGACAAGACGCAGATCAGCGACTTTCCACAGACAGGCACCCGCGAACTCGTCGCTGCCGACTATGTATACGAGATCAAGCGGCTGGCCAATCCCCGTCTGAGTTCTCCAATTTTCGGGCTGATGTCGGAGCATATCGTCGGCCTGAAAGCGCTTGGCGACATGTTGGAAAAGGCCTCCAGGGCGCATCCCGGCACGGAACTGAACTTGAATGATTTTCCGCTGGCGGGTGCGGAAGTGGTGGATCGCTATACGTATCGAATCCGCATAAAGGGAAAATACCCGCAGTTCATCTATTGGCTGGCGATGCCATTCTTCGCCCCTGTCCCATGGGAGGCCGACGCCTTCTACGCGCAGTCGGGTATGGCGGACAGGAATCTCACGCTCGACTGGCAGCCGGTTGGTACCGGCGCGTATTATCTTTCCGAGAATGATCCCAACCGCCGCATGGTGTTGACAAAGAATCCCTACTACCACGGCGAAACCTATCCCGAGGACGGTGATGCGGCGGATCGCCAGGCGGGTCTGCTGGCGGACGCGGGCAAGCCGCTGCCGTTCGTGGACAAGGCTGTGTTCAGTCTGGAAAAGGAAACCATCCCTTACTGGAGCAAGTTTCTGCAGGGCTATTACGACAGTTCCGGCATCAGCTCGGACAGCTTCGACCAGGCCGTGCAGTTCTCGGCGGGTGGCGATCCGCGGCTGACCGACAGCATGCGCGAGAAGGGTATCCATCTCGTTACTGCGGTAGCGGCTTCGATCTGGTACGTGGGCTTCAACATGCTCGATCCTGTGGTGGGCGGCCAGGGGGAGGATCGCCGCAAGCTGAGGCAGGCAATTTCCATCGCGTTCGACTACGACGAATTCATTTCCATTTTCCTGAACGGCCGCGGTATTCCGGCACAGGGGCCGATCCCACCCGGGCTGTTCGGATACGTCGACGGTGTGGCAGGGCTGAATCCGTATGTGTACGAGGCGCATGGCGGCAAGATCGTGAGGCATCCCATCGAGATGGCGAGAAAGCTGCTGGCCGAGGCGGGGTATCCCAATGGCCGCAACGCCAAAACCGGCGAGCCGCTGGTGCTCTACTTCGACACCATGGCAAGCGGCCCCGATACCAAGTCGCGGCTCGACTGGATGAAGAAGCAGCTCGACAAGCTCAATGTGCAGCTGGTCGTACGTGGCACCGATTACAACCGCTTCCAGGACAAGATGCGCAAGGGCAATGCCCAATTGTTCGAATGGGGCTGGAACGCAGACTATCCCGATCCGGAAAACTTTTTCTTCCTGCTGTATGGGCCGAACAAGAAAGTGACCACCGGCGGCGAGAACGCAGCCAACTACGACAACCCCGAATTCAACCGCCTGTTCGAGCGCATGAAGGATATGGACAACGGCCCCGAGCGTCAGCAGGTGATCAATGCCATGCTCGAGATCGTGCGCCGCGATGCCCCCTGGATTTTTGCCTACTACCCCAAATCCTTCGGCTTGCGCCATGACTGGGTCCATAACGTCAAACCCAACCTGATGGCCAACAATACGCTCAAGTACCGGCGTATCGACCCGGATCTGCGTGCCGCCCGGCGTGCAGAATGGAACCGTCCCGTGTTGTGGCCGATCATGCTGCTGGCCGGTGGCGTAATTGCCATCATCGCGCCGGCAGTGGTCGCCTGGCGCCGGCGCGAGAGGACGACCGCCTGATGTTCGCCTATGTCCTGCGCCGCTTGCTGTATGCCATTCCGATCCTGATCGGCGTCAACCTGTTGACCTTCGCGCTGTTCTTCGTCGTCAATACGCCGGACGACATGGCGCGGCTGCAACTCGGCGCCAAACACGTGACGCCGGAGGCGATCGAGCGCTGGAAAGTCGAACACGGCTACGACAAACCGCTGCTGCTGAATACCCGGGCAACCGGCAGTGCACAGCTTACCGACACGCTCTTTTTCCAGCGCTCGGCTGCGATGTTCGCGTTCCAATTCGGCAAGGGCGACGACGGCCGTGACATCGGCAACGAAATCCGAACCCGCATGGGACCAAGCCTGGCGATCGCGCTGCCGGTGTTCGTGATCGGCCTGCTGGTCAACATCACCTTCGCCCTGCTGATGGTGTTCTTCCGCGCCACCTATCTCGACCTGTGGGGGGTGGTACTGTGCGTCGTCCTGATGTCGATCTCCGGGCTGTTCTACATCATCGCCGGCCAGTATTTCATCGCCAAGCTGTGGAACCTGTTGCCGATTTCGGGCTATGCGGGGGGCATCCATGGCCTCAAGTTCATCCTCCTGCCCGTGTTGGTGAGCGTGGTGGCGGGGATCGGTAGCGGGTCGCGCTGGTACCGCACGATCTTTCTTGAGGAGATCGGCAAGGATTATGTGCGCACCGCGCGTGCCAAAGGCTTGTCCGAGATTCGGGTATTGTTCCGTCATGTGTTGAAGAACGGCATGATCCCCATCCTGACCGGTGCGGTGGTGGTGTTGCCACTGCTGTTCATGGGCAGCCTCATCACCGAATCCTTTTTCGGCATCCCGGGACTCGGCAGCTACACGATCGATGCGATCCAGGCCCAGGATTTCTCGGTGGTACGCGCGATGGTGTTTCTGGGCTCCTTTCTCTATATCGTCGGCCTGATCCTGACCGACATTTCCTATTCGTGGGTGGATCCTCGGGTGCGGCTGCAATGAGCCTGGTCACATCCCATTTCGTCCCTGTCCTGCTGTGGACCGATGCACTCATTTTCATGCTGCTGATCGTATCGCTGGCAGCTGTGTGGTGGATCCGCCGTCACGCGCACTTGCGCGCCCCCTGGGCGGCTGTGGCGAGGCGCCCCATGGCGATGGGTGCGGCGCTGGTGCTGGCCGTGTTCGTGGCCATCGGTCTGCTCGACTCGCTGCATTACCGTGAACGACTGGACGACAGCCCGCCAGACAGGCCGCAATATTCGGTCGAAGTGTTGTCTGTGTTCGACGCATTGGCAGGCAGATTGCGTACGCAGCAGGAAAAAACCTATTCTGCTCCGCTGGCGATGCACTTGTACGCCAAGGAGTTCACGGAGCGGGGCGGCGCGACCGTTCGGGATTACCCGCGCCTGAAATACGGCGGTGCGCATCTGAAGCAGGCCGACGAGTATGGACCGGACATCGTCCGGCGCATACTCGTCGGCCTGTTGCAGGGCCTGGCGGGCAGTCTGTTGCTGTTCGGCCTGCTTGCGGCCTGGCAGGCGCGGCATGAGCGGATGAGGCTCGGGGGCTGGTTGTCTGCCTGGGCAACGGGTCACCTCGGCTGGCCTGGGCGGACAGTCGTGATCGTGTTGACGCTGATGCTGATATTGGGGGCGGTGATGGCCCGTCTGGCCGCAGGCTATCATGTCTTCGGTACCGACAAGGTCGGACAGGATGTGCTCTACATCAGCCTCAAGAGCATCCGCACCGGCCTGGTCATCGGCACCCTCACCACGCTGGTCACACTGCCGCTGGCGATCGTGCTGGGGATTGCGGCAGGGTATTTCCGCGGCTGGGTGGACGATGTCATCCAGTATGTCTACACCGTGCTGAATTCCATTCCAGGCGTCCTGCTGATCGCGGCAGCGGTACTCATCGTACAGGTTGCCATCGAGGCCCACCCCGATCTGTTCGACACCGCGGCAGCGCGCGCCGATGTCCGCCTGCTGGCCCTGTGCGTCATCATGGGTGTGACCAGCTGGACCAGCCTGGCGCGCCTGTTGCGCGGCGAATCACTCAAGCTCAGGACGCTCGATTATGTCGAGGCGGCACGGGCGTTCGGCGTATCGCACGCACGCATCATCAGCCGCCACATTTTCCCCAACGTATTTCACCTCGTGCTGATTGCGATCGTACTGGACTTCTCGGGCCTGGTGCTGGCCGAGGCCGTGCTCTCCTATGTCGGTGTCGGTGTCGATCCTGCCATGTATAGCTGGGGCAACATGATCAACGGCGCACGTCTCGAACTGGCGCGCGAGCCTGTCGTCTGGTGGCAGTTGGGCGCGGCTTTTGTCTTCATGTTCACCTTGGTGCTGGCTGCCAACCTGTTTGCCGATGGCGTGCGCGATGCATTCGACCCGCGCCTGGAGGAACGGCGGTGAGCCCGCTGCTGCGCGTCGACAAGCTGGTCACCGGTATCGGTGCCGCGCGCGTGGTCGATGGCGTGTCGTTCGACGTTGCGGCGGGCGAAACCTACGCTTTGCTGGGCGAGTCGGGCTGCGGCAAATCGATGACCGCTCTGTCGCTGATGCGGCTGTTGCCGGATGGCGGGCGCATCCTGTCGGGCCACGTGCAACTGGGCGAAACCGATGTACTGGCACTGCCCGAGCGCGACATGCGACGCGTCCGCGGCGGGCGGATGGCGATGGTGTTTCAGGAGCCGATGCTGGCGCTGAATCCCGTCATCAAGGTGGGCGATCAGATCGGCGAGGCGTTGTCTCTGCATCAGGACCTCGGCGGACAGGCTGCGCGCGACGCTGCACGCGCACTGCTCGATTCGGTGGGTGTGCCGGATGCGGCACGGCGGCTCGATAGCTACCCGTTCGAACTTTCGGGCGGGTTGCGCCAGCGGATGATGATCGCCATGGCGCTGGCGGGCGAGCCCAGCCTGCTCATTGCCGACGAGCCGACGACGGCATTGGACGTGACCATCCAGGCCCAGGTGCTCGACGTGTTGCGCAACTTGCGTGCGAAGCGCCGGATGGGCATGCTGCTGATCACGCATGACCTCGGCGTGGTGGCCGAGAACGCCGACCGCGTGGGCGTGATGTATGCCGGCGAATTGCTGGAGGAGGGTACGCGCGACGCCTTCTTCACGGCGCCGCAGCATCCCTACAGTCGCATGCTGTTCGAAGCCTTGCCGCGAACGGGCGATGCCGGGCGGTTGACCACGATCGCCGGCCAAGTGCCCCGGCTTGACGCGCATTTACGCGGATGTCGGTTCGCACCGCGCTGTCCGTTTGCCATCGCATGTTGCCGCGCTGAGTCGCCCGGCTGGCAGGAATTGGATGGACAGCGGGTGCGCTGCCATCTGGCGGGCAGTTTGCCGGCGGGCAGCGTGCGCGAACGTGTCGCCCATCCCGTGGCGGAACATCCCCCGCAGCCGCTGCTGCAGGTGGAAGGGTTGAAGGTGTTTTTCCCGATCCGGCGCGGCTTGATCCAGCGTACGGTAGGACACGTGCGCGCCGTCGATGACGTGGACCTGACGATCCAGGCCGGCCGCACGCTGGCACTGGTGGGCGAGTCGGGCTGCGGCAAGACGACGGTGGGGAAGGCCTTGCTGCGGCTGATCGAGCCGACATCGGGCACCATCATGCTGGGCGGCGAGACCCTTCCCGCGAAGAACATGCCCACCTTGCGACGGCAGGCGCAGATGGTATTCCAGGATCCGTTCAGTTCGCTCAATCCGCGCATGCGGGTAGTGGACATCCTGCTCGAAGGCATGGACGCGCTGGGTGTGGGCGCGCGCGGCGAACGACGCGGTGCCGTGGCCCGGCTGTTGAATCAGGTCGGCTTGCCGGACGATGCGGGCGGCCGTTATCCCCATGCATTCTCAGGCGGGCAGCGGCAGCGCATTGCGATCGCACGGGCGCTTGCCGTGTCGCCGCGGCTGGTGATCTGCGACGAGCCGACCAGTGCGCTCGACGTGTCGGTGCAGGCGCAGATACTGAATCTGCTGAAGGACCTGCAGGCCGATCTCGGTCTGGCCTATCTGTTCATCACGCACAATCTCGCCGTGGTGGAATATCTGGCGCACGATGTGGCGGTGATGTACCTCGGACGTATCGTCGAGCAAGGTCAGGCCGGTGCGGTGTTGCGCACGCCACGCCACCCTTATACGCAAGCGCTGGTCAGTGCGGTGCCGCGCATCGAGCCGCACACCGGGCAGACTATCGTTCGCCTGGCAGGCGACCAGCCTTCGCCGCTCAATCCGCCGGTCGGCTGCCATTTCCATCCGCGTTGTCCGCACGCCAGCGCCGTGTGCCGGCAAACCTATCCGGCGAGAACCGATCTGGGCGGGGGACATTGGGTGCGGTGCCACTGGGTGGCAGCGCAGGATTAAGTTTTCTGGGGACGGAGTATCAATTGAGCAGCAGCAAACACAGTCGAAATTTCTGGCTTGGCAACGGCGTCCTGGCCGTGGCGATGCTTACCCTGATGTTCATGGGGCCGCTCTCCAATGCGCTGGGCATCTGGGCCGCCGTGATGTGGATGGTGCTGGCTGCGATCGGGGTGGCGCTGTTGATGTCGGACAAGTCCGACGAACCGCCTGCATCGGACTGAGCCGACGGTTCTCAGGGCGCCCTGACGATGACCGTCTGACCCGCGCGGACCGTGCTGTGTTTCCTGAAAGCAGGATTCCACAGCCTGAAATCCGCCAGGCTGATGTCGAAACGTCGGGCGATGGCGCTCAGGGTGTCGCCAGTCTGAACGATATACCGGCTCGGTATGGCAGGTTTCGCGATGCGGGGGGCAGGGTAGGCGACGGATTGGAGCGACGCCGTCATCTGGACCGATTGCGCGGACGGCAGGCGCAAGGTCTGGCCGGCCGTGAGCCGGCCGTCAAGGCCGGGGTTGGCGTTGCCGAGTTCGGCGACGGTCAGACCGTAGTGGCGGGCAATGCTGTACAGGGTGTCGCCCCGCTGCACCACGAGCTGGGTCGGATTGGATGCGACAGGCAAGGGACTATCGACGCTTGCGGCTGACGTGCCCCGTTTTCTGACCGGCACCAGAATGACCTGCTCGCGCACCAGTCTGCCGCGTTTCAGATGGAACTGGTTGTGCTCTTCGAGACTGGCAAGACTGACGCCGAGGCGTCTGGCAATGGTCTCGGGACGTTCGCCTTTTTGCGCGGGGTAGGGCTGCCAGGAATCCCAGCTTCCGGTTTCCAGATTGCGCTGGAAGGTGTCGGTCTTGGCGACCGGCACCAGCAGGTTGACCGGTCCGTCCGAGTGGATGAGCTTACGAGGGAAGGCCGCGTTCAAAGCGGCGAATTCGTCGCTGCTCATGCCCGCCAGTCGCGCAGCGGCGCGGATGTCCATGCTGGCGGAGGGAACGGTGACCTGCTTGAAATAGGGCTGGTTGGGCAGCGTGTCGATGGCGATGCCATAGCGTGCGGGATTGCTGATCAGGTTCCTGATGGCAAGAAGTTTGGGGACATAATGCCGGGTCTCGCTGGGCAACGGCAGGCTGGTGTAATTGGTTGGCAAACCTTGCTGGACATTCTTCTCAATGGCGCGTGCGACGCAACCTTCCCCGCAGTTGTACGCAGCCAGCGCCAGTTCCCAGTCGCCGAAATCGAGATAGAGCTTGCCCAGGTAGTCGAGCGCGGCCTCGGTGGCGGCGGTGAAATCGCGGCGGCCGTCGTACCAGGTATCCTGCCTGAGCCCATAGAGCCGGCCGGTGGACGGAATGAACTGCCAGATGCCGGAGGCTGCGGAAGGCGATTCCGCCATGGGATTGAACGCACTTTCGACCATTGGCAACAAGGCGATTTCCATCGGCATTGCACGGCGGTCGACTTCCTGGACGATATGGAACAGGTAGCGGCGAGACCGGTCGAGCATGCGGCGCACGTAATCCGGCCGTGCTGCGTACCAGGCTTCGTGATCGGCCACGAGCGGGTTGCGTGCCGCATCGTCGTCGATCTTGAACCCGTTGCGGATGCGCTGCCAGACGTCGTCCGGGCTGGCAGCTTCAGTGGGGGATACCTGATCAGAGGACGGGTCGTCGTCGGTGTTGCTGTTCCACTCCAGTGTCTGGATGCCGGCGCCGGGTTCCGCCGCGTGCACCGGCAGGGAAGCGAACACCGCAAGGACGGCCAGACTGAACAGATTTATTTTGAATTCGGCCAATTGATTTGATTCCGGGCAAGTCGGTTTCCCGTACTCAACAGGGCTCCATCCTAAGTGGCAGGCTGGGGGCGGTCAACCATCCCACGCATCCTTGGCTGCCCGGATCGCGCCGAATACCTCGGCCGGCGTGGGGTGCGGTCGATCCAGATAGCGACTCGCGTAGGCCGTCATGTCAGGGTCATGGAAACGCAGGAAGGGATTGGTGCGTTTCTCCAGCTGCAGGGTCGAAGGCAACGTGGGCGAATTGCGGGCGCGCAGGGCACGATCGGCACGCTCGCGTTCAAGCAGTGCCGGATTGGCGCCGTCGATGGTTTTGGCAAAGTCAATATTGCTCAGGGTGTATTCGTGCGCGCAGCAGACCCGGGTAGTATCGGGCAGCGCTAGAATGGCATCGAGGCTGGCAGCCATGATCGCGGGGCTGCCTTCGAACAGTTTCCCGCATCCGCATCCGAACACGGTGTCGCCGCAAAACAGGCTGCCGTGGCCGACATAGCTGATGTGGTCGAGTGTGTGGCCCGGGGTGGCCAGCACGTCGAAATGTAAAAGCGGTTTGGCGATATCGACCGAATCGCCACCGTGCAGGACGTGGGTCACTGCCGGAATGCGCGGGTTGTCAGGCGCATAGACGGGGCAGTTATAGCGTTGACGCAGGAGGACGTTGCCGCCAGTATGGTCGCGATGATGGTGGGTGATCAGAATGGCGGTCAGAGTGAGGTGGCGGGCATCGAGGTAGGCGATCAACGGAACGGGATCGCCCGGGTCGACAGCGACGGCATGATGGCCGTCGTGCCAGATCCAGATGTAATTGTCCTCGAACGCGGACAGGGGAATGAGGGTCAACATGATGGGGCAACCTGGCGGGAGAAACGACTATGTTATCCAAGCTGAATGCGGGATGGTTTGAAACGCCACTCGGACAGCACTTGCTGTTTCGGGAGCAACGCTATTTCGACCAGGCGGTGTCGGATGTGTTCGGCTTCAATGCGGTGCAGGTTGGCCTGCCGCAGATCGATTTCCTGCGCAACAGCCGGATCCCGCTACGTGTGACATGTGCGGTCGAATCCCCCGGACGGGTGCAGGCCGATCCCATGTTCCTGCCGTTCGAGAGCCAGTCGCTCGACCTTTTGCTGTTGCCGCACGTGCTGGAATTCAGTTCCAACCCGCATCAGGTGCTGCGCGAGGCCGAGCGGGTGCTGCGCCCGGAGGGCCGGCTGGTGCTGGCCGGATTCAATCCGCGCAGCCTGTGGGGGCTGGTGCGCAAGCTGCAGGGCGGCGAACGCGGTTATCCATGGAACGGCAGCTTTCTGAACATTTCGCGAGTGAAGGACTGGATGGTGTTGCTGGGACTCGAGGTGGCGGCAGGCAGCATGTGCTGCTACCGTCCGCCGGTCAACCGCGAGAACTGGCTGCGCCGCCTGCGTTTCATGGAGCCGGCAGGCGACCGCTGGTGGGCGATGGGCGGCGGCGTGTATTTCCTGCAGGCGGTCAAACGCGTGCAGGGCATGAACATCATCCTGCCGCAGTGGACGACGCCGGTGGCGCAGCGCCTGTTGTCGCCCGCGGCCAAGGTGATCAATCTCAAACAGTATCGGGTCCGTCGTGAACGCTGACATTATTCATATCTACAGTGATGGCGCCTGCAAGGGGAATCCTGGCGTAGGGGGCTGGGGCGCGCTGCTGGTGGCGAACGGCCATCGCAAGGAAATCAGCGGCGGCGAGCCCAACACTACCAACAACCGTATGGAGATGACCGCGGTGATCCGGGCGTTGGAATCGTTGAAGCGCCCGTCAACGGTCGAAGTCCACACCGATTCGCAGTACGTGCAAAAGGGCATCAGCGAATGGATGCCGGGCTGGAAGCGGCGCAATTGGCGTACCGCCGACGGCAAGCCGGTGAAGAACCAGGATCTGTGGCTGCAACTGGATGCGTTGAGCCAGTTGCATCGCATCGAATGGAAATGGGTACGCGGCCATGCGGGCCATCCCGAGAACGAACGCGCCGATGCACTGGCCAATCTGGGCGTGCTGCAGGCACAACAACACTGAACATCGAAATCATGCGGCAAATCATTCTCGATACTGAAACCACCGGCCTCGATCCCAACCAGGGCCATCGCATCATCGAGGTGGCGGCCGTTGAAATGGTCAACCGCCGGCTCACCGGCAACCATCTTCACCGCTATGTGAACCCGGATCGCGACATCGACGCCGGCGCGATGCAGGTGCATGGCATCACGCCGGAATTCCTGCAGGACAAACCGCGTTTCGCCGATGTCGCGCAGGAGTTCGTCGATTTCATCCGGGGCGCGGAACTCATCATCCATAACGCCCCTTTCGATGTCGGCTTCCTCAACATGGAACTGCGCTTGCTCGAAATGCCGCTGCTGACCACCTGGTGCGACGGCGTGACCGACACGCTGGCGATGGCCAAGGCTTTGCATCCCGGCCAGCGCAACAATCTGGACGCCTTGTGTAAACGCTATGGTGTCGACAATACCGCGCGTACGCTGCACGGCGCCTTGCTCGATTGCGAGTTGCTGGCAGCGGTTTACCTGGCGCTGACGCGGGGCCAGGAAAGCTTGTCGATCGGGCTGGAAGTGCGCGGCGAACGGGCTGCCCAGGCTGCCGCGCGGGCGCGCCCCAAGCCCATTCTGTTGCAGGCGAGCAGCGAAGAATTGGCTGCACACGCCCGCCTGCTCGAAGCCATCGCCGGGGAAAGCAAAGGGGCATGCCTGTGGGCTGAAGGGCAGGAGGGGGTTTGACGTTTCCCGGGCGGGCGACCAGATGGCGTGCGCTCCAGCGTATCGTTCGACTGGGGGTGGCATGCGCCTGCCTTGCCATCGTGTCGTCCCAGGCTGTTGCAGCCCGGGTGGCAGTGGTACTGAGCGACGATGCGACACCTTACCAGGAGGTGTATCAAGTCATTCGCGCCTATCTGGACGATACCCCGCATGAGGCTGTCCGGGTATATGCCGAGGGATTGACGCCGGCTGCGCTGAACGATGCTCGCCTTGTCGTGGCCGTCGGCGTAGGTGCGGCAGAGGCACTGGCCGCGCTGCCCGAGCGCCCCCCCGTGCTGGCGATTCTGGTGCCGCGAGCGTGGTATCTCAAGACAGGGCGTGCGCGCCTGGGAAGCGGCAACCGACGCAATCTGTCGGCCATTTACCTCGATCAGCCCTTCGAGCGCCAGGCGCTCCTGATCCGTCTGGCCTTGCCGGACGTGCGGCGCGTGGGCGTGCTGTTGAGCGCCGAGCAGAGCAGCGTGGTGAACGAGTTGGACAGTGCATTGCGCGCACAGGGACTCAGTCTGGTCTATGCCACGCTGACGCCGGATGAACGCCTGATCACCCCGCTGGAAGCGGTCTTGACGGAAGCCGATTTGCTGCTGGCGCTGCCGGACCCGTTGGTGTTCAACCGCAACACGGCACAAAGCCTTTTCCTGACATCGTACCGCTACCGCGATCCGGTACTGGGCTATTCGCGTTCGCTGACACGGGCAGGCGCGCTTCTGTCTTTGCATTCCAGCCCGGCGCAAATCGGCCGTCAGGCTGCCGAATGGATCAGCAGCGCCATGCAGGGAGGAACGGTGCGCCTGCCGCCCCCAGCCTACCCCAGTTATTTCAGCGTTTCGATCAATGATCAGGTGGCGCGCTCGCTCGGATTCATCCTGCCGCCCGAAGCCGATCTGGAAAAGCGTTTGGAGGGGAGAAACTGATGGCACGGTCACTGGGAATACGGGGGCGTGTCATCGGGTTGGCCATTGTGCCGGTAGCCATCATCGGCGTCTTGCTGATGTTCCAGCTCATCACGGGAAAAATCGATGATCTCGACCAGTCCCTGCGCACCCGCGCCCTGGCCATTGCACGCCAGCTGGCGCCGGCGGCCGAGTATGGCGTTGCCTCGGGCAATATCGAAGTGCTGCAGACGCTGCTCGAAAAAGCGGCGATCGAGCCGGACGTGCGCGGCGTGGCGGTGTTCTCCGAAAACGGCCAGTGGCTGGCCCAGTTCGGCCTGGGAATGTGGGCGAATCCGTTGGAAAAACGCATGCCGACCGACCATATCTACCAGATTGAATACAAGGATCGGCTCGTCTATTACGCACCGATCACGCGTACCGAGGTGGCGGTCGACGATTTCAATCCGGACGGCCAGGCTGCAGCGAAGGGAGCCCAGACCCGGCTGCTGGGCTGGGTGGGACTGGACGTGTCGCGTAGTGCCACCATTCGGAGCCAGCGCGAGTCCATCCTGCGCAGCCTGGCGATCCTGCTGGTCGGACTGGGCGTCAACCTGTATCTGGCCTGGCGCATCGGTCGCCAGATTACCCGGCCGATCCTGTCCTTGACCCATACGGTCAGCCGTATCGGCGAGGGGCATCTGGACGAACGGGTTGACACGAGCGGACAGGTCGAGCTGGGGGTGTTGCAGCGCGGCGTCAATCACATGGCCGCGCACCTGCAGGCCATGCAGGACCAGATGCAGGAGAAGATCGATCGGGCCACGGCGCGCCTGATTTATCAGGCCAGCCACGATGCCCTGACCGGGCTGATCAACCGCCGCGAGTTCGAGCAGCGCCTCGAGCGCACACTGTTGACGGCTCTGCAGCAAGGACGCGAACATGCGTTGTGCTACATGGATCTCGACCAGTTCAAGGTGATCAACGATTCCTGCGGCCATGCCGCGGGCGACGAATTGCTGCGCCAGCTGGCGCTGTTGCTGAAAGGCAATCTGCGCGAACGCGATACCTTGGCCCGCCTGGGGGGCGACGAATTCGCGCTGTTACTGGAAAACTGCAGCATTCCGGACGCGCTGGAAGTGGCAGATACCTTCCGCGCCGAGGTGCAGCGTTTCCGCTTCAAATGGGGGGATCGCATTTTCTCGGTCGGCATGAGCGTGGGTATGGTGGCGATCAATGCCGATAGCGGCACTGCGGCAAACCTGATGTCGGCGGCAGACGCGGCATGCTATGTGGCCAAGGATCGCGGACGCAACCAGATTCACCTGTACGAGAGCCGCGACTCCGACCTAGTTGTGTAACCCCACCAGGTT
>DDRS01000029.1 GCA_002343685.1 Thiobacillus denitrificans | reverse complement strand
GTAGTTAAGCAGAGGTTTCAATGTATAAAGCGATGTCTCCACCAAATCGGCAATAACGCTGTTGAGATTGGTGTAGTAATTGGCATACGCAAGGCGTTTTCCCTCCCATAAAGCGCTGTTGAACGCTTCAAGTCTAGGCATCAAGACGGCTAGAGCCGAGTTGGCGTTTTCGGGATTGAACCGGGCATGGTCATTTATGATTGCCTGCTCCTTCTCCACGAGTGCCCGGAGATCCGAAGGCATCTTATAAATGACCTCCGGGTACAGGAGATTCTCGGAAAAAATAGCTGATTGTTGGAGGTACTCGGAAGGCGCGAAAATAGGGATCGCACGCTCGTAGTGACGTGGGCGCGTGGTGATTTCCTGAAGCCGATACCCTGTACCAATTGCCACATGAAGGCGATCGGTAATGCGAACCCATTGCTGCACGACCTCATTTTCATGGCGGATTTGAGCCAAACCGAGCAATGAGTACCCTATCAGTCCTGTAAGCAATGCAATTACCACGGTGGGTGCAAGGGAGAGCTGATAGACAAAAGGAAACCTCAGCATAGTCCGACCCTGAGATACGGATATTGTCCCGATTCTATACACAAGTTGTGCAGTAATGACTGTGCGAATGCACAGTCATTACTGCATGGTTGGTGTCGATTATTTGCGTGAAAAACACTTTCTGGAAATCCGATATGACGTAATAGTCCTATTCAGCAGGTTTGCTCCTGCATCGGAAGCAATGAATACACTCGCCCATACTGAAAGGACACTTCATGAGAACAAAGGCACATATTTGCATTTTACTTGGACTTGTTTGTGGGTTAACCATGTCCTCAGTTTCCTATGCGGCTAGCGACAAGTCGGATCATGCGGCCGCTACCGTCAAACAAAAAGTGGTTATCCAGATAAGCGATAACGATCCGAAAAAGTGGACTCTCGCCCTGAACAATGCCGAGAATGTTCAAGAGGATATCGGCAAGGGGAATGTGGATATTGAAATCGTAGCGTATGGACCGGGTCTGCCGATTCTGAAGCTCGACTCCCCCGTTGCTACCAGAGTGGCAGATGCGATTGCAGGTGGAGTCAAAGTAGTCGCATGCGAGAACACTATGAGAAAAACAAATCTGACGAAGGATGACATGCTCCCCAATCTGGGTTACGTCAAGTCCGGTGTGCCCGAGATCATGCATAGGCAGCAGGAGGGCTATGCTTATATACGTCCTTGAGTGCAAAGCTCAAGGCATTGGCATGAAGCATGCGATGACCACCGGGCGAAATATTGGGGCATTTCGCCAGGATTGCCTGCGTAATTCAATGTGGTCAGAGCCTACTCAACAATTCACACCCACTCTCACGCTAAGCCAGGCTGTGATTCGGTCTACGGCGCGCGGCCGCTCAAACGTGCGATCCAGAGCGAACTCGAGAACGTGTTGGCGAAGGAGATCCTGGCTGGGCATTTCGGTCCCAAGGACACCATCCGGGTGGATACGCAGGGCGGGGTGTTCAGCTTCGAGAAAGCCTGAACGGGTTGGGGTGCAACAGGTGAAGGCGGGGATTCCCCGCCTTTTCTCCTTGCAAGATAGGTAGACAGGGCGTCATGTCCGCCCAGACCTCAAGCCGCTTCCGAGTGTTTTTCCCGTAAGGGCGATTGGCACCACGCGCGCCAGCCATCGAGGATGGAATAGCTGCGCGCATAGCCGAGGCGGCGCAATATCTCGACCGCGATGCGGCTACGGCGCCCGCTGTTGCAAATGCAAAGTAGGATCTGATCGCGCTGAAAATGGACGGCGTTGAGGTCGGCCAGAAATATGGCGAGCTCACGTTCGCTGGGTTCGTCGGCGTCGAGGATTTCCTGTTCCTCGGCATTGAGTGCGTGGCCGAGCTGGTACTTCAGATGAAACAAGGGGATGTGGATGGCATCGGGGATACGCCCCTCGGCATCGAGTTCGAATGGCTGGCGCACGTCGAGGACTTGCGCGGCGCCGAGACGCACCAGTTCGCATGCCGAGTTGCTGCTGATATCGATGCTGGATACCGATTGATTCGTAGAGGTCATGAGTGCGGGCTGCGCATGGCAGGTCGAAAGGCTATTGCACAATTGTTATATATTTAAATATATAACACAACCACAGCCGGCTGTGATCCGGTC
This sequence comes from Thiobacillus denitrificans, assembly GCA_002343685.1. Taxonomy (GTDB): domain Bacteria; phylum Pseudomonadota; class Gammaproteobacteria; order Burkholderiales; family Thiobacillaceae; genus Thiobacillus; species Thiobacillus denitrificans_A. The sequence continues at coordinate 18,455 of DDRS01000029.1, read as the reverse complement.
TACGGCGCGCGGCCGCTCAAACGTGCGATCCAGAGCGAACTCGAGAACGTGTTGGCGGAGGAAATCCTGGCCGGGCACTTCGGTCCCAAGGACACCATCCGGGTGGATGCGCAGGGGGGGGTGTTCAGCTTCAAGAAAGCGGCCGTCGCTCAAGCAGCCTGACCGCTTGGTCGACCGGGAAAAGAGGGCGGGTTCCGCCCTCTTTTTTTGAGGTAATGTGCTAGGGGGCTGTCGAAATCGAGCCTGCCCGCTCGTCGATGCTATATGCCACACCCGGCATATCACGCACTCACCTTGAAAGGAGAACGACCCATGGCGACCCATACCGTCAAGCTTCACCGTGTGCTTCGAACGACGCCCGAGAAAATCTACCGGGCATTCCTCGACGCGGACGCACAGGCCAAATGGCTTCCACCGAACGGATTCACCGCAAAGGTCCACCACCTGGAGGCGAAAGTGGGCGGCACCTACAAGATGTCGTTCACGAACTTCAGTTCCGGGCATAGCCACCATTTTGGCGGCACCTATCTCGAGCTCGTGCCGAACGCACGCATTTGCTATTCGGATAAATTCGACGATCCCAGTCTGGCGGGCGAGATGCGGACGACAGTCAGCCTGAAGCCAGTATCCTGCGGGACCGAGATGAACATCGTGCAGGAAGGCATCCCTGGCGCCATTCCCGTCGAGTCCTGCTATCTCGGCTGGCAGGAATCGCTTGCCCATCTGGCGGACCTCGTCGAGCCGAATATCCCGGATTAGCCCGGCTGCAGGGTTCCCGCCACGCGCAGCACCCCCTAGAATGGCCTGACCTCTTTCCGTCAGGACCGTCTTGCCTGCTCGTCTTTTGAAAGCCTTGCTGCTGCTAGCCGCGCTGTGCGCGACGCCGGCGCACGCATTGACCGTGAAGGTGGATGCGCCCGACGCGCTGAAGGCGCTGCTGATGCAGCACCTCGAAACGGCCCGGGCGGCACGGTCGGGCGAGAAGCTGGATGCCGACGAAATCGCGCGGCTGCAGCGGCAAAGCGATCAGACGGCGCGCGATCTGCTGGCGACCGAAGGCTATTTCTCGCCCCAGGTGGAGAGCGCGGTGGAACGGGTGGGCGACGACTGGCGGGTGGATTACCGGATCGACCCCGGCACGCGCACCACGGTCCGCAACGTGGCGCTGGTTTTTGACGGCGCCCTGAAAACGCGCGCCGACGCGGCCGGCCTGCGGGGGCGTATCGAGCGCAGCTTTTCACTGAAGCAGGGCATGCCGTTTCGCCAGGCGGACTGGGACGCGGCCAAGCTGGCCGTCCTGCGGCCCTTGCTGGCGAGCCGGTATCCGGCGGCGCAACTGGTGGCGAGCGAGGCGCGTATCGATCCTGCCGCGCAGGCCGCCGACCTGACGCTGACGATCGACAGCGGACCGGCGTTCTTCTACGGCGAACCGGTGATCAGTGGCGCCCGGCGCTATCCCGAATCGATCATCCGCAATCTCAGTCCCGTCAAGCCGGGTAAACCGTTTCGCCAGCAGGACCTGCTCGACTACCAGATGGCGCTGGAAACGAGCGGCTATTACTCGCACGCCACGGTCCGCGTCGAGCCCGATCCCGCGCTGGCGGCGGCGGCACCGATCCGGATCGAGGTGGTGGAGCGACCGGAAAAACGGTTCAGCGTGGGGGTGGGGGTGAGCACGGATACCGGCGCGCGCGTGCAGATGGGGTGGCTGGCGCGCGACATCGCCGATCGCGGGTTGCGACTCAAGCTCGATGCGCGCATCGAAACCACGCAACAATCCGGCGCGGCGGAGCTCGCCTGGCCGCGCACCTCCGCCGGCTATGAGAACAGTCTCGGGACACAGATCAAGCACGAGGACATCAAGGGCCAGAAGACCCGCTCCATGCTGGCGGTGGCCAAGCGCAGCCGCACGCGCGGACAGATCGAGACCACGGTTTCGCTGCAGTACCAGACCGAACAGCAGAGCATCGGCGACGTGGTCAATGAGCGCAACCAGGCACTGACCGCCAACTACGCGTGGACCCAGCGTACGGTGGGACGCGCGTTCTACCCCCGCCGGGGCCATGTGCTGACCCTACAGGGGGGCGGGGCCGCAGCCGCCCTGTTGTCGGACACCAACTTCATTCGCCTCTACGGCCGCCACACCCAGTATTTCCAGGCTGGCGCCAACGGTCGACTGGTCCTGCGCGGCGAGCTCGGCAGCGTGCTGGCAGATACGCGCGACGGCATTCCCACCGATTTCCTGTTCCGGGCCGGCGGCGACAATTCGGTGCGCGGCTACGCCTACCAGAGCCTGGGGCGCACACTTGCCGGCGGCGTGGCGTCGGTGCGCTACCTTGCCACCGGCAGCGTCGAGTACAACTATTTCTTCAACCGCGACTGGGGCATGGCGCTGTTCGTCGATGCGGGCGATGCGGCCGATACGCCGCGCCAGCTCTCGCCAGTGTTCGGCTACGGCTTCGGCGCGCGCTACCGTTCACCGGTGGGGCCGGTGAATCTCGATCTGGCGTATGGCGAAGCCACCCGTCAATTCCGCCTGCATTTTTCGCTCGGGGTGTCGTTTTGAAGCGCGTGCTGAGAGGACTGGCCGCCCTGTTGGCAACGCTGGTTCTGCTGGTTGCCGTGGCGATCGGAATGGCGACGACGGACACGGGATTTCGCTGGCTGGGTGATGCGGCCGTTTTCCTCAGCGGCGGGCGGCTGGCCGTCGAGGGTGTGGACGGACACGTCGGCGTTCCCATCCGAATCGCGAAATTCGTTTTCACGTCGGATACGAAGCGTGTCACGCTCGAACAGATCCGGCTGGAGTGGCAGCCGCGCGCGCTGCTGCAGCGACGGCTCGACATCGGCCTGCTGGCGGCGCAAACCATACGGGTCGAGATCCTGAAGCCGGACCCGACGCCGCCAACGCTGCCCGCCAGCCTGCGCCTGCCGGTCGACATGCACGTGGCCGCCTGGGATGTGGCGCATCTCGCTGTCGTCGACGCCGGGGGCACGCTCGACTTCAAGAATCTGCACGGACGCATCGACGACGATGGCGGCCGCTATCGATTCACCGGCATGACGGCCACCACGCCCTGGGCGGATGTCGGCGGCCGGTTCGAACTCGACAAGGACGCGCCATTCAAGCTGCAGGGACGATTCGACGTCGCGCGCCGGGACCCCATCCCGATCGGTGCCGCGCTCGACGTGCAGGGGCGGCTGGCAGCCATCGTCTTCCGGTTCGATGCCCAGGCCCAAAGCATGACCATGATGGCCAGTGGCGAAGCCGCGCCCTTCGCGCGCGTGCGTTTGCCCAGGCTGCTGGTGGCCGGACAGGGCATCGACCCGCGTCTGTTTGCCGCGGGCGCGCCGCGCGCCGACCTGGCGTTTTCCGGCGTGTTCGAAGGCCAGCCGGGTGAACGCCTGCTGGGCAGCTTCAGCCTCAGCAACCGGCTGGCCGGACGGCTCGACCAGGACCGTCTGCCGCTCGCCAACCTCACCGGCGCGGTGGTGGGCGACAGCGTGCATGCCGATTTCAGCGCACTGGCGATCGATCTGGGCGCGGCCGGACAATTGAATGGGCGCGGACAATGGCGCAACGGCCGCCTGAGCGTGAACCTGGACGGTCCGCGCCTCAATCTCGCCGGGTTGCATCGCCAGTTGGTTGCCACGCGCCTGCGGACGGCCTTGCAGCTGGACGGTGACGCGGCGCGCCAGACGCTCACGGCCGATGTCAGCGAAAGCTGGGGGCAAGGCCGCTTTACGCTGGCGCACGCCGACGCGGTGCTGCGTCTGGAGTCGGCGAGTTTTGCCGGGCAGGCGGGGCGCCTGACGGCAGAGGGCGCACTGCATCTCGACGCCACGCGTGCCTTCAGCGCTGCGTTCGATGCCACGCAAATCAATCCGGCACGTTTCGGCACGTTTCCGCGCGGACGGCTCAATGCGCGCGGCCAGGCCAGCGGCGCCTTGTTGCCCACGCCGCGCGTGCAGGCACAGTTCAGCCTGCCGCCGGGCGATCTCGAAGGCCGACCGGTGAGTGGACAGGGACGGCTGCGTTATGAAAACCGACATCTCGTCGACGCCGATATCGATCTGGATCTGGCAGGCAACCGGGCAAAGCTGAAAGGCGCGTACGGCCGGGCGGGCGACCGGCTCGTCTGGGACGTCGATGCGCCGGCGCTGGCCCGCCTGAACCTGGGGCTGGCCGGACGGCTGACCAGCCGCGGCAGCGCCAGTGGCGATCCTGCCCGCCTGGAGGTCGACGCGCAGCTCGCCGCCAGCGGCCTGCACCTGCCCGGCGACATCGCCGCCGAGTCCGTGGATCTGCGCATGAACATGCAAGCTGCCGCCAGCGGCACGTTCAACGGGCAGCTCGACGCGAGCGGAGTGCAACTGGCCGGGCAGCATCTGGATACCCTTCGTGCCATCCTGCAGGGGCGCCGCAATGCCCACACGCTGACGCTCGATGCCCGCTTGCCGGCGTGGCGGCTGACCGCGAACCTGGCAGGCGGCCTGGATGCGAACCAGGTGTGGCGCGGACAATTGAACCAGGCCGAGGTGCAAGGTGACTGGCCAGCGAAACTGGTGGCCCCCGCCCACTTGCTGCTGTCGAGCGAACGACAGCAGGTGAACGATCTGGCGCTGACCGTGGCAGGCGGCCGGCTGACGGTCGACCGCTTCGACCGCCAGGGCGCGCATCTGGCCAGCCGCGGCACGCTTGCCAATCTGCCGCTGGCCCCCGCGCTCGCGCTGTTGGAGACGGCGCCGCCTTTCACCACCGACCTGCGCGTGAACGGCGACTGGGACCTGCGCGCGGGCGAGTCGCTCGATGGCCGGCTGCAGCTGCGCCGCCAGTCCGGCGATGTGCGGCTGACCGATCCGGCGCTGGCCATGGGGTTGACCGCCCTCACGCTCGATCTCGATGTGGCCGGCAGCCAGGCCCATGTTCGGCTCGCCGCCGACACGCACGAAGCAGGACAGTTGCGCCTGGATGGCCGGGGCATGCTGGTCCGCACGGAGGCCGCATTCACCCTGTCGCGTAGCGCACCGCTGACGTGGAATGCCCGGTTCGACGTGCCGGACCTGCGATTGTTGAAGCCGTTCATTCCGGTCGGCATCCGCGCCGATGCCCGTGTCAATGCGCAGTTGAGCGGCAGCGGCAGCCTCGCGGCACCGCGCATCGATGGCCGGGTTGCCGCCGACGCCATCCGTTTCTCCATGCCGGAGCAGGGCGTGGCGATCACTGACGGCACGCTCAAGCTCCAGTTGGCGGACGACCGGGTCCTGGTGCAGGAGGGCGAGCTGAAAGGCACCAGCGGTCGCATCGTGGTGAGCGGCGACGCCCAGTTGAAAAACCCGCAGGCCGGGCTCACGCTCACGTTCGAGAAATTTGCGGCGACCAACCGCAGCGACCGCCGCGTGACCGTATCCGGCACGACCCGGCTCAACCTCGACCAGAAACGCCTGCAGCTCACCGGCGACCTCACCGCCGACCGGGCCCGTCTGGAAATGCCCGAGGCGAGTCGTCCCGAATTGTCGAGCGATGTCGTCGTCGTCGGCCGGCCGCCGCGCGAGAAGCCGGTGACGCAGCGTTTTCCGCTGGCGCTCGATCTGACGCTCAAGCTGGGCGACGACTTCCTGTTCAAGGGCGCCGGGCTCGACGCGCGACTGGGCGGTCAGCTGCGCGTGTTCACCGTGAACCAGGCCCTGCGCGGCGAAGGGACGATCCAGGTGGAGAAAGGGCGCTATGCCGCCTATGCACAGACGCTGGACATCGAGCGCGGCGTCCTGCGCTTTGCCGGACCCATCGACAATCCCGGGCTCGACGTGCTGGCAGTACGCAAGACGCCGGACGTGAAAGTGGGCGTACAGGTGGGCGGCACGGTACAGCGTCCGCTGGTGACGCTCTATTCCGATCCGGCCATGCCCGACACCGAGAAGCTCGCCTGGCTGGTGCTGGGGCACGGCCTGGAAAGCAGCGGCCAGCAGGAGTTCGTCTTGCTGCAGGTGGCGGCAGGCGCCTTGCTGAGCCAGGCCGAATCCGTGAACCTGCAGGCGAAGATGGCGGAAACCCTGGGCATCGACAGCTTCGACGTGCGCGCGGGCAGCAGCGAATCCCTTACCAGCACCGTGGTCAGCGTCGGCAAGCGTTTGTCCTCGCGCGCGACGCTGAGCTATGAGCAGAGCCTCGACGGCCTGAGCCAGGTAGTTAAGGTGCTCTACCAGTTGTCCACGCACGTGCGGCTCGAAGCGCAGGCCGGACAGCCCAGCAGCTTCGATGCGTTCTACACCCGGGAATACGACTGAACAGATCAAATCCCGATGGTAGAATCGGGCGCATGTTAGAAGTTCGCATCGCTGCCATGAGTATTCCGTTCCGTTTGCCTGCCCTGCCCGGAGGCTGCCGCTGATGCGTATCCTGCTATCCAACGACGACGGTTACTTCGCCCCTGGCCTGGCCGCGCTGGCGCAGGCGCTCGCACCGCTCGCCGACATCACCGTGGTGGCGCCCGAACGCGACCGCAGCGGCGCGTCCAATTCGCTCACGCTCGACCGTCCACTGATGCTGCGCAAGGCGCCGAGCGGCTTCTACTATGTCAACGGCACGCCGACCGATTGCGTTCATCTGGCCGTCACCGGCATGCTGGACCATATGCCCGACATGGTGATTTCAGGCATCAACCACGGCGCCAACATGGGCGACGACACGATTTATTCCGGCACGGTCGCGGCCGCCACCGAAGGCTATCTGCTGGGCATCCCGTCGATTGCGGTCTCGCTCGCCAGCCACAATGCGCGCCACTTCGACACGGCCGCGCGCGTGGTCGCCGACCTGGTGCAACGCATCCAGACACGGCCGCCGGCCGAACCGATGCTGCTCAACGTCAACGTCCCGGACTGTGCCACTGCCGAATTGAACGGCGTCTCCGTGACCCGGCTGGGCAAGCGCCACAAGGCCGAGTCGGTGGTGAAGACGACCAACCCGCGCGGCCAGATTGTGTACTGGGTGGGCGCTGCCGGCGCGGCGCAGGATGCGGGCGAAGGCACCGATTTCCATGCCGTCGCCAATGACCAGGTTTCGATCACTCCGCTGCAAATGGATCTCACCCGTTTCAGCCAGATGGACAGCGTGAACGCATGGCTGAAACCCTGAACCCCCGTGCCGGCATCGGCATGACCTCGGCGCGTACCCGCGGCCGCATGATCGAGCGCCTGCGCGAGCAGGGCATCAAGGACGAAATGGTGCTGGCGGCGATGGGCAGCGTGCCGCGCCACCTGTATGTCGACCAGGCCCTGGAGTCGCGCGCCTACGAAGACACGGCCCTGCCGATCGGTTTCGGGCAGACGATTTCCAATCCCTATATCGTGGCACGTATGGCCGAACTGGCGCGACACGGCGAGAACGGACACGGCCACGAACTGGGCCGCGTGCTCGAAATCGGACTGGGTTGCGGCTACCAGGCAGCGGTCCTGGGCAAGCTGGCGCGCGAAGTGGTGTCGATGGAACGTATCGCGGCGCTGGTCGGCAAGACCCGGGTGCGCTTGCGGGAATTGCGGGTCAACAACGTCAAACCCAAGCATGGCGACGGCATGACGGGCGCCCGGGATTTTGCGCCGTTCGACGCCATCGTGATCGCAGCCGCGTTTGCGGAAGTGCCGCACGTCCTGCTGGAGCAACTGGCCGACGGCGGACGCCTGGTGATGCCGCTCGGCAACGCCACGCAGACGTTGTGCGTGATGGAACGCCAGGGCGAGTCGTTCACCGAACGCATGCTCGAAGGCGTGAAGTTCGTTCCCCTGCTGCCGGGAGTGGCGTAATGCGCCAGGCTGTGGGAAGCCGTGCCGCCTGGCTGGGCTTGATACTGCTGGGACTGGCGGGCTGCACGTCGCCCGGGATGGCGCCGGTGGATGAGCGGTCGCCGGCGCACCGCACCGTGAAGTCCGAGGGTGCGCGCCCGGCCACGCCGCAGATCGCGCCGTCCACCAATGGCCTGCATACCGTGCAGCGCGGCGACACGCTGTATGCCATCGCCTTTGCCAACGGCCTCGACTATCGCGAGATCGCCATCTGGAACCAGCTCGAATCCGCTGACCGCATCCTGGTCGGCCAGGTGTTGCGGCTCACGCCGCCGGCCGGCGCAGTCGAGATCAAGCCGCTCGACGACGAACCCGCGCCGAGCGCCCGGCCGCTCACCGATCCGCCCGTGCTGCGCGAACCGCAGGCGCAATTGCTGACCTACTCCGACGCCAACTGGGCCCAGGTGTCCGGCGCCCGTCCTGCCACGCCGTCCGCGCCCGCGGCGGCCAGCCCGGCGCCCGCGGCCCCCGCCCCGGCAGCCGCGCCGTCGCCTGCGCCTGCGGCATCCGCCGCCACATCGGTCGAGACCTGGCTGTGGCCGGTGGACGGTACGCTGATCGGCCGCTTCGGTGCGGCAGGCGGCAAAGGCATCGACATCGCCGGCGCGCGCAATACGCCGGTGAGGGCCGTGGCGGCCGGCAAGGTGGTATACAGTGGCAGCGGTCTGCGCGGTTATGGACGCCTGCTCATCATCAAGCACGCCGGCGAATTCCTCTCGGCCTATGCGCACAACGAGACCATCCTGGTGAAGGAGGGCGACATGGTGACGGCCGGGCAGAAGATCGCCCTGATGGGCGACAGCGATGCCGACCGGGTCAAACTGCATTTTGAAATCCGCCGTTATGGCAAACCGCTCGATCCCTTGACCTATTTGCCGGAGCGCTCATGAGCCGCGAACCCAGCGACGAATCCGATGACCTGACCCCCGAGCAATCCGAAGCCGACATGGAGCCGCAGACCGCCGCGGATACCAACGAGGAACTGGCATCGGCCATCCTCGACGAGCCGCAGGTCGACGTCACCCAGCTGTATCTCAATGAAATCGGGCTGGCGCCGCTACTGACCGCCGAGGAGGAAGTCGCCCTGGCGCGGCGCACCGTGCAGGGTGATTTCGAGGCGCGGCAGACCATGATCGAGCGCAACCTGCGCCTGGTGGTGAACATCGCCAAGCATTATTCCAACCGCGGACTGACGCTGCTCGACCTGGTGGAAGAAGGCAACCTTGGCCTCATCCATGCGCTGGAGAAATTCGATCCCGAGCGCGGTTTCCGTTTTTCGACCTATGCCACCTGGTGGATCCGCCAGAACATCGAGCGCGCGATCATGAACCAGTCGCGCACCATCCGTCTGCCGGTGCACATCATCAAGGAACTCAACATATACCTGCGGGCGAAGCGGCATCTGGAAACGCATGGCGTCACCGATGCCAGCGCAGACGACATCGCCGCGTTGACCGGGCATGCGGTCGAGGACGTCCGCCGCATCATGCAGCTGAACGAGCGGGTCGCCTCGCTCGACGCACCGCTCGACGTCGACCCCACGCTGTCGCTGGGCGAGGCGATCGCCGACGACAACGCGCATCTGCCGGACGAGATGCTGCAGCTCGAGGAAATCGAGCACCACGTCCACGAATGGCTGACCCAACTCAACGACAAGCAGCGCTGGGTGATCGAGCGCCGTTTCGGGCTGAACAACTGCGAGGCCTGCACGCTGGAAGACCTGGCGCTCGAACTGCAGGTCACCCGCGAGCGCGTGCGGCAGATCCAGATGGAATCCCTGCGTGTGCTGCGGCAGCTGCTGCGGCGGCGCGGCGTATCCAAGGACGAGTTGTTCTGACCCGGACCAGCGTGCCCTTGCCATGATCGACTGGGCGCAGATCGACACCGTCTTCCTCGACATGGACGGCACGCTGCTCGACCTCCATTTCGACAACCATTTCTGGCTCGAGCACATGCCGCGGCGCTATGCCGAGTACCACGGCCTCGCGCCGGAAACGGCACGCGCGCATCTCAACGCGCACTACGCCCGCCATGCCGGCACCCTCAACTGGTATTGCCTGGACTTCTGGAGCAGCGAACTCGCGCTCGACATCGTGCAGTTGAAGGAGGAGGTCGCGCACCTGATCGCGGTTCGCCCGGACGTGCCGGCGTTCCTGCAGGCGGTGCGTGCAGCGGGTCGCAGAATGGTGATGGTGACCAATGCCCATCCCAAAAGCCTCGGCCTGAAAATGCGCGAGACTCGCATCGACACCTATTTCGATGCCTTGCTCTCGTCGCATCAGGTCGGCCTGCCCAAGGAGCATCCTGATTTCTGGCAGGGTTTGCAGGCGATCGAACCGTTCGACAAGACGCGTACCCTGTTCGTCGACGACAGCCTGCCGGTGCTGGAGAGCGCCCAGGCCTATGGCATCGCGCACCTGCTGGCGGTGTGCAATCCGGATTCACGGCAGCCGCACAAGGATTGCGGGGCGTTCATGGCGATCACGAGTTTTGAGCAGGTGATGCCGGACGCGTGAGGCAGGGGCCGTCATTGCGAGCAAAGCGAAGCAATCCAGTTGCTCGCACTCAACCGCTGATCGAATAGTGCGCCCCTCTCAATGCCGTTCGCCCTGAGCTTGTCGAAGGGCATACCCTCGCACCGTTCGCGCTGAGCCTGTCGAAGCGCTGTTGGCAATAGCCGGGCTCTTCGCAGGACCACTGACCGTTGGCCGGGGATAGCCCGGCAGCTAGTCACTTTCTTTTGTCTTGCCAAAAGAAAGTAACCCAAGAAAAGGCGACCCCGCTCATCCCCGAAACCGCGGAAATCGAGCCTGCCGGACGGGCGGCAAAGAACTCGCCCCGCTTTTGTTTGTATTTCGAAGGTGAGCGGGGCTCAGACACCTTTGCCGCTGATCCGCCTGGCAGGCTCGATTTCCGGCGGGACTGAGAGGGGCGACAAGTCAAAACCGGGGCAGTAATGATTGGCGGTTTGTGTACTTGGGTGAGTTTCACTGCGAAGCCTTCGATCTGGTTGTGTCGGCCGTACAGCCTAGACCTGGTTTTGACCTTCTTCCCCTTACAGACCCGCCGAAGATCAAGTGCGTCGGGTGGATCAGCGGCAAAGGTGTTTGAGCCCCGCCCACAAAAAATCAATTAAACAGATCGAAGGCGGGGCGAGTTCTTTGCCGCCCCCCCGACGTGCTTGATCTTCGGGAATTCGGGGCTGTCGGGGTCGCTTTCTTTTGGTTCCTTTTCTTGGCGAGACAAGAAAAGGAACTAGCTGCCGGGCTACCCCCGGCCAACGATCAGTAGTTCCGCGAAGCCAACAACTACTCGGCGATGCTCCGCGCCTGATCGGACTGGATTGCTTCGGCGCTATGCGCCTCGCAATGACGCGGCTCAGTCCCCAGCCGCAGGCTCGATCAGCACCGCCGCCCCCACGCTCCGCCCCTCCGTCACTAGAATGTTGTAGGTGCGGCACAAGGCCCCGATATCCATCACCTCCAGTCCGATGCGCGCGTCTATCAGCGCACGCGTCAGCGAGGGATGGGGAAAACGCAACCGGGTGCCGGTGCCCAGCAAGAGGATGTCGAGCTCGCGTTGTGCGATCCATTCGAAATGCGCGGCGGTCAGGGCGTCGAAACCGAGGCCGGCCCAGGGGGCGATCTCGATGCCGCGGGCGGTCAGCAACAGGCTGGCGTCATGGCGATGGCCGTTGATGAGGACGTGGTCTTCGCCATAGCCGGTGAACAACAACTGGCCAGCATCGGTGTTGAGGTGCAGTTTCATGCTGAAACCTTAGCAGATTCCAGCCGGGCGGTAAGCCGTCGTGCGCCCGTTCATGCGTCGTAGCGCCCGGTTTTGTTTGCCGGGGGAGGGCGCCTCCGGTAAAATCGGCCGTTTCCCAAGGTATTGTTTTGCCTTGATTTTACGCAGCTTGACCAGGAAGACCGCCGTGACGGCTGACACCAAACCACGCTTACGCACCATCCACAAATCGTCCAAGCTCGACAATGTCTGCTACGACATCCGGGGCCCCGTGATGGCGCGTGCACGACAGATGGAGGAAGAGGGGCAGCGCATCATCAAGCTGAACATCGGCAATCCTGCGCCCTTCAACTTCGAGTCGCCCGAGGAAATCGTCCAGGACGTAATCCTCAACCTGCCGAACGCGTCGGGCTACAGCGACTCCAAGGGCCTGTTCTCGGCGCGCAAGGCGATCATGCACGAGACCCAGCGCAAGGGCATCGCCGGGGTGACGATCGACGACATCTACGTCGGCAACGGCGTCTCCGAGCTGATCGTGATGTCGATGCAGGCACTGCTGAACAACGGCGACGAAGTGCTGGTGCCGGCGCCGGACTATCCGTTGTGGACGGCGGCGGTCAGCCTGGGCGGCGGCAAGCCGCGTCACTACCTGTGCGACGAGGGCGCCGGCTGGCTGCCCGATCTGGACGATATCCGCGCCAAGATCACGTCCAGCACGCGGGCGATCGTCATCATCAACCCGAACAATCCGACCGGCGCGCTGTACCCGACCGAACTGCTGCTGGAAATCCTGGAAATCGCGCGCCAGCACCAGCTGATCGTGTACGCCGACGAAATCTACGACAAGGTGCTGTACGACGGCGTGGTGCATACCTCGATCGCCTCGCTGGCCGACGATGTGCTGGTCGTCACCTTCAATGGCCTGTCGAAGAACTATCGCTCCTGCGGCTACCGTTCGGGCTGGCTGATCGTGTCGGGCGACAAGCGCCATGCCAAGGACTACCTGGAAGGCCTCAACATGCTGGCGTCGATGCGCCTGTGCTCGAACGTGCCGGGACAGTATGCGATCCAGACGGCGCTCGGCGGTTACCAGAGCATCAACGACCTGGTCGCGCCGAGCGGCCGGCTGGCGCGCCAGCGCGACCTGGCGCACGAACTGCTGACCTTGATTCCCGGCGTGACCTGCGTCAAGCCGAAGGCAGCGATGTATCTGTTTCCGCGGCTCGACCCCAAGCTGTATCACATCCACGACGACCAGAAATTCATCCTCAATCTGCTGGAAGAGGAGCGTGTACTAGTGGTGCAGGGAACCGGCTTCAACTGGCCGCAACCGGACCATATTCGCGTGGTGTTCCTGCCGCACGAGGAAGATCTGACCGAGGCGATTTCGCGCATGAGCCGGTTCCTCGACCGCCAGCGTGCGCATCGCTGATTTTTATTTGAACGAGATTACGAGATGAAACCCATCAACGTTGGCCTGCTGGGCCTGGGAACGGTCGGGGGCGGCACGCTCACCGTGTTGCGCCGCAATGCCGAAGAAATCACCCGCCGCGCCGGACGCGAAATCCGCGTGCTGCGCGCGGCGGTGCGCAACCTCGACAAGGCCAAGGCGCTGGCCGGTGACCTGCCGCTGACGACCAACCCGTTCGACGTGGTCGACGATCCCGACATCGACATCGTGGTCGAGCTGATCGGAGGCCTGGAGCCGGCGCGCGAACTGGTGATGCAGGCCATCGCCAACGGCAAGCACGTGGTCACGGCCAACAAGCATCTGGTCGCCAAGTTCGGCAACGAAATCTTCGCTGCGGCGCAGGCCAGGGGCGTGATGGTCGCGTTCGAGGCGGCGGTGGCGGGCGGCATCCCCATCATCAAGGCCCTGCGCGAAGGCCTCACGGCCAACCGCATCGAGTGGCTGGCCGGCATCATCAACGGCACCAGCAACTTCATCCTGACCGAGATGCGCGACAAGGGCGCCGCTTTCGAGGATGTGCTGAAGGAGGCGCAGCGCCTGGGCTACGCCGAAGCCGATCCGACCTTCGACATCGAAGGAATCGACGCCGCGCACAAGCTCACCATCCTGTCGGCGATCGCCTTCGGCATCCCGATGCAGTTCGACCGCGCCTACACTGAAGGCATTTCGAAGCTGACGCGCGAGGATGTGAAATACGCCGAGGAGCTCGGCTACCGAATCAAGCTGCTGGGCATCGCACGGCGCGCCGAGAACGGCATCGAGCTGCGCGTGCATCCCACGCTGATCCCCGAGCGTCGCCTGATCGCCAACGTCGACGGCGCGATGAACGCCGTGCTGGTGAAGGGCGACGCCGTCGGCCCGACGCTGTATTACGGCGCCGGTGCCGGCGCCGAGCCGACCGCGTCTGCCGTGGTCGCCGACCTGGTCGACGTCACGCGCCTGCACACGGCCGACCCGCACCATCGCGTGCCGCACCTGGCGTTCCAGCCGGACCAGCTGGCCGACACGCCGATCCTGCCGATGGACGAGGTGCGCACCGCCTATTACCTGCGCCTGCGCGCATTCGACCGCCCGGGCGTGCTGGCCGACATCACCCGCATCCTGGCCGACAGCAGCATTTCCATCGATGCCATGGTGCAGAAGGAACCCGCCGAAGGCGAGGAACAGGTCAACATCATCCTGCTGACCCACGTCACGGTGGAGAAGAACGTCAACGCGGCGATCGCGAAGATCGAAGCCCTCGACACCGTGGCGGGCAAGGTGATGCGCATCCGGCTCGAAGAGCTGGCAGCCCGGTAAATGTAAAGGCAAGCAATGAATTACCTCAGTACGCGCGGGCTGGCACCGCAACTCCGCTTCTCCGAAATCCTGCTCGGCGGGCTGGCCAGCGACGGCGGCCTCTACGTGCCGGAAACCTACCCGCATTTCAGCGGGGCCGAACTCGCGGCGATGCGCGGCATGAATTACCGCGAACTGGCCTTCACCGTGTTGTCGCGCCTGATCGACGACATCCCGCACGACGACCTGCGCAGGCTGATCGACAAGACCTACACCGCAGACGTCTACCGCTATGCCAGCCCCGGCGAGAACGCCGGGGACATCACCCCGCTGAAGACGCTTGAGCCCGGCCTGCACGTGCTGGCGCTGTCGAACGGTCCGACGCTGGCGTTCAAGGACATGGCGATGCAGCTGTTGGGCAACCTGTTCGAGTACGTGCTCGACAAGACCCACGGCGAGCTCAACATCCTCGGCGCCACCTCGGGCGACACCGGTTCGGCCGCCGAATACGCGATGCGCGGCAAGCGCGGCATCCGCGTCTTCATGCTGTCGCCCGAGCACGGCATGACGCGTTTCCAGCAGGCGCAGATGTATGCCCTGCAGGACGCCAATATCCATAACCTCGTCATCCGCGGCGTGTTCGACCAGTGCCAGGACATCGTCAAGGCGGTGTCGAACGACCTCGATTTCAAGACGAAGCACCACATCGGCGCGGTCAACTCGATCAACTGGGCGCGCGTCGCGGCGCAGAGCGTGTACTACTTCAAGGCCTATTTCGCGGCGACGCACGACAACGACCAGCAGGTCTCGTTCTCGGTGCCGTCGGGCAATTTCGGCAACGTCTGCGCCGGCCACATCGCACGCCGGATGGGGTTGCCGATCGACAAGCTGATCGTCGCCACCAACGAGAACGACGTGCTCGACGAGTTCTTCAAGACCGGTGTCTACCGGCCGCGTCCCGAGACCAGGCACACCTCCAGCCCGTCGATGGACATCTCCAAGGCATCCAACTTCGAACGCTTCGTGTTCGACCTTGCCGGGCGCGATGCGGCCAAGGTCCGCAGCCTGTGGGCCGCCGTGGAATCCGGCGGCAGCTTCGATCTGAATGCCGATGGTCTGTTCGATCGCGTGGCCGACTTCGGCATGGTCTCCGGTTCGAGCAGCCACGCCAACCGCATCGACACCATCCGCACCGTGTACGAGGTGTACGGCACCATGATCGACCCGCACACCGCCGACGGCCTGAAAGTGGGGCTGGAGCATCGCGAGCCGGGCGTGCCGCTGATCTGCATGGAAACCGCACAGCCCGCCAAGTTCGAGGATGCGATCCGCGAAGCGCTCGGCGTCGAGCCGGTGCGTCCGGCCGAACTCGCCGACCTCGAAGCGCAGCCGCAGAAGAAGCACGTCATGGACGCCGACGTCCATGCGGTCAAGCAGTTCATCGTCGACCACGCGGGCTGACCGGCGCGCCGGGTGGCGATGAAAAAACCGGATCGCCCGCGCCAGCCCACGAGTCTTGCCGGGCTGGTCGAGCAGGTGGAGGCGTGCACGGTCTGCGCCGCGAACCTGCCGCATCCGCCCCGCCCCGTCCTACGCGTCTCGCCCACCGCGCACCTGCTGATCGTCGGCCAGGCGCCGGGGCGGCGCGTCCACGAAACCGGCATCCCCTGGAACGACCCCTCGGGCGACCGGCTGCGCGAATGGCTGGGCATGACGCGCGAACAGTTCTACGACGTCTCCCGCATCGCCATCGTCCCGACCGGCCTGTGCTATCCCGGCACGGTCAAGGGCAGCGATCTGGCGCCGCGCCCGGAATGCGCGCCGCTGTGGCATCCGCCGCTGCGCGCGGCCATGCCCGGTATCCGCCTCACCCTGCTGATCGGCGCCTATGCCCAGGCGTATTACCTGGGAATGCGCCGCGGGCGAACGCTGGCCGACACGGTGCACGCCTGGCGCGATTTTCTTCCCGACTATTTTCCGCTGCCGCATCCCAGCCCGCGCAATCGTCTATGGTTCAAACGTCATCCCTGGTTCGAGCAGGACGTGCTGCCGGCTCTGCGCGAACGGGTTGGAGCGCTGCGTGCGACAGGCGATAATGGCGGCGCACATCGTCCAACCTAGCAACCTGCATTCAGGATACGAATCCGTATGAAACTGATCACCTCGCTCACCAGCCCGTATGGCCGCAAAGTCCGCGTGGTCCTGCTGGAAAAGAAAATTCCCTTCCACCTCCAGGTCGAAAACCCGTGGTCGCCGGAGACCCCGGTCCCCGGCTTCAATCCGCTCGGCAAGGTACCGGTGCTGGTGCTGGAGGACGGCATCAGCGTGTTCGACTCGCGCGTCATCGTCGAATACCTCGACCACGTGAGCCCGGTCGCCCACCTGATCCCCAGCGAACCGAAAGTCCGCATGATGGTGCGCGGCGTCGAGGCGCTGGCCGACGGCGTTACCGATGCGGCCGTGGCGGTGAACCTGGAACGCAAGCGCGCACCCGAGCAGCGCAGCAGCGACTGGATGACGCTGCAGGAGAAGACCCTGTTCCGCGGCCTCGAGGCGCTGTCGGAAGCGCTGGGCGAGAAACCCTGGTTTCTCGGCAACAGCAACAGCATGACGCTGGCCGACGTCGCCTGCGGCTGCACGCTGGGCTACCTGGACCTGCGCTTCCCCGAGATCGACTGGCGCACCGCGCATCCCAACCTGGCCAGGCTCGCCGAGAAACTGGCGAGCCGCGCATCGTTCATGGAAACGGTGCCGGTCGTCTGAACGGCATCGACATACTGCCGTTCGCCCTGAGCCCTTCGACTACGCTCAGGACAGGCTTGTCGACGGGCCTGATCGGAGGACTTGAGTAGCTCAATTACGGAGCAACACCATGCCACATCAAACCGCAACACTCGCCGGCGGCTGCTTCTGGTGCATCGAGACCGTGTTCAACCGGCTGCGCGGCGTCGACGCCGCCGTCTCCGGCTACATGGGCGGCCACACCGAGAATCCCACCTACAAGGACATCTGCAACGGCGACACCGGCCACGCCGAAGTCGTGCAGGTCACCTTCGACCCGGAGGTGATTTCGTTCCGCGACCTGCTCGACGTCTTCTTCACCCTTCACGACCCCACCCAGCGCAACCGCCAGGGCAACGACGTCGGCACGCAATACCGCTCGGCCATCTTCTGGCACACCCCCGAGCAGAAGGCCGAGGCCGAAGCCGCAATCGCCGAGTTGACGGCATCCAGGCACTTCGGTGCGCCGATCGTCACGGAGGTCACCGAGGCGACGACCTTCTACCCGGCCGAGGACTACCACCAGCGCTACTTCGAGCAGAACCCCTATCAGCCGTATTGCCAGTTCGTCGTGGCGCCGAAGGTGGCGAAGGCGGAGGGGAAGTTCGGGGGGCGGCTCAAATAAGCGATTGGTTTGCCGTTCGTCCTGGGCTTTGTCGAAGGAGGCATTCGGTTTAACGTGAAAGCATAAACAGCCCTAGGTGACATCCCTTTGCAGGATGATCAAGGAATTCCAGAGCGAATTTTCGGTTCCATGGCTTGCACCGGTGATAGCCTGACCTGCAAATTAATCATGAGATCGGGAGGATTGGATGAACGAAGTCACCCTGAACGGCAGCTGCCTGTGCGGTGCCGTTCGCTATGAAGTGGTTGGCGATCTTCAGCGCTTCTACCATTGCCACTGCTCGCGCTGCCGGAAGTCTTCCGGAACCGGGCATGCGACGAACCTCATGCTGGTGAATGCAAGAATCCTCTTCTCGCACGGCGAGGCGCTGCTGAAGCGCTACAAGGTTCCGGCCGCCGAGCGATTCACGCGGCAATTCTGCAGCGAATGCGGCAGCTCCGTCGCCCGCTTTGTGCCTGAAATCAACGCCGTCGTCGTGCCAGCCGGCTCGCTCGACTGCCCGGTGCCCATCCAGCCGCAGGCACGCGTCTTCTGGGATTCGCGCGCGGAGTGGTCGTGCGACGATCAGGAGCTGCCACGGTTTACGGAATATCCACCGGCGTAGGAATGGTGTCTGCCCCTATTTGTTTCAAGTGAAAGGCTCCCGACGGCTTGAATTGCCTCGCTAGAGCTGGTCTGATAGTCCGCTGATCGGCGAGGCCGTGTGGAAACTCT
>DDRS01000032.1 GCA_002343685.1 Thiobacillus denitrificans | reverse complement strand
CAGTAGTTAAGCAGAGGTTTCAGAGTGTCAGGCGCTTGGTGGCCAAATCAACGAGGTTGAAGGTTTTCTGGTTGAGCAGATTGCCAGCCAATGGATCGGACGTAGCGCTCTTGTTGCGCACAGCCACTTCCAGTCGATAACGGTGACGCCCCGGCAGTACTGCGGTTTCGGCCGAGCCACCCACTGTGCCGTCCCAGCTGGTGTATTGCAGCACTTCATAGGGCGGCACGATGGGCAGGATGTCGAAGTGCTGGCGCTTAGTCTCGGCCTTGTAGGGAACGTCTTCGAGCGTGTTGTTGGCGTAATTCGGCGCTTTAGTCTTGGCATGCGCCTCGACCTCGCTTTCGAAAGCTTCCTGCGGCAGGCGGTAGTTGCCGTTGGCATCGAGCCGGCTAGCCAGCCAGTTTCCGTAGTTGAAATCGAAGCTACCGTCGACGTTGATGCCAGCCTGATAGCGCCGGTCCTTGTAGGAGGGGTCGAGCGGCACCCAGCGGTGGCCGGAGTCGTCGAGCCCGGTGCCGCGATAAGCAGTGTAGGGCAAACAAGCCTCGACCCAGACGTGAGCAAAGACGATACCTGTGCCATCGGTATAGTAAGTCGCCGCGGGATTACCGTTGGTGGCCAAGACTGAGGCGGCTGCCTGTGCACTCTTGGCCCCGATCCAGCGCGCGCCTCGCCCGTCTGCGCTCAACGCGGCATTGTCCAGCACGGCGATGTTGCCGCGCACGTAACGCACCGGAATGTTGGACACGCGCAGCAGCGCGGCCAGCAGGCTGGCCTGGTCGGTGGCGCCACCCGACTTGCTCCAGAGGGTGGCGACCGCGCCTTTCATGGAGCCGTAGTAAGGCTCGAACCTGATGTTCTGGTTAACCCACTCGAACATACGGACCGGGTTGTAATCGAGTTGCCTGGCCAGCGCAACGATATCGGGATGGGTAAGGGGTGCTTCAGCGGTGTCGGCAAGATCGGCCGCAGTGTAGCCGCAAGCGGCCGCCTCGGCCGGTGTGTCGCGCAGCGCCGTCTTGATGAAACCATCGCGCGGGGCGACCTGAATGAAGCCATCACGGCTGGCGATCCTCTCCTGCATCAGCCAGTAGGCGTCGGCGACGAAATGCGGGACGGACTTGGCGGCCGGCAGATTCATCGGCTTAATCGCTTTGGCTTGACGGACGTTAGGCTGTGGCAGGGGAATGACCGGTCTGGCTGCGAGCCAACCTTTGATGCGACTGGCGACACGTTTGGCGCGAACATCGAGATTAGTGCTATCGGCCTTGGAGAGGTCATCCATGTCCTGGGTAATGGCATTGAAGCGAGTAAGCAGCTTCTGCTTGAAATTCAATGCCTGATCCGCTTCTGCAAACTGCCCACGCACCCTTAAGGTTTCCGCTTCGCGATCGAGGCGAGACAGCAATTCGTAGCGCAGGGTAAGCATCTCCTGCCGCTTGGCGGCGGCTTCGGCACGGCGGCTGGAAAGTTCGTTCCGCACGTCGGCATCCTGGGCGCTTTTCTTGCCGATCTGCGCGGCGGAACGTTCGCCCTGGCCGGCCAGTTCCAGTTCCTCTTGCAGATGGCGATCCAGCGCTTCCACTATCGGATCCGGATGCCCACGCTGTCCGTCGCGCACCGCCTGCACGGCTTGCGCTGGCAAGGGCGCGACATCCTTGTGGGGCGCGGCGATCGCTGTAAAGGCCGCAAGGCTCATGGCGGCAGTCAGAATCAGGCGACTCAGAGTCTGGCAAGACATGGGTGGCTCCCTTGATGATCTTTTCTTGTGTGATACAGGTGTGTATGTCAGGCGGCGCGCATGGGATAACGACGCATGGCGCCGAGAAGCCCCGCTCCCAATGCCACCACCGCCCACGGCGGCAGCGGTACGTCTCCATCGGAGGGCGAGGCGTCCGCCACGTCGATGCGTCCGATGACCAGGGTCTTGGCGTTGGTGGTGTCGGTGACTTCGTAATCGAATGCGTAGCTGCCCGTCGTCGAGGGCGTGCCTGTGATCTGGCCGTTGGCCGCCATCGTCAGTCCGGGCGGCAAAGCACCATTGACGCGCACGAAGGTGAACGGGCCGTTGCCGCCCGAGCCGGAGAGGGTGTGGCTGAAGGGTTCACCGAGTACACCGCTGGCGCTGAACGACGTGGCGTTAATCCCGGGCACGGCATTGGCGTTCGGGTCGAGCTGGTTCTGGGCGTCGGCGACCATAATCTGGGTACCGAGTTGCTGTTCGACCACATCCGTGATGCCATCCTGATCGCTGTCGGTGAGCTGCGTGCCCACTGCGACAGGCAGCGCGGCCAAGACGCGTGCGGTGACGAAGGGATCGCCTTTCCAGCTGCCGTCGGCATTCTGCTGGGCGGCCAGCCAGGTGCGAGCGTTGGTGATCGCGGTAGTAGAGGCGCTGTCACCCTCAGCGGAGAATAGGACCAGTGCGCGGATCGCCAGGGCGGTAGCCACCGGCGAGGACGCTTCCAGATTGCCCGTTTGCGGATTGCGTTCGGCAAAGCCGCTGTCCGCGTTGGCCTGGGCGATGAGCCAGGTCTTGGCGCTGGTCATGGCGGTATCGATTGAAGCAGGTGCCGTATTCGAGTTACAGCTGGTTCCACCTGTCGATATCCGGCCAGCCTGCATTTGCTTTTTGAGCTCGTACAACATAAATGCGGTTGCTGAGAGAGAACCCGACGAGGCATGCGCAGGCTGACTGCTTTGCGGTAGAGCTTGCGGCCATGCACCAAACCAGGGAGAAACGGCAAGTTGTGCCGGGAGAATATTGCAGAGCACTGTGAACTTCAGTTCATTGGTATCCCCTGTGTAACTCATGCCTGCGCTGCGGAGCGCGCCATAGCCCAGTGCCGTGTCGGTTGTGCTTGCGCCATATCCCGGGTAGGCGCCCCAGGTCGCTCTGCCAGAGCCTGTACTACCTGCTTGTGCAGCCACGGTGTTACGCTCGTCGCGGATCGTGCCGGCAATGGTTGTGGCGTCGCGACCCGCCGAGGCCAGCGCGGACGCCTGCCACGCGCGCGAATCCAGGCTGCCGCCCGGGGCGTTGGCAAGCCAGGCTAGGGCGCGCGCGTATTGCGGCGACCGCGTCATGCCGGCCGCGAGCATCGCGTCCACCGCAGCCGAGGTGGACTGCACCTCCAGGCCCTGCAGGCCCGCGAATGACCCATCGCCCTTCTGAGTTTCAATCAGCCACTTGACGCCCTTGGCACGGGCGTCGTCGACAGTCGCCTGTGCCGTCGAGGCAAAGGTCATGGCGAGCAATAACGAACAGGTGATTTTTTGTAGTTTCACGAGCCTTCTCCCAAGGGCTGACGTCAGGAAGGCTACGTAACTGATGTGACGCCTGGTCACGGCCTATGCAACGTGTTTATGAGCCGATTCCACTAAGACTAAAGTTGTATGGACGGAACGCAAGTTCTGTGCGAGAAGTATGGAGGGAGGATCACCTGCACCGGAAAGCCAGACTACTTCTGAAGTTGCTGCTGGCCATACCGAACGCACCGAGTCGAGTTGCGACCGGGCCTCTGGCGCGAACGCGCCGAATAAAATTCAGAGTCACGTTAGAGGTTGGCGTTGCGAGTTGTAACGGCCCTCGGCTAGGCCGGATCGAAACCCATTACTGCATGGCAGTGCTACACCAGCGTCTTCGCTGGCTACCAAAGGTAACCCATTTCCTTAGCGTATTCAGGAGAGCTTTCGATGTAATACAACCGTTACGCAAACCGCTTATTGTTTATCGGTTTACACGAAGCCCCTTTGGCCCACGATCCAATCCGGTCCCGATGCAGAGCACGAGTTACGCCGACATACTAAATGCCGAGGAAGCAGATCGTGCCCGGCGTCGCCATCCTCTGCGTCTGGTACTCATTTTTCTCGTTGTCTTTTTTGCCTTGCAATACGCGTGGGGATTGAGCCGGGGCACCTGGCTGGAACACGTGGTCATCGATCAAGCCACCGTCATTCCTGCCGCATGGATCATCGATCAGATCTGGCCTGCCTTCCATGTCATCCCAGAGGGTCATCGCCTGATCGCACCCATGGGACGCTTAAATGTCCTGAATGGCTGTGAGGGACTGGAGATCCTGTTCTTGCTGGTAGCGGCGCTGATCGCCTACCCGCTCGCCTGGCGCAGCCGCTGGTTGGGTATCGGCTTGGGTACCCTACTGGTGTTCTCCCTGAACCAGACTCGCATCGTCATTCTCTGGCACGCCTACCTGAGTAATCGGGACTGGTTCAGCGTGCTCCATGGCACGGTGCTGCCGCTGATCATGATTGCGTGCTGCTTCATCTTCTTTCTGGCTTTTCTGTCCCGCCATGGCACGCCCGACGAATAAAGCGGGTGACATCGCGTTGCGTTTGCTGATCTGGCTGCCGATCCTACTCTGGGCAGCCTGGCAAGGTGGCTGGCATTACACGCACTTTTTCTTGCCGCTCTATCGCGCAGTGCTCAGCGCAATGCTTAGTGGCTTTGAAATCCAGCCATTCACAATCATTCGTAGTCATGAATACATCATCAAGGCGGACTATGCGCTTCCGCACATGATGGTGATCGGCGGGAAAGTCCTGCCCCATGTGGAGGGAAATGTCCGCCTCCCTCTCTATTTTGTGCTCACCCATCCGGTCATGCTGGCCGCGGCAGCGCTGACCTGGCCGGATCTGAGCTGGCGTGGCCGGGGTATGCGCCTACTGGCGAGCCTGCCGGTTCTCCTTGTTCTGGAAGCGATCGATATTCCTCTGGTCATGTACGGCACGATCCACAGTGCGGTCATCCAGGCTTATGACCCTCTGACCTATCTCGCCTCTAAGCCCATAGACTGGGGCGAACTCATGGAAGGCGGCGGGCGCTTTGCACTGTGCATTGCCGGAATGTTTGTGGCGGCGGAGTTGCACGCGATGCTGAGCAGGCTGGCTTTGCGTAAGGCGAGTCCGATTCGTTCACTCCAAGAAGCTCGGATCAGTCCCCTGCGTCAGGAGTAATCAGGATGTTGGAGTAATTTTCAGCGGAGGCCACTGCCCTCAGCCGAAGCTGATTTGCCGGCGTTGCGGCTTACTTGGGGTTGTTGCTAAGGGTGCCCGTCGCAAAGTAGGTAATAGGCGGCTGACAAGTATGTGGGGCACCACCAGCGGCATGCGTGTAGTAGTTGACAGGGGTCGTGTAGACGTTCGCCAGGTCGGTCTGCAGGTTCCCGGTGTTGATGAGGGGGACGGAATTCGGACTGACCAGGGGGGACGGTGCCATGACCCCAGCGGCCCAGGGTTCGGCGGAAGTGCTCAGCAGGTTGGTGAGCAGGAACTTGGTATTCACCGAGCGCAGCACGACCGGGTTGCTGAAGCCGGTGGTCAAGGCAGTAATCATCGTGCCTACATCACCTGACGGCGTGCCCGTATAGTTGAGCGTGGCCTCAGTCCAGAAACCATAGCGGCCGAGCGCGACGTTGAGGTTGGTGGGAGAGACGCCATCGATCTTGACGAAGCGCATATTGGTGTTGGCGTCACCCACCGCAGGGGTTTGTACGCTCATCACGCCAACGGCCCAACGGTGATTTGCGTTGTGGTTTTGCAGACAGATCTGCACATCGCTGGCCGCGCTGCCTTCATGCACGGTTCCGGGAGGAGTGGCGGATGAGCAAGCATTGGCAGCCGTGCTGGATTCGCCGTCATTGCCAGCCAAGAAGCCGATCACCTGGGCGATGCAAGGATCACTCGCCAAGAAAACCCGCGCTGCCGTCTGCGTGCCAGACGCATTAATGCGTCGAACGATATAGATGTTGTTGTCCCCCGATGGATTGGTCAGGCCGAACTCGCTCCAGTCCACAGCGTTACCCGTAAAGATGGAAGTGAGTTGCTGGTGGCTCAGAGTCGGCATGCACTCTTCGGTTTCGTCCCCCACGGCACAGCTACTGGGAAGCGTGCCACTGGCGATCTGGGCGGTCTGCATGGCATCACGCAATTCCAGGGTCACCGGGACGCCGAAAACCACTACATTAAGAAGAGAGGAATGCAGGGCGTCCAACTGCGCGTAGGATACAGGGTAAACGGCGCCAGCCTGGACCAGCAGTGTCGGTTCTACGTCGGAGATGCCCATATCTGGGGGGGCTGCAGAGGTCAGGGTCAGAGGACAAGAATACTTATTGTAGGCGGGCAAGGCGATGCGGGTGCCCGCACCGGGGTTAGTGGGATCCACATATTCGGTCGTGGCTGCCACGGGGGTAGCGCTGCCACAGCCGCTCTTGAATGCGGCATTGAAAACGTCCAGGAACGGATAGCCGGTTCGGTTGGCCATCGGGCTGAGGTCGTTACCGGCACTGCCGTCCTTGACAATGACCAGATTACTGCGGGCCAAGCCAGAGATTTTGCTGGTGTCAGGTGTACACAGCAGGGCAAAGTTGCTGGGATCCGAAGTGGTCAGTTGCGCCAGCGAGCCGCTTACGCAGTTGTTCTGGGCAAAGGCGATCAATTGGTTGGTGGTAGCCGAAGAGCCGGAAATGCGCACGATCGAAGTGGTCGCGCTGTTCAGGTCGGACGGCGACAAGGCAAATGCCTGGGTAGCCAGACCAGCGCATGCGATGGACACGGCAGCACTAAGGATATTGCGTTGCATGATCTAGCCTCTCATTGGTGTTTTATGTCGCTGGCGTATAAATCCAGTTTCACCACAACAGAAGAGCCTTCTTGACGGTCAAGAGAGCTGCCGGGTGGCTGAATATTGGCGAGACTACGCAGACGGTGTGACACTTGGTAAGGGCCAGCTCATCGTGCTTATGAGCCGATCCCACTAAGACTAAAGTTGTATGGACTTTGAATGCTCATTGTGTTGGCGTAAGGGGGAGGGACTTCGGCGACCCATCCACCATGTGATCAACCCCATCAGCACCCCGATCCCCAGCCTGCCTCCGGATTGCATGAACTGGTTCCAAGCCAAGAGCGGCGAGAAATCGTTCAACTTCACGTCGTAGGCAAGCGTATCCCATGAGAGGGCGTGGAGCGTGACCGGCAGGTCGACGACGAGGAAACCCAGGGCGAATAACGCAGCGAGGCCAAACCGTGTCAAACGGGCCGCAACCCGCCCGGGTAATGCCGCCGCCATGGCGGGCGCGATCACCAATGGCTGGAGCAGGCTACCGACTGGCGTGGTGACCCAAAGCGCACCTCTGGGGTCGGGCAAGACCACATGCCCGCCCAAGAAGAACGCCTTGGAAAAGCCCAGTTGCAGGCGTATCACGGTGTCCTGCCAGTTGTGCTCAACGCCGAGGAACAAGACACCGAAGCGGCCATCCATCCAGTTGAGCAAGGCACGGGTGAGCGGCAACAGGGCTTCGACCAGCGCTGTGCCCCAGACCGAGGCCGCGGCGAGGGTAAGCACGAAGCCGGGGATCAGCGCCAGCGCAAACCGGCCGGGACTAGGCCAAACGGCTGCGGTGGAGGACGGCATAGAAATACAGGGCTACCGTCGCGATCAAGACGGCAGGCAGGACAGTGGTATGCAGAAGGTCGAACAGGCTACGTTCGTTGCGGAAGGTGTAGAACAGCGCAAGGATGCGCGCTTGATTGAGCGCGAAGACCAGGACCAGCCCCAGCGCAAGACCGGTCAGCCTTTGTTGCCACCCTAGCCGGACGGCGGAGAAGGCGGCAACCAGCAGGAACATGATCTCGGTGCCTTCGCAGCCATTGAGGATGTTGAGGCCGCCGCCGGGCGCCTTGATGCTGGCGGCAACCGGTTGAGCCTTGGCCTCCGGCGTGATGAGCTGAATGATGGCTGCCGCCGGCTTGACGGTGGCTTCATGAATCACCAGCCGTTCGATCCAGGTGCCGCGGGCTTCATACCATGAGCCTTGCAACACAGCGAACACGCCAAGAAAGATCGCCAGTGTCAGCCATAACGGATAGGGTGTCTGTGGCTGCAGTGTGTCACAGAGGCCGTCTGGGAGATACGGCAGATCGTTGTGGGCGGGCAGTGACATGGCGGAAGCCGGGCTGCGGAACAGCGTTATGCTCGACTTCGTACGTGACGGGATGATGACGGATTTCCTTGATCCTTTACTTGACGCGGCCGAGCAGGATGCAGACTTGGTCGAGAACCGCGCCTCGGCTAGCCAGTTCAAGCGAAGGTGAGCGCCTTCATGCTTATGCACGAGGCAATCTGAGAAGTCTATCGCAAGCTTGTCGCCCAAGGAACGGCTTCGACCGGCCAGTGTGAGGCGCTTCTCGCAGAGGCGTCGTTACCCATGACGACGGAGAGAACTGGTGTGTCGGCATGCGCTGCCCATGCGGCTGCGGGCGTACCATCGAACTGCTCGTCGTCCCGGAAGCGAAACCGAGGCGGGACATCAAGGTGGATGGCCAAGGCTACCCAACCTTGTCGCCCTCCGTTTGGCTGCAGGGGGGGTGCCGCTCCCATTTTTGGGTCCGGAACGGCCGGGTCATATGGTGTAGTTAAGCTCGTCGGCATCGCTGGAAAGGGCACGCATCTTTCCGACGGACTGTATTTGTCTGCTTCAACGCACCGCTTAAGCGTTTACGAGTTTTTTGTAATGCTGGAATAAATATTTACGTCTTTATTACGACATTTACGAATTTATTCTCAGCAAGCAGCCGCGCTTTTTTTGTGGGCGGGTTCTGCCTAGTGCCGCTTGCGGTCCTCTTTCAACGCCAGGGTGGCGACCTGGACGCGATTGCGCAGGCCGAGCTTTTCCATGATGTTGCGCAGGTGGTTGCGTACGGTGTTTTCCGCCAGGGTCATCTTGTAGGCGATGACTTTGTTGGAAAGCCCTTCCTTCACGTGGTCGACGATTTCCATTTCCCGCGCGGTCAGCGCCGACAGAGCATTGTTGTTGAGTTCGCCGCGCGCCATCTTCTGCATGATATTGAGCGGAAAACTGCTCTGGCCGTCGCATACGCTGCGGATGGCCGCCAGGACCTGGTCGGGATCGCTGGATTTGACGACGTAGCCGTCGACGCCGGAAGAAATGGCTTCGGAGATTTCCTCGTCGGAGTCGGCAATGGTCAGCATGATGACCTTGATGCCCAGGTCACGTAGATCGGAGACCAGATCGAGGCCGTCGGCGTCGGGCAGGGAGCGGTCGAGCAGTGCCGCATCGGCCCGGTTGCCCGCTTCGATCCAGGCACGCAGTTCGGCGGCGTTGGCCAGTTGCGCGGTGAGGCGCAGATCCGGTTCCTGCTCGATGTAGCCCGCCACACCCATGCGCAGGAGCGGATGATCGTCGATGAGGATGATGTTCAGGGGGGCAGGCATTGCTTCTCCGATACGTTTTATGCGATGCGCATTATGTTGGCAGATTGCGCGGTTTGCGTGGCGCTTTTTCGAAAACTGCATCATAGACCGGAATGGGAAGCCATTTCAGCATCCGCGCCACCCAGGCCATCTGCCAGGGAATCACCGTGAAACGGCGACGGTGGGCGATGCAGCGGGCTACTTTGGCGGCGGCAGTCTGCGCTGTCATCCTGAAAGGCATGGCATAGGGATTGACCCGCGTCATGGGCGTGTCGATATAGCCTGGCGCCACCGTGACCACGGCAATGTCCCGTGCCTTCAATTCGAGCCGCAGGGCTTCCAGATAGATCGTGGCGGCTGCCTTGGAAGCCGAGTAGGCGCCGCCGCCCGGCAGCCCGCGTATCCCGGCCACGCTGGAAATGCCGCACAGCACGCCGCCCGGCTGCATGGCGCCGATGAACGGCTGAAAAGTGTGGACCAGCCCCAGTACGTTGGCGTCCATCACCGCGCGGAACACCGGCGCGTCTTCGGCGAATTCGGTGAGCGTGCCGACGCTGATCCCGGCCGCAGCAATGACGATGTCGGGTGCGCCGACATCGTTCAAAAATGCCGCGGCAGCCTGCTGCATGGCTGCCGCGTCGCGCACATCGGCCTGATAGAGGTGCGCATTCCACCCGGTGGCGGTGTTCTGCAAGCCATCCTGGCGGCGTCCGGCCAGCCCCAGTTGCGCGCCTGCTGCGCCATAGTGTCGCGCCAACGCAGCACCGAGGCCGGAACTGGCCCCGGTGATGAAGACCCTGAGGGGTTCATTCAAACCCTGCAAGGGCCTATTCGCTACCTTGAGTGGGGCGGGGGGAGGCAACAGGCTTACTTCGCGGGTTTCTTGCCGCCGCGCTCATCGCGTGCCTTGACGATCAGCTGGTCGAGAACCTCGAACAGGCGGGGTTCGCTGCCGGTCATCGATTCCGAAGTGGTGTATTTGCCGTCGATGATGAAGGCCGGCACGCCCATGACGCCGTAGGTGGTGGCAAGCCGTGCGCCTTGCATGGCCTTGGACTGGATGGAGAAGGAGTTGTAGATGCTCTCGAATTTCTTGCGGTCCACGCCCTGCTTCGCGATCCAGCTGCCCAGCACGGCCGGGTCGTTGAGGTTGAGGTTGTCCACGTGGTAGGCGTCGAATACCTTGTCGTGCAGGCGGCTCAACAGATCCATCTGCTGCAGGGTGTAATAGATCTTGGCGCCGGGCATCCAGTCGTCGCGGAACACGGCCGGGACGCGGCGAACCTGGGCGTCCTTGGGCAGTTTCTTCAGCCACGCATTGAGACCGGGTTCAAGCGCGTTGCAATGCGGGCAGCGATACCAGAAGAACTCCAGCACCTCGATCTTCTTCCCGGTCGCAACCGGCTGCGGCACGCTGACGCGCGTGTAGTCGCGCCCTTCGAATGCCTCTTCGGGCGCGGCAATGGCGGACAAGGACAATACGGCGGCGGCAAAAAAAGCCAAAGTGCGGGCAAACATCAAGGCGTCTCCTGTTGAGTGGGAACTTCTTTGACCAGCGTGACCGGGATATTGTTCTGCGCGAGCAGGCTGCGGGTACGGTTTGCTTCGTCAGCGGTGTGGAACGGACCGATGCGTACACGGTGCAGCACGCCCTTGTTGGCGACCTCGCTGGTCTGTATGACCGCCTCGACACCCAGCAAGGCCAGTTGGGCTTTCAGGTTGTCGGCTTCGTCGGCCCGCTGGAACGCGCCTGCTTGCAGATAAAGCCGGGGCGTGGTGTCGGCAGGGGCCGGGGTGGCGGGCAATGCGCTCGACGTGTTGTCCGGCAGAACCTTGTAGAAATCGAAGCTGGGAGCGGTGTCCGGTGCAGGGGATGCGGGTGCAACGGGCTTGGTGGGCGCGTTTGCGTGTTTGCCGAGTTTGAACGGGTTGACGCCGGTCGCCCACAGCGCCACGCCCACGGCGAGGATTGCGCCGATGATGAGGCCAATCAGCACGCCGGTGAAAATGGAGTTGCCACCTGAGCGGCCGGACTTGCGGGAAGCGGGTTTTGCCATGACTACATTTTCTCCGGGGCGGATACGCCGAGCAAGGCCAGGCCGTTGACGATTGCAATGCGCGCGGCATCAGCCAGAGTCAGTCGGGCAAGTTTCGTCGACGTATCGTCGACCAGGAATTTTTCGGCGTTGTACCAGGAATGGAAATCGCCCGCCAGCATCTGCAGGTAATGCACCAGCAGGTGCGGCGCCAGTTCGCGTGCGGCAGTGGCGACGGTTTCCGGATATTCGGCCAGACGCTGCAAAAGGGCCAGTTCATGCTGGGCGGTCAACGGTGCGAGGTCGGCGCCGTCGAGTGCGTCGGACATGCCGCCCCATTCCTCGAACACCCGGCAGATGCGTGCGTGCGCATATTGTACGTAATACACCGGGTTGTCGTTGTTACGAGCCAGTGCGAGATCGACGTCGAAGATGTATTCGGTGTCGGCCTTGCGCGAGAGCAGGAAGAAGCGCACCGCGTCCTTGCTGGTCCACTCGATGAGATCGCGCAGGGTGACATAGCTGCCTGCGCGCTTGGAGATCTTCACCTCCTCGCCACCGCGCATCACGCGCACCATCGTGTGCAAGAGGTAATCCGGATAGCCTTCGGCGATGCCCACCCCCGCGGCCTGGAGGCCGGCCCGCACGCGCGCGATGGTGCCGTGGTGGTCGGTGCCCTGGATGTTGATCGCGCGTTGGTAGCCGCGTTCCCATTTGGCGATGTGGTAGGCGACGTCCGGCACGAAATAGGTGTAGGTGCCGTCGGACTTCTTCATCACGCGGTCCTTGTCGTCGCCGTAGTCGGTGGTCCTGAGCCACAGCGCGC
Source organism: Thiobacillus denitrificans (assembly GCA_002343685.1). Taxonomy (GTDB): domain Bacteria; phylum Pseudomonadota; class Gammaproteobacteria; order Burkholderiales; family Thiobacillaceae; genus Thiobacillus; species Thiobacillus denitrificans_A. The sequence goes on along the minus strand of DDRS01000032.1, from coordinate 59,443 downwards.
CATCCTGCTCGTAGGTCTTGCCGGCGTCGACGAGTTTCTGCACCGTCGCTTCGACGCGGCCGCTGGTGTAGAGGCTCGACTCCAGATAGTAATTGTCGAAACGCACCGCGAACGCCTGCAGGTCGAGATCCTGCTCGTGGCGCAGGTAGGCGACGGCGAACTGGCGGATCGAGTCGAGGTCGTCGACGTCGCCCGACGCGGTGAATGTGCGGTCGTCCGACTTCACGGTCTTCCTGGCGAGGAAATCGGCCGCGATGTCGGCGATGTAGTCGCCGTTATAGGCGGCTTCCGGCCACGCGGCGTCGCCCGGCTTCAGGCCCCTGGCGCGCGCCTGCACGCTGTTGGCGAGCGTGGCGATCTGCACGCCGGCGTCGTTGTAGTAGAACTCGCGGGTGACTTCCCAGCCCTGCGTCGCGTACAGGTTGCAGATCGCGTCGCCCAGGGCCGCTTGGCGACCATGGCCCACGTGCAGGGGACCGGTCGGGTTGGCCGAGACGAACTCGACCAGCATCTTGTGGCCGGCGCCGGCATCGACGTGGCCGAACTGCGTGGCGGCGGCACGGATCTGCGGCACGATGCCATGCCAGGCGGCCGGCGTGAGGTGGAAGTTGATGAAGCCGGCACCGGCGATTTCGGCCTTGGCGATCAGCGGGGATTTCGGCAATTCGGTGAGGATCCGCTGCGCCAGTTCGCGCGGATTCTTCTTCAGCGGCCGCGCCAGCTGCATCGCGGCGTTGCTGGAAAAATCGCCGTGGGCGGGGTTCTTCGGGCGTTCGATCTCGAGGCTGACCGGCGTGTCGGGTGCCACCGTTTCGAGGGCTTCGCCGATCAGCAAGGCGATCTGGTCTTTAAGCGGATGGGTGTTGGACATGGTTACATTGAAGATGGGGTCAGGCAGGCATCTTCAGTGTTCAAAATGGGTAGCACGCGATTATATGCGCCACGCGCGAGGCGGCCAAACGCCAGACGGCGATTGGCAGGGCGGGTCAGTCTGCCTGCAGCAGCGTCTGCGCGCGCGCGACCCAGAACTCCACGGCGGCGCGACCGGCGCTGTCGTCGCGAAGCGCTGCCCAGCGGCGACGGACCTCTTTCAGGATGTCGCAAGCCTGTCGCCGTGATTCGCTGGCCATGAGTTGGATTTCGGCCAGCACGGCCGTGTCGTTCTCGATTCCCGTCGTGAAGGCGGCCAGCTCGTCCGGATGGAAACCGGTCTCCAGCAGGGTACGCTCCAGATCGGTCAGGCGTTGGTTGACGAATGCCACCAGGGGTTCCTCGGCCACCCCGGGCGGACAGGTGTGGTGTGCGTGGTGCCACAAGCGGAACACCTCGGCCAACTGGTTGAGCTGGGCCGCCACCGACTCGGACGAGACGTTGCCCGCTCCGCCTGGTCCGGCCCGCTCGCCGCTGTTGAGCAGCCTGACGAGATGATTGATCAATTCGCGGTCGAATTTGCGTCGGTTCATTTTCAGCATCACCGCCAGGCGAGCGGCGCCGTGGGTGTGCCAGCTCTTTTCGAACAGGGCGTTGACGGCCTCGGCCAGCATCAGAATCTGGCCCATGCGGCCGATTTCCTCGCCCTTGAGCCCGCGCGGGTAGCCGCTGCCATCCAGCCGTTCGTGGTGCTCGAATACGGCTGTGCTGATTTCCGGATGGAACATGGGATAGGTTTGCAGGATGAGATAGGCCGTCATCGGATGGGCATAGACATGACGCATCGCGTCCGGATCGAGCGGATGGCCGTGCCGCAGCAAGGCGGGATCGATATGCAGTTCGCCGATATCGTGAAGCATGCCTGCCGCGGCGACGCTTGCCAAGTCGCGCTCGGGCAGACGGCTTTTGATGGCGAGGATGAGTGCGATCAGCGTCATCTGCACGCTGTGCTCGAAAATCTCCGGGCGTCGCTCGCGTGCCACCGTGAGTTTGAACGCGAGCGGCGCGTTGAGCGGCATGGCATAGAAGGCGTTGAGCAACCGTGCGGTCCCGGGCAGGCCGGGGCGGAAAAACTGGAAGCGGGGCTCGTTATCCAGGATCTCGCGGGCGCGGTCACGTAGGCTGGCGTTGGTGACGCCGTCGGCGACGGAGAGGCATTCGTCGATGGCCGGAATCAGCTTGTGCTGCACCAGTTTTTCACGCATGGCCGTGTTGATGCGTGCCCCACGGTCGATCAGCTTGATGCCGTTGCGGGTGAATATCGCCTGGGTCGTGACGACCTCGTGGGTATCGCCCAGCGCGGTCACGCTATTGATGTAGTGCTCGTCGTAGTGCTCGCTCATCGGTGTTCCGTCATCGTGTGGGCTTCGATGCTGTGTCAAATCCGCGCCCCAAGATACGTTATCGAACGAAAACCGGTCTAATTGAGGGTTTTCGGCATACAAGGGCCGCTAGAACACCAGCGGATCGACGTCGAGCGACCAGCGCGCGATACGCGGCTTGATGCTGTCGAGTTGCGGCCGCCAATCGCGCACGAAAGCTTGCAGCGCCAGGCGCTGCGCCGACTGGATCAGAAGTTGTGCACGTTCGAGATTGGCCACGCGCGCCATCGGCGCCGGCGTGGCGCCGAATACGCTGACGCCGGCCGTGTCAGGAGCCCGCGCCGCAGCGTGTTGCAGGAAGGCCAGCGCCGCATCCATCGTCGTCGCTTCGGCGCGCAGCAGCACCTGGCGGGTGAACGGTGGCAGATCGAGCTGCTTGCGCTCGGCCAGCAGCGTGTGTGCATAGCCGGCGTAGTCGTGGCGCTGCAGATAGCGGAACAAGGGGTGGTCGGGGAAGGCGGTCTGGATCAGTACGCGGCCGGGTTTGTCGGCGCGCCCGGCGCGCCCGGCTACCTGCATCAGTTGGGCGAACAGGCGCTCGGTGGCGCGGAAATCCGGGCTGTAGAGGGCGCCGTCGGTGTCGAGGATCAGCGCCAGCGTCATGTTGGGAAAATCGTGGCCCTTGGCCAGCATCTGGGTCCCGACCAGAATGTCGATTTCGCCGCTATGCACCGCTTCGCCGAGTTCAGCCCAGGCGCGCGGCCGCATGGTGTCGCGGTCGATGCGGCGGATGCGTGCGGCAGGCAGGAAGGCAGCCAGCGTTTCCTCCAGTCGCTGCGTACCCTGGCCGAGGGCTTTGAGGTCGGGGTTGCCGCAACTCGGGCACTCGGGCGGGATGCGCGTCTCGAATCCGCAGTGATGGCACTTCAGCCGGTGTGAGGTGCGGTGCAGCACCAGCCGCGCCGAGCAGCGCGGGCAGGGCGACACCCACGCGCAGCTCGGGCAGTACAGTGCCGGGGCATAGCCGCGCCGGTTGAGAAAGACCAGGCTCTGCTCGCCGCGCGCCAGGGTGTCGGTGAGCGCCTGCAGCGCAGGCCGTGTCAGGCCGTTGTCGACCGGAATGTGCTTCAGGTCGACGAGCTCGATGTCCGGCAGTTGCGCCTGACTGATCGCGCGCTGTTTCAGTTCGACCAGCTGGTAGCGGCCGTTTACGGCCTGTGCGTAGGTTTCCAGAGAAGGCGTGGCCGAGCCGAGTACCACGGGAACGTTGGATTGTTTGCCGCGCGCGATGGCGACGTCGCGCGCCGAGTAGCGCAGGCCGTCCTGCTGTTTGAACGAGGCGTCGTGCTCCTCGTCGACGACGATCAATCCCAGCCGGGGAAGTGGCGTGAACACCGACAGACGGGTGCCGAGCAGGATGTCGCCCGTGGGCGCGGCGAGCCAGTTTTCCGCACGTGCCGTTTCGCTCAACCCGCTGTGCAATGCGGCGATGCGGCGTCCGGGAAAACGACGGCGGAAATGCTGTTCCAGTTGCGGGGTGAGGGCGATTTCGGGGATCAGCACCAGCGCCTGCCGACCTGCTGCCAACACCGCGTCGATCAGGCGCAAATACAGCTCGGTCTTGCCGCTGCCGGTGACGCCGTGTATGAGGTGGACGCCGAATTGTCCCAGCGCGGGCAGCAGGCGGTCGAGTGCGGCCTGTTGCTCGGCGGTCGCCGCAGGGGCCGCTTGGGTCGGTGGCGCATGGTCGACAACGGGCGGCAATCGCAACCATTCCGCCCAGCCGGCCGCGACCAGGGCTGCGGCGTGGCGGCCTTGTTTCTGTTCACGCAATGTCGCACGTGCCAGCGGCGCAGCGCGCAGGGCATCGAGCAGAGCGCGTTGTGCGCGGGCACGGGTGGGCGGTTCGGCAGCCTGGCCTGCCTCGGTCACCACCAGCCAGGGCGTGTCCGCAGCAAACGGCGTCGCATTACGCAGGCGCGGCGGCAGCGTGGCCAGCAGGATTGCACCCAGCGGATAGTGGTAATAGTCGGCACAAAACTGTGCCAGGCGGAGGATGTCGGGCGACAGCGCGGGACGATCGTCCAGTACGCGGATGACGTCGCGCAGCTTGCCTGCCACGATGGCGCTATCGTGCTGCCGTTCCAGGGCGACGCCGATTTGCAGCGTTCGGCCGAACGGGACTTCGACCAGGCTGCCCGGCTGCACCGGACCAAGCTGCGCCGGCAGGCGATAGTCGAACAGCCGGTAGAGCGGAGTGTCGAGCGCGACCTGGAGGATGGACGGCATGTTAGCGGCTAATCTTGCTCGGATATCGGGAAAGGTTAACTAACTGGTTGTTAAACAAGGGCTATTTGGCGTTGTCCACGCAGGCTGTGGATAATTGTGTGAGTGATTTGTGTCGATTGCCCCCCAAAGCCCGTATTCAGGCGGAGGAGCCTTAGAGGCTAAAAAGCAGGCAAGCCAACAAAACCATATTATTCAGACACTTATAAACATAGCCCGGCTGTCAAGGACTTGACACAAAAAAAGTTCCCGTGCGTCAAAACTGTGCATAAGTTGATGCTTCTATTGCCGCAAATACGGGCCTTGTGCACATTTTCCGTGCACAAGGCCTTGTTTTGGCTGGATTTATGCTTGCTGAATCCCGGCGATCACCCAACCACCCTGGCCAAGCGCGGGTTTGCTGAGATGCCAGACTTCATCGAGCGGGGTGGCGCCGTGGTCGTCGGCCGCTTCGCGAACCATCCCGGTGAAACGGACGCTGACCACGTGGCGGTCATCTTCGTCGGTGGCTTCGAGTATCTCGGCGTCAAGCGTCATCACGTCCGTGGTTTGCGCAGCATCGCCGCGTTCGGCCAGTTGCATGCGGATTTCGGCGAAGACTTCTGGGGTGGTAAAGGCACGCAGGTCGGTCAGGTTGCCGGCGTCGAAGGCTGCCTGCAGACGGATGAAATTGAGTTTGGCCTCGCGCACGAAAGCCTCGGCGTCAAATCCGGGCGGAAAGGCGCGGGTGGACTCGCCGAATGCCGCGGCAGGCGCCTGCTCAAACCCGGGGAATGCAGGATTCCGTGCGGAAGACGGCATGCCGGCATATTGCATAGCCGGTGCAGCAGGCACAGTGCGACGCATCAGGAAGCGGACCAGCATGAAGGCAGCCATCACCAACAGGGCCAGCATCAGGACGTTGGCCATTTCCTCGCCGAGGCCGAGGTGGGAGGCCAGGGCTGCGAGGCCCAGCCCCGCGGCCAGGCCGGCAATCGGTCCCATCCAGCTGCGTTTTTGCGGTGTCGCTGGCGCGGGTGTCGCGGTTTCTTGCGAGCGCTGCGGTGCGGGCGTGGCCGTCTGTTTGGCAGGGGCGCTGCGCTGCATGCCGAAAGACTTGCCGCCACCCAGGCGCCGGGCTTCGGCGTCCTCCATGACGAAACTGAAGCTGATGAATAGGGCGAACAGGCTGATCAAGAATCGTTTCATGGTTTTCGCGTGGATCCAGGTGATTGAAGGTGAGCGTTATGGATGCAGGGGAAGCTTCGGTGCCGGTGGCCGTATTCAGGCCGTGGGCGGCATTGCCCGGACGGCGCGGCTCTGCGCGTGTACTGCCTCGACCAGGATGCTGACGTTGTCCGGGTTGGTGAATTGCGAAATGCCATGGCCGAGGTTGAACACATGGCCGGGGTGATTGCCGTAGCCGTCGATGATGCGTGCGACTTCGCTGCGGATGATGTCCGGCGTGCCGTGCAGGGCGCTGGGATCGAGATTGCCTTGCAACGCCACTTGGCTGCCCACGCGGCGGCGCGCTTCGCCGATGTCGATGCCCCAGTCGAGGCCGACCGCATCGGCGCCGCAGGCGGCGATGGCTTCCAGCCAGTTGCCGCCCCCTTTGGTGAAGACGATGCTCGGCACGCGTCGGCCGTCGCGTTCTTTGATCAGGCCGTCGACGATGCGTTCCATGTAGGCGAGCGAGAATTCCTTGTACGCGTGGGGCGTCAGGCTGCCGCCCCAGGAATCGAAAATCATCACGGCCTGGGCGCCGGCCTCGATCTGCGCATTGAGGTAGTCGGTCACCGCCTGGGTGTTCACTTCGAGGATGCGATGCAGCAGGTCGGGGCGGCTGTACAGCATGGTCTTGATGTGGCGGTAGTCGTCCGAGCCGCCGCCTTCGATCATGTAGCAGGCCAGCGTGTACGGGCTGCCAGAGAAACCGATCAGCGGCACCGAGCCGTCGAGCGCACGGCGGATCGAACGTACCGCATCCATCACGTAGCCCAGCTTGTCGGTCGGATCGGGTGCGGAAAGGTCGCGGATTTCCCATTCGTTGCGCAGCGGGCGCTCGAAGCGCGGGCCTTCGCCGGTCGAGAAGTACAGTCCCAGTCCCATCGCATCGGGCACGGTGAGGATGTCGGAAAACAGGATCGCCGCGTCGAGCGGGTAGCGCGCCAGCGGTTGCAGCGTCACTTCGGTCGCCAGATCGGGGGTCTTGCACAGGGTCAGGAAATCCCCTGCGCGTGCGCGGGTGGCGTTGTATTCCGGCAGATAGCGCCCGGCCTGGCGCATCAGCCACAACGGCGTGTAATCAGTAGGCTGGCGCAGCAGCGCGCGCAGGAAAGTATCGTTCTTGAGGGCAGACATGAAGCGGGCCAGGACGCAAAGTCGGCATTTTAGCAGGCTTGGCGTCGCCGACCCGGAAGCGAAGGCTGATCAGGTGCGGCGGAAAGACCATTCCCCGCGCCCGGCCGGGCAGGCCAGCACGTCGTGTGGTCGTTGGCCGTCGACCACGAGGCTGGCGTAACGGCAGCCATCACGTGCATCGCCGCGTGGCGTGAAGCGATAGGCGTGACCGTCATGGCGCCACGCAACCGGAACGCCCGGACGGCCGAGCTCCAGGGCATGCCCCATGCAGGCGCGATCGCGGGCGTCCATGTTGTCGCCGATGGCGTGGCCCAATACCGCGCCGAGTACGCCCCCGACCACCATGCCGACGACGCGATCGTCGCGTCCCGCGACCTGTCCGCCAATGACCGCGCCGGACACGCCGCCGATAACCGCGCCGATTTCGTCGCGATTGCAGCGGCCGGCCGGGATGCCGTAGTCGTGCACATAGACGACCCCGCTTGGGCCCCGATAATGTCCGGCATGGCGGTCCAGCCGATGGCCGCGGTCATTGTCGTGGTGCTTTTTGTAGTAGCCGTGCGCCGGGGCATGCTCGGGCGGGTCGGCCCACGCCGGGCTGGTGCCCGCGAGCGCTGCCAAGGCCAGTGTGACAGGCACGTTCATGATGTGCTCCTGAGTTGTCTTTGGAATGGAATTGATGATCCACGCAGCCGGCGGTGGCCGGGTTCAACGCGGCCGGATATTGTAGGCATAGCGTGCCTGGCGGTCATGCCGTTCCGCCCGGATGTTGCGGTTGGCTTGGTCGAGCGCATGGTCGAGGCGCCGGAACTCACGGGCGTCGATGATGCCGTCAGCGCGAAAATGATGCTCCATGGCCTGGATTTCGTGCTGCTCGCGCATCAAGTCGCGGACTTCGTGGCGGGTCAGGCTGCCGTCATGTTTGCCGGCTTCGATACGATCCATCTGCCGCGCCTGACGTGCATTGATCTGCTGACTGTATGCCTGGCTTTGCTGGTAGGCGTACCTGACCTGAGGGTGACCGTTCCGATCCCAGTCGGCTTGCGCGGCGGTCGTCATGAGGCTCAGACCTCCCAGCATCAACATGCCAAGGCGGGTTGTAATCAGTGTGGTTTTCATGATGTGGCTCCTGTTCGGTTGATCAATGTCCCCGGCGCTATCTTGAATCTCGGCGGACAATTGCACTCTAGGCGCGCCGTGTAAGCGGCATGTTTGGAGCAGGTAACCACATGTAACGCAATGTAACGTCCGGGTGGGCTAATGTTTTTCCGAGTCGTGCCGATTCATGACCAAGGAACCAGAGATTCCCCTCGCAGCATTGCCCATCCCAATGCACCAGATTTGCAAGACCCCGGCCCGCCCATACGGGCAAATTCATAAATAGGTTAGAATTTTCGACTTTTCTAAAAATCTATAATGCGTCCTTCTAGGAGAACTCCCGATGCAACTGAATAAATTCGCGGCCACGCTTGCCGCGGTGGGCCTTGCTGTGCCCGGTTTGGCCATGGCCACCAATGGCATGCTCATGGAAGGCTATGGCCCCGTTGCCACCGGCATGGGCGGTGCGGCCATGGCGTATGACAACGGCACGGCCGCCATGGCGAACAATCCGGCCACGCTGGGCCTGATGGCGGAAGGCAGCCGGATCGATGTGATGCTGGGTTTCGTGGGACCGGACGTCAAGACGTCCATGGGGATCGGCAAATCCAAAGCGGATGCCTTCTACATGCCGGCATTCGGCTACGCGAAAAAAATGGGCAAGCTGACTTACGGCGCCGGCATCTATGGCCAGGGCGGCATGGGTACCGAATACGCCAGCGGCGATATGGCGCAGGTGAGTGTCGGACGAGTGATTTTCCCGCTGGCCTATGCGGTCAATGACCGCTTCAATATCGGCGGCAGCGTCGATATCGTCTGAGCCGGGATGGACATGGTTGTCACCGGATACGGCATCAATTTCAAGGACGGCAGCGACTTCACCGGCGCCGCCAAGGGCTACAGCCTGGCAGCCAAGCTCGGCTTCACCTACAAACTGGCCGATGCGCTCACCGTCGGCGGCGTCTATCAGTCCGCCGGCAACCTGCCTGACCTCAAGGACGGCATCTACAAGGTGAAGGGCTTCGACATGCCGGCCACCCTGGGCCTGGGTCTGGCCTGGCAGGCGAACGACAAGCTTATGGTCGCGGCCGACGTCAAGGACGTGCTGTGGAGCGACAGCATGAACACCGTGACCATCTACAAAAACGGCGCCGTCTATGCGCCGTTCCAGCAGGACTGGAACGACCAGATCGTGCTGTCGCTGGGTCTCGCCTACAAACTAAACGACGCCCTGACGGGTCGCATCGGCTACAACCACGGCAAGAATCCGATTCCGGACCAGTTCGTCAACTACCTATGGCCGGCGATCGTCGAAAACCACTACACGGCAGGCTTTGGCTATGCTTTCAGCAAGCAGTCCACCGTGAATTTCGCGTTGAGCTATTCGCCCAAGGCCTCGGTGACCGGCACGGGACCCAATCCGCCCGCCGGTAATGGCGGCATGGTCATCGACCATAGCCAGTTGAACTGGCAACTGATGTACAGCTACGCGTTCTGATCGTCGTTCGATCCACACCCAGCCGGTGGCACGCGCGTGCCACCGGCTTTTTTTGGGTCTCCGCGTCGCACCGGCATGGCGCTATTGTTTCGGCATGTCGGAGCCAGGCTGCGAACCGTCCGAGTGGGCTTCCTGGGCGGGCGCCGCCGCCTCCGGGCTGGCGGATGGCGTGTTCATCTGTTGCGAACGCGCATCCTCCGCCTGCATGTCCCTGACGGCCTGATCGACCTGTTCGCCGGCCTGTTCCACCGGACCTTTGCTGTCACAGCCGTTCAACGCCAGCAGGGATGTCAGCAACGCCAGTACGCCGTATGAGGCATGCCAGGCATGCGTCCGCTTCGATTTTTGCGGGGCGGCAGCTTGCAGTCTGGTTCCTGCCCCGGCGCCGCTCCATTCGTACAGCCGCATATGCTCATCGTTGAGGTGTTGCATGGTCTGATGCATGTGATTCTCCTGGTTGCGGCCGAGACAGCGGCACCTGCCGCTGCCGACCTGATCCCTACTGCAATCAATTCTTGATCTGCAGGGTGTTCTTGACACCGGTGACGCCTTTGACACTGCGCGCGATTTTCTCGGCCTCGGCGACCTGAGTGGCGTTGTTGACCCAGCCGGCCAACAGCACCGTGCCTTTGTGGGTCTCCACGTCCACGCCGAGTCCCTTCATGCCTTCGTCTTTCAGCAACATCGTTTTGACCTTGGTGGTAATCCACGCGTCATCGATATATTTGCCGGCCTTGATGCGGTCGCCGCTGGCGTCGGCCTTGACGAGCTCATCCTGGCTCAGGCTGTTGTCATGGTTGGTGTCGCCGTCGCGGAAGGCCTGCGCCTGACCGCCGTGTTCCTGGAATTCCGCCAGGCTGATTTTGCCGTCGCCGTTGCTGTCGTAGGTTTTGAAGCTGGCTGTCGCGGCCATGGCCTGCCCCGCAACACCCGCGCTGAACATGCTGGCAAGCGCCAGCTTCAAGAGCGTTCGATTAAGGTTTTTCATGTTGGTCTCCATTGACATAGGGTGATTCGATCCGGGGCGCATACGCCAGCCGGCCGTTCACATGTTCACAGGCGATCGTTGGGACTCGGCATGCCCGGGGCCGCAGGAGTGGCAGGTGCTGCGGGGGGCGTGGACGCGCTCCCTTTCTTGACGAATTCATCGTGGCTCAAACTGCCGTCGCCGTTGGCGTCGATCATGCGGAACGTGCCTTCGTTGCCGCCCTGGGCCTGGTATTCCTGCTGGCTGATCTTGCCGTCGCCATTGCTGTCATAGGTTTTGAAGTCGGCTGCCGTCGATGCGGCCAGAGCGGAAGTGGCAGCGGCGGCGCCCAGCACGCTGGCCAGCGTCAAGGTCGTCAAGCGATGGTGGATGTATTTCATGGCTATCTCCTGTAATGGGTTGAGTCGAATGCACATGCACTCAAGCGGACTACAGCGACGACCGTGCCAGTTATTTTTTCCGCTGTTGAATCAAAGCCTTGAGATGGGTCAGCGGTAATTTTTCCAGGATTCTGGGGCCTCGACCGGGTAGATATGTCGCCGGCTGGCGACACGGGGGCATATTGTTTTATAACCCTATGTTTTTTCTTGTCATTTTTGTATGTCGATGGCGACAGGCCATAAAAAGGGGAGCCTGGGCTCCCCTCTTCATGCGGCACGGCGGATTTACATGGTCGGCGGGCGGCGGCCCGTGGCCAGCATGACAAGAAACACGACCAGGCCCACGACAAACAGGATCTTGGCGATCCAGGCGGCGGTGCCGGCCACGCCGGCAAAGCCGAAAATTCCAGCGATGATGGCAAGGATCAGGAACGTGATGGCCCATCCAAACATGATGTTCTCCTCTGATAATTGATAAGCGCCACGAAGGCGGTATCCCCTCAATGCAGAGTGTGTGCCAAGCGAAAATCCTTATTTGAATCAACGGACTGCGGGGTTGGCGTGCAAGCCGGCGACAGCCTGCAAGATGCAGGCGTCGCCCCTGCCCGACATTAGTCGGTTTCGTCGCGATCCTTGAACAACGCGGGGGTGAGGTCGTGGCGCTGCAACAGCCGGTATACCTCGGTGCGGTTGCGTCCGGCCAGCCGGGCCACTTCGCTGACCTGTCCGCGCGTCAGCTTCAGCAGGGTGATGAGGTAATCGCGCTCGAAGGCTGCGCGTGCCTCGGCCAGGGGTTGGATGTCGGCGGGTTTGTCGCGCAATGCCCGCCCGACCAGCGTGGCCGGGATGGTCGTGGTGGTGCACAGGGCGACGCACTGCTCCAGGACGTTGTGCAGCTGCCGGATATTGCCCGGCCAGTCGGCCGCCACCAGCATGTCGAGCGCATCGGGTGCGAAGCTGTGGATGCGGCGGCGGTATTTTTCCGTCAACAGACTCAGGAAATGCTGCGCCAGCAACGGGATATCCTCACGCCGTTCGCGCAGCGGCGGCAGCGTCAGGTTGACCACGTTCAGCCGGTAATACAGATCTTCGCGAAACTCGCCGCTGACGATCGCCTCCTCCAGGTTGCAGTGGGTCGCCGAGAGGATGCGTACGTCGACGGCGCGTGTCTCGGTCGCGCCGACCGGGCGTACTTCGCCCTCCTGCAGCACGCGCAGCAGCTTGACCTGCAACGGGGCCGGCATGTCGCCGATCTCGTCGAGGAACACGGTGCCGCCCTGCGCGCTAAGGAACAGGCCGGGATGGTCGCGTCCCGCGCCGGTGAAGGCGCCTTTGACATGACCGAACAATTCCGACTCGAGCAGTTCGGCGGGGATCGCGCCGCAGTTGATCGCGACGAAGGGCTTGGCGTGACGCGGGCTGGCACGGTGGATCGCACGCGCCAGCAATTCCTTGCCGGTGCCCGATTCGCCCTGGATCATCAGCGCGGCATCAATCTGGGCGGCCAGCCGGGCTTCGGCCAGCAACGTGTCCATCGCCGGGCTGGCGGTGACAATGTCGCTGCGCCAACTGTCGTCGTGCGTTTCTGGACTGCAGCCGGTCAGCCGGGTGGCGCGCTTCAGCAGGTCGACCAGCGTGGGCGCGTCGTAGGGCTTGGTCAGGTAGCCGAACAGCCCCTGCTGCGTGGCGGCCACCGCGTCCGGGATGGTGCCGTGCGCGGTCAGCACGATCACCGGCAGTGACGGGTCGCGTGCGTGGATGGCCCGAAACAGCGCCATGCCGTCGATGCCGCCCATCTGCATGTCGGTCAGCACGGCGTCGGGCCGCGCCAATGCCAACTGTGCCAGGGCGGCCTCGCCGCTATCGACCGCTTCGACCTTGAACCCGTTGGCTTCCAGTCGCAGGGTGATCAGTTCGCGCAGGGCCGCGTCGTCGTCGACGACCAGGATGGCAGGTTTCTTCATGGCGATTTGGGGAGCGTATTGCGCTGCTGCAGGGTTTTTTCCAGCGCCTTGATCTGGTCGAGCTTGTCCTGCAGCTCCTGCGCGCGCGCAGCCTGTTGTCGGAGCTCGATGCGGGCCGAGAGTGATTTCTTCATCAGATCGAGCAGCGTATGTGCGCGGGGATCGACGTCGTCGATCATGGCCAGGCTCTTGAGGCTGCGCTCGAATGCGTCCACGCTGTCTTCGCGTTCCAGCAGCGCGGCCTGCTGGAAACGCTTGGCATCGTCGAGGCGACGCTCATTGTCCAGGGCGGCCAGTTCGCGCCGGCGTTGCTCGGGAGACAGCGCCGCCACCCGCGTCAACTCGTTCAGGAGTGCCGATGCGCTCAACCCGAATAGCCGGGCGCCGGGTTGAGCCGTCTGGCCGGGCAGGGGCGGGACGACACAGGCGCTCAGTGTCAGCAAAAGACAGGCAAGCAGGATGGATTTGAAACTCATTCGGTACGCGTCAGGTTAAGCGGGCCGCGGTAAGCGGGCCACGATACTCGGAAACAAGTCGACCAGGGCGGGCAATCGACCACTTCGATGTTGCCGCCGACAGCCAGCAGCGACTCGCGCACGATCGACAGGCCGAGCCCGCTGCCGCGAACCGCGGTGGCGGGTTGGCGCGCGCCCTGGAAAAACGGCTCGAAGATGCGGGAGCGCTCGGCTTCCGGGATGCCGCCGCCCTGATCGCAAACCCAAACCTCGATCGTGTCGTCGACAGGCGCACTCTTCACCAGGATGCGCCCGCCCTCGGGACTGAATTTGACCGCATTGGACAACAGATTGTCGAGTACGGTTTCCAGCTGGCCGCGTTCGGCATGGAGCACGGGCGCGTCGAACTGCGTTTCGACCTCGATGTGGCGCGTATCGAGCGCCAGCCTTTGCCGCGCCAGGACGGTATCGAGCGCGTCGCCCAGCGCTTGCGGCGTGGCGGGCGAGGGCGTGGCGTCGCGCACCATGCTGCTGTAACGGATCAGATCTTCGATGCGCTTCTGCAGATCGCGGCTGCCGCTGTCCATGATGCCGACGATGCTGCGCTGGCGCGGGTTGAGGCTGCCCGCCAGTTCATCGCCCAGCAGCGCCACGCCTTCACGCAACGATGCGAGCGGCGTCTTCAGTTCGTGCGACACGTGGCGCAGGAAGCGCAGCTTCTGTTCTTCCAGCGCCTGCAGGCGCTGGCGCAGCCAGTCGATTTCCCGTCCCAGTTCGACGATGTCCTGCGGCCCGCTGATGGCCGGCAAGGGGCGCAGGTCGGCCTGGCCGAGCTGCTGGATCGAGGTCTTGAGCTGCTTGATCGGGCGGTTGATCATCCAGGAAAACACGGCCGCGAGCAGCAGCGTCAAGGGAATCAGGGCCAATGCCAGCACGATCAACCGCCGGCGGGTCGCCTGCACCGTGCCTTCCAGTGCCTGCAATTCGCGCTGTACTGCGGCATCCGCCTGAACGAGCAGGGTGCGCGCGACATCATGCAGATCATCGAACGTCGGGTCGAGTGCGTGGAACTGGTCGCTGTCCAGGAATTCCCCCGGCCGCACCTGGCGATACAGGGTCTGGGTGCGCGCCTGCAGCGTGGCCAGCGTCGCGCGCGAACGGGCGTCGGTGAGCTGGGTATCGAGTTGCGACAACTGGGTGCGCAGCTCGTCGAAGCTTTGTCGCAGGGCCGGACCGAATTCGGCGTCCTGCAACAGGTGGTACTGTCCGGCGGCGCGTTGCAGCTGGCTGACCGACTCGACGATCTGTCGCACGTCACGCGTGACGGCAAGGCTGGTGTGGGTGAACTGTCGCTGGGTTTCGACCACGCCTTGCAGCACGTGCACCGCATTGATCAGGCCGCTGGCCAGCGGCACGATCAACACGCCCATGGCAACGATGACCAGGATGGTGAACGAACGTGGGTAGTAAGGGCCTGAAAGCATCCGGTAAGAGCGGTCGATGGCAATGCCGCAGCATACCCCGATGGGTGGGCACGGGTGCGGCGGTCGCACCCGTGCAGGCGGCGTTACAGCAGGTCGAGGTAGGCGAGGATGCCCTTGGCGGCCTCGCGGCCTTCCCATACCGCGGTCACCACCAGATCGGAGCCGCGCACCATGTCGCCGCCGGCAAAGACCTTGGGGTTGGCGGTCTGGAAGGCGTGCGGCTGCCCCTTGGCGATGACGCGGCCGCCCGGGTCGACCGCGATCTGGTGCTGTTCGAACCACGGTTGCGGATTGGGGCGGAAGCCGAAGGCGACGATCACCCGGTCGGCCGGGATGACTTCCTCGGAACCGGGGACCACCACCGGGGTGCGGCGACCGCGCGCATCGGGCGGGCCGAGTTCGGTGGTGACGAGTTTCACGCCTTCGACCTTGCCGTCGCCGACGATCTCGACCGGCTGGCGGTTCCACAGGAATTGCACGCCTTCTTCCTTGGCGTTGCCGACTTCGCGCTTGGAGCCGGGCATGTTCTTCTCGTCGCGGCGGTAGGCGCAGACGACCGAGGCCGCGCCCTGGCGGATGCTGGTGCGGTTGCAGTCCATGGCGGTGTCGCCGCCGCCGAGCACCACGACGCGCAGGCCCTTCATGTTGTGGTAGACCTCGTCCGGCTTGGCCAGGTCGAGGCATTTGCGCACGTTGGAGATCAGGAAAGGCAGCGCTTCCAGCACGCCGGGCAGATCCTCGCCGGGGAAGCCGCCCTTCATGTAGGTGTAGGTGCCCATGCCCATGAACACGGCGTCGTATTCGTCGAGCAGGGACTGCATGGAGACGGACTTTATGCCCTCTTGGGTATTGCCGACCTCAATCCCCAGGCGGAATTCGACGCCCATGCCTTCCAGCACTTCGCGGCGGCGCGTCATCACCCAT
The DNA here is from genome assembly GCA_002343685.1 of Thiobacillus denitrificans. Taxonomy (GTDB): domain Bacteria; phylum Pseudomonadota; class Gammaproteobacteria; order Burkholderiales; family Thiobacillaceae; genus Thiobacillus; species Thiobacillus denitrificans_A. The sequence continues at coordinate 43,771 of DDRS01000032.1, read as the reverse complement.
TTTTCCATCTTGAATTCGGGGATGCCGAAAGTCAGCAGGCCGCCGATTTCGTCGTAGCGGTCGAACACCACCGGCTTCACGCCGTTGCGCGCCAGCACGTCGGCACAGCCGAGCCCGGCCGGCCCGGCGCCGATGATGGCGACTTTCCTGCCGGTCGGCACCACGTTCGACATGTCGGGACGCCAGCCGGCCTTGAAGGCTTCCTCGGAAATGTATTTCTCGATCTGGCCGATGGTCACCGCGCCGAAGCCGCCCGTGTTCGGCCCGCCGCCCACGGCTTCACCGAAGCCGTCGGTATTGAGGGTACAGGCCCCTTCGCACAGACGATCCTGCGGGCAGACGCGGCCGCACACTTCAGGCAGCGAGTTGGTCTGGTGCGACAGTTCCGCGGCTTCGAACAGGCGCCCTTCGGTCACCAGCTTGAGCCAGTTGGGAATGTAGTTGTGCACCGGGCACTTCCATTCGCAGTACGGATTGCCGCAGCTGAGACAACGGTCGGCCTGTTCCTGCGCGTGCGCCGTATCCATCAGCGCGTAGATTTCGCGGAACTCGTGCTTGCGGACATCGGCGGCGGTCTTTTCGCCGTCGCGTCGCGCCTGCTTCAGAAACTGGAATACGTCACCCATCGTTAAGCTTCCAATACTTCACGTGTCTGGCCGGGAATGTCCTCGACCAGGTCTTCAATCGAAATGCGCTTCGGCTTGACCAGCCAGACGCGAGACAAGGTGGCGTCGAACTCGGCCAGCAGCGCCTTCGCGCGGGCGCTGCCGGTGAGCGCCAGATGGCGTTCCATCTGGGTCTTGAGAAAGACGCGGAACGGCTCGGTTTCGTCGCTGGTGATGCGGGTCAGCTCGACCATTTCCTTGTTGGTCTTCGACACGAAATCGTTCGTGTCGTCGACCACGAAGGCCATGCCGCCGCTCATGCCGGCACCGAAGTTCAGGCCGGTGTCGCCCAGCACGATCACCGTGCCGCCCGTCATGTACTCGCAGCCGTGGTCGCCGATGCCTTCCACCACGGTCAATGCGCCGGAGTTGCGCACGCCGAAGCGCTCGCCGCCCATGCCGGCCGCATAGAGTTCGCCGCCGGTGGCGCCGTACAGGCAGGTGTTGCCGATCAGCGTGTTGCGGTGCGCGTCGAACGTGGCCACGCGCGGCGGGTAGATCACCAGGCGGCCGCCGCCCATGCCCTTGCCGACGTAGTCGTTGGCGTCGCCTTCGAGCGTGATCGTCAGGCCCTTGTGGTTCCACACGCCGAAGCTCTGGCCGGCCGAACCGGTGAGCTGGACGCGGATGGTGTTGTCCGGCAGGCCCTTGGAGCCGTGTGCCTTGGCGATCTCGCCCGACAGGCGTGCGCCGATCGAGCGGTTGACGTTGCGCACTTCATAGCGCAACTCGATCGGCGTGCCGGCCTTGATCGCGCCGAGCGCGTCGGCCACCATCTGCTCGGCCAGCTCGCCCTTGTCGAACGACGGATTGCGTTCCTGCTGCGAAAAGCGCGGCGCGTCGGCCGGGATGTCGCCCTGCGAGAGCAGCACGTCGAGCTTCAGCCGGCCCTGGCGCGGCGTATCGCCGGCCGAGAGGTCGAGCAGGTCGGTGCGCCCGATCAGGTCGGTCAGCTTGCGGATGCCCAGCGAGGCCATCAACTCGCGCGTTTCCTCGGCAACGAACTTGAAGTAGTTCACCACCATGTCGGGCAGGCCGATGAAGTGTTCGCGGCGCAGCTTGTCGTTCTGCGTGGCGACGCCGGTGGCGCAGTTGTTCAGATGGCAGATGCGCAGGTACTTGCAGCCCAGCGCGACCATCGGGCCGGTACCGAAGCCGAACGACTCGGCGCCGAGGATCGCCGCCTTGACGACGTCGAGGCCGGTCTTCAGGCCGCCGTCGGTCTGCACGCGAACGCGGCCGCGCAGGCCGTTGGCGCGCAGCACCTGCTGCGCTTCGGACAGTCCGAGTTCCCACGGCGTGCCGGCGTACTTCACCGAGGTCAGCGGGCTCGCGCCGGTGCCGCCGTCGTAGCCGGAAATGGTGATGAGGTCGGCGTAGGCCTTGGCGACGCCCGCGGCGATCGTGCCGACGCCGGGCTCGGCGACCAGCTTCACCGACACCAGCGCGTCGGGGTTGACCTGCTTGAGGTCGAAGATCAGCTGCGCCAGATCCTCGATCGAGTAGATGTCGTGGTGCGGCGGCGGCGAGATCAGCGTGGTGCCGGGTTTGCAGTGGCGCAGCGAGGCGATCATCGGCGACACCTTGTCGCCGGGCAACTGGCCGCCCTCGCCGGGCTTGGCGCCCTGTGCGATCTTGATCTGCAGCACCTCGGCGTTGACCAGGTAGGTCGCGGTCACGCCGAAGCGGCCGGAAGCGACCTGCTTGATCTTGGAGGTCTTCACCGTGCCGTAGCGCTTCGGGTCCTCGCCGCCTTCGCCCGAGTTGGAGCGGCCGCCGATGCGGTTCATGCCCTCGGCGAGCGCCTCGTGCGCTTCCGGCGACAGCGCGCCGAGCGACATGCCGGCGGAGTCGAAGCGCTTGAGGATGGACTCCAGCGGTTCGACCTCGTCGAGCGGAATCGGGGTGGCGCCGGCCTTCAGCGTCATCAGGTCGCGCACCATCGCCACCGGGCGGGTGTTGACGATCTCGGAGTACTTCTTGAACTCGGCGTAGTCGCCGGTCTTCACGGCCTTCTGCAGCTGCTGCACCACGTCCGGGTTGTAGGCGTGGTATTCCTCGCCGAACATGAACTTCAGCAGGCCGCCGGCGGTCAGCGGGCGCAGCGGGTTGAACGCCGCCTTGTGCAGCAGCTTCTGGTCGGACTCGAAGTCCTCGAAATTGGCGCCGGAAATGCGCGACACCGTGCCCTTCAGGCACAGTTCGACCACGTCTTCATGCAGCCCCACGCCTTCGAACAACTGGGCGCCGCGGTAGCTGGCCACCAGCGAGATGCCCATCTTGGAGAGCACCTTGTACAGGCCCTTGTCCATGCCCTTGCGGAAGTTGCACAGCGCCTTGTCGAGGTTGGGCTTGATCTCGCCGGTCTTCACGAATTCGCCGATGACCTGGTAGGCGAGGTACGGATACACCGCGGTCGCGCCATAGCCGATCAGGCAGGCATAGTGGTGCGGATCGCGCACGCTGCCGGTTTCCACCACGATGTTGGCGTTGCAGCGCAGGCCGGCCGTGATCAGCGCGTGGTGCACGGCGCCGGTGGCGAACAGCGCGTGGATCGGCAGGCGATCCTTGGCGAGGTTGCGGTCGGACAGCACCAGAATGACCTTGCCGGCCTTCACCGCGTCGACCGCGCGTGCGGTCAGCGCATGGATCGCGGCTTCCAGGGTGGTCGCCGTCGGATCGTAGTGCAGGTCGAGCGTGGTTGAAGCGAACGACGGGTCGTGCAGATTCAAGAGCTTGTCGAAGGCCTCCTTCGACAGCAGCGGGGTGTGGACTTCCACCCGGTGCGCGTGCTCCGGGGTTTCCTTGAACAGGTTGCGCTCGGGGCCGAAGCTGGTGTTGAGCGACATCACGATCGCTTCGCGGATCGGATCGATCGGCGGGTTGGTGACCTGTGCGAACTGCTGGCGCAGGTAGTCGAACGGTGAGCGCACTTTCTGGCTCAATACCGCCATCGGCGTGTCGTCGCCCATCGAGCCGATCGCCTCGGCGCCGTCCTCGGCCAGCACGCGGATGATCTGGTCGCGTTCCTCGAAGCTGACGTTATGCAGTTTCTGGTGCGTCAGCAGGCTGGCCGCATCCATCACCGCCAGGTCGGCGTCCTGGTTGATCGACAGCTCCAGCTTGACCACGCCGGCCTTGAGCCATTCGCGGTAGGGCTGCGCGCCCTTCAGTTCGTTGTCGATGTCTTCCGGCATCAACAGGCGGCCGGTCTCGAGATCGGCGGCGACCATCTGGCCCGGCTTGACGCGGCCCTTGCGTTCGACGTTGGCCGGATCGATCTGCCACACGCCGACTTCCGACGCGATGGTGAGGATGCGGTCCTTGGTCAGCACCCAGCGTGCCGGGCGCAGGCCGTTGCGGTCGAGCGTGCAGACGGCGTAGCGGCCGTCGGTCAGGACCACGCCGGCAGGGCCGTCCCACGGCTCCATGTGCATCGAGTTGTATTCGTAGAAGGCGCGGATGTCGGCGTCCATCGATTCGACGTTCTGCCAGGCCGGCGGAATCACCAGGCGCAGTGCGCGGAACAGCCCCGCGCCGCCCATCACCAGGCCTTCGACCATGTTGTCGAGGCTCATCGAGTCCGAGCCCCGGGTGCCGACGATGGGACGGACGTCGTCCATGTTCGGGATCAGGGGCGTCACGAATTTCTGTTCGCGTGCGCGGCTCCAGTTGCGGTTGCCCTGTACCGTGTTGATCTCGCCGTTGTGCGCCAGATAGCGGAACGGCTGGGCCAGTCGCCACTGCGGCCAGGTGTTGGTCGAGAAGCGCTGGTGGAACACGGCCAGGCTGGTGGCGAAGCGCGCGTCGTTGAGGTCGGGGTAGAACACCGGCAGGTTGTCCGGCATCACCAGGCCCTTGTAGCTGATCACGCGGCACGACAGCGTCGGCAGGTAGAACACCGGATCGGTCGGTTCCAGCGCCTTTTCGGCCTGGCGGCGGGCGATGTAGAGCTTGCGCTCGAAATCGTCCTCGCTCATGCCGGCCGGCGCGTTGACGAACACCTGCTCGATGTGCGGCAGCGATTCCAGCGCCGATTCGCCGCATACCGACGAATCGGTCGGCACCAGGCGGAAGCCGGCGACCGTCAGGCCCTGCGCTTCCAGCGCGGACTTCAGCGTCGAACGCGCATGCGCCTGTGGCGCGGCGTCGCGCGACAGGAACACCAGACCGGCGGCATAGAGATCGCCGAGCTTGAAGCCGGCGTCAGCCGCCACCGCGCGCAGGAAGGCATCCGGTTTCTTGAACAGCAGGCCGCAGCCGTCGCCCGACAAGCCGTCGGCGGCGATCGCGCCGCGGTGCGTCATGCAGGCCAGCGAGCCGATCGCATTCTGCACCAGCGTGTGGCTGGGCTGATTGTCGATCTGCGCAATCAGGCCGAAGCCGCAGCTATCCTGTTCGAAATCGGGCGAATACAGCGTCCCGTCCAGCCAGCGTTGTCGTTCCATGGTTCCGTGAGCTCAGGCAACAGCGGCCTGCCCACAGGGCAAGCCGCAAAAAATTAAAGCGAAAAGTGCGGCATTTTAATCCCTCAAGCCGCGTGCGGCAATGATTGCCTCCGCCAAGGCCTTGCCGCTGCAAGGGTTTACGGCCGGACGCCACCTCAATTGGGAGTCCCGCCGCCCCGGAAAATTCCTGGTCCGGACCGACGGGCGGACCCCGCCTGCCGATGTTTCATTCAAATGAGACCATTCGCTATGCTGACGGCAAGAGGTGCGACATGAAATTACTGAGCTGGAACATTCAATGGGGGCGCGGCATGGACGGCCGCGTCGATCTTGCGCGCATCCTGCGAACGCTCCGCCAGCTGGGTGATTTCGACGTCATCTGCCTGCAGGAAGTCGCGATCGATTTTCCTGGCCTGCCCGGCAGCCGTGGCGAGGACCAGGTCGCCGAATTGTCTGCCGGCCTGCCCGGCTATACGGCGGTTTACGGCGCAGCGACCGATGTGCCGGACGGCTGTGGCGGACGCAGCCGGTTCGGCAACGCCATTTTTTCGCGCCTGCCGGTCGGCCAGGTATGGCGGCATCTGTTGCCGTGGCCGGCCGAGGCGGCAGTGCCCAGCATGCAGCGCGTGCTGGTGGAAGCCGTGGTGACGACCGATGTCGGGCCGCTGCGCGTGCTGACCACCCACCTCGAGTACTACTCGCAACGCCAGCGCCAGGCCCAGATCGACGTCATCCGCCACCTGCATGCGGAAGCCTGCGCTCTATCCGGGCGTGCGCCGATGCCGGAGGAGGCGGGCGGGTCCTTCGAGGTATTTCCCCGCCCTGCGCAGGCGTTGCTGTGCGGCGACATGAATTTCCCCGCCACCGCACCCGAGCGTGCACAAATTCTCGCCCCGTTTGCCGATGGGACGCCGGCATTTCACGACGCCTGGTCCGTGCTGCATCCTGGCGAAGCACACGCACCCACGGTCGGCATCCATCCGGTGGATTTCGTCAAACAGCCCGAATGCTTCGATTTCGTCTTCCTCACCGAGGGACTGGCGGGCCGGCTCAAGGCGCACGGCATCGATGCCGCGACCGAGGCATCGGACCATCAGCCGGTGTGGGTGGAGCTGGCCTGACGGCCCACTGCGGCGCAGGGATTACTTCTTCGCGTCGGCCGCACCTTCATTGGTTTCGAACGCCTTCTCGGCTGCCGCCTTGGTGGCTTCCATGGCATGGCGCGCCGCATCCCGGGTGTCTTCGGCTGCTTTCCGCGCGGCTGCCGCGCCGGATTGGGCCGCCTGCCTGGCGGACACTTCGGCTTTCTTCAAGGCTTCCTCGCTCGCAAGGGCGGCTTTTTTCGCGGCGTCTTCCACTTTCTGAGCGGTTTCGCGTGTTGCCGCCGTGGCTTTCCGGGTGGCCTCGGCGGCCTTGTGCGCAGCGAATTTGGCGGCCTTCTCGGCATCCTTCGCCGCCTGTCTGGCCGCCTCGGCGGCTTTCTGCGACGTGTTGCCGACAGCCAGTTCCGCCTTGTCCATGGCCACTTTCGCGGCGTCCGCGGCCTTCTGTGCAGCCTCCTTGGCGTCCGCGGCCGTCTTCTTCGCGCTTTCTTCCGCCTTGTGCATGGAGGTCGACGTGCCTTCGGCGGGCTTGGCGGCGGGCGTGTCGGCGGCCCACACATTCGTCCCGGCTACCAACGCAGACAAAATCAACCAGTTTTTCAGTTTCATGAATTCTTCTCCTTCGATGTGGGGCCAGCATCAAGCCAGCTCCATGGGTTGGCCGGGATGCACGTGTGATCGGGCCTGTTGCCCGATACAACACAGACTTCGGCGGCGGCATAACGTTTCAAAACGGGAAGCCCGCGATGCGTCACGGATACGGTGCCGGCGTCGCGCCTGGGGGACGATCCATCAGGTCGGCCGCTCGATCCACGTCCCGCACGATGCCGGGGTCGTCCACGTCGCAGCGCACGATCGCGCCGGGAAAGGCCGCGACGATCCGCCGTGCCCCTTCGTCGCCGGCCAGGGCCGAGAGCGGTTCACCCCATTGCCGGGCGAAGCCCACCGGATGGCCCCGGCGCCCCCGGTACTCGGGGACCACGATGCTGCCGCCCTCGCGCAGGGCCGCCGCCACGCGGCCGTAGCTGGCGGGGGCGATGAAGGGCATGTCCGCCAGGGCGACGAGCCAGCCGCCGGCATCCGGCGCGGCGCGGACGCCCGCTGCCAGGCTGTGGCCCATACCCTGGAGGGACGCTGCGCTGACGACCAGTTCGAACCCTGCTGCGGCCAGCTGCGCCGCCAATACCGCGCTGTCCGGACGCACCACGGCGAGGACGCGATCGCAGGCCGGGCGCAGCCGGCGGGCGGCGGCCAGCCCCATGGGCATGCCGTCGGCCAGGGGATGCAGCAGTTTGTCGCTGCCGAAGCGGCTGCCGTTGCCGGCAGCCAGGAGAATGCCGACGATGGGGCCTGGCGTCATGCGGGTTAATCGATGCGGCAGCCGGAACGGTCCGCTGCGGGCAGCCGTTCCATTGCCGCGAAGGGCGGGAGGCCGTTCTTGGTCGCCGTGATCTCGGCGAGGATGGAGACGGCGATTTCCGGCGGCGTGCGGCTGCCGATGGGCAGGCCGACCGGTCCGTGAAGCCGCGCCACCTCGGCCTCGGACAGGTCGAAATGCTGCAGCAGCCGTTCGCGGCGCCGGGCGTTGTTGGCGCGCGAGCCGAGCGCGCCGACGTAGAAGGCCGGCGACTTGAGCGCTTCCAGCAGCGCCATGTCGTCCAGCTTGGGGTCGTGGGTCAGGGCGACCACGGCGCTGCGGGGATCGAGGGCCAGTTCGACTACCGCGTTGTCCGGCATGCCCGGCACCAGGGCGGCGCCCGGGACATCCCAGCCGGCGCTGTACTCGACCCGCGGATCGCAGATCAGCACCTGGTAGTCCAGGGCCTGGGCCATCGAGGCGAGATAGCGCGAAATCTGGCCGGCGCCGATGATCAACAGGCGCCAGGCGGGGCCGTGCAGGGTGGTCAGGCAACGCCCATCCCAACTGAGCTGGTCGCTGCGGCAGCCGTCGCGGACCGTTGCCGCGCCGCTGTCGAGGTCGATGCTGCGCAACGCCAGCTGGCCGGCGGCGATGCGCCGGGCGAGGTCGTCCAGCGCGGCCGCATCGGGTGCCGGTTCGACCACCAGCTCCACGACGCCGCCGCAGGGCAGGCCGAAGCGGCGCGCCTCGTCCGGGGTGACGCCATAACGCTGGACGAAAGGCTGCACGCCGTGAAATTCGCCGGCTGCCATGCGGGCGATCAGGTCGTCCTCGATGCAGCCGCCGGATACCGAGCCCTGCACCCGGCCGTCATCGCGCAAGGCCATCCAGGCGCCCGGGGGGCGCGGCGCCGAGCCCCAGGTGCGGGCCACGGTGACGAGAACGAAACGGTGTCCCCCGGCCGCCCAGTTGCGGACCGCCGCCAGCACCTCGCTGTCCTGGCTGTCCATGCTCAGGCGGCCAGTTCGGCGGGGTTGAACGGCATGCGCGTGAGATGCTTGCCGGTGGCGGCGGCGATGGCATTGGCCACGGCCGGCGCCGCGGGCGGCACGCCGGGCTCGCCGATGCCGCTCGGCGCGGCGGCCGACGGCACGATATGCACCTCCACCACCGGCATTTCGTGGATGCGCAACGGCGGATAACCGTCGAAGTTGCCCTGCTCCACGCGGCCTTCCTTGAGCGTGATCTCGCCGTGCAGCGCGGCGGACAGGGCAAAGCCGATGGCGCCCTGCACCTGCGCGCGGACGTTGTCCGGGTTGATGGCGATGCCGCAATCGACCGCGCAGACGATGCGGTCGACCTTGATGCTGCCGTCCTTGGCGACCGTCACTTCGGCCACCTGCGCAACATAGGAATTGAACGATTCATGCACCGCCACGCCGCGGCCGCGGCGCTCGCCCGGCTTGCCGGCCTTGAGCGTGCCCCAGCCGGCCTTCTCGGCCGCGAGCTTCAGCACGCCGGCATGGCGCGGATGGCCGGACAGCAACGCCAGCCGCAGCGCCACCGGGTCCTTGCCCATGGCCCCGGCCACCTGGTCGAGGAAAGTCTCGGTGGAGTAGGCGGTGTGCGAGGAACCGACCGAACGCCACCACAGCACCGGCACCGGGATGTCCTTCGGGGTGTGGAGGTCCACCTTCATGTTGGGAATGGCGTAGGGCAGGTTGGCGGCGCCCTCCACCGACACCTGGTCGATGCCGTCCTTGACCAGGTTCTTCTCGAACGCCGTGCCGGCCACGATGGACTGGCCCACCAGGCGATGGCGCCAGCCGGTGAGCCGGCCCTTGTCGTCCAGCGCCGCCTCCAGCGCATGGTGGAACAGCGGCCGATAGTAGCCCGCGCGCATGTCGTCCTCGCGCATCCACACCAGTTTCACCGGTGCGCGGCCGTTGATCGCCTTGACGATCTGGGCGGCCTCCAGCACGTAATCCGAGTGGCTGCTGGCGCGCCGGCCGAAGCTGCCGCCGGCATACAGCATGTGGATGGTCACCTGTTCCGGCTTGAGGCCGAACAGGCCGGCCAGGGCGTACTGGTCGCCGGTCTGCATCTGCTCGCCGTTCCAGACCTCGCAGCCGTCGCTGCCGAGCCGGATCACGCAGTTCATCGGCTCCATGGCGGCGTGCGCCAGATAGGGGAAATCGTAGCTCGCGCGAACCACGCGGGCGGCCTTGCCGAAGGCCTGGTCCGCGTCGCCGCTCTGGTGCGCGACCAGCCCCGGCGTCTTCGCCAGCTCCCGGTAGCGGGCGAAAATCTCCTCGCTGCCGAGCGTGAAGGCCTGGCTTTCGTCCCAGCTCACCGAAAGGGCGTCGCGTCCCTTCTTCGCGCTCCAGGTATCGCTCGCCAGCACGGCCACCCCCTGCGGGATCTGCACCACGTCCACCACGCCTTTTACCGCCTTGGCGCGGCGGGCGTCGAAGGATTTGACCGTGGCGCCGAAGCGGGGCGGGTGGGCCACCACCGCGACCAGCATGCCCGGCAACTGCACGTCCTGGGTGAAACGGGCCTGGCCGTTGGTCTTGTCGGCACTGTCCTTGCGTTTTGCCTGCTTGCCGATCAGGCGGAAATCCTTCGGGTCCTTCAGCTTCAGCTCGGTGGGTACGGGCAGGGTTGCCGCGTCCACGGCCAGTTCGCCGAAGCGGGCGCGGCGCTTCGACTGCGCATGGCTGACCACGCCGTCGCGCACCGTGATCTCGGCGGCAGGCACGTTCCATTTGATGGCTGCCGCGCTGACCAGCATGGCGCGCCCGGCCGCGCCTGCGCGGCGCATCTGCTCCCAGGAATTGGCCATCGCGGTGCTGCCGCCGGTGCCCTGCGCCGGGCCCCAGAACAGGTTGTTGTAGCGCTTGGCGTCGGCCGGCGCCCCTTCGACGCGTACCGTGTTCCAGTCCGCGTCCAGCTCGTCCGCGAGGATGGTGGCGAGCCCGGTGTAGGTGCCCTGGCCCATTTCCAGATGCTTGGACAACACCGTCACGGTGTTGTCGGTGCCGATGCGGAGGAAGGCATTGGGCTCGAAATGGATCGGCCCGACCACCCCTACCCCGGCTTTGCCGGGACCGGCGACCGGGGCGGCGAGGGCGGGCAGGCAGAAGCCGAGCGTGAGGCCGGCGCTGCCCTGCAGGAAACGGCGGCGGCTGAGGTTTTCGATCGTGTTCATCGCGGCGTCTCCTAGGCGAGGGTCTTGGCGGCTTCGTGGATGGCCGCCCGGATGCGGACATAGGTCGCACAGCGGCACAGGTTGCCGGACATGGCGTTGTCGATGTCGTCATTGCTGGGCGTGCGGTTCTGGCGCAGCAGCGACACCGCGCTCATGATCTGGCCGGACTGGCAGTAGCCGCACTGGACCACGTCGAGCTTGCGCCACGCGTCCTGCACCGCCTTACCGACGCGGTCGGTGTTCACCGCCTCGATGGTGGTGATCTTGCGGCCGGCCACCGCCGACACCGGGGTCACGCAGGATCGCGTCGGCGCGCCATCCACCTGCACCGTGCAGGCGCCGCAGAGCGCCTGGCCGCAGCCGTATTTGGTGCCGGTCAGGTGCAGCGTGTCGCGTAGCGCCCACAGCAGCGGGGTGTCGGGCGCCACATCGAGCTGATGCTGTTTGCCATTCACGTCGAGTTTGATCATGGGTAGGACTCCTCAGGAGATGGATGAAGCCGGCCACGGCGTCCCGGATGACCGGAACGGCAGACCCTATGCGGAAGCGATACCCATCGATTCTAGATCATGAAAAGCCGGTCGGAATCGCCCTATCCGAGGCGGCATGGGCGCCGCTATCGGCTGGCCGGTACCCGAAAAATGACGGCGGATGGGCGGCCATTGCGTTTTCGGCCTAAACACTTGGCCAGGCCTGCCGCTATAGCCTTACTCGGCAAAACAACGAACTCCGTATCGAGGATGCCTTCACGTTCCCCTTTTTCCCGTCTCTTGCGGCGCGCTTTCTACGCATTCGTGGCTGCGGGGCTGCTAGGCTTCGTGGCGCTCGGCATCATCAGCTGGGACCGGGAGCAGGCGGACGAACGGGAGAACCTGTCCATTTTTTCCGGATTCCTGGCGTCTGCGACCCAGGCCTTTTTCGACGACCTGGGCCATGGCCTCGATCCGCTCGGCCAATTGCTGCAGCAGATCGATGTCGTCAACCATCCCGAGGCGGCCCGCGCCGCCCTGGAAAAATTCCAGAAGCGCTATCCCCAGGTCGCCGCCATGGCGGTCCTCGACACGGGCGGGCGGATGTTGATCAATACGGCCTTGCCGCCTGGCGCCCCGCTGCCGGACTACCGGCACACGACGGATTACATGGCCCCCTTCCAGGCCGCGCTGGACGACCCCGGGCTGTATACGATCGGTCGCCCCGAATACGGCCAGGTCCTCCGTGAGTGGCGCTTTCCGTTCCGCTACACCATGCGGAACGAACAAGGGCAGGCCCTGTTCATGATCCAGGCAGCCATCCCCCTGGGAACGGGCATGCATTTCCTGCGCAACATGTCGTTGCCGCCGAATAGCCTGGTCGGCATCCTGCGCGAGGACGGGTTCCAGCAGGCGCGCTGGCCCGTGGACAGCCCCGACAAAGTCTACGGCCGCCCCCTGAACGGCCCGCTGATCCAGACGATCCGCGCGCAGCCCGGCCTGCGTAACGGCTATTTCACCGGCTTTTCGCCCTGGATGTACACGGAGCAGCAACGGCTGGGCGCCTACAGCCACCTCGCCACCCTGCCCATGTATGCCTATGTGTCGATTCCCTACGGCCATATCTGGAACAAATGGTGGGAACACAACAGCCCGGTCCTCGGCATATTCCTGGTCTTCGTGGCCATCTTCGGCGCCATTTCCTACTGGGTCAGGATCCACGAGCGGCAACACAGCGACGAACTCCTGAGCCAGGCCCGGCGCGATTCGCTGACGGGGCTCACCAACCGCGCAGGCGCGGAAGAGCTTCTGGAACACCAGATCCGGGCCGCCAAGGCGAGCGGCCGCCCCTTCTCGATCATGTTTTTCGATCTCGATCGCTTCAAGGACATCAACGACACGCTCGGACACGGCATCGGCGACCAGCTCCTGGCCGAAGTCGGCAAACGGACGGCCGCCACGCTGCGCCATCACGACATGCTGGCGCGCCTGGGCGGCGACGAGTTCCTGATCATCCTGCCCGACTGCCCACCCGCCGCCGCCGCGCGGACGGCGCAACGCCTGATCGTGGTATTCGAAGCGCCGTTCCAGGTGGCCCAGCATCGATTGAAAATGTCCTGCAGCATCGGCCTGGCCTTCTTCCCCGACCATGGCACCGACCGCGAAACTTTGCTCAAGCACGCCGACACGGCCATGTACGAAGCGAAGCGCCTGGGCCGCAGCGGCTTTGCCTGCTTCGAGGCGGGCCTCGGCGAACGGCTGCAGCAGCGGCTGACGCTCGAAGCGAAAATGCGCGACGCGCTGGTCAAACAGCAGTTCAGGCTCCACTACCAGCCGATCGTCGACCTGGAATCGGGCCGCATCATCTGCGCCGAAGCCTTGCTGCGCTGGCGCGACACCGACGGCGTCGAACACCATCCCGCCCAGTTCATCCCGGTCGCCGAGGAGTCCGGGCTCATCCTGCCGCTGGGCGAATGGGTATTGAAAACCGCCTGCGCGCAGGCCAAGGCCTGGCTCGACCAGGGATTCGATCTGAGCATGGCGGTTAATCTTTCCACACGCCAGTTCCAGGATCCGGACCTGCTGGGCAAGGTCACCTCCGTCATCGGCGGCTGCCACCTGCCGCCGTCGCGCCTGGAGCTGGAAATCACCGAAGGCGCCGCGATGCTCGACGCCGAGTCCAGCGTCGAGGTGCTCGGTGCTCTCAAGCGCATCGGCGTCCGTATCGCCATCGACGACTTCGGAACGGGCTACTCGTCGCTGAGCTATCTGAAACGGCTTCCCGCCGACACGATCAAGATCGACAAGAACTTCGTCGACGGTGTGGTCGACGAATCGGAAGACAGCGCGATCGTCCGCTCCATCATCGCCCTGGCCCACGCCCTCGACAAAGACACGATCGCCGAAGGCATCGAGACGGAAGAACAGAAGCAGGCGCTGGAAAAAGCCGGCTGCCACATGGGGCAAGGCTATCTTTTCAGTCGTCCGTTGCCCGCAGAGGAATTCCAGGCGTTGCTGCGGGCGGGTGTGAACGTTTCGGAATCGGCAGCCACTTACGCCGACTGAGGCGTTGCAAGTTATATAGCTGCACACAATCCTGGTTATCGTATGCAGAAATTGCCAGCCTTCTGTGGATAGGCGTACCCCATAATTCTGCTGGAGTTACACGAACAGCCGCGCTGGCCAGATCGGCGTCTGTCTAACGGCATCCATTGCCATCCATGGCCAACAATCACATAATGCCTTTAACTCAGTTACGCGATTGTGGTGGTTAGTTTTCTAACATGCCATTGTCGGGCGTATCGCCAGACAGCAATTGATTGAGCGACATCGACGGCACGAAGACGGCCACGCGCCCAATCCGCTCCGGAGTCGCTCCCTTGGGCGCGTGTCCGTCTTCGTGCCTGTAATTTAAGGTAGCTGAGCCTACCTATGACACTAAAAACGATAAATTCTTTCATCCAGACAGTCGACCCCAATAAGGCGACTGTCGTTTCTTTTCCAGAGTTCATCGCAATATTCGGTGGGCCTGTTCCCCTAAAGAAAAGACAATCAAAGCCAAAGAGTCAAAGGGATGCTTTCCATCGGTGGATATTAGAGCATCGTCCGGAACTCAAAGAGCTGTTGCTGCTGCCTGAAAACTACGACGATTGGAGCGATTTCGATACGTATTCTGACCTTCTCTTATTCGAGATGGACTTGGGGTATTTAACCAGCGCTGTGCTGGTCTTCCTTGAATCGCCAGGTGCAATCGCGGAGCTTGGAGCGTTTTCTCAAATTTCTTCACTCGGAGAACGTCTAATTGTCGTCGTTACAGATAACCATCACCCAAAAAAATCATTTATAAGTTTGGGGCCGATACGCAGCATAAAAGAAACGCAGAAGTATCCGCATAGCGTATGCGTGATTCCTAACGTAAAGCCTGATCAATTTGGCCCACACATTCCTGTCGTCGTTAATACGCTGGATCTGAAAAGGGGGCGACCAAACAGCAGTGAAGGCTTCAAGAGCGAAAATATTCAGCATCAAATCTTACTAATTCTCGATCTGGTCAATCTTTTCTCAGTAATCCAGATCTCTGAACTTCAAATTTTGATGGCTCATTTTGGAAAACAGATGAGCTTTCCACGATTGAATCAGATTCTGTATGTGCTTGAGAAAGTCGGGTTAATTATTCGTAAGCCATATGGCAATAACGAGTATTTTTTGCCTGGTAAATTTAGGAAGATGTATGTCGACTACACATCAAAAACAGGAGCCCGGGCTTTTAACAGGGGAAAAGCCAAAGCTCTAATATGGGGGGAGATTCAAAAGGATCAATTTCGAAAAAATGTACATGAATTAGTAATCAAGGATGGGGGTGTGGCATGAGCCTCCTCGAGAAAATGCTAAAGGAATTGCCTTTTTCTGCTGATGAATTGCGCGATGTCATCTCAACTGCGCAGTACAGATACAAGGTTTATCGAATCCCGAAGCGACAGCCGAATCAATACCGCACAATTGCACAACCCTCGCCAGAAGTAAAAGTTATTCAACGTTGGTTAATTGCTAACGTTCTCGCGACCTTGCCTGTGCACAAGGTCGCGATGGCTTATCGTGAAGGCAGATCGATCGCGGACCATGCTGCTGTCCATGCGAAAAATAGATTTCTGTTGAAATTGGATTTCTCGAATTTCTTTCCCTCGATCTCAGTTTCTGATGTCCGGAGGTATCTCGTCGAGGTGGCAAAAATGTCGGCCAATGATGCGCGTTTGGTTAGCCTATTGGTTTGCTGGAGAAACAAGGTAAATGGTGATTTGTGCCTTTCAATTGGAGCTCCTACCTCGCCACTTTTATCAAATGTACTCCTATATAAGTTCGATAAAAAAATTGTTCAGCTATGCAGGACCCATAGAGTTGCCTATACGAGATATGCGGATGACTTAGCATTTTCGACAAATAAGAAGGAAGTGTTGTCTGAAATTTCTAAGCAAGTTCAAGCTGTGTGTGAAAGTCTCGAATATCCAAAGTTGGTAATAAATTCTTCGAAAACCGTTTCGACTTCAAAGGCTTTTAAACGTGTTCTCGTCGGTCTGGTATTGACACCAGAAGGCGCTGTTTCACTTGGAAGGGACAAAAAACGCCGGCTGCGCTCCGAACTATATAGATTTTCGCAAGCTCGGCTTGACATTGACGATGTTCCCAAACTCCGTGGAGAACTCGCTTTTGCATGGTCGATTGAGAAAAGCTTTATCAATACCTTGCTAAGGCAACATGGTAGAGAAGTGTTTCGGAAATTGGATTTGCCCTTCGACTTGGACTCAGAAGAGCTTTGAGTATGGTTCGTTTCATATGCTTGCATCTGACCAGTAGTCAATTGGGTACAGTTATTGACACAAGTCCAAGGGGCGCAAGACTTAGGCATCGCGGAATTTTCAAAATCCGCATTGGGGGTGCGCCCTAAGGGCGGGGTGTCTAGCTCCATCAACGTAACTTTTGGAAATCAATGAACAATCAACCTGAAAATCCTGCCTCGCCCAGACAGCGCCTTGAGAATGCCATGTTCGATGTCGAGCATGCTCTAGGAATGTACGCAGCCAGCTTCTGCACGCTTCCAGCGGAGGGGATATACGACAGGGAGTCCCTCGCGCCTCTGATGTCCGTGATTGAGTCATGCCACATCTACCTCATTGGATTCGTGCCGCGCATAACCCTGGTGGGCGCGCACCAGAATAACGATGAACTCCATATAGAATTTGAAGTACTAGGCGCTAGCCACACTATATCGTCTAAGCTGCTTGAAGGCTTAGAGTTAAAAAACGAGGAAGGTAATTACTACTTGGAAGATGTTTCTGGCGGGAGGTACTGGCCAGACGCAAATGACCTTTCGCAGCACCTAAGTTCGAAAACAGGGATGATCGACTTTAGCGTCAAATACATCGGCCAAGCATACGGCCAGGACGGATCCAGGAATGCACTGGACCGCCTCCTTAAACACGAAACGCTACAGCGCATTTCCTTGCTCGGCGTGCCGGAAGGCCATCGCCTCACGCTGCTGCTTCTGTCGATCCAGCCTAAAAACCAGCTTTTTACGATCTTTAATCCCTTCGCAAAGAGTAAAGACGAGGATGGCGTCAGGATCAGGTCCGGCTTGGACAAGCTCTTCAACACTAGTGAGGCAGAGCGAACCACTCTGTATGAAGCATCACTGATCAGGTACTTCTGTCCGCAGTACAACAAGGAATTCAAGGACAGCTTCCCGTCCACAAACCTCAAGGTGCTAAGCGACTGTTATGAGAAAGATTTAAGCGCTGTAGTCGCAGAGATTTGCATAGATGACCTTCCATTTAGGCTCAAATCTGAAGTAGTGGAACCGAAGCACAGGCACATCGCCAAGCACGACTTACACAAGTCTGAAGACAGAAGGGTGTTCTTTGGTCTGTAATTTCGTGCCGCAACCGAATTACCGTAACTCCCTTCGCTGGCTGCGTCGTTACACCCAGTTACCCCCGGATTGCAATGGGCAGTGCGGGATGATATTGGACGTAAAAAAAGGCCGCAACCTTTGATTTTGAGGTTTGCGGCCTTTGATGGGCTTCTCTGGATTATCTGTTGGTGGAGCGGAGGAGGATCGAACTCCCGACCTTCGCATTGCGAACGCGACGCTCTCCCAGCTGAGCTACCGCCCCAGTGCGGCGGATTATAGCCTCGTTTCTAGCGGGGCCGGAAGAGCTTTCCGAGGGTGTCCGGGAGGTTGGGGAGCAGGCGGGCGGCGAACCAGCCGAGCAGGACGCCGCCGGTGTTGGCCAGCGCGTCGAATACATCGGGGTCGCGATCCGGGGTGAGGCCTTGCAGCAACTCGATGGCGGCGCCGAACAGCACGACGGCCAGGGCGAGCCGCCAGCGGCGGCGGACGACGATCTGCGCCCACCAGAACATCAGCACGGCGTAACCGGTCAGGTGCACGATCTTGTCGGTGTGGCCGGCTTCGTTGATCACGGGCGGCGTCAGCGACAGCACCAGGGCGGCGGCGACGCCGAGCCAGCCGAATCCCTTCCAGAGGCGGACGATCATGCGCGCCGCAGCGACCAGCGCAGCATGATGAGGCCGGCGACGATCATCGGCATGGAAAGCCATTGCCCCATGGAAAGCCCCAGCCCCAGCAGGCCGAGGAAGCTGTCGGGCTCGCGGGCGAATTCGGCGAGGAAGCGCAGGCTGCCGTAGCCGATCAGGAACACGCCGGAGACGGCGCCGACCGGACGCGGCTTGCGCGAATAGAGCCACAGGATGGCGAACAGCAGCAGGCCTTCGCCGGCAAATTCGTAGAGCTGGGACGGGTGGCGCGGGATGCCGTCGCCCGCCTGCGGGAAGATCATGGCCCAGGGCAGGTCGGTGGCGCGTCCCCACAGTTCGCCGTTGATGAAGTTGCCGAGCCGGCCGGCGGCGAGCCCGAGCGGGACCAGCGGGGCGATGAAGTCGGTGACGGCGAGCCAGCGCAGCTTGTGGCGGTGCGAGAACAGCGCCATCGCGATGATGACGCCGAGAAAGCCGCCATGAAAGCTCATGCCGCCTTCCCATACCTTGAAGATGTCGAGCGGGTGGGCGAAATAGTCGCCGGGCTTGTAGAAGAGCACGTAGCCGAGCCGGCCGCCGAGGATGACGCCGAGCACGCCGTAGAACAGCACGTCGTCGAGCATTTTGGCGTCCCAGCCGGTCCATGGCCGGTGCGCGATGCACCAGCGCCCGAGCAGGATCACCTGGACGAAGGCGACGAGGTACATGAGGCCGTACCAGTGGATGGCGAGCGGCCCAAGCTGCAGGGCGACAGGGTCGAATTGGGGATGGACGAGCATGGGTCGGGGTCGGGATTCAGAAGGTGGGATTCGGGGAGGTCAAAGCGCGGGTAAAATGGCTGGCTGATTATAGATTGCCTGAGTGACCAACATGCCTGACTATCGTTCCTGGACTACCACCCGTGGCCGCAACATGGCGGGGGCGCGCGCACTGTGGCGCGCCACCGGCATGAAGGACGGCGACTTCAACAAGCCGATCATCGCGATCGCCAACTCGTTCACCCAGTTCGTGCCGGGCCACGTGCACCTGAAGGACATGGGCCAGCTGGTGGCGCGCGAGATCGAGGCGGCCGGCGGCGTGGCCAAGGAATTCAACACCATCGCGGTCGACGACGGCATCGCCATGGGCCACGGCGGCATGCTGTATTCGCTGCCGAGCCGCGACCTGATCGCCGATTCGGTCGAGTACATGGTCAACGCGCACTGCGCCGACGCGCTGGTGTGCATCTCCAACTGCGACAAGATCACCCCCGGCATGCTCAACGCCGCGCTGCGCCTCAACATTCCGACCGTGTTCGTCTCCGGCGGGCCGATGGAGGCGGGCAAGGTGGTGTGGGACAAGCAGACCATCAAGCTCGACCTGGTCGACGCCATGGTGTCGGCGGCCGACGCCAAGTTCAGCGACGAGAAGGTCGAGCAGCTCGAACGCTCGGCCTGCCCGACCTGCGGCTCGTGCTCGGGCATGTTCACCGCCAACTCGATGAACTGCCTGACCGAGGCGCTGGGCCTGAGTCTGCCCGGCAACGGCTCGCTGCTGGCGACCCACGCCGACCGCCGGAATCTGTTCCTCGCCGCCGGCCGCCTGATCGTGAAGAATGCGCGGCGCTACTACGAAGACGGCGACACCACGGTGCTGCCGCGCGCGATCGCCAGCTTTGACGCGTTCGAGAACGCCATCGCCCTCGACATCGCCATGGGCGGCTCGACCAACACCGTGCTGCACCTCTTGGCCGCCGCACACGAGGCCGGCGTCGACTTCACGATGCAGGACATCGACCGCATGAGCCGCCGCGTGCCGCACCTGTCGAAGGTCGCGCCGTCGATCCAGACCTATCACATGGAAGACGTGCACCGCGCCGGCGGCGTGATGGCGATCCTCGGCGAACTGGAGCGCGGCGGGCTGGTGCATCGCGAGGTGCCGACCGTGCTGATGAAATCGCTCGGCGAACAGATCGACGTCTACGACATCCGCCGCACCAGCAACAAGGACGTCAAGGACTACTTCCGCGCCGCGCCCGGCGGCGTGCCGACGCAGACCGCGTTCTCGCAGGACCGCCGCTTCGCCAAGCTCGACGATGACCGCGTGAACGGCTGCATCCACGACATCGCGCATGCCTACTCCAAGGACGGCGGGCTGGCCGTGCTGTACGGCAACCTCGCGCTGGACGGCTGCATCGTCAAGACGGCGGGCGTGGACGAGAGCATCTGGACTTTCTCCGGTCCGGCGCGCGTGTTCGAATCGCAGGACGCCGCGGTCGACGCCATCCTCGGCGACCACATCAAGCCCGGCGACGTGGTGGTGATCCGCTACGAAGGCCCGCGCGGCGGCCCCGGCATGCAGGAAATGCTGTACCCGACCTCGTACCTGAAATCCAAGGGCCTCGGCAAGGTCTGCGCGCTCATCACCGACGGCCGCTTCTCCGGCGGCACCTCGGGCCTGTCGATCGGCCACGCCTCGCCGGAAGCAGCCGAGGGCGGCGCCATCGGCCTGGTGGAAGAGGGCGACCGCATCGAGATCGACATTCCCCATCGCACGATCAAGGTCGCGGTGAGCGACGCCGAACTCGACCGCCGCCGTGCCGCGATGGACGCCAAGGGTGCGCTGGCCTGGAAACCGGTCAACCGTGCGCGCGAGGTCTCGCCTGCACTGCGCGCCTATGCGGCGATGGCGACCTCGGCCGCGTTCGGCGCGGTGCGCGACGTCAGCCTGGTCGAACATCCGACCGAGGCGCAGGCGCATGCCGATCCGCTGGCGCGCTTCGCCATTCCCGGCCAGCTGAGCTTCCGCGTCGGCGCCGGGGGGCTCACGTACGCCGACATCGACAACCACGGCGGCCGCGCGACGATCTGCCTGCAGGGCGCGCACGTGGTGAGCTTCCGTCCCAAGTCGCAGCACACGCCGGTGGTGTGGGTGTCCGACGCCGCCAAGTTCGCGCCGGGCAAATCCATCCGCGGCGGGGCGCCGGTGTGCTGGCCGTGGTTCGGCGCGCACGCCAGCGAGGCCTCGTTCCCCGCGCATGGCTTCGCGCGCACGGTGCCGTGGACCGTGACCGGCAGCCGCAAGCGCAACGACGCCAAGACCGAGATCACCCTGCAACTGGCGGACAACGAACAGACCCGCGCGCAATGGCCGCATGCCACGCGGCTGATGCTGACGGTCATCGTCGGCGACAAACTGGAGATGCATCTGGCCACCACCAACACGGGGGCTTCGCCGATCCAGATCGGCGAAGCGCTGCATACCTATTTCCACATCAGCGACATCGGCGCGGTCAAGGTCGCCGGGCTGGAAGGCGCGACCTACCACGACAAGGTCGACAACTTCGCCACCCGGAAACAGAGCGGGGCCATCGGCTTCAACGGCGAGGTCGACCGGGTCTACGTCAACACCCCGGCCGATTGCGTGATCGAGGATGCGGGCCTCAATCGCCGCATCCGCGTGGCCAAGACCGGTTCGCAGTCGACCATCGTGTGGACGCCGTGGACCGAGAAAGCCGAGAAGATGGGCGACATGGGCAAGGGCAAATCCGGTGCCGGCTGGCGCGAAATGGTGTGCGTCGAATCGGCCAACGCGATGGACAATGTCGTCACCGTGGCGCCGGGCGAAACGCATACGATGTCCGTGACGTACAGCGTGGAAGCGATGTAACCAAAGGGAGAAAGCGGTATGCGCGTGATTCTGGTGGCCAACCCCAAGGGCGGCAGCGGCAAGACGACGTTGTCGACCAATCTTGCCGGCTATCTGGCGGCGCAGGGTCAACGCGTCGCCTTGCTCGATCTCGACCGGCAGAAGTCCGCCACCCAGTGGCTGGCGATGCGCGATGGGGCTTTGCCGGAGATCGAACTGATGCGCGAAGGCCAGAAGGCGGACAGCGACTGGCTGGTGATCGATTCACCCGCCGGGCTGCATGGAAAGAGTCTCGAACGCGCGCTGAAGCTGGCGCACAAGGTGGCGGTGCCGATCGCGCCGTCGCTGTTCGACATTCGCGCCAGCCAGGATTTCCTCGCCGCGCTGCATGCCGAAAAGGCGGTGCGCAAGGGCCATGCCTTTGTCGGTGTGGTGGGGATGCGCGTGGATCCGCGCACGCGCGCCGGCGTCACGCTGGAACAGTTCATGGCACAGCAGGACCTGCCGGTGCTGGCGCATCTGCGCAACACCCAGCATTACGTCAACGCCGCGTTCGAGGGCAAGAGCCTGTTCGACCTGCCGCCCCACATCGCCGAGCGCGACGTGGAACAGTGGCAGGGACTGATCGATTGGCTGGACCGCTAGGCGCCCCGGCCAGCCCCGCGCACGTCAGTGCGTGGTCGGCTTCATCAGGTTGACGACCTGGGGTTTGGCCACCCCCCGGGTTGACGAGCACGAGCCGTCTACCGATACGCCCAGTTGTTGCTCGGCTTCGTGCAGCAGGTTGATCACATCCACATAGAACTTGTCGTCCGCCATCATGCGCGCGGTGCGGCCCCCCTCGTTGGCGGCGAGCACGTCGGCCCCGGTGTTGATCAGCCATTCCACGACCGGGGCGTCGCCGCCGCCGGCCGCCAGCATCAGCGGCGTGATGCCGAAGAAGATGCGTTCGTCGAGCGAGGCGCCCGCCTCGTGCAGCACTTCGATGACCTCGACGTAGCCGCGTTCGGTTTCGCTGTTGTAGGCGGCCTTGGCGAGCGCCGTCCAGCCTTGCGGCGACTTGGCGTTGACGTCGGCGCCGGCGGCGATCAGCAGTTGCACCGCGGCGACATGGCCGGCGTGCGCAGCGTGCATCAATGCGGTTTCGCCGGCTTCGTCGACAGCGGCGTGATCGGCGCCGGCCTCGAGCAGGGTTTTGATCTGGGCGGTATCGCCCGACTGGGCGGCGGCGAATAATTCCTGGGACATGATGGGGGCTCCTGCTTTTGTTCGGGATTGCAGCAAGCGTACAATTGTTGACTGATTTAATCAACTATTAGTCTGCGAGGCTCTGCCGCCATGCCCAACCGTCTAGCTACCGAACCCAGTCCCTACCTGCTGCAGCACGCCGACAACCCGGTCGACTGGTACCCGTGGGGCGAGGAAGCCCTGGAAAAATCACGCCGCGAGGACAAGCCCATCCTGCTGTCGATCGGCTATTCGGCCTGCCACTGGTGCCACGTGATGGCGCACGACTGCTTCGAGGATGCGGACGTGGCGGCGGTGATGAACCGCCTGTTCGTCAACATCAAGGTCGACCGCGAGGAGCGCCCCGATCTCGACCAGATCTACCAGACGGCGCACCAGCTCCTGACCCAGCGCGGCGGCGGCTGGCCGCTGACGGTGTTTCTGACGCCCGACCAGACGCCGTTCTTCGCCGGCACCTATTTTCCCAAGACGCCGCGCTACCAGTTGCCCGGCTTCATCGACCTGATGGAAAACGTCGCACGCGCCTGGCACGAACGACGCGGCGAAGTGCTGGCGCAGAACGAGGCGGTGCGCGCCGCGCTCGCGCAGCAGCAGCCGGATGCGGGCATGCAACAGGCACGGACCGATGCGCCGCTCGCCCAGGCCGTGCGCGACCTCGCGCAGGCCTTCGATCCGGTGTGGGGCGGTTTCTCGCGTGCGCCCAAGTTCCCGCGTCCCGGCGAGCTGTTCTTCCTGTTGCGCGAGGCGCAAAGAAGCGGCAATGCGCAGGCGCGCGAGATGGCGCTGTTCTCGCTGCGCAAGATGGCGTCGGGCGGGGTGGTCGACCAGCTTGGCGGCGGGTTCTGCCGTTACTCGGTCGACGAGCAGTGGATCATCCCGCACTTCGAAAAAATGCTCTACGACAATGGCCCGTTGTTGCATCTGTATGCCGACGCCTGGGCGCTGACCGGCGAGACCTTGTTCCGGGACACGGCGGAAGGCATCGTCGGCTGGCTGCTGCGTGAAATGCACGCCCCGCAGGGCGGGTTCTATTCGGCGCTGGATGCCGACAGCGAAGGCCATGAAGGCAGGTTTTACGTATGGACGCCTGATGAGGTCCGCGCGCTGCTGACGCCCGAGGAATACGCCGTGGCGGCGCCGGTATACGGTTTCGACGGGCCGCCCAATTTCGAGAACGCGCATTGGAATCCCGTCCTGGCGCGCCCGTTGGCCGAGGTTGCGGCCGAGCTGGGCTTGGGCGGCGAAGTTGCCGCGGCGCGGCTGGCGGATGCGCAGGTCAAGCTGTTTGCCGCACGCGAGACGCGCGTGCGTCCCGGGCGCGACGACAAGCAGCTCACCAGCTGGAACGCGCTGATGATCGCCGGGCTGGCGCATGCCGGGCGGGTGATGGCGCGTCCCGACTGGGTCGATGCGGCCCAGGATGCGGTCGACTTCCTGCATCGGAATGTGTGGCGCGACGGGCGCCTGCTCGCCAGCACCAAGCACGGCGCGGCGCGGCTGAACGCCTATCTCGACGACTACGCCTTCCTGCTCGATGCGCTGCTGGAAAGCCTGCAGGCCGGCTACCGCGAAACCGACATGGCCTGGGCGCGCGAGCTCGCCGATGCGCTGCTGATGCATTTCGAGGATGCCGAGGCGGGCGGTTTTTTCTTCACCAGCCATGACCACGAGGCGCTCATCACGCGTCCCAAGCCCGGCTACGACAACGCGACGCCTTCGGGCAACGGCGTGGCGGCCTTCGCCCTGCAGCGGCTTGGCCATCTGCTCGGCGAAGCGCGCTACCTCGACGCCAGCGCACGCTGCCTGAACGTGTTCCATGCACACCTGATCCAGCAGCCGATCGCGTATCCCACGCTGCTGGCCGTGCTCGAAGAATCCCTGGTGCCGCCGCGCGTGATTTTGCTGCGCGGCCCGGCATCCGCCTTGCACGCGTGGGCGTGCGCGCTGACGCCGCGACTCGGCGCGCACGACCTGATGCTGAGCCTGCCCAATGGTCTGGCCCTGCCCGATGCGCTGGCGAAACCGGCGCCCGATCGTCCCACGGCCTGGGTCTGCAGCGGCACCGCCTGCCAGCCGCCGGTGACCGACCTGGATGGCGTTCTGGAATAAGGGCTGTATCAGCATTTGCTATTAGGAACCCGTGCCGCCGCCTGCTATCAAAGAAACAGTCTGTCTGTCATCAGGAGCAAGCATGAGCACACATACTGAACACCCGGTTTTCCATCCGCAGGCCGCGCGCATGAATCTGCCGGCCATCCGCAGTGTGACTTTCGAACAGCCTTTCCACTGGCTGCGTGCGGGCATGCAGGACATGGCCAAGGCATGGCCGCTGAGCCTCTTTTATGGCGTGGTGTTTGCCCTGCTGGGATACGGCCTGGTGCATGCGGCGGAAGACAAGCCGCACCTTGCGATGGCGCTGACCTCGGGTTTCCTGTTCATCGCACCGGTGCTGGCCACGGTGTTTTATTGCGTCAGCCACCGCCTGGAGCACCACCACAAGCTGCCGAGCCTCTTCGTCCCCTTGCTGTCGTGGCGCGCCTATCCCGCTTCGCTGGGGTTGTTTGCATTGACGCTGGTATTCGTGCTCTCCGTCTGGGAGCGCATCTCGGCCATTCTGGTCGGACTGTTCCTGAACGGGTCGGGCATCGGCGGCCTGTCCGAGTTGCTGAGCCTGTCCGCGGTGCAGCAGCACACCGATTTCGTACTGGCCTACCTGGCGTTCGGCGGCATGCTGGCCTTGATGGTGTTCAGTTTCTCCGTGGTCTCGCTGCCCATGCTGCTGCACCGCAAGGTCGATTTCGCCACGGCACTGGTTACCAGTTTCATGGCGACCCGGCTGAATTTCCCGGTGATGCTGTTGTGGGGTGTGTTGATCGCGGGTCTGGTCGTGATCGGCATGGCAACCGATTTCATTGCGATGGCGGTGATATTCCCGTGGCTGGGGCATGCCAGCTGGCATGCTTACCGCGAACTGATCGAACGCGAATAACTCTACCCCCAGGGCTTGGTAGCAAATACTCAAGCCCCTGCCTTGCGTGGAAAGGGATTTCCCTTAATATTGCAGACGCGATGATGTCTCAAACGCGCCCAACCCGATTTCCACGGAGACTGTAAGAATGATGAACAAGTTGATGATGACCGCAGCGTCTGCTGCGCTGCTGTTGATGTCCGGCGTAGCAGCCTCTGCGGATGACCCGGCGGATGACCCGGCTGCGGCCATGGCCCTGGCTCAGAAGAACGCCTGTTTGTCCTGCCATGGCGTGGACAAGAAGATCGTCGGCCCGGCCTACAAGGATGTCGCCAAGAAATATGCGGGCGACAAGGGCGCGAAAGCCCATCTGGTCGCCAAGGTGAAGGCCGGCGGCAAGGGCGTATGGGGCCAGATTCCCATGCCGCCGAACCCGCAGGTCAGCAACGAAGACGCCGAGAAGATCGTTTCCTGGATTCTGACCCTGAAATAATTTTCGACGAACGATCCAGATCGAAAGCAAAGGCCGGCGTTTACGCCGGCCTTTGCTTTCCGGGCGGCTGGAAAGCCGGCCGCCGCTGGCTTTGTGGTATAAATTCCACGTTTCAGTTTGATTGCGGAGAAGACCGAGATGACGGGTCAAAGGCTGGCTTGGGTGATGGCAGCGGCAGTGCTGGTCGCAGGATGTGGCGACAAGCCGCAGCAGAATGGCGATAGCCAGGTGGTATTGATCGGCCAGGCCTCCCCCCTCACCGGCCCGCAGGCGCATCTGGGCAAGGACAACGAAAACGGCGCGCGCATGGCGCTGGACGAAATCAATGCCGCCGGCCTCACGCTGGGCGGCAAGAAGGTCGTGCTCGAAATGCGCAGCGAGGATGACGCGGCCGATCCCAAAACCGCCACCACCGTGGCGCAGAAGCTGGTCGACGAAGGCGTGGTCGGCGTGATCGGCCACCTCAATTCGGGCGCCACGATCCCGGCTTCCAAGATTTATTTCGATAACGGCATTCCGCAGATTTCACCGTCGGCCACCGCCGTGGCCTACACGGCGTCGGGGTTCAAGACGGCTTTCCGCGTGATGACCAACGATGCGCAGCAGGGGACCGTGCTGGGCGACTATGCGGTGACCAAACTGGGCGCGAAACGCATTGCCATCATCGACGACCGTACCGCCTACGGCCAGGGCCTGGCCGACGAAGTGGAGAAAGCGGCCAAGGCGGCCGGCGGCGACGTGGTGGCACGCGAATATACGTCCGACCGCTCGACTGACTTCATGGCGATCCTCACCTCGATCAAGGGCAAATCGCCCGACCTGGTGTTCTTCGGCGGGATGGATCCGCAGGCCGCACCCATGATCAAGCAGATGAAACAGCTCGGCATGAAGGCGAAATTCCTCGGCGGCGATGGCGCGCAGACACCCAATTTCATCGACCTGGCCGGCGCCGCTGCCGAGGGCGCGATGGCGTCCAACCCTGGCCTGCCGCTCGACGCGATGCCCGGTGGCAGCGCGTTCAAGGCCAAGTTCGAAGCCAAATACGGCCAGATCCAGAACTATTCCCCTTATGCCTACGACGCCATGCACGTGCTGGTCGCCGCAATGAAGCGCGCCGACTCCAGCGACCCCGCCAAATATCTGGCCGAACTGCCGAAGACCGATTATCAAGGCGTGACCGGCCACATCCGCTTCGATGCCAAGGGCGATCTCGCCGGTGGTGCGGTGACGCTGTATCAGGTGAAGAATGGCAAGTGGCAAACGCTCGAAACCGTGCAAAGCGGCAAGTAAGCTGAGCTGAATTCAACCGGGTCTCAGCAGGCGCACAGATGGACATCTTCCTGCAACAACTCATCAACGGCCTGGTGCTCGGCAGCGTCTACGCGCTGGTGGCGCTGGGCTACACCATGGTGTACGGCATACTCGAACTCATCAATTTCGCCCACGGCGAGATCACCATGATGGGGGCGATGGTGGCGCTGTCCGTGATCGGCGCCCTCGCGCTGGCGGCGCCAGGGCTGCCGGGCGTGCTGGTGCTGGGCGCGGGGCTGGTGGTGGCGATTCCGGTGTGCGTGGCGCTGGGCCTCCTGATCGAGCGTGTCGCCTACCGGCCGCTGCGGCATGCGCCGCGCCTGGCCCCGCTGATCACGGCAATCGGCGTGTCGATCATCCTGCAGAACGTCGCCATGCTGATCTGGGGCAAGCAATACATTCCCTTTCCCGCCATCCTGCCGCAGGGCCGGCACACGCTCTACGGCGCGTCGATCACCGACGTGCAGATTGCCATTCTGCTGCTGGCCACGGCCATCATGCTGCTGCTGATCCTGATGGTGCAGAAGACCCGGC
Source organism: Thiobacillus denitrificans (assembly GCA_002343685.1). Lineage (GTDB taxonomy): Bacteria > Pseudomonadota > Gammaproteobacteria > Burkholderiales > Thiobacillaceae > Thiobacillus > Thiobacillus denitrificans_A. The sequence continues at coordinate 15,781 of DDRS01000032.1, read as the reverse complement.
TTGGCCGGGCCATGCGCGCCACCGCACAGTCGCGCCAGGTGGCAAGCCTGATGGGGGTGGACGTCAACCGGGTGATCGCCGCCACCTTCGCGATCGGCTCGGCGCTGGCGGCGGTGGCCGGGGTCATGGTCAGCGCGTATTACGGTCTGGCGCACTACTACATGGGCTTCCTGCTCGGCCTCAAGGCCTTCTCGGCGGCGGTGCTGGGGGGCATCGGCAATCTGGGCGGGGCAATGCTCGGCGGCCTGCTGCTGGGGCTGATCGAGTCCTTCGGCGCGGGTTACATCGGCGACCTGACCGGCGGCTTCCTCGGCAGCAATTACCAGGACGTGTTCGCATTCTTCGTGCTGATCGCGGTGCTGGTGTTCCGTCCCTCGGGCCTGTTGGGAGCGCGTGTTGTCGAGCGTGCTTAGCTTGAATAAAACACGGTCGCGCTGGCTGACGTTCGGCTTGCTGGCGTTGGGGCTGGCGCTGCTGCCTTTCCTGGTCGACGCCGGGTTGGGGCGTTCGTGGGTACGGCTGCTCGATCTTGCGCTGCTGTATGTCATCCTGGCGCTGGGACTGAACATCGTCGTCGGCTACGCCGGCCTGCTCGACCTCGGCTACGTCGCGTTCTATGCCTTGGGCGCGTACGTCTATGCCTGGCTCTCCAGCCCGCATTTCGGCCTGCACCTGCCGTTCTGGGCGGTCCTGCCGCTGGGCGCCGCGCTGGCCGCGCTGTTCGGCGTCTTGCTGGGTGCGCCCACCCTGCGGCTGCGCGGCGATTACCTCGCCATCGTCACGCTGGGCTTCGGCGAGATCATCCGCATTTTCCTGAACAACCTGAATGCGCCGGTCAACATCACCAACGGCCCGCAAGGCATCAACCTGATCGATCCGGTACGCCTCGGCAGCTTCGACCTGAGCCAGTCGCATGCCCTATTCGGCTATACCTTCACCGGCATCCATCTCACCTACTATCTGTTCCTGCTGTTCACGCTGATGGTGATCTTCATTTCGATGCGACTGGAAGATTCGCGCATCGGTCGCGCCTGGGTGGCCATCCGCGAGGACGAGATCGCTGCCGCTGCGACCGGCATCAACACGCGCAACCTGAAGCTGCTGGCGTTCGCCATGGGCGCCACCTTCGGCGGCCTGGCGGGCGGCCTGTTCGCCAGCTTCCAGGGCTTCATCAGCCCCGAGTCGTTCAACCTCATGGAGTCGATCATGATCCTGTGCATGATCGTCCTTGGCGGCATGGGACATATTCCCGGCGTGATCTTCGGCGCGGTGGTGCTGACGCTGCTGCCCGAGGCGCTGCGTTATACCGGCGACTGGCAGCGCAACCTGTTCGGCCAGATCTATATCGATCCGGCGGATCTGCGCATGCTGCTGTTCGGCGTGGCGCTGGTTGCGGTCATGCTGTACCGTCCCGCCGGGCTCCTGCCCTCGACGCGCCGCCGACGCGAATTTGCCGACGCGCAGGGATGAGTGCACCCAAGGCCGCTCCCTCCCCATCGGGCAAACTCGATGCAGGATCGACGCCGCTGTTGACGGTTTCAGGCGTAAGCAAGGCATTTGGCGGCTTGCAGGCGCTCTCCGATATTTCGCTGCAGGTTCACACGGGCGAGATATTCGGCCTCATCGGCCCCAATGGCGCGGGCAAGACCACCTTGTTCAATGCGCTCACCGGACTGTATTCGATCAACCATGGCGAGATCCGGCTGTACGGCCGGCGGATTGACGGCCGCAAGCCGCACCAGGTACTGCACGCAGGCCTGGCGCGCACCTTCCAGAACATCCGCCTGTTCGCGGAAATGACCGCGCTCGAGAACGTGCTGGTCGGCCGCCATGCGCGCACCACCAGCGGCGTCGTCGGTGCGGTGTTGCGCCTGCCCGGCACGCGTCGCGAGGAAGCCGATTCGCGCGAACGCTCCCATGCCTTGCTCAAGCGCGTGGGGATTGCGCAGCACGCCCATCGCCTGGCCAAGAACCTGCCCTACGGCGATCAGCGCCGGCTCGAGATTGCCCGCGCGCTGGCGACCGAACCGAGGCTGCTGGCGCTTGACGAACCTGCCGCCGGGATGAATCCGGCCGAGCGTGCGGCCTTGCGCGAACTGCTGCTGCAGTTGCAGGCCGACGGACTGACGCTGTTGCTGATCGAGCACGACGTGAAGCTGGTGATGGGCTTGTGCACCCGGCTGGCGGTGCTCGACTACGGCGTGAAAATTGCCGAAGGCACGCCCGACGTGGTCAGCCGCGACCCCAAGGTCATCGCCGCCTACCTCGGGGACGAAACGCTATGAGCGCATTGCTGGCGATCAACCGCTTGTCGGTCGCCTACGGCGGCATCCACGCGGTGCGTGAACTCAGCCTGGAGGTGGCGCCGGGTGAAATGGTCTGCCTCATCGGCGCCAACGGCGCGGGCAAGACCACCACGCTCAAGGCCGTCAGCGGCCTCCTTCCGCCGCATGGCGGCAGCGTGCATTTCGACGGCCAGTCGATCACCCGGCTGCCGGCGCACGAGGTGGCGCGACGCGGCCTGACGCTGGTGCCCGAGGGACGCGGCGTGTTTCCGCGCATGTCGGTCGCCGAGAACCTGATGATGGGTGCCTACGCCCGGCGCGATCGCGCCGAGATCGCGCGCGATCTCGACCAGGTCCATGCCTTGCTCCCGCGCCTGACCGAACGCCGCGCACAGCTCGCCGGGCTGCTGTCCGGCGGCGAACAGCAGATGCTGGCGCTGGGACGCGCGATGATGGCGCGTCCGCGTCTACTGCTGCTGGACGAACCGAGCATGGGACTGGCGCCCTTGATGGTGCAGGCGGTGTTCGACATCATCCGCCGGATCGCGGCGGGTGGCGTGGCCGTGCTGCTGATCGAACAAAATGCGCATCTGGCGCTGAAAACCTGCGCGCGCGGCTATGTGCTGGAAAACGGCACCGTCACGCTGAGCGGCCCGGCGGCCGAGCTGTCCGCCAATCCGGCAGTGCGCCAGGCCTATCTGGGCGACTAGATCCCGCGTCAGGGAGGGTTTGACATGAAGCGGTGCAGCCGGCGCTCGGTCAGCACCGCGTCGAGTGGCATGTCCCACGGATCGTGCGGCAGCGTCTCCGCCTGCTGGCATTCGTAGGCAATCCCGATGAGCCGCGGTTTCCGCCACAGCCGCCGGTGGCGCATGAACGCCAGCGTCGCATCGTAGTAGCCGCCGCCCATGCCCAGCCGGTAGCCCTGTTTGTCGAACCCCACCAGCGGCATCAGCAGCAGGTCGAGCTGGCGTGCGCGCAGCGGCTTGGCATCCAGCGGCTCGGGGATGCCGTAGCGGTTTGGCTGCATACGCGTGTTGCGGCCCACCCGGCCGAAGCGCATCACCCGGCCGCGACGCGGCAGGATAGGCAGATAGCATTCGCGCTGCATGCAGAGGGCCTGGTTGAGCAGGAGATGGGCGTCGAATTCGCCGCCTTGCGGTAGATAGAAGCCGATCCGTTGCGACCGCAGCAACAGCCCGTGGCGCAGCGCCAGGCGCAGGGAAGCACGCGCTGCGTGCCGGCGCTCAGCCGGTTTGAACGCGCTGCGTGCGGCCTTGAGTTGACGTCTGAGGGTGGTTTTGTCCATCGAGAATAAGGGCTCCCCGCCTGTGCCGTGACTGGCTGCGGACTCTTGAACCTGGGTTCAAGACGGCCGCAATCAAAGGCGCTTTGGGCACATGAGACATGTCACGCGCACACCCGCACCGGAATAGACCGCAGCCTTGCACGTATGCATTGGTTCAGAGAAATTGCAACCAGCCTCGAACACCGCAGGGAGCGTGCTTAGTGTATTCCATTTTGGGATCGAAAAGGATGCGGCTGCCCAACCGCACGGATGGGCCGGGACCGGGTTCGGGAATGGATCAGAAGAGCGTGTCCTGGTCTTCCAGCACGGAATCCAACAGCGCGTTGCAGTGGGTCAGCCGGGTGCGCGCCGCCTCGACCAGACCGCCGCCGCCCTGGGTCAGCAGGTCGTGCGCCAGATTGAGGCCCGCCATGATGGCGATGCGTTCGGCGCCGATCACCTTGCTGCTGTCGCGGATCTCGCGCATTTTCTCGTCGAGATAATCGGCCGCCGCGATCAGGGCCGATTCCTCCTCGCGCGAACACGCCACCTTGTAGGCGCGGCCCAGGATATTGATTTCGATCGAGCGGGGGCCGGCCATCACACGTCCTCCGGCAAGGTATCGAGCAGCGCATGCAGGCGTGTCCGGGCGGCATCCAGGCGGGTCGTCAGCTGCCTGCTGTCCTGCTGCGCAGCCAGCAGCTGCTGGCGTAGCGCAATGTTTTCCTGCCGCAGCGTGTGGCACAGCTCGGCCACCTGGCGGATCTTGGCTTCAAGGGTATCGAGTTCGGCGTGCATGGCGCGACTATAGGGGGCGGCGTGCGGCCGGTCAATCGGCTCCGCTTCGGGTCCGCACACCCGGTACCGGCACGACTCCCGCAGCCGGCTCGGCCGATCCCAATCACTCCGGAATCGGCCGACGACACCGGGGATTACCGGAAGTCGTATCGTGCTGCGACGCCGAATGTCCTGCCGTCGGCGGGATAGTAGAACGTATCGTTCGTAAACGTCCCGGAATTGAAACCATAGCCTGCGGACGCGGCATATCGTCTGTCGGCCGCATTGAGAATCTTGGCGTCGATCTTCCAGTCGCGAATTCGCCAGCTCGCCATCAGATCGAGCGTCGTGTAGCCGGACAGATAGCCGGCGTCATTCCCGTAATCATCCCCATATCGGCGTTTTCCCACATGATTCAGCCGTGCGGCGTAAACCGCATCCGGGCTCGCATCCCAGCTCAAGCCCGCGCTCGCCTGGACGCCGGGCACCATCGGCATTTCGCGCCCCGCGTAAGCACCGGCCCGGATCTGGGCGTCTTCGAGCGTAACGCCGACGTTTCCATGCAGGGCGTCCGTGATGTTTAGCCTGGCGCTCAGTTCGCTTCCCAGGCGCCGCGTCTTGCCGACGTTCATGTTGCCGCCACTGGGGTCGGAGGTGATCTCGTCCTTCAGGTTCTGTTGGTAGAGGCTGAGGGAGACGCTGCCCCGCGTCATTTTTTTCGTGGCGCCGACCTCATACACGATTCCATGCTGCGGCTTCAGGCCAATGGCGAAAACGGGAGCCCAGGTAAGCGGATCCAGCCCATACAGTTCGTCGGTATTGGGAAAGCGGAAGCTCGTTCCCAGCCGGCCATAGAGTTTCCAGTCGCCGGTCCGATAGGTCATGCCCGTTTCGTAGGCTTCCCGCGTGTCGACCGAATGGCCGGACACCGCAGGTTGGGGAGTGTTAAAGCGATCCGTATACGCAGACTGCTCTGCAGACTGACGCTGTCGTTGCACGCGCATGCCGAGCGTCCAGGCCAAGTGCTCGGTAAGAGCCATGATGTTCTGGGCGTAGAGCGCATGGCTCGTCTGCGAGGCGTTTTGCGTGTAGGACTGGAATCCGGTCGGCGAGGTCCGGCTGTCCGCCGTTCCCCTGAAGTAGTCGTAGCCCACCGTGGCATGATTGCTGAATCCACCGAGACGATGCTTGATCTTGAGTTTGGGACTGAACGAAATGAAATCGCGCGACAGGTCGCGGGTCTGTTCCACCGGATTGGTTGCGTCGCTGAAGCCGCTGCGTTCGTCCCGCGACAGGACCAGGTCGGCGTCCAGTGCAACGTCCTCCGACAGATTGACCATTACGCCCGGGCGAATCCTGAAGCCATTGCGATCAGACCGGTCCCCCGGATGGCGGGACTGGGCAGGATCGGCAAGATACTCGGCATGCCACAAGCCGCCTGGGAAGCCCAGCTTTTCGTCGAAGGCGGCAAGATCGACGAAGCCGTGCACATCGTGTTCATTCAGGAAATTGATCCGGCCGCCCAGTGCATAGCGCCGCTGGTCGCTGTTTGTTCTCCAGCCATCGCTCGCGCCGTATTGGAAATACAGGCTGGAATCGATTCCGCCCGTCGCTCCGCCCGCCTGAAGGCTGAGTTCACGCATGCCATGGCTGCCCACGCCGACGCTGGCGTAGCGCGTGTCGGCCGTTTTCTTGGTAATGATGTTGATGACACCGCCACTGGATCGGTCGCCGTATAGAACCGTCCCGCTTCCCGGCATGACCTCGATGCGCTCGATGCTCGTCAGGGGAATCAATGACCAGTCTATCGACCCCGAGTCGATGGGATTCAGGCGTTGCCCGTTGAGCAGCACCAGGGTGTTGCTGGTAGCCGTTCCGCCGCTTCCCGCGCCGCGCAAGCTCACGGCGGAATCAATCCCGAGCGATCCGTAAAGCGGGATGACCGTCGTACCCACGATCCCTGCCAGAAGATCGGGGACGCTGGTTGCCGGTGTCCGCTCGATATCCTGCCGCGTAATCACGACGAGATTGCCGGGCGTGGCGGGTGTGGGCTCCTCGAAACGCGTTGGCGTGACGACGATCGTTTCACTGACGAATTCCGGCAGGGTTTCCGCGTAGGCGGGTATCGCGAAGCCCGAGGCGAGGGCAAGGGCGAGAGAGGTTTGACGCATGATGGTTTCCGGTTGGGTGCCCGATTCCCCGCGGGCACGTTGCACGATCCGCCGCGTGACGCAGGTCACGCGGGGCTCAGGCCGGTATCCGGGCTCGCGCCGTATGCATCGCCTTCCCGGACGAATCCAGTGGCGTGTGTGATGCATCGTTTAACGCTTACCGTTGCGGGGGCAGCCCAGGCATGGTGGCGTTGCGCCACGCACCTGATTCCCGTTTATCCAGAACGATAGAAGATCATTTCTGGCACCTGATTTACGAATTCTTGTTTATTTAATCGATTATGTCAAATCAATCTGCGGATAACAGAAAGCTATTAGCGCTATAGTTTTTCGTTATCTGAGAAATATCCTAAATTTTATTCATATAAATCAATATATTGAAATTGATGTTTTGTTTATTTGCACATTGATGAATTAATTTTGGTTTCACCTGGAAAAAACATTTTTTATTGTTTAATATGGGGGTTCCGGCGGCGGGTGCGGACCGGTAAATGCATTTGAAGCGGCATCACCTTGATGCAGCCTCCCCGTGATTTCTGAGATCGAGGGGGGGGTGGGCGGTAAACCGGAAGGAGCGGGAATGGCAAAACAGCGTGGGGGGCGCAAGCCCATCATCGAACGGGATGGCGCGGGGAAGGCGCGCGTTCATCGCTGGCCGATGCCGACCGATCCGGACACGCTTCACGATTTTCTTGCGGACACGTTCCTGTGCTACTGGGACCAGCTGATTTTTGGCCCGTCTGTCGGTGGCGCGGCGTATGAGTGGACATGTCCCTGTGCGCCCGACCTGATCGAGCGGGACGGCGAATTCCTGACGATCGGGTTCAACGGCCCCCATTTCCATCTGTGCATCGGATCGAACACCCCCGATGCGGACTCGGACCGCGAGGCGCGGATGCGTGGGTTGCGCCCGGCGGACGTCAGCATCTTTCGCACACTGGATGATCGGGGTGCGCCCAACAGCTGGGGATTCGAGATGCGCAACGCGGCGGGCGTATCCATGCTGACCATCTATTTCGCCAATCCTTTTGTGTTGCCCGGGGACCGGCTTGCCGAGCGGCCGGATTGGTCGAGGCTGTCGATGTGGCGGGATATCGCCTTTCGCTATCTCGGCCGGGAACCGGAGGCGTTCGATCAGACCAGCAAAGGCTTTGGGCACTATGAGGCGGCATAGCGGCGAGATGGTGCAGGCCCTTTCCCAGCCCGATGTGTCGGTACCGGCACTGCTCGAACGACTGTCGCATTTGACCGGCGCGCTCAGGGTTACGGTGGCCCCTCACGACCCGGACGACTGGATCCGGGCGGACGCGCTGATGACGCCGGAAACCGGTGCGCTGGCCGATTTCATCGTCCGTCTGGCAGACGCCGGTTTCGGCGCAAACAGGCGGGCAGCCGCGGCTTCACTGCTGTTGCGCCATGGCTGGGCGGCGGGGCCCATCATTGCGGCCTATCTCGCAGAGCGGCGGACGCTTCGCATCCATGATTTCGCGCTGCGCTTTTCCGCGTCCACCTTGGTCGAAGGCGTCTGGATCCGGCAGGCCGATCTCCTGGCGGGCCGCAATCCGGCCGATATCGGCCCCGGCGTGCTCGCCAGTCTCCTGGCGTTCAGCGAACCGGTACTGGAAAGCTTGCGGCGCTGGTCCGGCTATTCCCGCCATGCTTTGTGGTCGATGCTGGCCTCGTCCTGGCTGGCCCAGTTTTCCACGATAGGCGAGTTGCTTGGCGACCGTGAACAGGCCGTCAGGGCAGCCCGCGCCTTGCTGGCGCGGCATCCGGAGTTGGCGCGCGCACTGCCGGAAACGTATGTGGTCGCGAGCGGCGACCGTTCGGAGGTGTGCCAGATACTCAAGGCGTGCTGCCTCCAGCACAAGGGTTTCCGCCGCCGTTTCTGTCCGAGCTGCCCTGTCATCCAGGATCGGGAACGCATTGTCAGGAATCGGGAGTGGGTATGCCGGGCGAAATGAGTATTGAGCATCGATACGCAAGCGGCTATGCGGCGTTGGTCGGCAGATTGCTGAACGATACGCGGCATGGCTGGAGCATCGGTACGTTTGGTGCGGTTGGCGAGTTTGTCCGGGACGACGACGAGCCCGCCACGCGGACGATCACCACAAGCGCGCAGTGCCTGTACACGGCGCGTGCTGCCATCCGGATCAACCTGAATGTCGAGCCGCGCATGCTGGCTTACGACACCCTGTCGGGCGACGGGGAAAGCTGGGGGCATTCGCTGGCCTTTTGCCTGCCGATTCCCGACAAGGCGCGCCGAGGCGTTATCCAGTCGCTGGGACACGATACCGACGCGGTGCGCGACGAAGATCGCGACGCCGCGATCTTCGACCTGGGGGCCGGGATCGGCCACGTAAGGTTCTGCCTGCGGACCCGCGACGCGCGCCTGATCGACACGTTGCTCGCGTTGCAGAACCAGGACGTATTCGGCCCCCATGGCGGTGTATTGATGGCCGACGTCCTGCGTGCCCAGCCCCACCGGGTGCTGATTTCGCCTGCCGGCAGGATCGAGGTCTTTGCCGCCATCCCGCCGCCCGACGGCGAGAGCCCGGAAGGTCCGCATACGCACCTTCTGCCCAAGCTCATCCAGTCGGGACGGACCCACGATGCGAACGCGCCCATTCCGCGTGGGTTTCAGCCGGTCTTGATGTTCAATCCGCGTTCGCCCTGGCGCGATGCGCTCGGGCGGCGCGTGCCGTTCGAACCCGAACTGGACGCCGACTTCCGGAAATTGCTGGATCGCCATGGCTTGCCAGGCGAGGCGCGTATCCGTGCCGGCGTCGAAGCGGCCGTCGCGTCGGGAACCCGTCCCGACGCATTCGCCTGGCCGACCACCCGGCGCGGCCGCGCAGTCGCCCGCCTGACCTTGCGGCGGATCGCACAACGCAGTCCGGGCGGCCTGGTTGCCGCGTGGCGCGCGCATCATGACCACGCCGAGGAAGAATGAGCTGTCGTTGAAAGCGGCAAGCGTGTGTCGGCGGCTGGCGTGCCTGCCGTTGATGTGTCTGCTCCTTCCGGCTTGTGCCGGCCCGGCCACGGGGACGGAAGGCCTGCCGGACGGCGCGTCATCCGGCGCATTGCCCGCACCGGTCGCGGTCCGGAAGCCGACCCGGATCATGTCGATGATGCTGTGCAACGATGTGCTGCTGCTGATGATGGTACCCAGGGATCGGATCGCGTCGATCACCTATCTGGCCCACGATGCAGTCGAGGCCCTGTTGCCGGGGGCCGATACGGGCGTCGCCATCAACCACGGAACCGCCGAGGAGATCCTGCTGCAAAAACCGGATCTGATTCTTGCCGGCACCGATTCCGCGCCAATGGCCCGCAAGCTGGCAAAGGCGGTCGGCGCACGCGTGGTCGAGGTCGGGGCGGCCAACAGCTTTGCGGATATCCGCCGGGTCGTCCGTCAGGTTGGCCAGGCAGTGGGCGAACCCGGCCAGGCCCATGCCTTGTTGGCGGAGATGGACAGGAAACTGGCGTGGCTCGCCTCCCATCAGCCCGCCCGGCCCCTGCGGGTCGTCGCATGGAGCGGCAGCCAGGCCGTGCCGGGCAAGGGCACGCTGACAAACGAGATCATTGCGGCCTCCGGCGCAGACAATATCGCCGCCCGCCTTCCCGACAGCCGGTATGGCAGTTTCGGGCTGGAAGAGCTGCTGGCAGCCCGGCCCGACGCTATCCTGCAAGGCGAAACCCGATGGTCGGGCCCGTCCTTGCAGGATGCGCAATCCATGCATCCGTTGATCGAACGATACTGGCGTGGGCGCCGGATCGGCTATCCGGATGCCGCCTATGCGTGCGGCCTGCCGCAATCGGCCGATGCGGCGATCGCGCTGCGTAACCTGTACCGCGAGCTTCCAGCCGGTCGGCCGCGATGGTAAGGCTGCGCCAGGACCCCATGCCGCTGATGCTGGCCCTGCTGCTGGCGGCGGCCGGCGCATCCCTGGTGATCGGGAAGGTCTGGTTGCCGCCCGTCGTGTTGTTCGACGGGCTGGCAGCGCCCAAACCCAATCTCGCCTGGCTGATCGTGACCGAGCTGCGCATACCCCGTACCGTGCTGGCGCTCATGGTCGGCGCGACGCTGGGCCTCGGGGGCGCGGTGCTGCAGGGTTTGTTGCGCAATCCGCTGGCGGAGCCGGGGCTGCTGGGCGTATCGGGCGGCGCGGCATTGGGTGCGGTCATCGCGATCTATTTCGGTCTGGCCGCCCGGTTTGCCCTGGCCACGCCGCTGTTGGGCATAGCGGGGGCGCTGGTTGCGGGCGCGCTGACGTTTCTGTTCGGACGTAGCGGGACGCTGACGCTGATCCTGGCCGGTTCGGCGGTGTCGGGCCTCGCGGCGGCCGGGCTGGCCCTGGCCCTGAATTTCGCGCCCAGCCCCTACGCGGCGTATGAAATCACCACCTGGCTGCTGGGATCGGTCGCCGAAAAGGAATGGAGCCAGATCGCATTGTGTACGCCCTTCGTCCTGGCAGGCTGGCTCTGCCTGGCGGCTACGCCGCGCGGGCTTGATGCGCTCACGCTGGGCGAGGCGCAGGCCGAGAGTCTGGGCGTCAACCTCAACATGCTGCGGGTGCTCGCGCTGGCCGGCGTGGCGCTTTCGGTCGGCGCGGCCACGGCGATGGCGGGCGCCATCGGTTTTGTGGGGCTTGTCGCGCCCCATCTCGTCCGGCCCTTCGTCGGATATCGGCCGAGCCGGATTCTTCTGCCTTCGGCCGTGTTCGGCGCCCTCCTGCTACTGGTGACCGACATCGCCATCCGCGTGATTCCCACGAGCTCGGAACTCAAGCTTGGCGTGCTCACGAGCCTGATCGGCACCCCCTTCTTCTTCTGGCTGGTCCTGCGCTTGCGGAGGATGTCGCCGTGACCGTCCTGCACGCCGAGAACGTGAGCTACGACATCGCCGGGCGCAGCCTCGTCAGCAATATCGACCTTGCGTGCGAGAGCGGACAGTTCGTCGCCTTGCTGGGGGCCAACGGCGCCGGCAAATCCACGCTCATTCGCATGCTGAGCGGCCTGGAACGGCCGTCTCGCGGCCAAGTGCGGCTCGACGCCCGACCCATCCGCGCCATCGACCGGCGCGTGCTTGCACGTCGCCGCGCCTATATTCCCCAAAATGCCCGGGTGGAGTGGCCGGTGGCCGTCGAGCGTCTGGTGGCCCTGGGACTCATGCCGCAACTCCCTGTTTTCGGCGATCTGGACAGGGCGGCATGGCGCAAGGTCGAGGTGGCGCTCGCCCTGTGCGACCTGAGCCATAAAACGGGTCAGCCCGCCACCACCTTGTCCGGCGGCGAACTGGCCCGGGCCATGCTGGCACGGGCGCTGGTTGGCGAGCCGGAGATCGTCATCGCCGACGAGCCGCTTTCCGGCCTGGACCCGAGACATGCCATGGACGGGGTCGCGCGCCTGGCCGCACTGGCGCGCGCTGGCCGACTGGTCATCGCGTCGATTCACGACCTGACCCTGGCGGCGCGTTATGCCACCCACGTCGCTATCATGCGTGGCGGCAGGCTGCTTGCCTATGGCCCGACAGCGTCGACCTTGACGTCCTCGCGCATCCGTGCGGCCTTTGATGTGGATGCCTGCGTTCAGGGCACGGGCGCCCAGGCGATCGTCGATTTCATCGCGCGGCCGGATCAACCCGCACTGCATCCATTTCCCGGCCTGGTGCCGGCCTGAAGCCGCGGATAGGGTACATTGCCTCCAGACGTTTGCTCTATGCTGCCCTCTGTTCCCGCTTCCCCGTCTCGTCATGAATACTGAATCCGCAGATCGCAATGCCCGCCATGCCGCGCGAATGGCACGTAAAAAAGCCTTGATCGATGCCGCCATCGGCGCCGCCACCGACGAACGCGGCCTGCTCCTCGTCATCACCGGCAACGGCAAGGGCAAGAGCACCTCGGCCTTCGGCACGATGGCGCGCGCGCTTGGCCACGGCATGAAGGTCGGCGTGGTGCAGTTCATCAAGAGCCGGACCGATACCGGCGAAGAGGCCTTCCTTGGCAGGCAGCCCGGCGTCGAGTGGCACGTCACCGGCGACGGCTTCACCTGGGATACGCAGAACCGCGAGCAGGATATCGCCACCGCCGAACGCGGCTGGGCGATCGCCGCGCGCATGCTGGGCGACCCGTCCTATCAGCTGGTGGTGCTCGACGAACTGACCTACCTCTTGAGCTACGGCTACCTCGACAGCGACGTCGTGCTCGACGCCTTGGCCAACCGGCCGTCGATGCAGCACGTGATCGTCACCGGGCGCGCCGCGTCCGACGCGCTGATCGAGCTGGCCGACACGGTGTCGGTCATTGCCGACGAAAAACACGCCTTCCGCGCCGGCGTGAAGGCGCAGCCCGGCATCGACCTGTAATCAACCTGTAACCGTCTTGCCATACAACACGGGCTTTGCTTCTGGCGGAGTCTGCCGTGCGTATCCTGATGGTGTCCGACGTGTATTTCCCGCGCGTCAACGGCGTGTCCACGTCGATCCAAACCCTGCGCCAGGCGCTGACCGAAGCGGGGCACAGCAGCGTGCTGGTGACGCCGGACTATCCGGCCGCGGTCGCCGAGCCCGGCATCGTGCGGGTGTCGGGTTGGCAGATTCCGCGCGATCCGGAAGACCGGCTGATGCATCCGCGCGCACTCGCACAAGCACTCGATGCGCTCGATCCCGCCGACTTCGACCTCGTCCACATCCACACGCCCTTCCTGGCGCACCGCGCCGGCGTGCGCTGGGCGCGCCGGCACGGCCTGCCGTGCGTCGAGACCTACCACACGCTGTTCGAGGAATACTTCCACCACTATCTGCCTTTCCTGCCGAAGCCATGGCTGGCGGCGGCGGCACGCATGATTTCGCGCAAGGAATGCGATGGCGTCACCGCGGTGATCGCGCCCTCGTCGGCGATGAAGCAGGCGCTGCTGGGGTATGGCGTCAGCAGTCCCATCCACATCATTCCCACCGGGCTGCGGCTGGCCGATTTTTCCAACTGCGACGGCTCCGCGTTCCGTGTCCGCCACGACATCGCGCCCGGGCGTCCGGTGATGGCCTATGTCGGACGCGTGGCGTTCGAGAAGAACCTGGATTTCCTGCTGCAGGTGACCGATCAAGTCCGCCGCAGCCTGCCCGATGTGTTGTTCGTCATTGCCGGCGAAGGCCCCGCGCGGGCCTCGCTGGAACGTGCGGTGGCGAAACGCGGGCTTGCCGGCAACGTGCGTTTCGTCGGCTACCTCGAACGCAGGACCGAATTGCCGGCCTGCTACTGCGCGGCGGATGTCTTCGTCTTCGCCTCCAAGACCGAAACCCAGGGCCTGGTGCTGCTGGAAGCGATGGCGCTCGGCGTGCCGGTGGTCGGGCTGGCTGAAATGGGCACCAAGGACGTGCTGCAGGAAGGGCAGGGCTGTCGCATCGCACCGGACGATGTCGCGGGATTTGCCCGGGTGCTGACGCCTTTGCTGACGGATCGTGCCGCGGCACAGGCGCTCGGCGCGGCTGGCAAGGCCTACGCGGCGAACTGGAGCGAAGCGCGCATGGGCGAAGCTATTCTCGCGCTCTATCAAACCCTGCATACAGGGCCGGTGGCCGGAGGCGTACCCGCCCCGGCATAATGGCCGGGTGAATTCCGTCCCTTACGTCGGGCGCTTTGCGCCGTCTCCCACCGGACCCTTGCATGTCGGCTCGCTGGTCGCCGCGGTGGCGAGTTTTCTCGACGCCCGCGCGGCCGGCGGGCGCTGGCTGGTCCGTATGGAGGATCTCGACCGGCCCCGCTGCGAGCCCGGCGCGGCCGACACTATCCTGCGCCAGCTGGAGACCTACGGCCTGCACTGGGACGGCACGGTGCTCTATCAGTCGCAGCGCGACGACGCCTATGCCGCGGCACTCGATGCGCTGAAAGCGCGCGGCGCGGTCTATCCGTGTGCCTGCACCCGCAGCCAGCTTGCGCAGGCACCGCGCAATGACGAGGGCGAGATTCTCTATCCCGGCACCTGCCGCAACGGCCTGCCGCCGGGCGCGATCGCGCGCGCCTGGCGGGTGCGCGTACCGGATGTGAGTACCCGCTTTCACGACCGTATCCACGGTGATCTGGAGCAGAACCTTGCGCATGACGTCGGCGACTTCATCGTCAAGCGTGCCGACGGCCCGTTCGCCTACCAGCTGGCCGTGGTGGTCGACGATGCCTTCCAGACCATCACCCACGTCGTGCGCGGCGCCGACCTGCTGTGGAACACCCCGCGCCAGATCCATCTGCAAACCCTGCTGGGCCTGCCGACGCCGGTTTACGCGCACGTGCCGCTCGTCACCAACGCCGCCGGCCAGAAGCTGTCCAAGCAGACCCTCGCCCCGACCTTGCCCGAGAGCGGACGGGGCGCCGTGCTGGCGCAGGCGCTCGTCGTGCTCGGCCATCCGCCGCCGCCGGAACTGAACGATGCCGCGCCGGCTGAACTCCTGGCGTGGGCAGGCGCACACTGGCGCATCGAGAATGTGCCGCTGCGCCCCGCCATTGCCAACGCCGCGCCCTGACCGGACAATCCCCTCATCGCTTACTGCTCACCGCTCACCCACAATGGCCCAACTCCCCCCTGCCGTCGAACAGGTCCTGCGCGTCCACGCGCCCTTCATCCACACCGTGGTCAATGCGCTGCGCGATCGCAGCCAGTTGCCCGACCTGATGAAACAGCTCGATGCCGCCGAACAGGCCGGATGGGCGCGACTGGTCGGCGCATTGCGCCACGTGATCGACGGCCGCCGCGATCCTTCGATCAAGCTGGGGCTGGACGAGGAAGACAGTATCCTGCTCGACGCCATCCTGCGCGGCCTCGACAACCCGGCGACCCTGCCGCCGCTGGATACCCAGCCGGACGGCAGCAGCGCCGCCCCTGGGCTGGCCGCGCTCATCGACGCCTCGGCGCGCGGCGATGCACAGGCGATGTCAGTGCTTGCCAACATGGCCGAACAGATGATGAAGGCAGGTGGCGACATGGCGCTGCTGGGCGGGCGCATGCGCCGGCTCGTCAACGGCGAGCGCGACACCGACCAGCTCGTCGCCGGCATGGGGCCGTTGGGGCGCGAACTGCTGATCAGCCTGCTCGACGAACTGGCCAAACTGCGCCCGCAGTAAGAGAGATTAGCGCGACGCTATTCGTTTTTAATTAATACTTTTGGCGGAAGTCAATTAAAGTGACGTAATACTTGCGGATTTTATAAATTTCAATTTTCTGACGAGTCATTATGCAAGAATCAAATTGAAACCTCTGCTTAACTCCAC
>DDRS01000003.1 GCA_002343685.1 Thiobacillus denitrificans | reverse complement strand
CTCGGCCTTGGCTTCCGACGTCATCGGTTTGGAGACGTAAGCAGTAATGCCCGCCTGATCACAAGCCAGAACCTCATCACCATTGAAGTAGCCCCGGTCCGCGATGGCCTGAAGTTCCTGACCCGGCATAATCTCTTGGGCCTGTTTCGCCATCCTGGCCAACTGTCGTCGGTCTGAGCCTACGTTGGTCACTTCATGCGCCACGATCAAATGGTGCTCGGTCTCCACCGCAGTTTGCACGTTGTAGCCCACCAGGCCACGACTGGTGCTGGTGGCCATGGCCCGTGCATCGGGATCGGTCAGCGAGACCTGACCGCCTGAGGCCTGCAATTGCGCTTGCATTCCCTTGAGGTCACGCATTTCACGCTTCAGGGTCTCGATCTTCTTGCCCAGATGGGCTGTCTTGGTTTCCGTGACTTCCGACGGGTTGCGATCCGCCGTCTCGATCGCCACCAGGTATTCATCGATGCTCCGTTCGATCTCCTTCGCCCGCTTGTCCACCTTGGCACGGGTGAAGTTGCGGTCGTGCGCATTGACCGCCTTGAACTTGCTGCCATCGATGGCGACGATGGCCTGGGTGAACAGATTGAGCCGCCGGCACAGCAGGATGAACTCGCGGCAGACGTTGCGGATCGCCTGACCGTTGTCGTGACGGAAGTCGGCGATAGTCTTGAAGTCCGGCGCCAGCTTGCCGGTGAGCCACATCAACTCGACGTTGCGCTGAGACTCCCGCTCCAGCCGCCGGCTGGACTGGATGCGATTGAGATAACCGTACAGGTAAAGCTTCAGCAGAACAGAGGGGTGATACGACGGACGGCCCGTGACTGCAGGGCGCACTCCCGCAAAGCCCAGCGCACCCAGATCCAGTTCGTCGATGAAGGCTTCAACCGCTCTGACCGGGTTGTCCTCAGAAATGTAGTCGTCGAGAGACTCAGGTAGCAGGGTGATCTGGCTACGGGATTCGCCTTCGATGAATCGCTTCATGCCGCATTTCCCTCGCTGATACAACTGCGATCAGTTTAGGAAATTTGGGGGGGGTTTCCACACAGCCTCCGATCAAAGGGGCTCTCATCAAAGGCACCGGTCACATTGCCCGTTCACGGCCCGGTCGCGACGGCCTTGCTTCCGGGTGACAATGGCCTCCAGATATTCGCTAGGGACGACCAGCGAGTGCGCACTGCCGAGTTGATCGCCTGGAAAAGGGCGCAGGCTAGCCGGTAAGCAACGGGAGACGATAGATATCCGACCTTGCGCCTTTAAGCCAATGCCTTAAGGTGAAAGAGCCCAAAGACATGATGGTTCTCACACCGTATCCTCAATCGGGAGCATGACGATGAAAAACAATCCGGACGATGTCGGCAAGCTGGTCTTGCGTCTCACCCTCGGCATCCTGATTCTGCTGCACGGCATCGCCAAGCTCCGGCACGGCATCGCCCCGATCGAGGGCATGGTGACCGGAATGGGCATGCCCGACTTCTTCGCCTACGGCGTGTACGCCGGCGAAGTGCTCGGCCCGCTCCTGCTCATCGCCGGCTTTTATGCGCGCATCGGCGCCGCGCTCGTCGCCGCCAACATGCTCTTTGCCTTCGCACTTGCCCACGTCGCGCAACTCACGAGCCTCAACGAGCAGGGCGGCTGGGCGCTGGAACTGCAGGGCATGTTCTTGTTCACCGCGATTGCGCTGCTACTCATGGGGCCCGGGCGGATCAGCGTCAATCGGCGCTGATCGCTGCAATTATCCGGAATCGGGCTGGTCTCGCGTCTTTGAATTCGTGCAATGAACCGCCGTCACTCTGGCGAGTCTGACGAGGGAAGCCAAGCAGATGAACTGATATGCCGGATTCCCACGCCGCCTTCGTCGCGCCGCATCCCTGGTCGATCGAGCAGATTGCGTTCGACCGTATCGCGCATGACCGCATCGTCCGCGAAGAGACGTGGTTCCATGTGCTCGCAGCGGCGTCGTTTGTGGAGAGCCTGGCGGATTTGTACACCCACAATCTGCTGGACCACATGAAGGGCGATGCCGAAGCCAGCCAATGGCTGCGCGAGCGATGGCAACCGGAGGAACTGCAGCACGGACGCGCACTGCGACGCTACGTGGAGACGGTGTAGCCCGCATTCGACTGGCAGACGGCGTTTGACGGCTTCTGCAAGGACTATCGCCCGTATTGCCAAACGGAACTGCTGGAGCCCACGCGCGCGCTGGAGATGGTTTCACGGTGTGTCGTGGAAACCGGTACCTCGGGCCTGTATGGCTTGTTGCAGCGAGTCAGTCCGGAGCCCGTGCTTTCCACGCTGGTCGGCCATATCCGTGACGACGAAGTGGGGCACTACAAGTACTTCTATCATGCCTTCCTGCGGTATCGCGAACGGGAACGCCCATCGCGCTGGCAGGTGGCCCGCGTCATCCGACAGCGGCTCGGGGAGATCGGCCAGGAGGACGCCTATCTGGCGTTGAAAAACGCCCATGCCGTGCGCCACCCCGGACAGACCTTCAGCCCCCGGGACTTCCAGCGCTTTCAACATACGGCCGGGCATTGGGCGCGCGCCCACTATCCATACGAGATGACGGTGAAAATGCTGCTCAAGCCGCTGCACCTGCCGGGCTTGGTCAACCGCATGGCGCTTCCGCTGCTGGCGCGTCATGCGCGGCGCGTGGTGGCGCCGTAAGGGGTTGAACTGCCCCCTGTTTTCTGGCGGATTCAGGTCGCGGGTTGCAATGCCGCCTGCATCGCCTGCTCGCTCACCGGGTAGGCCAGCACGGCATGGATGGGAAACAGTTCCAGTAGCTTGCCGATGTGGTCCTCTTCGCGCGGATGCATGAACACGATGACCTTCGCCTGCGGCGCAAAGCGTTGCAGGGTGCGGATCGTGACGTCGAGGTTGGAGACGTTGGCCCCGGCGTAGTTGTTACCCCAGCCGTAGACGAATTCGCCGACGAAGAAATCGGGCGGCTGCTTCTGCAGGGCGCGGTGGAGATTGCGGGCCGAGTCGAAGCGCTGCGCTTCGATGCCCAACGTCCGGTACAGGGCGCTGAAATCGGGCGGGAAGGGGGATTCGATCAGGGAGAAAAGGGTTTGCATGGGGCGACAGTTTATATAGGGCGCATTGAGTTGGCTGGTGTGCCCGTCAGCGGTTGACGTCCACGATCACACGGCCCCGCACCTCGCCGTAGAGCAGCTTCGACGCGAGGGGAATCGCCTCGGTCAGGCCGACTTCCTGGCTGATCGCCGCGAGTTTAGCCACGTCGAGATCGCTGGCCAGGCGGCGCCATGCCTCGAGCCGCTCGGGCCGCGGGCACATCACGCTGTCGATGCCCGCCAGCGTCACACCGCGCAGAATGAAGGGCGCGACCGTGGCCGGAAAATCCATGCCACCCGCCAGCCCGCAGGCCGTGACGACGCCCCGGTATCGGGTCGTCGCGCAGACATTGGCTAGGGTGTGGCTACCGACCACATCCACCGCCCCGGCCCAGCGCTCCTTGCCCAGGGGCTTGCCGGGCGTCGCGAACGCCGCACGATCCAGTACTTCCACCGCGCCCAGGCGCTTGAGATAGTCGGTCTCCACCGGCCGGCCGCTCACCGCGACCACGGTGTAACCCAACCGACTCAGCACTGCCGTTGCCACGCTGCCCACGCCGCCGGCTGCGCCGGTCACGAGGATCTCCCCGTGTGCGGGCGTAACGCCATGCCGCTCCAGCGCCAGCACGCACAGCATCGCGGTATAGCCCGCGGTGCCAATGGCCATCGCCTGCTGCGGCGTGAACTGCGCCGGCAGCGGCACCAGCCAGTTTCCGTTCAGACGCGCCTTCTGTGCGAGGCCGCCCCAATGCGTTTCGCCCACCCCCCAGCCATTCAGGATCACCGCGTCGCCCGTGGCGTAATCGGGGTGCGTCGAATGCTCCACTGTGCCGGCCAGATCGATGCCGGGCACCATCGGGAACGTGCGCACGACCGGCGCCTTGCCGGTAATGGCCAGCGCATCCTTGTAGTTGAGGGTCGAATGGCTCACCCGCACCGTCACGTCACCCTCGGGCAATCGTCCTTCGTCGAGGTCCGTCAGTGTGGCGCGGTATCCCGCTTCATCCTTCTCAATCAGAATGCCTTTGAACATGGGCTTTGGGTGCTCCGTTAAGCTGGCCGATTATCGTCCGGACAGACTAGGTGTGGCTGGGGGATGGCGCGAAAACGTAGCCTATCCATTTTAGATTTTTATCAATCAACTGTTGTCATTAATCCGGGCGATCAGAGATATTCGAGCCTGGCCTCTTTTATGTTCAAAAACAGGCAACGCCGCTAACCGCACCCGCAGGCGCCGTTCGGCGGGCAGGCATTGCCGCCCTCAGTCGGCTTCCCGTCGCGCTTCCATTCGCTCAATCCAGCGCGCTTTTTAACGAATGCCACTGGATCGGCGCGGGCCGCGTGTTCTCCAACGCCTCGGCCTGCTTGCGTTTGGCGTATTCCTCCGCACGCTGCATGAATTTCTGAAGATCGGCGTTGGCGATGCGGGTCTGTTCCGCCATCTCGTCGGCGGTCAGAGGCGCTTCGATCAACTGCACCTCGATACGCAGAACGGCAGGATATTTTTCGGTCAGCGCCTGCAGGATCGCGTCGAGCTTCTTGCCAGGCAGACCATAGCGCAGCTGCCGGGTGAGAAACAGCCGCAGGATTGCCCCGTCGCCCGGATTGGCGCGGTTGTTGATCACTGCCGCCTCCTTCTGCAGCCAGCCACGCAGCCGCAGCGGCGTGATTTCGACGCCGGGGTTCAAGATAGCGATGTGGATTTGTCCCGAAGCCATGCGGAACTCCTGTCATGCAAAGGCGGCATTGTGCAGAAGATTTGCGGGCAGCGCCAACCCTATTCAGGTCCGGCGGCCAGCCCGCAACCTGCGCGTCATCCTCGCCATTTGCGGCGTATAAGATTGTCCGTGCCTTAAGTCGCAGTTAATCCGCAGCAACTATCCTGCAAGCCATCGACGCCTCGCGCCGACTTTCAGGAGAAACAAAATGGACTTCGTACAACGATTCGCAGTCGTCACCTTAGGTACCCTGCTCATGGTCTTCTCGGTGGCCTTCGTCAGCATTCCCTACAGCCTCAGCGGCCATCCCGGCGACGTATTGGCCTCGGCCGACACGTCCTACCACCTCAGCTGACTAGTTATGGGCACCCAGTGACGCGCTGATTCCCTGCCTGTAAGGCGTCGGCTGCAAGCCCAATGCAGATTCGATCTTGCTGCTGTCGAAGCGATAGTCATACTCGAACTGATACATCATTTCATCATTTTCACGCAGCACGGGCATGAACAGGCCCATGAGCCTCAACATCCAGCGGGGTGCGACCTGCAGCTTGAAGGGGCGACCCGCCTGATCGCATGCCACGCGCACGAAGTCCGCGCCCGTCAGCGGCTCCCTGGTGGTAGGCAGATGCCACGTCTGGCCGTATGCCTCCACCGACCGTGCCAGTTCAGCGACTGCCCGGCCGGCGTCGGGCGTATACGTAAAGGTATGCACGGTATCCGGATTGCCTATCCATTGCGGCGTCTTGCCGGCCTTGAGGCGCTCGAACACCGTCGCATGGGGAAAGCTTTGAACCGCGCCGGGGCCATAGAAATCGGCCGACCGCACGATCATCGCCTGCAGATTGCCGCTGCGCATTTCGTCCAGCAGCATGGTCGCGATCCTGGCCCTGACCTCACCCTTCCTGCTGATGGGGTTGAACGGCGTTTCCTCCGTCATCACGCCGTCCACCCGGCCATAGGCATACACGTTGTCGAAAAACACGAGGCTCGCGCCATGCTGCTTGCAGGCGTCGATCGCATGGCGCATCACACGCGGCCATTGCGCCTGCCAGACAGACGCGTTGTATTGCAGACCGGCCACCAGATAGACCACCTGGCTGCCGGCCACCGCATTGGCCGTCGCCTGGGCATCTAGAAGATCGGCAACGAAGGTCTCGTCGGTCGGGTTGACCTTACGGGGATTCCGGCTCACCTGCCGGATGTCTGACGCATGCGCAGCCAGTGCTTGCGAAAGCTCGCGGGCAATCACGCCGTTGGCACCCAGTATCGTATGCATGGTTATCAATCTATCTCCAGCGTGCCGATAAAGGAACGAGGGGAGGTGTCCCGATTGTTCCGGTTAGTCGAGCCTGGCCCCTTTGGTTTTCTACCGAGCCATCCCTCATCACCGCGCCATCAGCGCAAACACGCCCCAGCCCATATATTCACGCGTGTAGGCGGTATAGCGCACGGGCTCCGACGTCAGTTGGGCTCGCACCTCTTTCGCCAAGTCGTCGTCGGGGTTGGCCTCGAGCCATCGGCGCATGGTCAGCCACTTGGCCGCCTCGTATCGGTCCCAGCTGTCCTGGTCTGCCAGAACCATTTCCACCACGTCGTAGCCGAGGCGGCCGAAAGACGCGAGCAGTTCTGGAAGCCCGAGAAAGTCGGCGATCGAGCCGGCAAGACACCCCCTGGCAATGTCTTCCGTCGGCGGCATCTGCCGCCAGTAGGGCTCGCCGATCAGGATGATTCCACCCGGGCCAAGGCTCTGCGCCAGCAGCGCGATCGTGCCCGCGACACCGCCACCGATCCACGAGGCGCCGACACAGGCTGCCACCCCGGCCTTCTGGTCGGAGACGTAGCCCGTCGCATCGCCGTGGATGAACTCCACCTGGTCGGCGACGCCGAGCGCTTCGGCCCGGCGTTTCGCCTGCTCGGTGAACAGCTGGCTCAGGTCGATGCCGGTGCCGACGACGCCGTGATCGCGTGCCCAGGTGCACAGCATCTCCCCCGAACCGCTGCCGAGGTCGAGCACCCGGGTCCCCGTTTCCAGACGCAGCGCCGCGCCGAGCGTGGCGAGCTTTTCGGGCGTGAACGGGTTGTGGATGCGGTGAGCGCTTTCGGTGATGTTGAATATTCGAGGGATGTCCACGGTGGATAACCTCCTTAGAGCGATGGTTCACCCGGCCGCATTGGCGTTGTATTGCAGGATGTGCCCCACTGTATTTCTTACCCCGCGGTTCAGGGTGGATGTGTCAATGCAAGGCCTGACCCCGCAGTTGGCATCGAATGCTGGCATCGGCGATATCCGAGGCTGCCCCCTTTAATTCAGTTGATTATTGACCGGACGGATGAAGATACGAGCTAAAGGGAGGGTACGAAAGTCTTGTCTGCTTTCGCCTCAGTTTGGAATCTTCTTAATGATTTCCTCTTGCAAAGCTTCGACAAATTTGTCGACATCATTCCTTAGACGATAGTAGTGAGTATGTAAATTGGTGAGACTCTGCCCCTCTTTCCAACCTGGGTAAGCGGCCAGTTCCTTACTGACGATGCCGCTATGCTTTATTGAGTTATTTATGCACCGAAGCTCATCAAATTGCTTAAACATCTGGATCGTTTTTAGATCACAAACCTTGTTCTTAAATTGTTTTCTCAGTTCAGACATTTTGTAGAACGAGGCGATTTGTACTGGTGTGAAAAGATCGCTGCTGGCTGCCATTTTCTTAATGGCAATTTCGATTGTTTTGTATAGAGCGACAATCATCATTTCGCCAGCCAAATTGGTTGTTATTTCTGCGATGAATATGTCGTCTGCAAGAAAGCTTAACATGTGCCCCTTGTCATCTTCGCTAAGTGCTTTATCAGCTTCAATTTCGTCTGCTTGCTGCTTCAGTTCGCTTTCGAGTTTTGCCTTCAGAGCAGTTGAAGAATCGTATATTCCATCTATCGCCTCCAAGTAGTAGTGGGAGGCTAATTTAACTTTCAGTTTTTTTATATTCATGCTGCTTCTATTTCTTCTGAGTTGATTTTGCTCGCTCCAAACGCCGCAACAGCATTGAGGCAAGACTTAGGTGATCCAAGCAATCCGTAGGTGAGTCCTTAACTCCATATTCATGACCTCTAGGATTTCTGATTGCCATAACTGAGCCAGAGAAGATGAATTTGTACCCCTGCTGCTCGTCCTTCTCGCTTTGATTTGACAGATCTGTGAGCTTAATGAGTGGCGACTGTTCACTAAATGCATTCATCATAAGTTTCGTGCCGGACTCACCAGACTTTGCGTAGGCAGCGACCTCCTTATCAAGCATTTTGTATGCCTCAAAGGTCGCGAGAGCGTAGTGCCCATCATCAAATAGCTTCAAGGATGTGGCATGTATTTTGTTGTGGATATTGCGTTCGTCAAATGGATGCGTGCCTCCTACCGGCTCGGAGCGAGCCTCAGTTACCGTAGCCGCCTTACGCACAACCATTTCGAACTTTGAAAACACGTCATCCACCTAACAGATTCTCCTTGATACTCTTGAATATGTTGTCGTACGTTTCCTTTGTCCCATCTGCAGGTAAATTAATCTCCACTCGAACCGTGAGGCCAAAGGCTCCACCTCCATCAAGTTCTTTCACATTCTGGTTATGTTGGGCATTAACTTGAGGGAGTTCTTTTAATACTTTCTTCTTCGCTGGCGCTGTTGACTTTCCTGTTTTCTGAGGCTTCTTGGCTTTTGATTCTGGAATACCTCCGTGTCCAGCCAAGCCTGCGAGAACCTTAAATGTGCCAGCTTGACGCATCCCGATCGTTGCACTTGTCTGATCGCTCTGGCGAAAGAAGGTGATCAACTCGTCTTGGCCAAGGTCCCAGGAGCCTTGGCCATGCAATTCAAATAGCGCCGCATATGCATTGAAACCTCTGCTTAACTCCAC
>DDRS01000038.1:15748-15879 GCA_002343685.1 Thiobacillus denitrificans | reverse complement strand
AGCTCGACATCCTGGTCAACAACGAGAAGGTCGATGCCCTGTCGCTCATCGTGCACCGCGCCACCAGCGTGTATCGCGGACGCGAACTCGCTTCCAAGATGCGTGAACTGATCCCGCGCCAGATGTTCGAC
>DDRS01000038.1:0-15521 GCA_002343685.1 Thiobacillus denitrificans | reverse complement strand
GACATCACGCGCAAGAAGAAGCTGCTGGAAAAGCAGAAGGCCGGCAAGCGCCGCATGAAACAGGTCGGCAACGTCGAAATCCCGCAGGAAGCCTTTCTTGCGATCCTCCAGGTCTCCGATAAATAAGCAGTGGACCCCTCAACATGAACTTCGCCCTTATTCTTTTCGTTGCGCTCGTCGTCACTGGCAGCATCTGGCTGCTCGACCTGCTGCTGCTCAAACGCGGCCGCGACCGGGATGCCAAGGAGCCGCTGCTGGTGGAATACGCCAAGAGCTTCTTCCCGGTCATTCTCGTCGTGTTCGCGCTACGCTCGTTCCTGGTCGAGCCGTTCAAGATTCCGTCCGGTTCGATGATGCCCACGCTACTGGTCGGCGATTTCATCCTGGTCAATAAATTCACCTACGGCATTCGCCTGCCGGTCATCAATACGAAGGTGGTCGAACTGAACAATCCCAAGCGGGGCGACGTGATGGTATTCCGCTATCCGGGCGACCCCAGTCTCGACTACATCAAACGGGTGATCGGCGTCCCGGGCGACATGGTCGAATATCGCGACAAGAAGCTCACCATCAACGGCAAGCCCGTGCCGGCAGCCAATACGGGCACCTATAGCTACGTGGGTAATGGCCTGAATTACATTACCGCGATGGTGTACAAGGAGCGCCTCAACGGCACCGACCACACCATGATGACGGAGCCGGACAAGCCTTCGGTCTATCCGACCCAGGTGGTGGACTTCCCTTACCGCGAGAACTGCTCATACAATGCCGAGGGCGAAGGTTTCGCCTGCAAAGTGCCGCAGGGACAGTATTTCATGATGGGCGACAATCGCGACGCCAGCAACGACAGCCGCTATTGGGGTTTCGTCCCGGACAGGAACATTGTCGGCAAGGCCTTCTTCATCTGGATGAATTTCGACGAATTCGGCCGCATCGGCACCACCATTCGATAAGGAGACAGCATGTATCGTACGCGCGCCATGAAATCCAAACAACGCGGATTGACCATGTTCGGCTTCCTGTTCGTCGCCGTCGTGCTGGTCATGCTGGCCATGCTGGCGATGAAGCTGGTGCCGGCCTATATCGAGTATTTCTCGGTGAAGAAGATCCTCGCCACGATGGGACAGGAATCCGACCTCAAATCCAAGAGCAATGCCGATATCCGCAGTGATTTTGCGCGGCGCGCCAGTGTCGGTTACGTGACCGTGGTCAAGCCCGAGGACATCGCCATCGATCGTCACGACGCCGTTCCGGTCATTTCCACCGACTACACTTTCCGTACCAAGCTTATCGGCAATGTCAGCCTGGTGGTCGACTTCAGTGCGAGCTCCGACCCCAACGCGGCCCCGGTCGAGGTTGAATAACACCCTGTTGAACCAGCGCCTGCAACAGGCGCTGGGCTACACTTTTGTCCGCTCCGATCTTCTGACTCAGGCGCTGACGCACCGCAGCTACGGCGCAGTCAACAACGAACGGCTCGAATTCCTCGGCGACTCGGTATTGAACTGCACGGTCGCCCGGGCCTTGTACGATGCGTTTCCCGAGTTGCCGGAAGGTAGCCTGTCGCGCCTGCGTGCCAACCTGGTGCGGCAGGAAACGCTGGCCGACATTGCCGTCACCCTGAAGCTGGGCGAAAGCCTGCGTCTGGGCGAAGGTGAACTCAAAAGCGGCGGTTTTCGCCGTCCCTCGATCCTGGCTGATGCGCTGGAATCGCTGTTCGGCGCCATTTTTCTCGATGCCGGGTTCGAGGCCGCACAATGCGTGGTGCGTGGATTGTTCGATCCGTTGGTGGCAAAAATCGATCCGCGGGCCTCGGGCAAGGATCCCAAGACCGAACTGCAGGAAATGCTTCAGTCACGACGGCTTCCGCTACCGGATTATCGCCTGGTCGGTACCCAAGGCGAAGCGCATGACCAGAGTTTCATTGTCGAGTGCGTGCTGGCCAAGCCCGTGCTCAGCACGCGTGGTATCGGCAAGAGCCGACGCGCTGCCGAACAGGAGGCTGCACGCCTGGCGTGTGCCGCATTACAGAAATGAAAAGGCTGCAGACATGAGTGAATTCAAGTGCGGTCTCATCGCCATTGTCGGGCGTCCCAACGTCGGCAAGTCGACGCTGCTCAACCGTATCGTCGGTCAGAAGATCAGCATCACTTCACGCAAGGCGCAGACTACGCGCCACCGCGTGATGGGTATCCACACTACCGATGAAGCACAATTCGTGTTCGTCGACACGCCGGGGTTCCAGACCCGCCATGCCAGCACCATGAACCGCGCGATGAACAAGCGGGTGCGCGAAACGCTGTCGGACACCGACGTGGTGATGATGCTGGTGGAGGCGGGACGGCTGAGGAAAGAGGATCGCCAGGTGATGGACCTGCTACCCAAGGATCGCCCGCTGATCCTGGTCGTGAACAAGATCGATCACGTCAAGGATCGGGCCGAGCTGATGGCGTCTCTGCAGGAAGCAGCCGCCGCGCATGCATTCACCGAGATCGTGCCGGTGTCGGCCAAGCAGGGCGGCAATCTGGACGAACTGCTGAAGACCCTGCAATCCCATCTGCCGGAGAACCCGCCGCTGTTCGACGAGGATGACGTCACCGACCAGACCGAGCGCCAGCTGGCGGCGGAACTGATTCGCGAGAAAGTGTTCCGCCTGTGCGGGGAGGAAATTCCCTATGCCGTGGCGGTGACCATCGACAAATTCGAGGAGGAGGGCAATCTGCGCCGCATTTTCGCCACCATCCTGGTCGACCGCGACAGCCACAAGGCCATCGTCATCGGTAAGGGCGGCGAAAAGCTCAAGACCATCTCCACCCAGGCGCGCCTCGACATGGAGCGTGCTTTCGACAGCAAGGTATATCTGGAGGTCTGGGTCAAGGTCAAGGGCGGCTGGGCCGACGATGTGCGGATGCTGAAATCGCTCGGACTGGATTGAGTGGGCGATGTCCGCAGACGCGCGCGTCAACAACGAACCCGGTTTCGTCCTCCACACGTATCCTTTCAAGGAAACCAGCGTGGTGGCGGAAGTGTTCACGCGCGACCATGGGCGCGTGGCACTGATTGCGCGTGGCGCGCGGCGCCCGACGTCGACCCTGCGCGGGCTGATGCAGCCGTTCACCCCGCTGCTACTGTCGTGGTTCGGCAAGTCCGAACTGAAAACCCTGCACGCCGCTGAATGGCAGGGCGGTTTGAAGGCCCCCGAGGGCCGGGCGCTGATGTGCGGGTTTTATCTCAATGAGTTGCTGCTGCGCCTGTTGGCGCGCGGCGATGCGCACGAGACGTTGTATGACCGTTACCTCGCTACCCTTGAGCAGCTGGCCGGCGAGCATGACTGCTCTTCCGACCAGGAACGTACCGCTTACTTTGAGCGGATCCTGCGGCGCTTCGAGAAAAATCTGCTGGGTGAGATCGGCTATGGCGCCACCTTCGATGTCGAGGCGGACAGCGGCGCGACAATCCAGGCGCAGGCCCGTTATGTGTTCCAGCCAGAGCGTGGCGCACTGCGCACCCTGGATGGCCCGGAAGCGGGGCAGCCGGGCTGTCCGGTGTCCGGCCAGACGCTGATCGACCTGGCTGGCGACCGTTTCGAGCGGCCGACGACGCTGGTCGAAGCCAAGGCACTGATGCGCACCCTGATCAATCACACGCTGGGTGCCAAGCCGCTTTATACTCGCCAGCTGTTACGCGACCTCACCGAACTCACACAATGAGCATCTTTCTCGGCGTCAACATCGACCATATCGCCACCTTGCGCCAGGCGCGCAAGACCCGCTACCCCAGCCCGGTCGAGGCGGCGCTTGCCGCGGAAACCGCCGGCGCCGATTCGATCACCCTGCACCTGCGCGAAGACCGCCGCCACATCCAGGATGCCGACGTGGCGATCCTGCGCCAGGTGCTGAAAACCAAGATGAATCTGGAGATGGCGGTGACCGAGGAAATGCTCGCGATCGCCGTCGCGACCCGGCCGCAGGACGTCTGCCTGGTGCCGGAAAAACGCGAGGAACTCACGACCGAAGGCGGACTCGACATCGCCGGGCAGCTGCCCAGGCTGAAGGCCGCCTGCAAACGGCTCGCCGATGCCGGTATCCGTGTCTCGCTGTTCATCGACGCCGATTTCGCCCAGCTTGACGCGGCCCATGCGGCCGGCGCGCCGGTGGTCGAAATTCATACCGGGCATTATGCCGACGCGGAGACGGACGAAGCGCGCATCGCCGAACTCGAGCGCATTCGCATGGCCGTTGCCTATGGCCGCAGCCTCGGGCTGATGGTGAACGCAGGCCATGGCCTCACCTATCACAATGTCCAGCCTGTTGCCGCCCTGCCCGGCATCCACGAACTCAACATCGGCCACGCGATCGTGGCGCAGGCGCTGTTCGTCGGTTGGAAGGGGGCGGTGGCCGAGATGAAGCGATTGATGGTGGAGGCCGCAGGCTGATGGTTTCGTCGGCCCCGCATGATCGTGGACACAGAGGGTGACGGGCGAACAGGCTACAGGATCGTTTGATTGATGAGCGAACTGGAACAACGCATAGGCATCGAACAGGTAAGAGTGGGGCTGTACATCCGGCTGGACTCCTGGACGGATCATCCCTTTCTTTTCAGCAGCTTCAAGATTCG
Source organism: Thiobacillus denitrificans (assembly GCA_002343685.1). GTDB lineage: Bacteria > Pseudomonadota > Gammaproteobacteria > Burkholderiales > Thiobacillaceae > Thiobacillus > Thiobacillus denitrificans_A. The sequence continues at coordinate 10,904 of DDRS01000038.1, read as the reverse complement.
CAGCGAAAAACAATTGCGGCAGTTGCGTTCCCTCGGGATTTCGCATGTGTTCTACGACAGCAGCAAGAGTGATTCGGTCCCCTTGCCGCCGCCCAAGGCGAGTGCGCCCCCACCGTCTCCATCGCCGCCCGATCCGGAAATGGAGGCGATGTGGGCAGAAAAACGGAAACGGCGTGAACAGCTTTCGCGCCAACGCGAGGCACTGGGGCGCTGCGAACGACAATTCGCTGCCGGAGCCTCAACCGTCAAATCGTTATTGCGCAACCTCTTTTCCCGCCCGGATGAATCGGTCCGGCAAGCGCAGACACTGGTGTCGGACATGGTGGACTCGATGCTGGCAGACAAGGACGTTGCGCTGCACCTGGTGAATACCAAGGCGGGGGACGAAAACGCGTACTACCATGCCCTCAATGTCACGATGCTGTCGCTGGTTCTAGCCAAGGAAGCACAACTGAGCGCCGAGGAAATGCGCGCGCTGGGGCTCGGCACGCTGCTGCACGATATCGGCAGGGAAAAGATCCCCAGCCAGATTCTCCTGAATAAAGCCCCCTGGACGAAAGCCGAGCTCAGTTTCTACCAGCAGCACGTGGCGTATGGCGTCGACATGGCGCAACGCCTGCCGGGCATGCCTGCCGCTGCGCTGGACGTCATTGCCATGCATCATGAACTGCTCGACGGCAGCGGCTATCCGGGCAGACTCGCAGGCGAGCAGATCGGACGGTTGGCCCGCATTGCCTGCATTGCCAATGCCTTCGACCACTACTGCAATCGTATCAACCCGGCGGAGTCCATGACGCCAGCCGAGGCCATTGCCTTCATGTTCAAGAAGGAACCGGGAAAATACGATGCGGTCTTGCTGCAGCTGTTCGTTCGCTGCATGGGGATCTATCCACCCGGTAGCGTCGTGCAGTTGAACAACGGCCAGATTGGTCTGATCATGAGCGTCAACCCGGGCCGGCTCTTGCATCCTTCGTTATTGATCTACGATCCCGATGTGCCCAAGGAAGAAGCCTTATGGCTGGACATGCGCGAAGCCCCCGAACTTTCCGTGGTCAAAACCTTGCGCCCTGCGGAACTGGATATGGCGGTGATCGCCTACCTCGACCCACGCACCCGCATCAGCTATTTCACCGAAAACAGCTTGTCGAGCAATCGGCCGGCTTGAGGCCCCTTTCTCCGGGCCTGCCTCGCGCTGCCTTTTCAGGCAGCGGATCTACCTTAGCGCAGCAGCTTTTTCTTCAGTTTGAGGCGCATATACAGCAACACGATGACCGCGACGGCACCCAGCAGGATGAGGGTGATGATATGGAGATTGCCACGGATCGCCTGTTCGTTGTGTCCCAGGGTATACCCCAGTACGGCCAGGATGGTGACCCAGATTCCGGCACCGAGGCTGGTGTAGAAGCTGAACACGGCAAGATTCATGCGCGCCAGCCCCGCCGGCAACGAGATGTACTGGCGCACTGCGGGAATCAGCCGGCCGGTGAAGGTGGAAATATGGCCATGCCGGGCGAAGAAGTCTTCCATGCGCTGCAAGGTGTGTTCCTTGATCAGCACGTATTTTCCATAGCGCTGCAGAAAGGGCCGTCCCAGTTTCAACGCGAGCCAGTAGTTGAATAGCGCGCCGGTCAGACTCCCGGCAATGCCGCTCAGGATGGCCAGCGCGAGGTTCATCTCGCCCTTGTAGGCGAGGTAACCGGCGGGAATCATCACCACTTCGCTGGGGAACGGGAAGAAACTCGATTCCAGCGCCATCATGAGGAAGATGCCGGGATAGCCCCAGGCACCGACGGTGTTGACGATGGTCTGAATGATTTCGTTGAGCATGAGGCGATGGGGCGAAGGAGTCGGGGGCAGGATAGGGCGTCAGGTTTCAGGGCGTGCGCATTGATGCGCACATTCCCCGAATTCCCGTCGCTCAAACGACGGCTTCTTCCTTCTTCTCCACCGGCTTAATGAAGTGCTCGCGCTTGACGCCGAACATCAGCAGCAGCGGCGAGGCGACCAGCACCGAGGAATAGATGCCGAACATGATGCCGATGGTGAGCGCCAGCGCGAAGTTGTGCAGCGCCTCGCCGCCGAAGAACAGCATCGACAGCACCATGATCTGCGTCGAGCCGTGGGTGATGATGGTACGGCTCATGGTGCGGGTGATGGCGTCGTCGATGATGTCCGGGATGGTCGCGCCGCGCATCTTGCGGATATTCTCGCGGATCCGGTCGAACACCACCACCGATTCGTTGACCGAGTAGCCGAGAATCGCCAGTACGCCGGCCAGCACGGTGAGCGTGAATTCCCACTGGAAGAAGGCGAACACGCCGAGGATGATGACGATGTCGTGCATGTTGGCGAGCATTCCCGCCACTGCAAAGCGCCATTCGAAGCGGATCGCCAGGTAGGCCATGATGCCGAAGGCGACCACCAGCAGCGCCAGTGCCCCGTTGTCGTAGAGCTCCTTGCCAACCTGCGGGCCGACGAAGTCGACGCGCTTCAATTCGAGTCCGGGGTTGGTGGCCGTCAGTGCGGCCATCACGCGGTTGCTGGTTTCCGCGGCGTTGCTGTCGCCCTTGTTGGGCAGGCGGATCAGGACGTCATGGCTGGTGCCGAAAGTCTGCACCGATACTTCGATCAGGCCGGTTTTTTCCAGTACCGTCCGGATGGCCGGCAAATCGGCGGGCTGGCTGGTGCGCACTTCCATGACGGTGCCGCCCGTGAAGTCGACGCCCAGATTCAGGCCCTTGTCCCACAGCGCCCAGATCGCAAAGAGAAAGGTGAGCAGCGAAATCGCGGTCGTCACCTTCCCCCAGCTCATGAAGGGGATGTTCTTTTTGAACGGGAAAAATTCCAGCATGGCGTTGCCCTTAGATGGAGACTTTGGCCAGCCGCGCCTGGCGGCCATAGGTGAGATTGACCATGGCGCGCGACACGGTGACGGCGCTGAACATGGAAGTGAGGATGCCCAGGCACAGGACGACCGCAAAGCCGCGCACCGGGCCGGAACCCAGCCAGAACAGGGCGACGCCGGCGATCAGTGTGGTGAGGTTGGAGTCGAGAATGGTGCCCCAGGCGCGGTCGTAGCCGGCGTGGATCGCGGCTTGTGGCGTGGCGCCGTTGCGTAGTTCCTCGCGGATGCGCTCGTTGATCAGTACGTTGGCATCGATCGCCATGCCGAGCGTAAGCGCGATACCGGCCAGGCCGGGCAGGGTCAGTGTGGCTTGCAGCATCGACAGCAGGGCGACCAGGAAAAAGCCGTTGACCGCGAGCGCGATCGAGGAGAACAACCCGAAGATGCGGTAGTAGAGCACCATGAACACCGTGACGGCGAGGAAGCCCCACAGGTTGGAGTGGAAGCCCTTGCTGATGTTTTCCGCGCCCATGCTCGGGCCGACGGTGCGTTCTTCCACGATCTGCATCGGCGCGGCCAGCGCGCCGGCGCGCAGCAGCAGGGCGACGTCGGAGGCTTCCTGGGCGGATTCCATGCCGGTGATCTGCACGCGGCCGCCGCCGATTTCCTCGCGAATGACCGGCGACGTGATGGCCTCGGCCACGCCTTTCTCGATCAGCAGGATGGCCATGCGCTTGCCGACGTTTTCGCGCGTCACGTCCTTGAAGATGCGTGCGCCCTTGCCATCCAGGTTGATGTGGACGGCCGCCTGGCCGCTGGTGCTTTCAAAGCCGGGCGAAGCGTCGGTGATCGAGTCGCCGGTCAGCACCACGTCCTTCTTCACGGCGATCTTCCCGCCGTCGCGGCTGGATACGATGTCGTCGCCAAACGGAGCCTGCCCCTGCTGGATGGCGGTCGGGTCGGCCTGTTCGTCGACCATGCGGATTTCCAGCGTGGCCGTGCGGCCCAGAATGTCTTTAGCCTTGGCGGTGTCCTGCACGCCAGGGAGCTGCACCACGACGCGGCTGGCACCCTGCTGCTGGATGACGGGCTCGGCCACGCCGAGCTCGTTGACGCGGTTTCTGAGCGTGGTGATGTTCTGCTGCAGGGCGAATTCCTGCACCTGGGTTTCGGCCTGCGGTTTCAGGCGCGCGGTCAGCGTGAAGCCCTCGGCCTGGTCATCGGTGGTGAAGGCGAGGTCGGTGAACGTGGTTCCCAGCTTGTTGAGGGCCGCATCGCGCTGGTCGCGGGTCGCAAAGTGTACGGTCACGGCGTTGCCTTCGCGGCTGATGCGTCCGTAGCGGATCTTGTCGCCGCGCAGTTCGGTGCGGAAATCGTTCTGGTAGCGGATGGCCGCTTTTTCCAGCGCGGCTTTCATGTCGACCTCGAGCAGGAAATGTACGCCGCCGCGCAAATCCAGGCCCAGATACATCGGCAGCGCGTGTATCGACGACAGCCATGCGGGCGAGGCCGATACCAGGTTGAGCGCGACGGTATAGCGTTCCCCCAGACTATTCTGCAGCACGTCCTTGGCCTTGATCTGCTGGTCGGTACTGGCCAGGCGGACCTTGATGCTGTTTCCCGCCAACTCCATTCCCTGATAGCCCAGATTGGCGGCCTTCAGCGAGGATTCCACCTGGCCCAGCAATGCCGTGTCGACCTTTTCGGTCGTGCGGATCGGGGAAATCTGCACCGCAGGTACTTCGCCGAAGAAATTGGGCAGGGTATAGAGGAAGGCGATCACCAGCGTGATGCCGATGAGTACATATTTCCAGAGCGGGAAGCGGTTCATTTTAGGGGGCGGGGAGTGGAGAACGAGGAAGTAGGGGTCGGGGAAAACGGGCGGCTAGGAATTGGTCGTGTGGCCGCAGGCCAACCGCTCATCCTAGCCCCTGGCGCCTAACCCATCGTCTTTACAGGCCTTTGATCGTGCCCTTGGGTAGCAGCGTCTGCACCGATTGCTTCTGTACGTGAGTGACGACACCGTCAGCGATTTCCAGGGACACATATTGATCGCCGAGCTTGACGATCTTGCCGACCTGGCCGCTGGCGGTGACGACTTCGTCGCCCTTGGCCAGTTCCGTCAGCATTTTCTTCTGTTCTTTGGCGCGCTTCATCTGCGGACGGATCAGCATGAACCAGAACAGGATGAAGATGATGATGAGCGGGAGGAACTGCTCAAACCCCGGGTTGGCTGCGGCGGCGGCTTGTGCGTGGGCGAGTGAAATCATGGGTAAAAGCTCCGAATCTAAGGCAGTTCAGTTAAAACCATGGGATTCTACCATCCACGCGTTTGCATCTCATGAAACCGTGCCGTGAAGTCGGCAAAGCGATGCGCCTCGATTGCGGCGCGCATCCCGGCCATCAGACGATGGTAGTAATGCAGGTTGTGGATCGTGGCCAGTCGCGCGCCGAGGATTTCGCCGGCTCGGATCAGGTGATGCACGTAGGCGCGGCTGAAATGGGTGCAGGTGTGGCAGTCGCATTCGTCGTCGATCGGCGCGGTGTCGGTCTTCCAGCGCGCGTTTCGGATGCGCATTTCGCCGCGCCGGGTGAACAGGATGCCGTGGCGCGCGTTGCGCGTCGGCAGCACACAGTCGAACTGGTCGATGCCCTGGGCCACGGCGGCGACCAGATCGGACGGCGTGCCGACGCCCATCAGGTAGCGCGGCTTGCCTGCCGGCAGCTGCGGCGCAGTGTGGGCGAGGATACGCGTCATGTCGTCCTTGGGTTCGCCGACCGAGAGGCCGCCGATGGCGTAGCCGTCGAAGTCCATGGCGATCAGCTCGCGCGCCGATTCGTCGCGCAACCCTTCGTACATGCCGCCCTGTACGATGCCATACAGCGCGTTGGGGTTGCCGGCGTGCGCCGCCTTCGAACGTGCCGCCCAGCGCAGCGAGAGCCGCATCGAGTCGGCCGCTTCGCGCTCGGTGGCCGGGTAGGGCGTGCACTCGTCGAAGATCATCACGATGTCGGAATTCAGCGTACGCTGGATCTGCATCGAGATTTCGGGCGTGAGGAACAGCTTGTCGCCGTTGATCGGCGAGGCGAATTTCACACCGTCCTCCGTGATCTTCCTGAGCTTGCCCAGGCTGAAGACCTGGAAGCCGCCCGAATCGGTGAGGATGGGCCTGTCCCAGCCCATGAAGCGGTGCAGGCCGTCAAATTTCTCGATCACCTCCAGCCCCGGCCGCAGCCACAGGTGGAAAGTATTCGACAGCACCATCTCGAAGCCGATGTCGGTGAGTTCGGCTGGCGACATCGCCTTCACTGTCCCGTAGGTACCGACCGGCATGAACACGGGTGTTTGCACGGTGCCGTGCGCGAGCTGGAGCTGGCCGCGGCGTGCGCCGCCGTCGGTGGTGAGGAGGTCAAATTTCATGCGGGAGGAGACTTCTCTAAAAACATCGCGTCGCCATAGCTGAAGAAGCGGTAGCGTTCCGAGATGGCATGCGCATAGGCAGCGCGGATGGTGTCCACGCCGGCAAACGCGGAGACCAGCATCAGCAGCGTGGAGCGGGGCAGATGGAAGTTGGTGATGAGCGTGTCGACCACCCGGAATCGATAGCCCGGGGTGATGAAGATGTCGGTCTCGCCGGAGCCCGCGTGCAATTTTCCGGACTGCGCGGCCGCCTCCAGCGCGCGCAGGCTGGTGGTGCCCACCGCCACCACGTGCCCCCCGCGAGCATGCGTGTCTCGGATCGCATCGACGGTCGCTGGCGGGATCGTGTAGCGCTCGCTGTGCATCCTGTGGTCGGCGACATGGTCCACCCGCACCGGCTGGAAGGTGCCGGCGCCCACATGCAGGGTTACCCGCGCCGTGCGGATGCCTTGTTGCGTGAGCGTATCCAGCATCGCGTCGTCGAAATGCAGGCCGGCCGTCGGTGCGGCCACCGCGCCCGGCTCGTTCGCGTAGACGGTCTGGTAGCGCGCCTCGTCGTCTGCGGTCGGCGTGTGTTCGATGTAAGGCGGCAGCGGCAACCGGCCGAACTGGTCCAGTACCTCCAGCACCGGGCGCGGAAAGCGCAGCTGCGTCAGGTCGTCCTGCCGCGCCAGTACATCAAGGAGGGTGTCGTCGGAAAGATGAATGTGCGAACCTGGCTTGGGCGCGTGGCTGGCGCGGATGAAGGCCAGTGCCTCGAATTCGTCCGTTACCCGTTCCACCAGCAGTTCGACCTTGCCGCCGGAGTCCTTCTGGCCGAACAGCCGCGCCTTGATCACGCGCGTATCGTTCATCACCAGCAGATCGTCCGGCTGCAGCAGCGCAGGCAGCTCGCTGAACCAGTGGTCGTGCAGCGTACCGGACGCCTCGACGTGCAGCAGCCGGCTGCCGCCGCGTACCGCGGGCGGAAACTGCGCAATCAGGTCGGCAGGGAGATCGAAATCGAAATCGGCAACACGCATGGGGCGCGATTATAACGGTCGCCTTGCGGCAGGCTGCCCGATTCGGCGATAATGCGCGGCTTCTGTCGCCGGACGCGTTCGCGTCCGGCCCCTTGCCCGGGTGGCGGAATCGGTAGACGCAGCGGATTCAAAATCCGCCGGTGGTAACACTGTGGGGGTTCGAGTCCCCCCCCGGGCACCAAATAAATACGTGTGGTTTAGTTGTGTAGCGTGCCCGGACTCTAGGGTTTTTCCGTATTGGCGCTTTCGGTATCTCGTCTTCCGTACAGCACAGGACGCGGCCGTGCGATCCAATCACGGGTCGCCGTGAAAATCGAACGGCCTGCTGCCGCCACCCAAAATTTTCGCCGCTTCGGGAATAAATCCCACCCCATTTCTGTTTACCCCTATGACAAGCGTATCCACGTGTGATGGCACGGGATCAATCCGTCTTGATCGTTGCGTTTTTAGGACGCGATGCGTCCTCGCACCTAAGGCCTAGCCTCCTTGGGCGAGTCTCGCTACAAGGCAGCGCCGCCGACTTCCACACGAGGACGACCCGGACATGGCAAAGAGAGTTTCAGGCTGGATGCCGTTGGCAGCGGCTTTGATCGCCTCGCTGGGGCTTGGAAGCGGAGAGGGCATGGCGGCGCATGCGGTGGACATTGCCGACGCGATCACCGTGAATACCGCACGCGTTGCCGACGGCAAGGCTCTCCAGATAGGCGTGGCACTGGTGCTGTCGATAAAGCATGAAGTGGTCTGGGACGTGTTGAACGATTACGAGAACATGCCCCGCTTCGTCCCGGACATCCTTGCCGTCCGTCTGATCAGTGCCGGAGCCGGGAGGAAACGCGTGGAAATCGAAGGTGTGGCGCGACTCCTGTTCCTCGAATACCCCACCCGCACGATCCTGGAGGTGATGTATCCCCCCGACGGATCCATTACCCTCAACTCGGTGGCAGGCAACCTGGCCATCCATGGTGTCGTGCGGGTGCATGGCAACGGAACATACACCCGGGTCGATTATCAGGTCCGGATGACGCCGGATTTCTGGCTGCCGCCGCTGATCGGCGATTTCCTGATCAACCGCCAGATCAAGCGTCAGTTCGAGGGAATGGTATCGGAGATGCATCGACGGGCGGACAACCGTCAAGTGGAGGGTCGCGCCCCTGGTCGATTAAGGCTCAGCGATACCCAGCCGGCTTGGGGCAATTCATGGTTCGCCGACTCTGAATCGGAAATGCCGAATTTGGCGGAGAGCCAACGAGCTGCCGGACCTTGAAGGAGCCACCATGTATCGGAAGAAGATCCTGACTTTTCTTTCCAGCGCAGCTGCGGTCATAACGCTGCTGAGCTGCACCGTCATATCGCCCACTTCGCCAACGAGTGGAGCATCGCTCACCCCGAGCGACCGCCAGACGGAATTGAAGGCCGAATATTCCGCGTTGAGTACTGCGAGTGGAACAGTCTTCACCCTCGACCCGGGCCAATCGACGGTTCGAATCTATGTGTTCCGTGGCGGCCGGGCTGCCGCAGCGGGACACAATCATGTCTTTTCCGCACCCCGGTTCATCGGGTTCTTTTACCTGCCGGCCACCGGAGCGGCAAACGGACGATTTGACCTGGCATTCCGCCTCGACCAACTGGAGATCGACAATCCGAAGTACCGGTCGGCCCTCGGCAGCGCCTTCTCGTCCATCCTGTCCCCCGAGGCCATCAAAGGGGCGCGTGAGCACATGCTGGGCGTGAACAACCTGCAAGCCGACCAATTTCCCTTTGTCCGCGTGCATTCGCTTCAGATCACCGGGGAATCCCCCAAATTTGTCGCCAAGGTGCAGATCGAAATGCACGGCCAGCAGCACGCAATGTGGATTCCTCTTACTGTGGAAGGCTTGCCGGAGCGCCTCGCGGTCGCGGGAACGTTCGTACTGCGTCAAACCGATTTTGGGGTGCAACCCTACTCGGTATTGGGTGGGTTTCTCGCAGTACAGGATGCGGTCGTGATCGAATTCAAATTGATTGGCGACCGAGGACAGCCATGAGTCGCCTAGAGCGCAGTAGAGTATTTGACTCAAGCTTGTGCGTTCGGTTTGGCCAAGTTAAGGACAGTGGGGCGGACATTTGCTCAGTCGTCGATCCACCTGATTTCTGCAGAATCTAGCCGGCCAATCATCACGCTCTTAAAATTAATTTAATTTATAAACAGTTAGTTACATGATTTCTGCAGAATCTAGCCGGCCAATCATCACGCTCTTAAAATTAATTTAATTTATAAACAGTTAGTTACATGAAACTACAACTAAAGTTGTATTGACGAGTTTCCGTCGAGATCGCGTAGTATCTGGCCTCAGACTTGAAATTGTTTCTCAAACTTTGGTCAGCCAGCCAAGTTGCTCACTGCAGCTAGCCAGCCATTTTTCCCTGTGCTGTCGCTAGGTGCCATTAATGTTTCATACCCTTTAATTTTTGCAAATCCTTAACGCTCATGCTTGTGCATGGGCTAAGGTCGTTGCATCCCATTTCCATACAACATCCTGTCTATGCCTAGGAAAATGGCGTGGGTCCTAAACAAGCGAAAAATGTTATGAATTATCCGACTTGCAAAACCACTCAAAATTCTTGGCTCATCAAAATTGGAAATAGGTTTAATGCCTCCAACAAGCTTGGAATTGGTCATGCCACCTTAATTGTATTTCTTGGTCCCCAAGCAATTTGGTTTGTTACGCTAATTGTTCTTCGCGCACTGGGTATAGACGTAAAGACTGCCTTATCTCCATCATTTGCTTTTTCAAGTATGGCTATTGCTTTTTATGTGTTTCTACCTGTTGCATTCATTGCCCGAAGGATGTCAGACAAGCTCTTTGGAGACATGTTCTGGAGGCAGAAACAGGGGGTGAGTAACGTAACAACAATGGAACATTACAACCGGTCTGTGAATGATCAGGATTATAGAAGGGCAAAGTTAATAGTCATCTATCAAGTTATTTATACTTTTTGTTTTTTATTGCTAGGTTTTATTTTTGGTGCCGCAATATTCCATTTTCTTGCTTACTGAATAAATCAGGGGGATTAATATGACCGCCAATGCCATGGAACCTTTGTTGGAATTTGGTAATAGCTTAACTGATACGTTTAACGCTATTGTGTCCTACGATTCTGAGCATCCAAACTCTTCGGAATCGCTGGCCGCAGTGGCGACACTTGTTCAATTTGGTACAACGCTGGCTAACGGACTTGCAACTAACTCCCCACTCGCGCAACTACTTTTGACAGTCACGGGGTCTCAAGCAGCTTTACTCGCACTCACGACTACTGCCAGTGAATTTCAACTGGCTCTAACGACGTATCAGAACAATCCGAATGACGCAAATTTCAATATGGTGCTACAACATGGTTCAGGATTGGTTGCTGCAGGAGGCGGTCTTCTATCTACATTGCCGATCCCGCAAGTCAGGCTGGCTGGTTTGGCAATCCAGTTTGCTGCCATCGGTGCACAAAATGCGTTGAATGGAAACCTGACTAATTTAGGGGAGTTGTTGGGGAATGAAATTTATGAATTGTTAAATCCGTCGGAAAATGGTGGAGATTTGACTATCCGACAATATTCGACTGAATCGCCCCGGGTTTTGAGGAG
>DDRS01000018.1 GCA_002343685.1 Thiobacillus denitrificans | reverse complement strand
CAGTTCCGCCAGCGCCGCGCCGTTGCCGCTCGTATCGAGCGCGCCAAAGCGAAAGTTGGGCAGCCGATCGACAACGAACTCGAGCACCTGCTCCTGCTGCTTGAAAGGGCAATTGCCGAGCTCGATCGACACCTTGCATCGCTGCACCAGGTCGCACCCATCCTCCAGAACCGGCATCACCGTCAGGTCGCCGACGCGGGCGAAATCCAACCCGAATCCGTGCACGCGCTCCTTGTCGAGCAGTTCGAGGATCGGCAGCACCTCCTCCCGGAGCCAGGCCGCCACTTCCAGCCGGCGCTGCGGTTCCGGCAGCAGCTGGAATGCAGCATCCCAGCGCTTGCGGATCACTGGAGTTTCCCGGCTCATCCGCGACTCGATCAGGGCCATCGGCAGGTACACCCCGCCGCCCTCACTCGGGATCACGTCCAATTCTTCGGCCGCTGTCTCGCCGTACATCGCGTAGATCTTTGCGACCCACTCATCCTCTGTCTTGTCGACCAGACGGGCGCCCTGTATCAGCGCGACGCGCTGATACAGCCCTTGCTCTACTGCGTCTCGAAAGGTCGTACGGTGGAGTGAATAGTTCAGGCGCCCGGCCCGCACGTTCTCCACCAGCTCGTTGAACGGGTTGTTGGTCCCGTTGTGCGATGAGATCAGCCGCACCCGGCCGCCCCAGATCAGCATCGCCAGAGCCGCCTTCATCAGCCCGGGCAGATCATCGTGGAATGCGGCCTCGTCGATCGTCACCCGGCCCTGCTTGCCTCGGATCGAGCGCGGGCGGCTCGACAGCGCGAGAAGCTTCTTGCCGCTCGCAAAGTCGATGCGGAACGCCTTGATGCTGTCGCCGTCATCCTCGTACAGCGTCTCGCCAACCCACGACATCGCATGGGAATACGCCTTCGACCACATCGCGGCGTCGTTGATGTATTCGCGGGTCATGTCCTCGCTGTAGCCGATGTAGAGCGCGTCCATCGCCCCGTATGTAGGAGCCGCAACCAACACGGAATCGGACGCATCGCACCAGCTCGCCCCGATCCGTCGCGACTTCTCCCAGATGGCGACCGGAGACGTATCGGCCACCCAGCGCCGCTGATACCGCAGCAGTACCGCCGGCGGGCGATCGCCATCCGGCGGCGGCAGGCTACCGTTACGGATGCTGGTCATCAGCTCGTGATGCCCAGAATCTCGCGGCGGATCAGGTCGACTGAATCAGCCGTCAGGCCCCCGTGCCGCGCCACCTTCTCTACCGCGTCTGCCGCCACGGCGGCCTTTTCGCGCATGGACTCCTGCCACTTCTGCAAGGTCACCTGCATGCGCCCTACGTCTGCGTGCGCCCGAGCCACTACCGAGATTGACCGCGCCGCCTCTTGCGGGTCCGTGTCCGTCTGGCGCAGCGCTATCGATATGCGCAGGAGCTGTTCCTGCAGAATCGAACTGGTGGCCGACAGCACGTCGCCCTCGTCGCCATCGTCCTTGCACGCCTTCGCGAGCGCGCGCGTGCGCCGCACATCGGCCAGCGCCTGGTTGAAATCGGCTTCCAGCGCCGATCCGTGGCGATGCAGCGCGCTCTTGCTGATCTGGTATCCAAGCGCGCACAGCCAGTCTGCCAGGCTGGCGTAGCTGCCAAACCCGTTCTCCACCAGGCGGCGGTTGAGCTCGTCGCGAATCTCGTCAGGCAGTTGCCCAACCGCAGAGCGCGCCGGCATCTCAGCGCCCCGGCCGCGGCCGAGCGACACCGGGCACCGTCATGCCCTGTGCCACATCGAGCCCGCGGTCGGTGAGTGTCGCCAGAGTCACGCCGCGCGAGCCACCGGATTGCTGGGTCACCACAAGGCCCTGCGAATTCAGCCACGCGAGCTCGACGCGCAGCGCGGACAGCCCCTGAATCGGCACGCCCTCATCCCGCAGAGCAGTGTGCAGGATGACGTCGGCAGACGTGTAATCCGGCGCCTTCGCCAAGCAGCGAAGAACCTCCAGGCGCGCCCACTCGACCACTCGCTCAGAAAACTCCATCGCTCCGCTCACTTGTCGAGAAGGTGCTGGTTGATCATGTGCAGCGTTTGCGAAATCGCCGCGACCGTGCCACGCAGCTCGGTGGCCACTTCGGACACTTCGGAAATTGCCGAGTAGACCGGCGCCAGATCCGCCCTCGTCGTCGTCTCGGAGAGGCGAACCCGGAGCGTCTGCAGTGTTTCGTCCACGATGGCCCGTCGCGCGTCCAAGTTCAGCTTCACATCCGCGATCTCTTTCGCCACCTCGACGCGCAGAGACTTGATCGCGTCCTGAGTGACCTTGTTGCGGCGATCCCAAAAGACGAAGCCAGAGACCATGAGCGCCCACAGCAGCGTCATCATGTCGATCCAAAAGCGGATCGTCTGATAGTCAATACCGAACATTCCTTGTGCGCTCCTTTCGTTCCAGCAGGCGTTTGCACTCCACGCACAGATCGGTGCCGGGGTAAGCGGCCCTGCGATCATCGGGGATCGGATCCCCGCACTCGCGGCAAACCGTCGCCGAGTCGCTGGCCTTCTTGCCTGACAGCGCAGCGCGCCGCTGCTGATCGGCGAACAGATCCTGGATCATCTCCGTCTCGCGGCGCGAGGCTCGATCGACCAGGTCACTCACTGGACACCGCCAGCGCGCCGTACAAGAACCACTCCGCCTCGTCCCGCCGTCTCGCGATGCGGGCCGCGTCGTCTTCCGGCGTTGGCCAATGGCGTAGCGCATCCGCCGCAGCGAGCTTGTCGCCGGCGTTGACCAAGGCGCGCAGTGGCGACCGCTCGAACGCCAAGATTCCGACATCGAACAGCAGGCTGACCAAAGCGTCGAACTCGTGTTGTTCGAGTGGGGTCTGCGCCGTCGCGCTGAGGTAGAGTTCGAAGCAGCGCAAATCTTCACGTACAACGCCCGTGTTGGCGCGCGGCCCGCATCCCGGGTCGCGACAGTCGCCACCGAGCAGCCTGAGCCCGGCTTGAGAAACCCTCCGGATGTTGCACCGGATTGAATTGATCGGTCGCGTGTCGTCAAAGGCCATGCCGCCATTTTCCCGCGCGCGCGCGGAGCACGGCACGATGAAACCATTCGACACGCACCACGAAAAACCCCGCACAGGGCGGGGCTTGATCGTGGGTATGGACGGCTCAGGCGCTGGTTCTTTCCCGTTCCTTGCGCCTCTGGTAGCGCAGCAGCAGCCCTTTGCGACGGTTCGGAGCCACCGGCGGATTGAGCACGCGCCGGTGTGTGACATGGGCGGCCGCGATCGCTGCGGTCACGATGTACAGCGGCGCCAGGAGCGATCGCCAGAACCGATACAGTGCGGTGTTGAGGCGCACATCCGGGGCGGTCGCGAGCAAGTGCTGCGACGTCAGAGCCGCCCTGGCCTCGGCCGGCGTCATCGTTCCAGGAGTCAGATCGTCCGCATCCGGTTTCACGGCGCCACCTCCAGTGTCTCCACGCTCTGCGCGATGCGTTTTTCTGCCGAAGGGATCGATTTCTTCCATGTGCCGCCGAGGGCTTTCGCGATCGCCGCGCCAGCCTTGCCATACACCCGTTTGCAGACGATGCCGTCTGGCCACACTTGGGCGACGATCGCACTGCCGATGCCGCGGCTGTTGCCGTCTTCCACTTCGGCGAAAAGCTCAGACAAGGCGATCTTCTGGCCCGCCGTCAAGTCCAGTTTCAACACGTTGAATCTCCTTTCGTCAGAGCGGCAGCTCCTGCTGCCGTTCTGGGTTTTGATCTCCACGGGAGCAGATCAGCTCCACTGCCCGTGATGTGATGGGGCTGAAGCACAGGCAGATCTCGTAGACGGCCTGCCGGCCGGATAGGCCGCCAGCGGTCAGGCGGTCGTACTCGGCCCTGATCTTGCGCGCCCGCAGCTCGTCCCGAGCCGCCTTGCAGACCGGCACCGAAAGCGGCTGGCCGCCGCGCTTGGCGGCAAGCGTGGCCATGGCATCATCGCCGATCAGCGCGGCCAAGTTGACCCACCGCGCCGCGCCGAACACGTTGCCCGTTGCGCTAATCGGTACCACGAAGGTCACGCCGGCCCGCGCATTCAGCAGCGCGCAGGCCGCCTCTGCGCCGATCTCACGGATCAGCGCCAGCGCCGTGTAGGGCAGCAGACTGCCTACCGAAACGCAGTCATCAGGCGTCAGCTGGTGCACCGCGATGCCTCCGCTTGAGGTGGAACTCCATCGCCGCGACGATCAGCCGCAGCTGCCAGGCATCGCAGAAGCGCAGCGGCGTGTGCACGTTGCCCGATTTGCCGGCGCCACCCATCTGCTTGGCGATCCCTTCGATGTAGGCCACTTGCATGCCTGTCTCGATTCCCGCTGCGCGCGCCTGCATCAACAGCTTGCGCAGCAATGGCTGCCGGTCGGACACCGCGGTATCGATGAACGCCCACTCATTGACGATCGGAGCGCCGGCCGCGTCGCGCTTGACGAGGCCGCAGCGAATCAGATGATTGAGCGCCGCGCGCAGCTGTTCAAACGAGAGACGCGCTGTACTTTCCAGCGAAAAGGACTGGCGTAGGTACTCCTTCCATGCCTCGTCGTCGATCGCGAGCTGACGGCGACCGCAATGGATGGCCGCAATCATCTTCACTCGCTCTGCCGCCGGCCGGCGATCTGCTCCTGCCATCACCTTTCCCGTACGCCAGGAGGATCGAGATCGATGATTTCGCGCATTGATCTGGTTGTCTCGCGCGACAGGCGCAGGCGGACGATGCGCTGTTTGACCGACAGCTCCCGCCCGTCTGGCAGAAGTCGCAGGCGTGGGATGCGCCGGCGCATCTGCAGGCGGCCGAACGAACCCAGGCGCACGTCCTCGCCCAGCGCCAGCGTCGCGGCGATGATCTCGCCGGCGGTCTGCAGTACCGACCGCACGACATCCGGATGGACATCCGCGTAGGCCGCCGTATCCTTGATCAGCCGACCGGTCTTCATGCCCCACCTCCGTTGATCAGTTCGATTTCGAATGGCGTGATGACGAAATCCTCGAGCTGGCTGATGCGGATTCCGGGCACGTGTGCCACGGCAGACGGTTCGTTGAGGATCGCCTCCCGGCTGATCTCCTCGCGCACCCGAATGAAGCGCGAGAGACCCAGGCGCCGCAGTGAGTCCTTCACCGGCTCCTCGCCAGTGATGCGCACGGACGGCGGCCTGGTGCGCCAGCACACGTCGCCGCTCGCGAAGCTGTACGTCTTGCTCCTGCCGTCGTGGGTCAGTTCTGCGCGATGCGCGTCGCACCACCCCTGAACGCCCCTCTGCGCTGCGTCGATCCGTTGCCGGATCGGCTCTGCGCGCTGTTCGTACGATTCCTTGATACGGGTGATCGTCTCGTTCATCTCGCACTCGAGCAGCGTGAGTTCACGGCTGTCGATACCGATGCCGGAGATCAGATCCGTCACCGCCTCGCGCGTCTGCGGCACCTGTGGCGCAACCGACTTGTAGCGCGCCCTGTTGGGTTTTGTTCCTGCCATGTCCGTTTCCTTGTCTATGAACCGATTAACCGATCGTCAGATGCGCTTCGGGGATCCCAGATCCGCCGCGCGATTGCAGCTGTTTGCATTGCGGGCAAATCCGGATCCGCATCCGGTCTGGTGACAGCCACTTCCGGCCGCAGCCGCCGAGGCAGAGAACCTCGCCGCCCAGCGGGTCGGACCGGGGACGCTTGGCCGCCTGGACGGCCTGGCTTTGCGCCACCGGCTGCGACCCTGGCGGAGCGAGCAGGCGCGCCCGGTCGCCGATCGCCGAGGTCGAGCACTGCAGCGCCCTGGCGATCTCCCCGTAGGTGTTGCCGGCAGCCCGGCGTTGCAGAATGAAGGTGTCTTCCGCAGGGCTGAAACGAACACGCTGATGCCGTTGGGACGCGTCCGTCAACGCCGGTGGGGCAACCGTGGCACCCAGACGGCGGCCACGATTGGCGACCGATGATCTTGGGCGCCGCAACGCCTCGGCGATCTTCAGCCAGGTCTGGCCGGCCGCCCGCAGTTGCAGAATGGTCGCGTCTTCCGCGGCCGTGAATGGTCCAGCTCTGCAATGCGCGGTCGGCGCCGCCAAAAACGGCAGCCGATTGCGCGGGCCAGGATTTCGGGTCAGGTCAGATCCCATGTGACCCCTCCCGGCCCGACCGGCGCCACGCGACCGACCAGGGCCTGCCGAGGATCCAACAGATGCGCACGGCGCACCAGAAACGAACCCACAACCGCCACCACCAGCTCCAGGCGGCGCCGACGGCGCGAGCCGCCATGCAGACGAGCAAGACCGGCAGCCAGAGCACGACACCGGAAATCAGGCCGACTGCCAGCAACGCGCCGCGCAGCAGATGCCGCAGTGCCTCCGCGATGGCGGGGCCCATCTCGATGAGCGCTGCCGCCAGGATCAACAGCAGGACCGCGAGCTGTCCCCAGAAGACGATCTCCTCGCCCAGGTTCGCCACGATCATTGCCGTTCATCCCACTCGATGCGCACGCCGTAGCGGATGGCAAACCAGGTGTGCACCGTCACGTCACCCTCCTGGTGTTGCGCCCGCCAGGCGCAATCGCCGGCGAAGAGGCGATGGAGAAATGGCGTGCTCTCGACCTGGATCACCGTCGCCCGGCGATCGACCGTCACGCGCCTGATTCGGATGCCGACGCCGATCAGATACGTCGCCGCATGCAGCACGGCGTCGAGTTGCGTGCTCAAGTGCCGCATGCGCTCGCAGCGCGCCCGCTCGATCGCCTGCTGTGCCATTCGCAGCGCCGCGCGCATCTCGGGTGTGCCGTCGTCAAGCGCCGACCGACCCGCCGCGATGATCTCAGAGGACATCACCTTCATCGTCTTCCCTCCAGTAGAGTCCGTACTTCTGTTCCTTGTCGATCCGCGTCGCTACGCCGTGCATCAGATGCACGGCGCGCGCGATCTGGACCTGGTCCGCATGGTTGAACCGGAGCTTGATCCAGTCCAGGTCGCTGGCCAGCGAGGCCAGTTTCTTCACCGTATCCCGGTCTGCCGCAGGCTCCTGGCGTCCGGCAGCCGCGACCGCTTGCGTTTCGCTCATGGCATCTGCTCCCGCACGGCGCGCACCAGCTCGGCCGTCACGCGGGGCGCGCCGAGCGTCGCCGCCTGGTTGATTGCCGCCGTCAGCAGATTGTTCGCCACCAGCGGGTGCGTCAGCGAAATGACTGCGATCTCGTTCGGGCCGGCGCCCGTCCGCTGGCGGATCGTCAGCGCCTGCATCAAGGCGTCGATCGCTGCCGGCTCGACCACCGCCGCAAGGTCCAGGCCAGCCGCCGTAAACCGGTGCGCCAGGTACTCGCCCAAGTTGGCGTCGAGCGGTGGCAGGCCGACGATCTGGCAGCGCTGCGCCACCTCGCGTACCGAGGCGCGCCGCTCGTCCAGCTTGTCGCGCAGCTCCGGCTGCCCGATCAGCAGCACCGACAGCAAGCGGCGCATGCCGTCCTTCAGCTCGAGAAATCGCTTCAGATGCTTCAGCGTCGGAATCGGCAGACCATGCGCCTCCTCGATCACCAGGAGGTGCTGCACCCCAACCCGGCTGCTCGCGATCAACGCCTCATGCACCTGGCGGAAGCGCGCCTCCGGGCTTCGCCGGGGCGATTCGCCGCTGGCCACCGCGTGCAGGATGGCCTCGGCAATGTGATCCGACCGCAAGTACTGCCCCTTCCGGTCGCTGTCCTCCATCGCCAGCACGTACGGCTGAATCAGCCGCACGGGGCGGTTCTCCAGACGCAGCCGCTCCTCAAGCTCCTCGCGCAGCGTGCTCTTGCCGCTGCCCGACTCGCCAATCAGCGCCAGAAATTTCGTGTTGCCGGCCGCCACCTGCCAGAGCGCCTCGCGCACGTAGCGGATGTCGCGCGACAGGTACACCTCGCGCGCCTCGGTCGGGTCTTCGAACGGATCCCGGAAGATGCCGAACTTGCGGCGCGCCGCGTCGCTCAGCGTCTGTTTTCGTAGTAGCATTTCAATGCACCTCTCCAGTGGGGTTGCATTACCAGACGGGGCCGCGTTGCTGCGCGGCCCCGTCGCCTTTGCCGGCAGCGCCGGCAGCTTCTCCGTCTCGCCGACCGGCGGCGACTCGGATTCGAGAAACAGGTCCGTCAGCTCTTCGACGGGAACCCGCAATTTTGTGAGCACCGCACAGGCCATCGAGCGCAGATCGCGCCGGCGGATCGTCCGCGGGTATTGGTTGTGGCGGACCAGCAGACTGACCGCTGCCTGCGACAAGTGCATCTCGCGCGCCAGCGTCGCCTGTGAAATCCCGTGCCGCGCCAGCACATCGCCCAGGATCAGCATGCTCGCCGCTCCCCGGCCGCATCGGCGCCCGCCAGTTGCGCCTGCCATTGCTCAGCCAGGCGCGCGAACTGCGGCTCGCTGATGCCCGCCGCGAACCTCTGCGTGATCCACGCGTAGTGCTCCGGCAGCCAGTTCTCTTCGCCGAGCAGCGCCGCCATGCGCAGACAGGCTGTCGTCGCGCTCATCAGCGATTCGTCCGCCGGATGATCGACGGCGATCGGCGTTCCGGCTCTTGGCAGAAATGCCGGTACCGGTACCGAGCGGACATCAGCGAACGCATCCACCGCCCCGCCGAACGCCACTCCGCGCTCGCCGCCCTTGCCGCGGCGGACCTTGCCGATCTCGAGATCGTCGTCGGTGCCCCAGGCCGCGCGCCGCGCCGTCTTGCGCTCGGTATCGATCCAGGTATCCGCCGGCGCCTGGAAGCGTTCGCCGATCACGGGCGCATCCAGGTTGAAGCCGAAGTCGTCGGTCCGCAGCGGCGACACGCGGTGGCGCACTTCGCGCCCGGACGCATCGCTGACCAGAATGTCGATCGACGGCAGCGCATAGGGGCTCGCCACCGCGTAGAGCTTCTCCCCGACGGCCGCCCCCGGCACGCCAGCCACCGAGTAGGCCCGCCGCCCGTATCCCGGACAAGCGAAGGAGATCTGCAGCAAGTCGTTGACCGTGCGCTGAACCGGGGTGGTCATCACCAGTGCCCGCGTGATGTCTGCGCCGGGCGCCAGGCGCAGCTCTTCCGGCCGGATCCGCTGCCAGGCGGCAAAGCGCGTC
>DDRS01000019.1:6779-7760 GCA_002343685.1 Thiobacillus denitrificans | reverse complement strand
GGAAGTGGTCATGGTGAATCTCCTGGGAACAAAGAGGCGGAGACACACCCGACCCAAGGCGGGGAAGGTGTGGAACCCCCGCGTGGGTTGATGGAACAGCTTGGTGGCATCGCCATCGAAAACCGATGGCCGTTCGCGCATGGATGCCGGTGCGAACTGGAGTGATCAACGCGGTCGGAACCGCATCGCAGCCTTGAAGATCGTGGCTGCCTGGGCATGTCGCTGACGGACGTCAGCGGAACATGGCCGGAAGCGTGGCGCCAGGACGGCGCGCATGCGAGCGGCAATCGGCACTCGCGGCTGTCCGCATTGCCGGGAAGAAAGAAGCCCCCGGAGCGGGGGCCAGGGATGGGCGGTCAGTTACCGCTGGGCGGAGGAACCGCCTGCAGCGACAGGTGTGTCGTGGTGGCGGACACGTCGAGGTCGTCCTCGCTGTGCAGGATGCGCGCAAACACGCCCTCCTGTGGATCGAAGAACTCGCCAAAGTCATCGCCGCCGAACTCGGCGCGCGCCAGCTCCCACCAGTCATCGAACGCATCGACATCCGGGTTGCAGCCGGCGGCATAGGCGATGGTCTTCTGGCGACCATCGGGTCGGCGCTCGCCGCGCTCGGCCAGGAAGTACACGCCCTGATCCTTGACCAGGATGACGCGGCATTGATTCGCCACCGCTTCGGCGAGCACGGGCCGCAGCTCCGTGCCTTTGAATCGAACAGTCATGGGTGTGATCTCCAGGGATGCAGGAAGAGAGGCTTCCCGCCGCGAAGGCGGGAAGCTGCTGGGAGATCAGTGCCGGACAGCCTTGCGACCCGACAACAGGCACTGCACTCGGATGCGGCGCCAGCTCCCGTCGTCGATCAGCCGTTCCAGCGTCTCGCCGAGGGTGTCGAAGAACACCTCATCGACCCGTTCAATCAGCTCGCCGTCGCGGCGCAGCTCCACCGCGTAGAGGTCGAGGCCACGCTCATACAGCACGGTGACG
>DDRS01000019.1:5299-6558 GCA_002343685.1 Thiobacillus denitrificans | reverse complement strand
TCCACCAGCATGTGGGTGATGCGCCGGAAGCCGTCGGGAGCGGGCAACTGCTCCAGTTGGTCGATCAGTTCCTGCAGCTCGGGGCAGCGCGGCTCGGGGATCGGCAGCTTCGCCGGTGCGGACCCGAGCACGAACCGCTTCACCGTGTAGGGCTGGCCGTCGGCGGTGAACTCGGTCTGCTCCTCGGGCGTGTCCGCCCGCTGACCGTCGAAGCGGCGTCTGACATAGGGTTCGACCTGCACCTTGGCGCCCTCGTCGGGCACTTCGGTCACGAGCGTGCGATCAAGCACCGCGAACTCGGCCCGTCCCGTCTTGACGACGATGGCCTCGTCGGTGGTGGCGATGACCTTGCCCTCGAAAGGCTTCGGATCGATGTGAAAGCCCAGCGTCGAAACCTTGGGCTGGCCGTCGAAGATGTTGAACTTGAACGAACGGACGTTGGAAGGCACATGACCGACAACGAGCGTCGGCATCTGTGCACGGATGGCTTGGGTATCCATGGGGAGACTCCTTGTGGCAACCAAGGGACTCCCGCCCGCAAGGGAGGTCGGTCCCTTGAGGGTGAGGTGGATGGACGCGGGTGCGCCCGGAGAACGAAACAACCAGCACGGCGAACCGCGCCGCAGTCTTGAAGGTCTCGACTGCCTGGGCATGCTGCCGGCAACGCCAGCGAACATGCGGCCAGCGTGCGGCACATGGCGGCGGCCGTCCGCCTGGAATCGGCAACGCGCCGGCACCGCGTTCCGCGGAAAAGAAGAGCCCCGCACGGGGCTCAAGAGGGGGTTACTCGTCGTCGTAGAGCGTCAGTCCGTCCAGCACGGGCGCGCCGGCATCGAACACCAACATGCGAACGTCGGCGAGCGCAGCCAGGTGCAACACTTCCACGAGGGACTCCGGCATGCCCTTGGCCCGGTGCTCCTGCCGCAGTTCTTCGGCGGTGATGCCCTCGACCTGCTGCACGTTCGCATCCGTCCAGGGCGTGGCGATCAGCTTCACGCCGACCGCCGGGCTGTAGGGAATGCGGAAGGCGATGAACAGAAAACCGCTCGGCGTGGCGATGTCGGCCAGGTTGGCCAGATAGCGGCCGGCCTCCTCGGTGATGTGCGCCGAGCTGATTTCCCAGGCACGGCTGTAGAAGCCGGTCTCGAAGCGCAGGCGCCGCACCACCTCGCGCGCGGCTTCCTCGGAGTAGGTATCGCCGACGTGCAGCGGCTGGCCGGCTTCTTCGGCCATGACGGCGTAGACGAGGTTTCGGGCGA
>DDRS01000019.1:0-5133 GCA_002343685.1 Thiobacillus denitrificans | reverse complement strand
CACTGCGCGTCCAGCTCGGGCGGCACGTTCTGGCCTTCCGTGATCAGCGCGAAGTCGTCGCCGAAGACGCAGGCATGGCGCTCGACCTGGCTGTCGGGCAGATGCGACTGCGAGACGTGCAGCGGCAGATAGCTCAGCGGGCAGTCGTCGTCGTAGGAAATCGCCAGCAGCCGTTGCACGGACAGGCCATCGTAGCCGCGGACAAAGGGGTTGTTGGAATGGGACATGGGATTCCTCCAGCAGAGGATGGCCGAGGCAATCCCCTGCCGGGGATTGAACCCCAGCGGGTGGATGAAGTGGCAGCCGGTCAGCCGGCCGCGGCGTCGGACCGCCCTGGTGGCGGGCGGTGCGGGTCAGTGGAAGATGCTGATTCGGGACATGGCCGCTCCTGCGAAAAGAAGGAGGGACATGGCCCCGAACGGGGACGCATGTCCCTCGTGGGTTGGGATGAAAGGACGGTGGGTTGCCAGGCGCGGTTCACCAGCCGTTGTAGTGCAGCGTGAGGTCAGCGATGACCTGGCGCCGTTCCAGATCGAGGCCGCCGAAGTCGGACAGCCCCTCGAAGCCGCAACGCTTGAGCATCGCGCCGCCCTCGCGGGAGTTGTAGAAGCTCACCATCGCGGACAGGAACATGCGTTGACCGCTGCTCAGCACGCCCAGGGCATCGTTGAGCATCAGCATGTTGGGCCGCAGGTCCCACTTGGTGGTGGCACGCTGCAGACCTTCGCGTGTGCCGTCGCCGAACCACTCGTGGCCGGCGATCTGCGCGCCGCGCTTCCAGGCCTCGAAGAAGGCCAGCGGTGCAGCGTCGAAGTGCGCCTGTTCCAGCGCCATCTGATCGAGCACGTCTTCGGGCAAAGACAGATTCATGAGAGAACTCCTTGAAGGGTGGGAATCAGGGGTGAGCGCGCTGTGTCCAGGCATGGGTATCCAGGGCGCGCTGTGCTGCGAGGTGGGTCGGGAAATACTCGACGGACTCCCGCGATACCGGGCCTTCGTCGTCTTGCGTGCCGATGTATTGGCCGGCCGCGCTGCGCAGCACCTGTAGCGGCAGACGCTTGCCGGTCCAGGCCAGCGCCAGCGCACCACTGCGCACTGCGGTTGCAGAGGAAGATGCGGAAGGTTCAGACATGCCGTGCTCCTTGGTGGGTCGGGGAGCACGCATCCCACAGGGGATGGGGTTCCCCTCGGGTGGTTGAGAAAAGTGCATCGTCGCCAGGCCGGCGAGCGTCCGCGGTGGGCGATGCGAAGCGGACTGGATCGGTCAACGCGGCGAACCGCGTTGCAGTCTTGAAGACCGGGACTGCCAGGGCATGCCGCTGACGACTGTCAGCAACGCATGAGGGTGAGCTTCGGACTATCAGATAGCCGCGTCACGCAGCAATCGGGCGCAGTGGCGTCCCCGATTGGGGTCGGGCGCGCCCGGTCCTCTATTGCGATGTGCTTGCACAATTATTCAATAGATGTTGTATTATTGAACTATGAACGAGACCCAAGCCGTTTCCGCCCTGAGCGCCCTGGCCCACACCCAGCGCCTTCGCGTGTTCCGCGCCCTGGTCGTCGCCGGCCCCGAAGGGCTCACGCCCAGCGTCCTGGCCGACCAGCTCGACGTGGCCCGCAACACCCTGTCCTTCCACTTGAAGGAGCTGGCCCACGCCGGCCTCGTCACCATCGAGCAACAGGGCCGCAACCTGATCTACCGCGCCGACTTCGCCCACATGAACGGGCTGCTTGGCTACCTGACCGAGCACTGCTGCCAAGGTGGCGTGTGCGAGGCCAATGAATCCACCCGTGCCTGCGCCTCCTGCTGAAAGGAACCTCCATGAAACGCTTCCACGTCCACCTGCACGTCGATGACCTGAATCGCAGCATCGGCTTCTATTCCCAACTGTTCGCCGCGCAGCCGGCTCGCATCGAGGCCGACTACGCGAAGTGGATGCTCGAAGACCCGCCGGTCAACTTCGCCATCTCCACGCGCGGCAGCAAGCCGGGCATCGACCACCTGGGCATCCAGACCGATGACGCCGACGAACTCACCGCCCTGAAGGCCCGCGCGCAGGCTGCCGACATGGCGCTGCTCGACGAAGGCACCACGACCTGCTGCTATGCACGCAGTGAGAAGCACTGGGTCACCGACCCGCAGGGCGTGGCCTGGGAGCATTTCCACACGCTGGGCAACATCCCCGTGTTCAACGAAGCGCCGCAGCCCGCGCCGAGCACAGCTCCAGCTTGCTGCGCGCCGAGTGACAGTCGCGCCGCCGCGAAACGGGCTGCTTCTTGCTGCTGACGCGAGGCATCGATGACGACTGAAACCACCTACAACGCGCTGTTCATCTGCACCGGAAATTCGGCGCGTTCCATCCTGGCCGAAGGCATCCTCAACGAACTGGGCCTGGGACGGTTTCGCGCCTACTCGGCGGGGAGCCACCCCAAGGGCGAAGTCCACCCGCTGGCGCTCGCCACGCTGGAGCGCCTGCGCCTGCCAACGACCGGCTACCGCAGCAAGAGCTGGGACGAATTCGTGGCGCCCGGTGCGCCGGTGTTCGATTTCATCTTCACCGTCTGCGACAACGCCGCTGGCGAGGTGTGTCCCGTATGGCCGGGCAAGCCGGTGTCGGCCCATTGGGGCGTGCCCGATCCGGCCGCCGTCGAAGGCAGCGAGGAACAGCAGCGCAAGGCGTTCATGGACGCCGCGTTGACGCTCAAGCGTCGCATCGAGCTGTTCCTGTCGCTGCCGGTCCAACGGCTCGATGCCATGTCGCTGCAGCATGAGCTGCGCGCCATCGGCAAGCAGTGAGGTAGCACGATGACCGTACAGACAGAAGCCGTCGCCGCCACGCCATCGTTCTCGATGAGCATCTTCGAGCGCTACCTGACGGTGTGGGTGCTGCTGTGCATCGTCGCCGGCATCGCCCTGGGCCAGCTCGCGCCTGGCGCGTTCCAGGCCGTCGGCCGCATGGAAGTGGCCCAGGTCAACCTGCCGGTCGGCCTGCTCATATGGGTCATGGTGATCCCGATGCTGCTCAAGGTGGATTTCGGCGCGCTCGGCCAGGTTCGCCAGCACTGGCGTGGCATCGGCGTGACGCTGTTCGTCAACTGGGCGGTCAAGCCGTTCTCGATGGCACTGCTGGCCTGGCTGTTCATCCGCCACGTCTTCGCCGACTGGCTGCCGGCCGACCAGCTCGACAGCTACGTCGCCGGCCTGATCCTGCTGGCCGCCGCACCGTGCACAGCGATGGTGTTCGTGTGGAGCCGACTGACCGGCGGCGACCCGGTATTCACTCTGTCGCAGGTGGCGCTGAACGACACCATCATGGTGTTCGCCTTCGCGCCCATCGTCGGGCTGCTGCTGGGCCTGTCGGCGATCACCGTGCCGTGGGACACGCTGCTGACCTCAGTGGTGCTCTACATCATCATCCCCGTCGTCCTCGCGCAGGTGTGGCGCCGCTCGCTGCTGCGTCGTGGACAGGCCGCGTTCGACCGCGCGCTGGAGCGCCTCGGCCCGCTCTCAATCGCAGCGCTGCTGCTGACGCTGGTGTTGCTATTCGCCTTCCAGGGCCAGGCCATCCTGCGACAGCCGCTGGTGATCGCCATGCTCGCCGTGCCCATTCTGATCCAGGTGTTCTTCAATTCCGGCCTCGCCTACTGGCTCAACCGCAGGGTCGGCGAGAAGCACAACATCGCGTGTCCCTCGGCGTTGATCGGTGCCAGCAACTTTTTCGAGCTGGCAGTGGCAGCGGCCATCAGCCTGTTCGGCTTCCATTCCGGCGCGGCCCTCGCCACCGTGGTCGGCGTGCTGATCGAAGTGCCGGTGATGCTGCTGGTGGTGCGCGTGGTCAACCGTTCCCGCGCCTGGTACGAACAGGCCCCGCGCAACGCAGCGAGGCATCCGGCATGAGTACCGTCACGATCTACCACAACCCGGACTGCGGCACGTCGCGCAACACGCTGGCGCTGATCCGCGCCAGCGGCATCGAGCCCACGGTCATCGAGTACCTGAAGACGCCGCCCGACCGCGAGACCTTGAAGGCGCTGATCGCGCGGATGGGCATGGGCGTGCGGGATGTGTTGCGCATCAAGGGCACGCCCTACAAGGAACTGGGCCTGGATGCCGCGCATTGGAGCGACGACCAGTTGATCGATCAGATGCTGGCGTACCCGATCCTCATCAATCGGCCCATCGTGGTGTCGCGCTCGGGCGTGCGCCTGTGCCGCCCCTCGGACATGGTGATCGACCTGCTGCCCCAACGACCAGCGGGCGAGAACCGCAAGGAGGATGGCACGCCGCTGCTGGTGGATACGCCGATCGCCGGCAGCGACCCGGACCTCGCCCTGGCTTTGCAAGAGGCCGTGCTTCCCACGGACGACCTGGCCGAACCAGGGCGCAGCTTCTTCGCCTATGCCACGGTGTCCGGCGAGCGCGTGGGCTACGGCGGCTTCGAGCGCCTGGGCCGAGACGTGCTCGTGCGCTCCCTGGTGGTGCTGCCACACGCACGCCATCGCGGCATCGGCGGCGGAATGTTCGCACTGCTGCTGCGCCGTGCCTTCGACGAGGGCGGGCGCGACGCCTGGTTGCTGACCACGACGGCTGCGCCGTTCTTCGAGCGCGCGGGCTTCAAGCCAATCGAGCGCAGCGCCGCACCGGCGACCATCCTTGCCACACGGCAGGCCGCAAGCCTTTGTCCTTCGAGCGCCGTGCTGCTTGGACGTCGAATGTCACTGTGATGTGCCCTCGCAAGGACATCCCGGGACACAGAGGTGCATCAGTGAAATGACAAATCGCCGAAGGCCACGCGGGCCTTCGGCTGGAGAGGAAGGAAAACCACCTGTGGGCTGCGTCAGCGCAGGCCGTCGTCAAAGCCGTTCGCTGCGTCAGCAATCGCACCCGGCCCGTTTCGTGGCTGGGGCCGGAAACCTCTGGCGTGCATCCACACACAAAGGGAGCCCGTTGTTCCGCCGGCGGGCACCGGCACGGAATACCCTCGGCCCAAGTGGCCTCCTCACGGCTCGCGCGGCGGCAAGGCGTCAGGAAGCCCCTCGCGGCCGAGGCAAGGCCAACCGATCAAGGGAATGGCGGCGGGCGCGATTCGTGGAGCCATGACCTTCTAGCGCCGCCGCCCGCTGCGCCGGCGG
>DDRS01000007.1 GCA_002343685.1 Thiobacillus denitrificans | reverse complement strand
CCACACAGCCTCCGGCCGAAGCGGCCCGTCCTGATACCCCTGCATCACGTCAGCTTCATGGGCAAGAGCAGTCAGTGAAGTCGGTCCCAGACGACGGAAACTTGATCGAGCAGGCGGGGGACGTGGGTCGACCCCATGAGGTTTGCGCTTGGTAGTTGAGGGAAAGAATCAGGAGCATAATCCGGACAGCCTGCGTCTCCTTTTGCATAACGTAATAAAGAGACAGCCGGACGAACATCTACATAAGAATCAAGACGATAGACTCACCAAATGCCTGTCTCTTTATTAAAAAACGTCCGGACCCATGGGTCTCTATATTAACTGTTAGGCGCAGGGAAATGCATCGTGGGAATTGAATACCAACTCGTAGTGCCAGAGCTTGCGAGAACCAAAGTCGCCACCGCATTGGCGGAACAACTGGCGCCTCTCCTGCAACGCCTAGACCCGAAAGCCAATGAGCCGTTTCCAAATGCCTACGTGGAGGCAATCCCGGAGGGCTTGTATGTCTGTGACAACCTCACCGATCCAGTAGTGGCTGCGCTAATCATCCGAAATCTTATTGACCTTCTACTTCTCTACTCTCCAGAGGTGCAGGTGGTTGAGCCATGAGCACGCCTAACCCCTCGATCAAGGCGCTCCCTTCGGTCGCTGGGACGCGCCGCAAGCGGCGCGCCCCTTATCTCAAACGTTGGGCGTCTCATTAGCCATGCTCGATCTCCTCCCGATCTACGAACACGCTGCGCGCCTTCGCGCTGCGATTGAATCTTGTGAGCGATCTATCCTACCAATCACATTCACGAGTTTCCCGAGAGGCGCATGTGGCGACGCCGCCCTTCTTCTCGCAAAGTACTTGGAAGTGTCCGGTCTCGGTCAATTCGACTATGTTCTTGGTGAGCGAGACGGCGGGTCTCACGCGTGGCTGGGTCGGAATGAGCTTGTCGTCGATATCACGGCAGATCAGTTCGAGGAGATGCCACATCCCGTTGTGGTCGAGCGCAGTTCCCTATGGCATGCCAGCTTTCACACCGAAGTGCTGCACGTTGCAGATTTTGAGATTTACGACGATCGAATGCGCGCCACTCTTCGCGGGGCGTATCGGGCCGTCATCCAGTGTTTGCCCCCGAGGGACGCCCAACCCTTCGGTCAACCGGACCGCCTGCAAGCTGCGCTTGCAGGTTCCCTCCGCGCTTCGCGCTCCGGCGGCTGGTTACCTTAAACGTTAGCCGCCTTGATGTCCGCCTTCTTGTCTCTTCTAGCATTAGTCCCCGCCACTGTTTGGTCGGGCATCATCGGCGCCATTCTTGCCCTTAGTGGAGTCCTGCTTTCTAACTGGGGCAGCACGTCTCGTTTGCGCATTCAACTCAAACATGACGCGGCCGAGAAGGCCAAGGAGCGAACGGCAGCACTGCGACGGGAGGTATACCTTCGCGCCATCGAGGAGCTCGTTAAGGCCAACTCGCACTTGGCAGGCCTACCGAACCTTGACCCTACAAAGGTCAATATTGGTGAAGGTCTTCAAGGCTTTTTCGCAGCCGCAGCGCGCCTCCAATTGGTCGCCGAGCCGAAGACCGCATTGCTCGTTAATAGGCTCGTTGGCCAGTACGGAGAGTTGCTCTTCGATCTGCTCGCACTGTTGAGTCCAGCGCATGCCGCACAATCTGCAATTCAGATTGCAAACCACCACTACACTTTGGCGCAAGCAGAAGTTACGCGGATCTTGGGTGAGATGGCAAAGCTGAACGAGTCAGGGAAGTCCGATCCTGACGTCTTTCGCGCACTCCAATCCAGCTTAGCATTTCAGCAGTCTCAAAGTGAAAAATTTGCAGCGGACCGCGACGCCGCGTGGTCCCGCTTCAATGCGGCAAACGTCGCCTTTCAGCGGATGCTTCTTTCCAAGCTTCGGGACTTGGCGCCACAACAAGTGCCTGTGATGATTGAACTGCGCCGTGACCTCGGATTGGGAGGTGAACTTGGCGAGCTTGAAGAGCAAATGCGTGAGCAGATGCAACGCATGGAGGAGCGGTTCAATGCACTCATCACCAGTCTCGGAGACGGCTAACCCCTCCATCGAGCGGACAGGCGCCGGCAAGCCGGTGCCTGCCGCTCATGTCGAACGTTAGCCATGTATGCCTGACCCTACCACCCTCTCTCTCATCGCGCTGGCGGTCTCAACTCTCAGTCTTTGCTTGGGGTTGTATCTCGCTTGGCGAGATCGTGCGCAATTGAAGGCTAAGTGTTTTCCGCGCGAGCACGACCGTACAGACGAATACTCAAGTATCTTCATCACAGCAACTAACCACGGGCGCAGATCGGTCATCCTTCGATGGCTCGGTGGCATCTATGCGGACGGTAGTAAAGGCCGCATAGCCATCTCCACGGACGGGGTCAAACTTCAAGAGGGCGAGTTCTACGAAACCGAATTCGGAAAGTTTGATGGCATCATGGTCAATGGAGGCGACATGTCTCCGCTTGTCGACATCTTCTTAGAAGATAGTGCGGGTCGCCACTACAAAATTGAAGGTGGCCGCGCCAATATCAAGCTCATCAGCCAAAGCAAGCATCCTTTAGGGGTGCGAACACATGGCTAACCTGGCGCTCAACTCCGTTCGCTTCGCTCTCTGGACGCTGCGCGATAAGGCCGCGCAGCGCCGGTAAGCTCTACGTTGATTCGCGATTGACCCGTCTGAAGTCTAAGCGGACGTATTTGCCGAGTTGGGCAAAGGACCGCTACGGCCGACCTTCTGCCATCCAATGCGTCTAAGTTCACAGGCCGGTGTACGGCAGAAAACAGTCATTCGTTCGATGACGGTCAGCTCAGCTCAGTGCTGCGCACCTGCCCTTCGGCAGGGGCTGGTTCAGATGTCGGAGATTCGGCCAATCCGGCGTTATGGACTGCGGTTAGCTCCGCGCCGTATGAAATGTGATCGGGTAGCCGGACTTGCATGCCGATGATGCGCGGCAGAGCTGGCATGGCGGTTCAATCATTCGCAGACAAAATCGCGAACCGATACGGAGCCAGAGGCGGGCGGGCGGCGGCCTGGAACTGCAGCCGTGGCGTACACGCGCGGCCCGGCGGTCCGGCGTGCGCCTCAATCCGGCCAGATGCGGTCCGGATGCTTCGGCGACGGCGTGGGTTTGGGTGCGGGCGTTGCGGCCTTGCGCGGCTCGGTTTTCGCGACGGGGTTTTCCTGCTGCGCTTTCACTTTGCGCATGCCGGCAGCGAGTTTGCTGGATGTCTTGTTCATGATTGCAATAACTCCTCGATCAGGGCTTCAACTTCGTGGGCGGCCGCCTTGCCGCGGTGTCCGAGCCCATACACACTGGTGCCTTCCACTGCGGCGCTGCGGTAGGCGGCGCGCCGGGCGAGACCGGCGCGCAGGGCGGGGAATTCCAGCTCCGCCAGCGCTTCGTGCATGAGGCGCGAAAGCACATTGCGGTTGTCCAGTTGGTTCAGCACGGCGAAGGCCTTGAGCTGGGGATTGCGCTGGCGCGTGTTGTGAACCGCGGTGGTGATGTCCATGCTCGCCCAGAGATCCACGGGCGAAGGCTGGATCGGGACCAGCAGCACATCCACGTTGTTCATAACGTCGCCTACCATCGCGGTCCGCAGTGTCGGGGGGCAGTCGATCACGACGTAGCGGTGGCCGCGGGCGCCCTGTGCGATGCGCGCGCACACGTCATCCTGTGCCACCGCCTGAACGGCGGGCAGTTGTCCGCTCTTGCCGCTCATGGCCGCCCACTGGCTGATCGAGGCCTGGGGATCGGCATCCAGCACCAGCGTGCTGGCGCGTCGCTGCAGGCCGGCGGCCAGATTGAGCGCCAGGGTCGTCTTGCCTGTGCCGCCTTTCTGGTTCACGACAGCGATGCGCAGACCAGGCATGGGCGATCAGGTCGCCGACGCGAGCAGGCCGTCGATCTTCTGGGCCAGCGCTACGCAGTCGGGTCCGACTTTCTTACCGTCGGCGTCGATGGTGACGCTGACATAGGTTTTTCCGAAACTCAGGTTCGGATACAGTCCGGCTTCCTCGGCGAGCTTGGCGACGCCGTCCAGGAAACGCCGTGTCTCCGCATAGGTCTCGAATTCGTAACGCCGGGTCAGCATCGGCGGCAGGTCCTGCCGCTGCCAGTGCGGAATGGGATTGTTGTCTTCAGGCATAACGTTGTTCCTTTTCGAGCAAGTCAGCCTCCATCTTGCCCAGCTCGTCGAGATGCATCAACTCGTCTTTCAGAATGCCTGCAAATAGACCGTGGTGGCCAAAATCACGCACCCGTGCACAGTAGGCGGTGGCTTCCTCGTACAGCCGAATCGCCTCGATTTCCAGTACGCGATCGATGGCGATCATTTCGCCCAGGTTGCGGCCGAGCCGTACCGGCGGCAGTTGGGTGGCGTTGGGCGCGAGTCCGAGCCTGAGCAGGGCGTCCATCAGGCTTTGCACGTGGCCGAGTTCCTCGGTGACGTCCTGGTGAAAATGCGTACAGTAGTCTGACAGGTTCCACAGGTCGCAGAGCCTGGACTGGGCCATGTATTGCTGTACTGCGGCCATCTCATGGTCCAGTGCCCGGTTCAGATACCCCAATAGCCTTGGATCGATTGCCATGCAGCCCCCTTTGCTAAGCTGCGATGCAGGTCACGTCGCCGTCGCGTCCCGCCCCACCTGCGCTGGGCTGCGTTGGCAGGATGTGCTCCACTTCGCCGTGCACGCGGGCGATGATGTGGGCGGCGATCAGGCCGTCGCCCACGCGCTCGCAGGCATCCGCGCCGGCACGCACCGCCGCGTTCACCGCACCGGTTTCCCCGCGTACGAGGACGGTGACGTAACCGCCGCCGACGAACTGGCGGCCGATCAGCCGCACTTCCGCCGCCTTGGTCATCGCATCCGCCGCCTCGATGGCAGGGACCAGTCCGCGGGTTTCGATCATGCCCAGCGCGATGCCGGTGTTCGTGCTGGCCATGATGTCCCCTTTTGCCTCGACCTTGTCCACCATCATGTCCATGATGGCGTCCGATCAGGCAGCAGCAGCGGTGGGGAGGATGTTCTCCACCTCGTTGTGGACGCGAGCGATGATGTGGGCGGCGACCAGGCCGTCACCTACACGCTCGCAGGCGTCGGCGCCGGCGCGCACCGCCGCGTTCACCGCACCGGTTTCACCACGCACGAGGACGGTGACGTAGCCGCCGCCGACGAACTGGCGGCCGATCAGCCGCACTTCCGCCGCCTTGGTCATCGCGTCAGCTGCTTCGATTGCGGGAACCAGACCGCGGGTCTCGATCATGCCCAGGGCAATGCCAGTCATACCAGTAGCCATTTTCTCTCTCCTATTGCAAATTGCGTTCAATCAAATCAGGCGGCTGCGGCGGCGGGGAGGATGTTCTCCACCTCGTTGTGGACGCGGGCGATGATGTGGGCGGCGACCAGGCCGTCACCCACACGCTCGCAGGCGTCGGCGCCGGCGCGAACTGCGGCGTTGACCGCACCCGTCTCGCCGCGCACCAGCACGGTCACGTAGCCACCGCCGACGAACTGGCGGCCGATCAGGCGCACCTCGGCGGCCTTGGTCATGGCGTCGGCGGCTTCGATCGCCGGCACCAGACCACGCGTTTCAATCATTCCCAGGGCGATGCCCGTCATTGCGTTTGCCATGATGTTTCTCCTTTACACGGTTAATGAAACTGCCTTGCTTGCTTCGTGGTGCTCATCCACCAC
Organism: Thiobacillus denitrificans; assembly: GCA_002343685.1. Classification (GTDB taxonomy): domain Bacteria; phylum Pseudomonadota; class Gammaproteobacteria; order Burkholderiales; family Thiobacillaceae; genus Thiobacillus; species Thiobacillus denitrificans_A. The sequence continues at coordinate 82,255 of DDRS01000007.1, read as the reverse complement.
ATTCCACTGATCGATGATCCCGAGGATCGTCAAATCGGTAAGAATCCTGTAATCGCCGGCGCCATAGCGGGCGGCCGAGCCGCCGGCGGTAAATACCCATTTCCCTTCCGGTACGCCGACCGGATCCACCGCCACGGCGAGCGTGCCTTTGGCGTCGGCCAGCACGCGCAGCGACGCGTGAAAGAGGCCGGGAATGCGCCGCGTGCACACCAGATCCGACACCACGCGCATGATCTCCATTTCAATGCTCCTGGTGCTGCCAGTGATCGATGATGCCGATGATGGTCAGGTCGCTCGGGAAGTCCTTCGCGCCCGCCGCCTCGCGCGCCGCCGAGCTGCCGACGCAGATCACCCAGTCGCCCGGGATGCAGCCCACCGCGTCCACCGCCACACTGCGCGTGCCGCCGGCTTTCTCGCGCACTACCAGCAGAGGGCGGTGGCCCATTTCGCGTACGCGGTTGGTCGAGACCAATGTTTTTTCCACTTGCATGATCTTCATGACTTCACCTCAATGCCCATGCGAATTGGTTTCGATGTCCGTCACGTCTTCCTGCATGCTGTCAGGCTGTTTGGCCTGCACGGTCATGCCGCAGAACAGCAGGCCTTCCCTGGCCAGAACCGGGTAGCGCGTCTCGATCGCGGCCTTGATCCGGCGGCAGCGCGCCACCGCACGCTCGCGCGAACCGGGCACCTGCTCGTCGTAGCGATAGTGGATCGCGATCGGGATCGGCAGGCCGTGCACCACGTTCAGCTTGCTGAAGATCTTGATGCCGACGTCCATGTCCGCCGCGCCTTCCTCGATCGTGTGCAGGTGGCCGAAGTAGGCGAGGTTGCGCAGATGCAGCACATCGAAGCTGTCGCCGATGTTGATGAAGCGCTCGGCGTGGCCGATGTCGGCATAGCGGCCGCCGTGGTTGGCGCAGACGTAGTCGATCTGCGACAGGTTGTTCGTCAGCAGGCGCTCGATCAGGCTGCGCATGCCGGTTTCCGGCGCGCTGCGGCCGGTCTCGCGCACGGCCTCGTCGATCGCGGCGCCGAGGCGCCAGCGTGCTTCGGAGGCGACCATGCCGGCGGTCTGCTGATACACGGCGAGGTTGTCGACGAAGCAGTCCGCGCGCATCTCGCCAGCGGCATCGGGGACGTGGATCCTGATCGCGTCGTTGTCGGTGTCCACGCCGATCAGCAGCGTCGCCACCGAGGCGCCGCAGCAGAAGCCGTTCTCGATCGCGGTGCGGAAGGCGGCCAGGCGGTCGAGTGCAGCCTGGGCGGCCTTGCGATCGTCGCTGCCATGGGCCGCGCAGCCTTCGTGGTGCGGGTCCGAACTGCTGAAGTGATAGACGGCAACCTTGAGATAGCGCGTGCCGGCGTCCGACAGCGTCGGCACGCCCTCGCGGAAGCGGCGCAGCTCGATCTCGGTCCAGTGCTTGACGTTCAGTTCGACGTCGAACATGGCGCCGGCGTAGGACTTGCGGCGCACCGCCTGGTTCGGCAGGCGCAGCACGAACTGCAGCAGGCCCTTCAGGCGACCATCGGCGCAGGGGCTGATGTCGACTTCGTGGAAGCCGCATTCGATGAAGAAGCGCTGCATGGCGTCCGCTTCGGCGTGGCCGTTCCAGCGCGCCGCGTAGTCCCTGGCCAGCGCGTGGTAGGTCTGCAACACGCTGTGGCCGTAAAGCTTGCGCATGTCGAGCGTAGTCACCCAGGCGTCGGCGAGCACCGTTTCGGGCAACTCGAAACCGAGGCGTTCGCGTGCGATCTGCTGCGCGCGCTGCTCGAAGCCGGCCTCATGCTGCTGCGCGGCAATCTCCTTGAGCGTCGGCACGATGGCATCGAAGCGGGCGCGAATCGTGCGCTCGTAGTCGGCCAGCTCGGCATTGCGCGCCACGTCGATCAGCGAGTGCGCTTGCGGCGCGCACGCGCTCGTCACGCATTCGCCGCCGCGCGCCTGCATGCCGGGCGGGCAGAAGCTCGGGCGCTGCGGCCAGCTCGGCAGCGTGGTCGCAGCCGGTGCGGTCCGCATCGCCATGCCCGCCGGGGCGGGTTGGCGCGCGCGCATCGCTTCGAGACGTTGACGAGTGTTCATGTCGTGTCGTCCTCGCTACCGCCGATCAGCCCCGGGCGCCGCCGGACACGGTGATCGTCGCGCCGGCACCGCTGTTGCCGCTGCTGCCGGTGATGCGGCTGGCGGCCGGTGCCGGGCGCTCGATTTCGCGGTTGTCGCGGGCGGTGGCGCCGTTGCCGCGCGCGTCGCCGCGCAGGGTCGGGTTGCGACGGCTTGCCGGGCCTTCGGTGCCGGTCACGCGATTGCCGCGGTCCCAGGCGTCGCCGGTGATGTGGCGGTCGCCTCCTGCGCCGGTGATGCGCTCGGGCGCGGGCTCAGCCTCGGGTTGCGGGGCAGCCGGAACGGCCACGGCGGCGGTCTCGTCGCGATAGCGGAATTCGGGCGTGCCTGACACCAGGCCGGTGGCGCGTGCCAGCGGACCAGTGATGCGGCCGCCAGCGCCATAGGCGTTGCCGGTCACGCGGCGGGTCTCGCTCGACTGCGCAGCGCGCGCCGGCGACACCACGGAAAAATCGCCCGTGCGGTTGCCGCCCTGGCCGGCATCCATCGCGTTGCCGGTGATCGCGGCCGGCGCTTGCGAGCCTTCGGGGCCGCGGCTGCGGTAGGCCTGCGCCATCGGCGGGCGGCCACACGCGGCGGCGACCTGGTTGTCGCCCAGGTAGGGGGTGCCGCTCACCGGCTGGCAGGTGCCGCGCTCGTTGCCGGTCATCTTGTCGTCCGGCCCCGGCTGGATGCCGGTGAGGTCGGCGTTGCGGCCGAGGCGGGCGCGATTGATCGCTTCCGCCGCGGTGCGCGCCGCGCAGAACTCGGCGTACTGGTCCGCGCCGATGTAGGCGGTGCCGGTCACCGGCTTGCAGGCGCCGTGCTCGTCGCCGGTCACGTGCGCCGAGCGGCCGACCTGGGTGCCGGACACGTCCTGACCCTTGAGGGTACGCGACACGCCGACCTTGGCCGGCGACTGGTAGGGCTCGGCGCGGCAGAAGGACTTGAATTCCTCGGTATTGATGTAGTCGGAACCCGTCACGCGTGCGCAGGCGCCCGGCTCATCGCCGGAAAGTTTCGATGAGCGACCCGGTAGGGTGCCGCTCACCGTTGCGCCAGCGCTCGTGCGACGGGTTTCCACCTTTTTTGGGCCGTTGCCCTCGGCGGATGGGCGCACGAGCGCGTCGGCGTAGGCGCTGCCGGTGATGTTGCGGGCCGCGCCGGACTCGCCGCCGGTCACCTTCGTGGTGCGGGCGAGATCGCTGCCGGACACGGCATTGCGCGCCGCCGTCATGCCCATCACCGCCTTTTCCGGGCGCGGCTCGGGCGCCGTGCCGCAGAATTCGCTGGCCTGCTCGGCAGCGAGGTATTCGGTGCCGGTCACGCGCTTGCAGGTGCCGCTCTCGTCGCCAGTCACCCGGGTGCTGCGGCCGACTTCGGTGCCGGTCACGCGACGGCCGCGGCTGGTGCTGGTTGTGCCGACTTTGGCCGGCGCCGCCTCGGGCAGCGTGCCGCAGAATTCGCCGAACTGCTCGGCGCCGACGTATTCGGTTCCGGTCACGGTGCGGCAGGTGCCCGACTCGTTACCGGTCACGCGCGCGGTACGCTCGACCTGGTTGCCGGTCACGGTGCTGCCGGCGAGTGTCGTGCCGATTTCCACCTTAGGCGGTTCGGGTTTGATGCGGCCGCAGGGGCGGCAGGGCGGCGCGTCGCCGCGGCCGCGCTGTGACTGCTTGATGCGACGCTGGCGCACGGCGGAGACCGGTGCCAGCGCCACGGGCGTAGCCGGACGTGCTTCCTCGACGCGCGCGGAAAAGGTCTCGCCATGCTGGCAGCCGCAGCTTGCCGTTTCGGCGGCTGCCGGCGTCGCGGTGGAAGTGGGTGCGCTGGCGCGCGTCGCCATGCGCGCTTCGGTCGCGCTTTTGGGCGCAGCGGTTTTGCCGTTCTTGAGCGCACCTTTCCCGTGGAGGGAGAGCGCCTGGCGTCGGGCAATGGCTGCTTCCCGGCCGCTGAGGCGTTCGGTTGTGGCGGTTGCTGTCGCTTCACTCATAATCTGGTTTCCTTATGCTTCAGCGGTTAATCATTAGATGGTGGCTTCAGAAAGCCGTGCATCTATCCTGTGTTGCCGACTATAAAGATGCTCGTGCATAATAAAAAATGAATAATTTTTATTGTTTCCATTCATCATGGTGAATGGTTTGGCTTGCTGAAAGGGAGATGAAATGAATGTGACGTTTCGCCAGCTGCGCCTGCTGGAAGCCGTGGCGCGCCATTCCAGCTTCACCCGAGCATCCGAGGAACTGCATCTGACCCAGCCCGCGGTCTCGACCCAGATCAAGCAGCTGGAGGAGGAAGTCGGGATGCCGCTGTTCGAGCAGATGGGCAAGAAGATCTTTCTCACCGAGGTCGGCAAGGAGGTCTATGCCTTCAGCCGCGCCATCGCCCAGCAATTCCGCGACATCGAATCCGTGCTCGACGACATGAAAGGCGTCAAGCGCGGCACGCTCGCGCTCACCGTCACCAGCACCGGAAAATATTTCGCGCCCTATCTGCTGGCGTCCTTCCTCAAGCGCTACCCCGGTACCCAGGTGCATCTCGAGGTCGCCAATCGTGAGGAACTGGTGCAGCAGCTGCAGGACAACACGCCGGACATGGTGATCATGGGGACGCCGCCCGACAACATCGAGTTGCAGTCCCAGGCCTTCATGCAGAATCCGCTGGTGATCATCGCGCCGCCGGATCATCCGCTTGTCGGCGTGAACCGCGTGCCCCTGAGCCGTCTGGTCGAGGAGAATTTCATCCTGCGCGAGCGCGGTTCGGGGACGCGCAACGCCGTCGAGCGCTTCTTCCAGCAGCGCGGCATCAAGTTCAAAGCCTCGATGGAGATGAGTCGTAACGAGGCGATCAAGCACGCGGTGATGGCCGGGTTGGGGCTCGGCATCGTGTCGCTGCACACGCTGGAGTTCGAGCTGGAGCTGGGCCGCGTTGCCATCCTCAGCGTCGAGGGTTTCCCGATCATGAAGGAGTGGTACATGGTCCACCGCAGCGGCAAGCGCATGTCGCCCATCGCGCAAGCCTTCCGGGAATTCGTGCTGAACGAGGCGGATCGCATCATGAAGCTGCCGCAGCCCAAGCCGGTGACGCGCTCGCGCCGCCGGGTGACGCGCTCCTGATGCGGAGCGTATTGCGCGGGCTCAGTTCTTGAACTTCACCAACCGGGTGACCTGGATGTCCGAGATGAACACGACTCCGGTGTGTTCGCTGAAAAAGGGTGCATAGCCCTCCAGAATGGGTTTCACCAGTTCTTCCGGCACGGCGACGATGATCATGATCAGCACGGCCTCCTCGTTGAACATCAGGTGGCCTTCGTGAAAGCCGTGGCGCCCCTTGCCCGACAGGTTGTTGACGATGGTGTAGCCGCTGACACCAGCCCGGTCCAGCAGGTCGGTGGCGAATTCCTGGTGGGCGCCTTCGAGAATGATCTCCAGTTTCTTGAGGGGGCTGAAGTTGAGGTTTTTCATGCTGCGAGCTCCTTGAATTCTTCGCTTGTGTCGGCTGCTCCCATCGCTTGCTGCCGCCAGCCGCCATCTTCGTACAGATGGCATATCCCGGTTTCCGGGTCCACGATGGCCATGCGAACCCAGCCGTTGTAGACAAGATTCTTGACCTGGACGACGCTCTCGATGGCGCGTCTGGCCAGGTCGAAGGGCGCGTCGATGAAGGTGAGCAGACGCATGGGCTCGTGATAGGGCAGGCCGTCCTTGAGGACGGTCTGTGCCGGCAGCCCGGTACGCAGGTCGCTGAGGTTGCCGGTCATGACGCCGAAGCGTCCGGCGACGTTGTGGTAAACCTTGCTGCCGCTGCCGTAATGCTCGTTGTCCACTGTCGAGAAGTAGTGCTCCATGTTGATCCACTGCCCGACCACCAGCGCTCCGGATAGAATGTTTTCGAGAAGACGGCCCTTGGGATCGATGCGGTAGTCATACGACTGCAGGAAGACCCGCCCCTCCATATCCATCTGCTCGGTCAGGTGCCGGCGGCCGATGACGCATCCGATGTTGCGCGACAGGCCCCACTCCGGACGCACCTGGGACCAGTCCGATGCATTCCTCTGGGCGTTGCGGTATGCCTTCGCCGGATCGATACCGGCGTTCTCCGGCTCCAGTGTTGGCATGCGCTCCGCCGCGCTGAGCCGGGTGGCGGATTGCAGGTTGCTGCTGAGCCGGTCGACATAGACCAGATGGCTGGGCGGCAGCAGATCCATGTCGTGCAACTGGATGCAGTCTGTCGTGGTGTTGTGGAATGCAGGGACGAACCAGGTGTCGTCCGGGATGTCGATGCCCTGTCCACGCAGTCCTTCGCGTACCGCCGACTTGTTGGCGATCTGTGCGAGCACCCGTGCATTGACGATGCCGTGATTGCCGCCGCAGGCGCCGCAATCCAGCGCGGATTCGTAGGGATTGTTCTCGGACGTGCTGCCATGGCCTACCAGCAGCACGAATCGCGAGAACCCTTCGATCAGGCCGATGGAGCGCAATGCCGTGCCGACGAAGTTCAATTGTTCGTCCAACGTAAAGCCGATGCGCCCCAGCCTTTCCATCTGCATCTGCGCATAGCCGCGATCGATACGATAGACCGTGCGCAGACGCGCGATGAAAGCCGACTCGGTGTGGGTATCCAGATTGAAATGGCGTGCGAATTCGGTCGAGCTCTCGCGATTGCCCAAGGCGGTCTCCCGTAGTTCACGAATCATGCCGTCGGTGATCGCCTCCCGTTGCAGGCCCAGTTCCCTCACGATGGCCTTGACGATCAGCGCACGCTGCAGCGAACGGATGATGGAGTCCGCCTGTTCCCGACTCAGCTTGTCCAGCAACAATCGGCTATCCGATTTGCCCGGATTCAGCCGCTGGCGCCAGCGGCTGTAGGCGAGCGGCGCGAGGCTCTTGCCGAACATGTCGAACCCGAATAGCAAGCCGATCGCCTCCACGGTGATGAAGGGCGAAAGCACCGAGGCCTTCAGGTCGTGGACAACCTGTTCCAGCGACGAGACGAAGGCCTGTTCGTCCACGCTGCGCGCGATCGCCAATTCCAGCACCACGTTCTTGGGGCTTGCCACCACCGGGCAGAGATGGGTTTCGCTGCCTTTCTCCAGGCCGATGAAGCTCACCGGTATGCCGAAGAAACCGGCGATACCGAAGGTCTGGCAATCCCCGATCTTTTCGAGATGGCGCCGGATGCGTTCCGAACGCACATCGATACAGAACATGAGCTGCGCGAACGGCCGCTTTTCGCGTTGCACGGGCCGCGACAGGTCCATCCCCTGCAGCAGCCGGTCCATGGTGCGGGCCTCCAGCGCGCCCAGCCACATGCGGCCTTCCGCCTGCTCGAAGCGGGCGAGCGTTGAAGTAAGCTTGGCCAGATCCTCCGGCCCCAATCGCTGCATGGCATCAGCCATTCCGGCCTTGTCCGCCAGCCTGCGCAATGCGGATGCAAGCCCTCTTGCTTCGTGTTCGCGCTTGCGCGCCAGGTATTGCGGCAGCAAGCGCGCAATGCGCGATCCACGCCGCGCAGCGATGGCGTCCTCTACGGCATGCGCCATTTCCGGCAATACATGGCCACCATGAAACTCGCGTCGCAAATAGGCTTCTGCCGGATGGGCCTCGACGAAACGCGCAAGCCCGGTGAGAGTGTCCGGCACGCCCTTTCGCTGTGCATGCTCGCGCAGAAGCGCAAGTCCCAGTACGAGTCGAATGGCCAGGTAGTCGACCAGATCGGCCGGATAGTGTCGGGACCAGTGGTAGTGCTTGGCGCCGGCGCGCCAGCGGATGAAGCCCGCCCAGCCATGCAGGCGGGTGAGTTCGCAGGCGAAGTGGCTTTTCCAGTCGTCCTCGGGGACCTCCAGTGCTTCCATGACATGACTGATGATGCCTTCTGGCGTGTCGTCGGCAGCCAGGATGCGTTTGATGTGCAGCCCCCGGATGAACAAGCGTAGGTTGCGTTGCGCCACCGCGGTCCAGGCGGCGAACAGGCCTTTTTCGCGCCCCGGCATCTGCCACACCGACTGCCCCTCGTCGAAGAAATCGAGGCAGCTCTTGATCACGAGTTCGTTCAGTGTCGCGCCGATTTCGGTGCCGAAGAGCATGTCCACGATGGCGTAGAGCGGGCGACCGGGCGGCATGTCGGCTCCGACCTGCGCCGCCAGTGCGGCGTCGTCGATCGTGCGCGCCGGTAGGGCAAAGCCGGCCAGCGCGGCGTGAACGTCGATGGCGTCGGCGAGCGAAGGCGGCGTGCCGATCGGTTCCCCGATTTCCGTGAGGAGCGTCATCAGCAGGCGGCGCTGGTTGAACCCGGCGATGTCCGGCTGTGTGGCCAGGAAGCGCTTGACCTGATCCTCCAACGCGGCGAGATCGATCTTGCCCGAGGCCAGATACCGCTGCTGGATCGGGCGTGGCAGGAAACCGCGCGCATGGAACAGGCGCTCGCCCTCGCCGACTGCCTGTTCGAACGGCAAGTGCTCCAGGCCGTAGAGCGGATTGTGGTGGATGAAGGTCCGCATGGGCCAGAAGAAAGGAATCGGCTCCCCAGCCACGTGAACCGTGGCGCGAATCTTGAGGCGTTGCCCGAGTGAAAGGCTCATAGTCCTCCTCCTGTCGAATAGAGGCCGACTGCAATGAAGACGCCGAGCATGCCGGCGAATGCAAGCGTCGAGGCGCGTCCGATGTCGGTGTCGGACTCCATGCGCTCGGCCCCGAAGACGAAACCCTGCAGCAGCTTCGTCGCGGCCCAGCCCCAGGTCAGCCAGATGAATAGGACGGTGACGGCCCCCGCCCAGTCGAGCACGTGCAGTACGCGCAGCAGGCCGAAGAAGCCGGGGAAGGGAGGTGTCGCGACCGCAGCCAGCGCCGTCACTGTCAGTACGCCGGACAGGCGCGGCAGGTGCCCGATGAGTCCGCCCTGCAGGCCCGCGTACGCGGCCCCGAAGCGGCGGGTGAGCGGGAGGACCAGCAACGCCATCAAGGCGTGCGGCAGGCTGAACCAGAAGGCGAACAGGCGCAGGTCCATACTATCGGCGCCGGCGGCCGCGAGCGCCCACGTGAGTGCGAGGCCGGACGTCGCGAGGAGGCCTGCCCACCGCCCCATGTCGCGGACGGTCAGCAGCCGCAACGCATAGAGACCGGATGTCAGCAGCGCCCAGGGAACGAAATAGGACGGGATGGCGTGCTGCGCGATCGACAGCAGTCCGATTCCCAGCTGGGGCCACAGAAGCAACACCGCGCAGCGTGCGGCGGGATGGCGCAGCGTCGTCAGGGCGCCGTTGAGCACGATGCTCAGCGGAAACAGCGGCAGGAACAGCGAAGTGATCAACAGTAGCGTCATGTCACACCCATCTTGACCACACGTTGAGGCGCCGCGACAGGCCGAGCGTTGCCTGGGTGAGCCAGGCGTACACGTCGGCCACGTAGAACTCGCGCGAGATCAGGGAATAGAAGGCGAGCCGCAGCGGCGATGCATCGCTGCCGCGGTGCGCGCGGCCGTTGGCGGCAGCGTAGTAGGTGGCGATCCAGCCGACTACGATGGTGGCGGCGAGGATCATCACCAGTACCTCAAAGGTCGCCAACGGGAGGCTGGCCGCCGCATAGATACGCTCGCTCAGCTCTCGATCAGGGTAGAGGAAGAGGTCGAAGCCATGCTCGATCAGCGTATAGCCTGCCACCACGATGATCAGCGACAGAATGATCATCGCCATCAGCCGCCACGGGCTGTCCACGCGCAGGCGATAGGTCGCGAACAGGAGTTGGGCGCCGGTCACCCAGCCGAAGAACAACAGGATGATTCCGCCCTGCTCCCCGACCGAGTCGCCGCCCATCAGCCAGCGCGACGCGCCGAGCACAAGCAAGGGCACCACTACGGTGATGACGGCCGCCAGTACCCACGGCAGGCGCGGCGCCAGCGGCTTGCGCTCGACCACGAAGGTGTAGACGTCGTCGTGGGGCACGCCGTCGTGCTTGCGCGCGTTGCCGATCACGCTGCCGGCGCCGAGGAACAACGTGCCCTTGAACAGGCCATGGGCGATCAGGTGGTAGATCGCGAGAGAGAAGGCTCCGACGCCGCATTCCACGAACATGAAGCCCATCTGGCCCATGGTCGAGTAGCCGAGGGATTTCTTGATGTCGTTCTGGGTGAGCATCAGGATCGAGCCGAGGATGGCCGTGACCAAGCCCACTGCGAACACCAGGTGCAAGACGCCGCCAGCGTGCACGAACATCGGTGCGAAACGGTTGATGATGAAGCCGCCGGCGTTGACGATGCCGGCGTGCATCAGCGCCGACACCGGGGTCGGGCCCTCCATGGTGTAGGGCAGCCAGGTATGCAGCGGAAATTGCGCCGAGCGGGCAAACGCCGCCAGGGCAACCAACAGGGCCACCACGGTGAGCATGGGTATGCCCGCCACGGTGTGTGCATCCGGCGCGGCGGCGATGCGCTCGAACAGCGTCGGCAGAACCGCGGTGCCATAGGTTTCGTACAGCAGGACCGCGGCCAGTACCAGCGGCAGGTCGCCCAGGCGATAGGTCAGGAATGTCCAGAAGGCATAGCGCTGGGCCGCGGGACGCATGGCGTTATGGCCGAGCAGGAAGTAGAGCAGCACCCCGATCAGATGCCATGCCACCAGCAGCGTGACGAGATCGCCCGCAGCCACCATCAGCAGGATGGCCGCGGCCATCAGGTCGAGCAGGATGTAGAAGCGCGTGTAGCCAGCTTCCTCAGCCATGTAGCGCACCGAATAGACGTGTACGACCAGGCTAATGCCCGCGACCATCAGGGACATCACGCTGGTCAGCGGATCGAGATACAGGCTGCCCCAGCCTGGCGCGAACGATGCCCATTGCGGCCGACCCTCGGCCAGATAGAACGCGAGCGAGGCCGCGGCAAGCAGGAAGGTGAGCACGCTGAAGCCGACGCTCAGGCGCGCGATACGACGCCGGGATCGATCGGCGAGCAGCGTAATCAACAAGGCCGAAAGCAATGGCGTGGCCGGAAGCAGGACGATGAGCTTGTCCACCGCGTCAGTTCTCCTTGATTTCAGAGTTGTCTTGGTTGGTGCCAGTCGTGAACGCTGCCCGGTGACCACGATGCGGTGGGAGTCAATCCATAAGTTATGGTAGAAGAACCACCCTAAACATCGATTGCATCATTTATCGCGCGCGTGCGGCGTGCTATGCCGAACTTGGTCAACGGACCCGAATACACGAGGTACCAGGCAGAATCCTAAATTCGACGATCCATACAGAACAGTCTTAAATTTTTATGGGAACCATAAATCAAATAGAATGATGTGCACGGGATGGCCGCGGCCGTCGGGCGCCATGCAAGTGCGCGATGTTCTTGCCGAACTGGTGGCGTGCGACGCGCTGCGGTGCGGCTAGGTGTCTCAGCGGCCCACGTCTTTGGCGCCGGTCGATCGCTTGCCAACCGCCGTCGGCGCCGCCTCAGCGCGGTCGAGCAGGTATTCGAGAAACGCGCGTGCCACGACTGACAGCTGCCGAGCGGCCGGGTAGACGGCATACCAGTGGCGCAGGATCGGAAAGCCTTCGACGTCGAGCACGGCGAACTGTCCGGGCTGGTTGAGCGCGAGGGTGTCTCGGGACAGGGCGGAGATACCGAGCCCGACGAGGATTGCCTGCTTGATGGCTTCGTTGCTTCCCAGTTCCAGGCGTGGATGGATGTTGAGGCCGTGTCCGCTGAACATGCGCTCGATGGCGTTGCGCGTGCCCGAACCCTTCTCCCGCATCAGCCAAGGCTCCGCGGCGATCCGGTCGAGGGGGATCTTTTTCCTGTGCGCCAGCGGATGTTCCGGAGCGGCCAGCACGATGATGGGGTTGTCCATGATGGGTGTGGCGACAACGTCAATGTCCTCCGGCGGCTGGCCGACGAAATAGAGGTCGTCGAGACCGTCGGCCATGCTGGCAAGCACCTGTTCCTTGTTGGTGACGCGTAGCGAGACATCGATACCCGGGTAGAGCTTGGAGAATTCGCCCAGCAGGCGCGGCGCAAAGTACGATGCCGTGGTGATGGCCATCAGGCTGAGTTGCCCCTGCTTCAAACCCTTGCGCTCGGCGACCGACATGGAGAAGCGGTCGAGGGTGCTGAAGATCTCGCGGGTGGCCTGGGCAAGATGCTGGCCGTCGGGAGTCAGGTGGAGCTTCTTGCCGACCTGCTCGATCAGCGGCACACCAACGGCTTCGGTGAGCTTTTTCATTTGCATCGACACGGTCGGTTGCGTGAGGTAGAGCTCCTCGGAGGCGCGGGTAAAGCTGCCGAGCCGGGCGATGGCCTCGAAAATTTCCAGTTGGCGAAACGTGGTGTGGCTGCGCATGGTGTTAGATGGGTTCTCCTGACCTTGTCATAGATCATAGTCTATTCTACGAATAGAAAAAATCGACTGTTATTTATGGTTTGCCTCCTGCATGATGCGACCCATCGTGCATGACCACTTCTGGCATGTCCGTAAACCTAACCTTTGCTAGGAGGAATCATGGCTGTTAAGACCTACAACGCCGGTGTTAAAGAATACCGGCAGACTTACTGGACCCCGGATTACACCCCGCTGGACACCGATGTTCTGGCCTGTTTCAAGATCACGCCCCAGCCGGGCATCGACCGTGAAGAAGTCGCCGCTGCCGTGGCCGCCGAATCGTCGACCGGTACCTGGACCACGGTGTGGACCGACCTGCTGACCGACCTGGACTACTACAAGGGCCGTGCCTACCGCATCGAAGACGTGCCCGGCGACGACACCTGCTTCTATGCATTTGTAGCCTATCCGATCGATCTGTTCGAAGAAGGCTCCGTCGTCAACGTGCTGACCTCGCTGGTCGGCAACGTGTTCGGCTTCAAGGCCCTGCGCGCCCTGCGTCTGGAAGACATCCGCTTCCCGATCGCCTACGTCAAGACCTGCGGCGGTCCGCCCGCCGGCATCCAGGTCGAACGCGACCGCATGAACAAGTACGGCCGTCCGCTGCTGGGCTGCACCATCAAGCCGAAACTGGGCCTGTCCGCCAAGAACTACGGCCGTGCCGTGTATGAGTGCCTGCGCGGCGGTCTGGATTTCACCAAGGACGACGAGAACGTCAACAGCCAGCCCTTCATGCGTTGGCGCGACCGTTTCGCCTTCGTGCACGAAGCGACCTTGAAGGCCGAGCGCGAGACCGGCGAGCGCAAGGGTCACTACCTGAACGTGACCGCGCCGACCCCGGAAGAGATGTACAAGCGTGCCGAGTTCGCCAAGGAGATCGGCGCCCCGATCATCATGCACGACTACCTGACTGGCGGCCTGACGGCCAACACGGGCCTGGCCAACTGGTGTCGCAACAACGGCATGCTGCTGCATATCCACCGCGCCATGCACGCCGTGCTCGACCGCAACCCGCACCACGGTATCCACTTCCGTGTGCTGACCAAGGTGCTGCGTCTGTCGGGTGGTGACCACCTGCACTCCGGCACCGTCGTGGGCAAGCTGGAGGGCGACCGCGAAGCGACCCTGGGCTGGATCGACACCATGCGTGACGGCTTCATTGCCGAAGACCGTTCGCGCGGCCTGTTCTTCGACCAGGACTGGGGTTCGATGCCCGGCGTGATCCCGGTTGCGTCCGGCGGCATCCACGTGTGGCACATGCCTGCACTGGTCTCCATCTTCGGTGACGACTCCGTGCTGCAGTTCGGTGGCGGTACGCTCGGCCACCCCTGGGGTAACGCCGCTGGCGCCGCTGCCAACCGCGTCGCGCTGGAAGCCTGTGTGGAAGCCCGCAACCAGGGCCGTGCCATCGAAAAAGAAGGCAAGGACATCCTGACCGCTGCCGCCGCGCACAGCCCCGAACTGAAGATCGCCATGGAAACGTGGAAAGAAATCAAGTTCGAGTTCGACACCGTCGACAAGCTGGACGTCGCGCACAAGTAAACCGGTGAGGCGTGAAGGGGGAGGGGTGGAGCGCATGCACACCTTCCTCACCCCTTACCCCTTACCCCTGACTTTTACCGAAAGGATATGAAATGTCTGAAGTAATGGATTACAAAAGCCGCCTGAGCGATCCCGCCAGCCGCAAATTCGAGACCTTCTCCTACCTGCCCGCCATGACTGCGGACAACATCAAGAAGCAGGTCGAGTACCTGGTGAAAAAAGGCTGGAACCCGGCCATCGAGCACACCGAGCCCGAGCATATGATGGACTCCTACTGGTACATGTGGAAGCTGCCGATGTTCGGTGAAACCGACGTCTCTCGCGTGCTGGCTGAAGCTGAAGCCTGCCATAAGGCCAACCCCAACAACCACGTCCGTCTGATTGGCTACGACAACTTCTCGCAAAGCCAGGGCGCGTCGATGGTGATCTTCCGCGGCAAGACTGTTTAAGCGGCGGCAAGGCTGTCACACCCGGCCCCCGCTGCCCGATCCGAAGCCCTGAAGTGGGCGCAGGGTCGGTGCCCGGGGGCTTTTTATCTGTCGTAAATCCAGAGGCTGCACGCTGAGCGGCCTGCGTATTTGCGATCCCTTACATGGAGCTGTCATGAGCAATATCGTCGACCAGTACCGCGTTACCCAGGAACCCTATTACCGTCCGGTTGCGGACGAAGTCGAATTGTATGAGGCCGCCTATTCGGTGCGCATGCCGATGATGCTCAAGGGTCCTACCGGCTGCGGCAAGACGCGCTTCGTCGAATATATGGCCTACAAGCTCGGCAAGCCGTTGATCACGGTGGCGTGTAACGAGGATATGACCGCATCCGACCTGGTCGGCCGCTTCCTGCTGTCCGCCTCGGGCACCGAGTGGCAGGACGGACCCCTCGCCATCGCCGCCCGCCACGGCGCGATCTGCTACCTGGACGAAGTCGTCGAGGCGCGCCAGGACACCACCGTGGTGATCCACCCGCTGACCGACAACCGTCGCGTGCTGCCGCTGGAAAAGAAGGGTGAACTGGTCCATGCCCATCCCGATTTCCAGATTGTGATTTCCTACAACCCCGGCTACCAAAGCCTGATGAAGGATCTCAAGCAGTCGACCAAGCAGCGTTTCGGCGGCCTCGACTTCACCTACCCGGAGCACGCCATCGAGACCGAGATCGTCACGCACGAGTCCGGCGTCAATGCCGACATCGCCGGCAAACTGGTCTCGATCGCCGAGCGCAGCCGCAACCTCAAGGGCCACGGCCTCGATGAAGGCCTGTCGACCCGCATGCTGATCTACGCCGGCTCGCTGATCGCCAAGGGCGTCAACCCGCTGGCCGCTTGCCGCGTCGCCCTGGTCCGCCCGATCACGGACGATCCCGACATGCGCGATGCGCTCGACGCGGCCGTGTCCACGTTCTTCTGATTCGTAAGCGGCAAGCGGTGAGCAGCAGGCGGGAGAACTGCCTACGCTGCCAGCCCCTACCGCTCACGGCTAACTGTTTACAGCACACTCACTATGTCGATCAAACTCGAAGACTACGCTGAACTGCTGGAAGACCTGTCGCCACATACGCGCGATACGTTGAATGCGACCTGGCACGAGGCCACCAAGGTGTTCTCGCCGCGTGGGCTGGACAACTACCTGAAGGGTGTGTCGGCCATCCGCGGGCTGGGCCGAGGCGACGATCTGGTCGAAACCTGGATCGAACAGGCGCCGTTGGTGGCCAAGGAAGTGGGCGAGGATGTGGTGGCCGACCTCGCCACCGCCGCGCTGATGCTGGCGTCGAAAACCTCGGGTGCGGTGATCGAGCTGCTGCTCGCCAGTGCGCCCACCGCCGCCAACCGGCTCGGGGACGCCGACCTCTTCCTCAAGTATCTGCAGTTTCTCAATACCCTCATCGCGCAGGCGCCGCGCGGCGTGCGGCCGATGCTCGACAAGCTGGAAGTGCTGTTCCAGCACCTGACGTTGGGCGGCCTGCGTCGCTGGGCGCTGTGGGGCGCGCACGCGCATCGCACCAACTACGAAGAGCAGATCAGGTACTTCGGCCTCGAGTCGAAGGAGTCGCTGGCGATGCTGCAGAAGGAGCGCAAGGGCACGCTGCTGGTCGACGTGCAGCGCCGCATCAACATGTATTTGAGGGCGCTGTGGGCACGTGACTTTTTCATGCGGCCGACCTCGGGCGACTTCGAGTCGCGCGAAGGTTACCGGCCCTACATCGCCGACTACCTGCTGCATGTGCCCGACGCCGTCGATGACTTCGCGATCGAGGGGCAGGAGCCGGTGTCCGGTCTCGAACTCTATCGCGCGACCGCCGCACACTGCGCCGCGCACGTCGTGGAAACGAAGGAACCGATTTCGGCCGAAGCACTGAACCCGATGCAGATGGCGGTGATTTCGGTGATCGAGGACGCGCGGGTGGAAGCCCTGTCGATCCGTCGCTTCCCCGGCCTGAAGCAGCTCTGGAGCAGGCTGCACGTCGCCACGCCGGACATGAATGCGAGCGTCGGCGATTATCTCAACCGCCTGGCCCGCGCGCTGCTGGACGAAACCTACCAGGATAACGATCCGTGGATCGCCGAGGGCCGCGCACTGTTTGCCGCGGCGCAGGACCGTCTTGGCGACAACCATGTTTCGTGGGAAATCGGCGTCCAACTCGCGCACAATCTGACCGAGAAAAGAATCCCGTTCAACCCGCGCACCGACATCCTCACCGCACCTTACCGAGACGACAACCGCTATTTCTGGGAATTCGAGGAATTCGATTTCGACAAGGCTGCGGGCGCCGGCTACGAGAGCGTCAAGCAGGTTCGCAGGAACGTCAGCGTGATGGAGATGATCAACGAGATCGACGTCGAGACCGCGGGTGACGATGCGGGGGAAATCTGGGTGCTGAGCACCGAGCTGTTTCCCTACGAGAACATCGGCGACGAGAGCCACGGCAAGAGCTTCAACGAGATGGAAGGTAAGGAGCCGGTGTCCGATCCTTTCCACTATTCGGAATGGGACTACCAGATCCAGCTGGAGCGTCCGGCCTGGGCCACGGTGCTGGAGAAGCGCGCCAAATCGGGCGACCTGCAGGTGATCGACGACATCACCGCGCAGTACAAGCGCGAGATCCATCGCATGAAATTCCTGCTCGACGCGATGCAGCCGCAGGGCGTGCAGCGCATCCGCAAGCTTGAGGATGGCGACGAGATCGACATCAACGCGGCGATCGCCAGCTTCATCGACATCCGCCTGGGCAACCAGCCCGACCCGCGCATCATGATGCGCTCTGTCAGGAAGACGCGCGACTTCTCGATCCTGGTGCTGCTCGACCTGTCCGAGTCGACCAACGAGAAGGTGCAGGATCAGGAGTATTCAGTGCGCGAGCTCACGCAGCAGGCCTGCGTGCTGCTGGCCGACGCGATCAACAAGGTCGGCGATCCGTTCGCGATCCACGGCTTCTGTTCGGACGGCCGCCACGACGTCGAATACTACCGCTTCAAGGATTTCGATCAGCACTGGGACGAGACGCCGAAGGCCAAGCTCGCAGGCATGACCGGCCAGTTGTCGACGCGCATGGGCGCGGCGATCCGCCACGCCGGACATCATCTGAAGCTGCAGCGCTCGGCGAAGAAGCTGCTCATCGTTATCACCGACGGCGAGCCGGCCGACATCGACGTACGCGATCCGCAGTACCTGCGCTACGACACCAAGAAAGCGGTGGAGGAAATCGCCCGCAATGGCGTGACGACCTACTGCATGAGTCTCGACCCGCGCGCCGACAACTATGTGTCCCGCATCTTTGGGCAGAAGAACTATATGGTGGTCGACCACGTGCAGCGGCTGCCGGAAAAACTGCCGATGCTGTATGCAGGTCTGACGCGCTAAAGTCGGAGTCTTGGAGGCAGCCTGCGGACACGTCTGCGGGCGAGCGCACTATACGGTTAATGATGGCAACAGCCGTGCGGAGCGGCGGTGACGCGGGATTGCCGATCCGTTCGAACCCGGGCGTCCGGGACTTCGAGCGCCGGCATTTCGCCTTCCCTAGATTATTTAAAGAGCGGCTGTCTTGCCGTTCTTGTTTACGTTCACTTCGATGGGGTTTCTGCCCTGGCGGCATGCCCGGTCAGCCATTTGGGCAGTTCTCGCGAGCCCGCGTGATCGATGATGTACTGACGCATCAGTTTGCGAATGACTTGCGACGACGTGAGGTCTTGCTGCGTACAGATGTCCTCGAAAATTTCCTTTTTGAGCGGATCGATCAGGATGGTCATCCTGGCGGTACGGTTTTCCATGGCAGGACTCGTGATGGGCAGGGTAGGGATAATATGATAATTGTATTATCATAAGAATGTCATCTGATGATGTGATTTGATCGATCGCGCTTTTTGCCATGCGTAATTGGCAGACACGTTCATAGGTCTTCGTCATACTTGTCCCATTCCGCTTCCGCCATCGCCGCCCCCATGAGTCGCCCCCCGCTGCTGGAGTTGCCCGGCAAGGTGGAGGGCGAGCCGGTCAAGGTGTGCGTACTCGAATCGCTGCAGAGCGATCCTGTGAGACTCTACGAGCAGATTCTGGACGGGCGTTACGCCAGGCCTTTCATCATCGACGACGGCGAGACGCGGCAACTGCTATTTAATCTGGATTTCATCCAGAGTTCCATGCGCATCGATGATCCTTTCGCCCTGGATATCGCCTATACCCGCAAGATGATGGCTTTTCTGCTGTTCGCGCCGAATCCGGGCCATGTGTTGCTGGTTGGGCTGGGTGGAGGGTCGCTGGCCAAGTTCTGCCACCGCCATCTGCCCCGTGCACGCTTGACCGTGGTCGAGTTGAACCCCGACGTCATCGCGTTGCGCCAGGCGTTCGGCGTACCCGACGATGAACGCCTGGCGATCGTCCAGGCCGATGCCGCCGCGTATCTCCCCGAGGCCGAAGGCGATACCGACGTACTGTTGCTGGATGGCTTCGACGCCCGAGGCATCGCCCCGACGTTTCTCAGTCGCACGTTCTATCAGGCGGCACGGAACCGGCTCCGCCCTGGCGGACTGCTTGTCGCCAATTTCGCCGGGCCCCGGAAATACTGGTCCAGACACCTGGCCTTGTTGAGCGAAGCCTTCCAAGGGCACGTGCATTTGGGGACGGTCCCTGGCGGCGACAATCATATTGCCTTTGCATGTGTCGGACCGGCCTGTCCTCTCGATTGGGGACAGTTGGAAAAACGGGCGAGTGCGCTTGCCGATCGGATCCCACTCGATTTTTCAGCAATCGTTACCAGCTTGCGCGAGGGGGCTGAATTGCCCTGGGCAAAGCAGGCTGCCTGCTCCAAGGTCTCGTCACTCATGAAATCAGGTACCTCAGATATGCAGAAAATCCATCAATACCTGAAAAGTCGCGGCGAGCAGTTCGACGCCGAGATCGCTGCTGCGACCCGAATCCCGCTGGAAGACGTTCGGCTTCATCTGGCCGAACTGTCGAAAAGAGGGGACGTCATCGCGTGCCACTCCACGCGCTTCATCAAGGGCAAGAAAAGCGAAGGGATGCTGTATCGGATCTCGGGATATATCCCGGCCGCCAGCCCCGGGAGGAAACCCAAAGCCTAGACCGGCCAAGCGAATGCTGGCGACCCCGGACAGGGGCGGCACGATGATGGCGTTGGGCCTGCCTGTAGGAGGTTTGCCCTAGCCGTTCGCGTTGGGCGCGTCCTTGCTGACGGCGGCCAGGATGCCTTGCAGCAGTGCGGTCGGGGTGGGGGGGCAACCCGGCACTTCGACGTCGACGGGGATGACGTTGGATATCTTCCCGCACGACGCGTAGCTCTCGCCGAACATCCCGCCGGTGCAGGCGCATTCGCCCATGGCCACGACCCACTTGGGATCCGGTATGGCGTCGTAGGCGCGTTTCAACGCGGCTTCCATGTGGCGCGAAACCGGGCCGGTCACCAACAGTACGTCGACGTGCCGGGGGCTGGCGGAGAACTTCACGCCTAGGCCATCGATGTTGTAGTGCGGACCGTTGAGCGCATGAATTTCCAGTTCGCAGCCGTTGCAGGAGCCGGCGTCGACGTGGCGGATCGCCACCGCCTGGCCGAACACCTTGAGGATTTCCGCCTGTAGTGCCTGCTCGCGCGTGCGCAGTGCGGGGTCGGGCTGGGGCGCCGGTTCGGAGACGAAGCCGGTCTTGAGGATCTTCTGGAGGATCAGATACGAAGCCATCTTATAAATCCGGTCCGCTGTAGGAGAGGTTGAAGGATTTGTTGATGAGCGGGAAGTCGGGCACGATGTTGCCGAGCACGCCCATTTCCACCAGCGGCCAGTTCTGCCAGGACGGATCGTGCGGATGCACGCGGTCGAGCGTGCCGTCGGCCGCAATCCTGACGGCCACCATCACCTCGCCGCGCCAGCCTTCCACCCAGCCCAGACCTTCGCATGCAGCTTGCGCCGGTTGGAGTGGCGTGTGTATGCCGCCCGCTGGCAGGCGCTTGAGGATGTCGCGGATCAATCGCAGGGATTCGTACACCTCGGCAAAGCGTACTTCCACGCGCGCCAGCACATCGCCGCGGCGCTGGGTTGCCATGTTCACATCCAGTCGGTCATAGGGGACCTGCGGAAATTGCGTACGCACATCCCAGGTCTGGGCGCTGGCACGACCGGCCAGCCCGGTCAGACCCAGTTGCGCGGCCAGCTCGGGTTTGCAGATGCCGGTGTCGGCGAAGCGGTCCTGCAGAGTGGCATGTTCGTCGTAGATGATCTTGAGCTCACGTACTTCGGCCTCGATGCGGCGGGTCAGGGCGTCGAGTTCGGCACACCCTGCGGCGTCAATATCCGTGGCCACGCCGCCCGGCGCGATGCGATCGAACAGATAGCGGTGGCCGAACAGCTTGATGCTCATCCGCAGCCAGTCTTCTTTCAGTCGCCAGAACTGCGCGAAGCCGAACGCAAGCGCCACGTCGTTGCCCAGGTAGCCGAGATCGCCCAGATGGTTGGCGATGCGTTCGATTTCCAGGTACAGGGCGCGCAGCCACAACGCCCGTTCGGGTACCGTGCTGGCGGTCGCCATCTCGACGGCCATGCAATAGGCCCAGGCATAGGCGCTGTGCGAATCGCCGGACACGCGCCCGGCGAGCCTGGCGCCGCTGGCGATATCCATGCCCTCGAAACGTTTTTCGATGCCCTTGTGGGCGTAGCCTAGGCGCTCTTCCAGCTTAAGGATACGGTCGCCGATGATGGAGAAGCGGAAATGTCCCGGCTCGATGGTCCCGGCGTGGATGGGGCCGACCGCAATTTCGTGGACGCCGTCGCCCTGCACGTAAATGAAAGGATAGGCATCGGCCTCCGGGAGCGGTGAGCGGTGAGCGGCGAGCGACGAGAAATCCTTGCGCAGGGGGAATTCGCTTGCGGCCCAGGCGTTGTGGCGCAGCCATTTACGCTCGTCCACCGCATCGGTGGCAGTGATGCCGAGCAGATCGAAGGCCGCACGCTGCATGCGGTCGGCTTGTGGGAAGATATGCGCGAGATCGGGATAGGCGGGCGTCTCCGCCGACAGGGCGCAACTCACCCAGACCAACCCCAAGCCCGTGAGCAGGGCGACATGAATACCGAAGCCGCCGTTCAGGTGACGGTCGTCCGAACCCCACAGCGCGATGAGCTGGCCGCCTTCCTCCTTGACCGCGCGCGACAGCGCGAGCAATTGCCCGGTTTCCATGTCGCCGCGCCAGATGTGCGGGCCGATGGAGTCGAGGCGCCACTCGTGATCGCCGATCTTCATCTCAGCCTCCCAGCAGATGGGCCGCCTGCTTGTACCAGGCGGCGAGATAGGGCGGGATGAACAGGCCCAGCATCAACACCAGCCCCAGATGCAGGAACACCGGTGTCTGCGCGGGCTGGTAAGGCAGCTTCGGCAACTCGGTTTCGCCGAACACCATGGGCTGCACCTTGCCGAAGATGGCGGCGAATGCCACGCCCAGCGCCAGCAGCAGGAAGGGTGTGGCCCAGGGATGCTCGTGCATGGCGGTGGTGATGATGAGGAATTCGCTGGCGAACACGCCGAACGGCGGCATGCCGAGGATGGCGACGGTGCCGAGCATCAGGCCCCAGCCGAGGGTGGGATTGGTCTTGATGAGGCCGCGGATGTCGTCCATCAATTGCGTGCCGGTTTTTTGCGTGGCATGGCCGACGGCAAAGAAGATGGCGGACTTGGTGAGCGAATGCATGGTCATGTGCAGCAGGCCGGCAAAGTTCGCCACTGCGCCGCCCATGCCGAAAGCGAACGTGATCAGCCCCATGTGCTCGATGGAGGAGTAGGCGAACATGCGCTTGACGTCGGTCTGACGCACGATCAGGAATGCCGCCAGCACGACGGAAAGCAAACCGAAGCCCATCATCAGCGTACCCGCCATGTCGTTGCCGAGCGCGCCGTCCACCAGCACCTTGGAGCGCATCACTGCATACAGTGCGACGTTGAGCAGCAGACCGGAGAGCACGGCGGACACCGGCGTCGGGCCCTCGGCGTGAGCATCCGGCAGCCAGCTGTGCAGCGGCGCCAGGCCAACTTTCGTCCCGTAACCGACCAGCAGGAAAACAAAGGCCAGCGACAGCACCGTAGGCTCGAGCTGCGCCTTCACGCCGTTCAGGTGCGTCCACAACAGCGCGTTACCGCCCGAACCCAGTACTTTCTCCGCCGCGAAATAGAGCAGGATGGTGCCGAACAGCGCCAGCGCAATGCCTACGCCGCACAGGATGAAGTATTTCCAGGCCGCTTCCAGCGAGGCCGGGGTGCGATACAGCGAGACCAGCAGCACGGTGGCGAGCGTCGCGGCCTCCATCGCCACCCACAGGATGCCCATGTTGTTGGTGGTCAGCGCCAGCAGCATGGCCCCGATGAAGATCTGGTAGCTGCTGTGATACAGGCGCAGGCGCGTGGCGTTGAGGCGGCCGTGTTCCTGTTCGATGCGCATGTAGGGACGCGAGAACAGGGCGGTGGTAAAAGCGACGAAGGCGGTCAGCGCAACCAGGAACACATTGAACGAATCGATGAAGAACCAGCCGTTGCCCACCATCATCGGACCCGCTTCGACGATGCGCACAGTCAGTAGTGCCGCCATCGCCAGCGTGAGCAGGCTGAAGAGCGCGTTGATCTCCGGCGCGTTGCGCCGGTAGCCCCACAGCGCCAGGAAAATGCCGCCTGTCAGCGGAATGCCGAGTAGCCAGAACAGTTCCATGACCTATTTTTCCTTGAGCTTTTCCATGTGCTTCAGATCCAGCGAGTCGAACGTCTCGCGGATCTGGAAGATAAAGATGCCGAGCACGAATACGCCGACCAGCACGTCCAGGGCCACGCCCAGTTCCACCACCAGGGGCATGCCGTAGGTCGCGCTGGTGGCGGCGAAGAACAGGCCGTTCTCCATGGACAGGAAACCGATCACCTGCGGGATGGCCTTGGTGCGCGTGATCATCATGAGGAAGGCGAGCAGCACGCAGGCCATGGCGATGCCCAGGGTTGAGCGCGTCACCGTGCCGGACATTTCCGAGATGGGTAGCGCCAGGTTGAAGGCGAAGATCACCAGCACGATGCCGATCAGCATCGTGGTCGGGATGTTGATCATCGGTTCCACGACCCGGTTCACGTTCAGCTTTTTCACCAGGTGGTAGAAGTACCAAGGCATGGCGATCACCTTGAGACCCAGAGTCATGGCCGCCGAGTAGTACAGGTGGTGCTGGCCGGTGGACCAGGCGACGATGGCCGTGGACAAGGCCAGCGCAGCACCCTGCCAGGCGAACAGGGTCACCAGGCCGACGACGCGACGCTGCGACAACATGGCAAACGAGATCAGCAGCAGCAGGGCCGCAAGCAGGTTGACGATCTGCAGGTGGTAGGCCAGTGCCGTCATGATGTTTTCCGCCCGGCGTTCAATGTGCAAATCGCGTTCGACCTCATCTCATCCCTCCAGCAGGAAATGGATCAGCATGCCCAGTACCGCCAGCAGGAAGGCCGTGCCGAGGAACTCCGGAACGCGGAACAGGCGCACCTTGGCGGAGACGGCTTCCATGAACGACAACGCGGCGCCGCCGACCGCAAGTTTCGCCACGATGGCGGCCAGCGCCAAAGGCAGGGCGGCGATATCGCCTTGGGGCGCGATGCCCCAGGGCAGGAACAGCGCGATGCCCAGCGCGGAGTAGGTGAACAGTTTCAATGCCGCCGCCCATTCGATCAGGGCGAGATGCCGGGCGGAATACTCCAGGATCATGGCCTCGTGGATCATCGTCAATTCAAGGTGCGTACTGGGATTGTCAACGGGGATGCGCGCGTTCTCCGCCACCGAGATCATCCAGAACGCCACCGCCGCGAACGCCAGGCTGGGATGGATGGCGAAGGTCTTGTGCGCCAGGGTGGCGACGATGATGGGAAGTTCAGTGGACTGCGAAATCAGGCTGGCGGTGAAGAACACCATGAGCAGCGCTGGCTCGGCCAGGAAGGACACCAGCATTTCCCTTCGCGCCCCGAGGGTGCCGAATGGGGTGCCGATGTCCATGGCCGCCAGCGCCAGGAACACCCGTGCCAGCGCGAAGATGCCCACCAGGGCAATGACGTCCGCTGCCGGCGAGAAGGGCAGGTCGTTGGCGATCGTCGGTACGATGCCGGCTGCCAGCGCCATGCAGGCAAACTTCATGTAGGGCGCGAAGCGGAACAGTGGCGAGGCATTGTGCGCGATGACGGCGTCCTTGTGGAACAGCTTGCGCAGGCTGCGATAGGGTTGGGTGATGGGTGGCGCGCTGCGCCCCTGCAGCCAGGCGCGGCACTGGTTGACCCAGCCCATGAGCAACGGCGCCAGCAGGATGGCCAGCAGGGTCTGGGCGATTTGCAGGAGAATGCCGGCGCTCATCGTGTCAAGACCAGGAGGAAAATCAGGGTGACGAAGCTGTAGATCAGGTACCACTGGATGCGGCCATGTTGCAGGCGTGCAGCCTGCATCGACAACCAGGCAGTCAGGTCGGCGATGGGCTGGTAGATCAATAGCCAGAGCTTGTCGCGGCTGTCACCGTGGTAATGCGGGTGATGGTCGAAGGGGTCGGGGGTTTCGCGTTCCACCCGCATGAAGACCTCGAAGATCTGCCGGATCGGCTGGCCAAAGCCTTCGGCACTGTCCTGCATGCGCGTATTCTGCTCCGGATAGCCGCAATCCCACGGTTCGCTGCGGCGTACCCTGCCATGATAGACGCGGCGTACCCACAGATAGGTGAGCGCCACCACCGCTGTGACACCCGCCAGGAAAATCAGTGGCGCATAACTCGCCCGTTCCGCCGACACCGGCGTCAGCAACAGCCAGTTGCTGATACCGGACAGGCGTTGTCCGGTCAGCATCAGCACGACCGGTTCCAGCCACTGGATGACCAGCGTGGGAAACAGCCCCAGCAGGATGCAGGCACCAGCCAGCCACAGCATACCCAGGCGCTCCGGCCAGCTTGCCTCGTGTGCATGTTGCAGCGCCGGATCGCGCGGCTGCCCAAGGAAGATGACGCCGTAAAACTTCACCATCACGTAGGCGGCGAGCGCGGCGGCGAGCGCCACCGTGGCTGCCGCCACCGGAATCACCATGTTGAGGTAGGGCTGGGTGAGTCCCGGTGTCAGCAGGAAGGCCTGTAACAACAGCCACTCCGAGACGAAGCCATTGAGCGGCGGCAGGCCCGCGATGGCCAGCGCGCCGATCAGCGTGAGCCAGGCTGTCCACGGCATGGTGCGGATCAATCCGCCCAGACGGCCCATGCGCCGCTCGCCGGTGGCATGCAGCACCGAACCCGTGCCGACGAACAGCAGGCCCTTGAAGAACGCATGGTTGAGGGCGTGGTACAGCAGGGCGGTCAGCGTCAGTGCCGCCAGCGCGCCCTTGCCGTCGGTGTGAAAAATCAGCGTCAGGCCGAAGGCGGCGACGATCACACCGATATTCTCGATCGAGGACCAGGCCAGGAGGCGTTTCATGTCCGACTGTACGGCGGCGAAGATCACGCCGTACAGGGCGGTCACGAGGCCCAGCGCCAATGCCAGCGTGCCCCACCAGCCGAGCTGTATTTTGAGCAGGTCGAAGGTGACGCGGAGAAGACCGTAGATGGCGGTCTTCAGCATCACGCCCGACATCAGGGCCGATACCGGCGACGGCGCGGCGGGGTGGGCTTCCGGCAGCCACACGTGTATCGGCACCAGGCCCGCCTTGGCGCCGAAGCCGAACAGCGCCAGCAGGAAGGCCGCCGAGGACCAGAACGGCGTCATCTCCGCGAGGCGCATGGTGTTGAAGGTGTAGTCCCCATGGCCGCCCTGCAGCACGCCGAAGGTGAGCAGCAGGGCCACCGCGCCGATGTGCGCAATCAGCAGATAGAGAAACCCGGCGCGGCGGATCTCGGGAATCTTGTGGTCGGTGGTGACGAGGAAGTAGGACGACAAGGCCATCACTTCCCAGGCCACCATGAACGCGTAGGCATCGTCGGCCAGCAGCACCGTGACCATCCCGGCCAGGAACAGGTGGTACCAGAGGGCGAGCAGGGCGAGCGGACCCGCAGCCATGTTCCTGAAATAGCCGCAGGCATACACGGTGATGCCGAATGCGGCGCCGCCCAGCAACACCATGAAGAAGGCAGACAAGGCGTCCAGCCGTAGATGGAACGGCAGGTCGGGCAGGCCGATGGGCAGCACCATGGACGAGGCGGGTAGCAGCAGTCCTGCGACGCCGATGCCTGCCATGAACAATGCGCCCAAGGCGCCAAGGGGAAAGATCAGTCGGGTGAGTAGGCCGTGCTGGCGTTGCAGCAGCAGCGCTGAAAAACCCACTCCCAACCAGTACAGCACCCCGGCCCAAGCCAAATCGAGGACATGAGCGTCAAGGGATGCCAAATGTGACATTGAACGTACGCGCGTAGCCGACCAGATTTGATTCTATTGACAAACCAAATCAACTACAATGTTAATCTGATTAACATGCCAAGTCGTTATTCTGTTGCCATGGAAAACCGTACAGCCCGGCTCACCGTTCTGATCGATCCCAGGAAAAAGAAGCTGTTCGAAGAAATCTGCGTGCAGCGCGACCTGACGCCGTCACAGGTCGTGAGGCGATTGATCCGTCAATACATCATCGACAATGCAGGCGGGAGGGAATTGCCCGAGTGGCTGACCGCTGCGGCGCCACGGGGCGAGGAATGATGTCCGGAGGACATCCTCCCAAAATCAGAATTCGTTGCGGATGCGCTTGTAGCCTTTGACCAGCTCGTGGTTGGCCTGCGCCACGCTTTCCGAAAAGTCGGCGGCCTGCGGCGATACGCGTTCGATCGTCGCCAGGTCGGCATCGGAGTGGATGTTGGCGGTGGAGGGGATATAGAAGCCCGGCGGCACGGTGCAGCCTTCCACCACCGAGTTGTGGCGAACGACCGAGCCGTCGGACACGATGCAGTTGAACAGCACAGAGTTGAAGCCGACGAATACGTTATCGCCCACAGTACAGGGGCCGTGCACGATCGAGCGGTGCGCGATGGAAGTGCTCCGTCCGATGGTGACGCCGCCGCCTGCCTTGCAGTGGATGACCACGCCGTCCTGGATATTGGAATGGGCGCCGATGATGATGGGCTCCATCTCGCCGTTATCGTCCACCTCGTCGGCGCGGATCACCGCGTAGGGGCCGATGAACACGTTTTCTTCTACGATGACCTTGCCGCACAGAATGGCGGTGGGGTCGACAAATGCGGTGTCATGTACGACAGGCAAATGCCCGGACGGGTTTTTGCGGATCATGATGAGCGAGGTTCTCCGTTGGGTAGATGTTGGTGGCAGATGGGGAAGGCGCGCACGGTGCAATTCCGGCAAATCTCGTTGTCGAGCTTCGGATACAGGATCTCGGCAGGGCGGGTTTTGGCCGGGAACAGGTTTTCTTCACCGACGTCTTCCATGAAATGGCCGCGTTTCAGCGTCTCGGCCAGGCTGTTCTTCATGCGATAGAAAGACAGGGTCCCCCCCATTTTTCGCCGCTGGCGCGCGGCCTCGGCCAGGAATTCGGCTCCGGCCAGATCGACAAAGTTGATGCCGCTGGCCATGACGACCAGATGTTTGCGCTCGGGTTCCGATTCTTCGATTTCCTGCAATTGCTGCTGCAGGTGGGCGACGGCGCCGAAGAAGATCGAGCCATTGACCCGCATCATTTTTATCTGCGGGCACTCCGACCGGCCATCGAGGGGCGTGTAGTGGTAGCTTGCGGGATCGGGGTCGGGCAACACGGGTTCGAGTGCCGGGCGCGAGGTGCGATACAGGTAGAACACCAGCGACAGGGCGATGCCGAAGAAGATGCCTTTTTCCAGATCGACCAGCGTACCGATGAGCGTCACCCACAGGACGATGGTTTCCTGCCGGCTGATCTTGGGCAGCAGGCTGATATGGTGGAAGTCGATCAGACTCCAGGCCACCAGGAACAGGATCCCGGCCATTGCCGCATCGGGCAGATAGGCGGCCAGGGGCGCAACCAGCAACAGGATGATCAGCAGAAACACCGATGCGAACACGGCGGCCAGGGGCGTGCGTGCGCCTGCCGCGTAATTGACCCCGCTGCGGTTGAACGATCCGCTGGATGCGTAGCTGGAGAAGAAGCTGCCGATCACGTTGGAGAGTCCCTGGCCGACGAATTCTTGGTTGCCGTCGATGTGCTGCCCGGATTTCGTGGCGACGGCGCGCGAGATGGATACTGCTTCCGTCAGGGCCAGCATGGTGATGATCAGGGACGGGAACAGCATCTGGTTCAGCGCGCCGAAGGAGAAGTCGGGCGACGACAGCGGCGGCAGGCCGGACGGCAGGGCGCCGACCGTTTTGATGTGGGTGGCCTCCACGCCGTAACGCGCGTTCAGGAACAGGGCTGCAAAGCTGCCGACCAGCATGGCGGCGATCATGTAGGGGAACTTGGGCATGAAGCGCTTGACCAGGATGCCCGAGGCAAGCGTGATGACGGATACCGCCGTGACGTAGGGGTTGATGTCCTGGAGGTGCTGGACGAACAAGGACAGGATCTCGAAGAACGGCGTGCCGCGCGGGATGCTGACCCCGAAGAAGTTCTTGATCTGGCTGCCTGCGATGAGCATGGCCGCGCCGGCCGTAAAGCCGATCACGACCGTATGGGAAATGAAGTTGACGAGCACGCCCATGCGCGCCAAGCCCAGAATGAGCTGGAAGACCCCGGTCATGAAGGTCAGAGTCAGCACCAGGCTGATGAATTCGGGTGTGCCGGGATGGGCAAACGGGCTGACCGACGCAAACACGGCGATCGAAATGGCGGTGGTGGGCCCGGACACGAGATGCCATGACGAGCCGAACAACGCGGCGATGATGGCCGGCATCATCGCCGCGTAAAGACCGTATTCGGGCGGCATGCCGGCAATGGTGGCGAAGGCCACACCCTGGGGCAGCACGATCAGGGCACCCGTAAGCCCCGCCATCGCGTCGTCGCGGGTTGTGCTGCCGTTGACCGAAGGCCACCAGCGGAGAAAGGGGAGCATCCTGTAAACCCAGAGAGGACAGACGAGGGCGAGTTTGGAAAGTGTTTTTTGCATAGTGGGCGCATTTTAAAGCATTAGACGGGTATGACACAGCGGTTTTGGCATTTCAGGGTGCATGCGGGGCTAATCGGACGCCTGCATGTGCATCGTCGGGGAGGTGCGGCCATGCTGCCTCTTTGCCCGGTGTCAGCGGGGTGTAGTCGGTTTTCCGGTGCTCGCGTTGATGTCATTTGACGGCCTGGCCACCGACTGCGGAAAGTCATGCAAGCCACGATGCAGCCGGCCCGCGCAGAGCTGCTTACTTGAGCGATGAGCCGATTCTGATTGCGAACTTGTGCAGTTGACGTATAAAAAAGAAGTTAACAGTGCAATCACAACCATCAGGAGACACAAATGGCCCACATCGTGATTTTAGGAGCGGGTATAGGCGGAATGCCCATGGCATTCGAGATGCGGGAGAATGCACGTGCCGAAGACCGCATCACCGTCATCTCCAACACCCCCACCTTCCACTTCGTTCCCTCCAATCCCTGGGTGGCGGTCAACTGGCGCACCCGTGCGGATATCGAGTTGCCGATCGAACCCATCCTCAGCAAGAAGAAGATCGACTTCATCCCCGTCGCCGCGAAACGCGTCCACCCCGTCGAGAACCGCATCGAACTCGAAGACGGTCGCAGCATCGACTACGACTATCTCGTCATCGCCACCGGCCCCAAACTGGCCTTCGACGAAATCGAGGGCCTGGGCCCCAACGGCCACACCCAGTCCGTCTGCCACGTCGACCATGCCGTCACTTCCAGCGACAACTGGCAGGCTTTCGTCAAAGACCCTGGCCCCATCGTCGTCGGCGCCGTCCAGGGCGCCTCGTGCTATGGCCCCGCCTACGAATTCGCCATGATCATGGAAACCGACTTGCGCCGCCGCAAACTGCGCGACAAGGTGCCCATCACCTTCGTCACCGCCGAACCCTACATCGGCCATCTCGGCCTCGGCGGTGTCGGCGACTCCAAGGGCATGATCGAATCGGCCTTTCGCGACAAGCACGTCAAATGGATCTGCAACGCCAAGGTCACCAAGATCGAAGCCGGCAAGATGTTCGTCACCGAAGTCAACGAAGACGGCAGCGAGAAGAAGCAGCACGAGCTGCCGTTCAAGTACTCCATGATGCTGCCCGCCTTCAAGGGCGTGGACGCCGTCCTCGGCATCGAAGGATTGACCAATCCGCGCGGCTTCATTGTCATCGACCCGTACCAGCGCAATCCCACCTTCAAGAACGTCTTCTCGGTCGGTGTATGCGTCGCCATACCTCCGGTCGAAGCCACCCCGCTGCCGGTCGGCGTGCCCAAGACCGGCTACATGATCGAATCCATGGTGACGGCCACCGCGCACAACATCCGCGCGCTGCTGGATGGAAAGGAACCTGCCGAGAAGGCCACCTGGAACGCGGTCTGTCTGGCCGACTTCGGCGATACCGGCATTGCGTTCGTGGCGCTGCCGCAGATCCCGCCGCGCAACGTCAATTGGTTCTCCGAAGGCAAGTGGGTGCATCTGGCCAAGATTGCCTTCGAGAAGTATTTCCTGCGCAAGATCAAGAAGGGCAATGTCGGGCCTTTCTACGAAAACCTCACGTTGCGCGCGCTGGGAATATCGAAACTCAAGGAGTGAGGCGAACGAACGTCCGCGGCGCGCGTCAGGGTGACGCGTCGCCGGGAGGGTTCCTGTCCGTAGGCTGCAATGCGATCACTGTGGCAGGCACATCCGGTTTTTGGCGCCCGGCGAGCAACAGCAGGGCCTGATGGAATTCCCCCGGGAGGCGTTTCATGGTTTCCATCGCCTGGGGCAGGTAATGCACCACCTCGAACGGCACGCGCTCGTCCAGCGATGCACGCGCCTGGGGATGGAAGTGCTGCCAGGCCAGTTCGACCCAGGCCTTGTTCTGGCTGTCGACGAAAATGAATTCCTCCGTATCCAGCACGGCCATGTACTGCAGGCTGCGAATCGGCACGAACAGACATTTTCCGGCCCGTGCCAGCAGGGTGTGCGCAAGGTTGTAGGTGGCGGCGGGAAGAAATGCCGGCAAGCGCGCGATTTCCTGTTCACGATAAAAACGTTCTTCCATGGCGTTACGTTAGCAGTCCTGCTCCCGGTTGGTTAAATTTTTTGCACACGTACCTGTGTACGGGCGAGGCGTGACGCATGTCTGTGGGAATCATGCGCCCTTGAGGCAAAATAGGGACCAGACATCCCGACCGCAATCACCATGAACGATCCCACTCCTGCCCACGGGCCGGGCCTGATTTTCGATACCCATCTGGAGCATTTCGATCACGACGTGATCGAAGCCTCGCATACGCTTCCCATCCTGGTCGATTTCTGGGCCGACTGGTGCCCGCCTTGCCGTGCGCTGACCCCCGTGCTCGAACGTGTCGTCGCGCACCATGCCGGCAAGATCCACATGGCCAAGGTCGAAGTCGACGAAGGCGACAACATGAAGCTTGCCGGACGCTATGCCTTGCGCGGTTTCCCCACCGTCCTGCTGTTCGTCAAGGGCGAGATCGTCGGGCGTTTCTCCAGCGCCCATCCAGAGCACTGGGTGCGTGAGTTCATCGCCGAGCACACCGATATTGAGTGAGACACGCGTCGTACTTGACACCAACGTGGTGCTCGATCTGTTGCATTACGACGATGCCGTGGCGCGGCCCTTGCTGCATGCGCTGGAAGCGGGGCACGTATGCTGCGTGGCGACGCGCGCCACGCTCGACGAGTGGCGACGTGTGCTGACGTATCCGGCGTTTGGTCTGGATTCGGCGCGTCAGGCGGCACTGTATGCGCGCTATCAAGCCCTGGCCGTGCTCGAGCCGGCGGTTGCCGCTGCTGACCTGCCGCGTTGCCGCGATCCTGACGACCAGAAGTTCTTCGAATTGGCCGCCGCAGCCCATGCGCAAGGACTGGTCAGCAAGGATCGCGCGGTGCTTCGTTTGCATCGTCGCTGTGCGTCGCGTTTTCGGATCATGTCCCCTGCGGAAGCGGTACGTTGGCTGGCTGGGGTGTCCGTTTAGCTAAATGTCCTGCGGCTGAAACCGTCGTCGCGCCGCTTCGCTGACCGCCAGGACGGCCGGATGACTCAGCCGCCGCTCCACCGAAATGGCAAAAAAACGTTCGCGTATCTCATGCGTTCGCCCCAGCTCGCTCACGTCGTATTGCCGCATCACGTCCTGAACCGTCGTGAGCGGAACCGGGAACACGCCGGCACCCGCCTGGCCAAAGGCACTCATCAGTGCGCTGTCGTCGAATTCGCCGACGATGGTGGGTTGGATATCCTTGCGTTCGAGCCAGCGCAACAGCGGCACGCGCAGCGCACTGTCTTCGCCCGGAATCAGGAGCGGCACGCCGTGCAGGTTGGCCGGAAACGGCTGTTCCAGCGCGTTGCCTATGCTCCGTGCAGCCACGAAGGCGATGCCACATTCGCCCAGCGGGTGGCTGTAGCCCTTGATATCCATCGTGGCGGGAAGGGGACGGTCGGCCAGCACCATGTCGAGCCGATGGATGGACAGTTCGGCGGCCAGCTGCTCCAGCCGGTCTTCCCGGCACACCAGCTTGACCGGCTCGGCCAGTGCCAGCGCAGGGGCCAGCAACTGGTAGGCGATCGCCTTGGGAACGACGTCTGCGATGCCCACCCGGAACGGATAAGCGCGAGGCGCGAGGCGGTTTTGCAGGGCGTCTTCCAGTTCGGCGCCGACCTGGAAAATGTCATCGGCGTAGACCAGCGCGGTGCGTCCGGCATCGGTCAGTTCCAGCCGCCGTCCGCTGCGCCGGAACAGTGTCACGCCCAGGCGTTCCTCGAAGGTGCTGATCTGCCCGGACAAGGTCTGCGGCGTCAGGTGCAGCTTCTCGGCGGCCCGGTTGAGCGCCCCCGCCTTGGCGACGGTGCGGAAGTAGTACAAGTGCTTGTAGTTGAGCATGGTGCCGAAATAGTTCGATAAAAACGAACAATAGCACTATAAAAATCGAATTTTATTGTTATTTCCCGGCCTGTATTCTTTATGCGCAGGTCGTGCAATGCCCCTGGCCGATCAGGCGGGGATGTAAGGAGGGAACATCATGAAGCGTATTGTCTTATTCCTCGCCACCAACCTGGCGATCGTGCTGGTGCTGTCGTTCACCATGCGCATCCTGGGCGTCGAGCCCTATCTCACCGCGAACGGGCTGAACCTGGGTTCGCTGCTGATCTTTGCCGCCGTGATGGGCTTCGGTGGTTCGTTCATCTCGTTGGCGATCTCCAAGTGGATGGCGAAGAAATCGATGGGCGTGCGGGTGATCGAAACGCCGTCGAACTCGACCGAGTTCTGGCTCATGGAAACCATCCGCAAATATTCGGCGGACGCTGGGATCAAGATGCCCGAAGTCGGCATCTACGATGCGCCCGACGTCAACGCCTTCGCCACCGGCATGACCCGGAACAGCTCGCTGGTCGCTGTGTCCTCGGGCCTGCTGCAGCAGATGACGCGCGAAGAAGCCGAGGCGGTGCTGGGACATGAGATTGCGCACGTCGCCAATGGCGACATGGTGACGCTGGCGCTGATCCAGGGCGTGGTCAACACCTTCGTGATGTTCCTGTCGCGCGTGATCGGCCATACCGTCGACCGCGTCGTGTTCAAGAACGAGGAAGGCCATGGCCCGGCGTTCTTCGTCACCATGATCGTGGCCGAACTGGTGCTCGGTATCCTGGCGTCGATCATCGTCATGTGGTTCTCGCGCCAGCGTGAATTCCGCGCCGACCGCGGCGGCGCCAGCCTGGCCGGCAAAGGCGCGATGATCGCGGCGCTGGAGCGCCTCAACAGCCTGCATCCGCACCCGCTGCCCGACAAGATGGCGGCCTTCGGCATCGCCGGCGGCAGCCCGCAGGGCTGGAAGCGCCTGTTCATGACGCACCCGCCGCTGGAAGAGCGCATCGCTGCCCTGCGCGCGGTACAGTAAGCCGGAGTAGGTGGTGGACGCGGCCCTGCATATCGGCGAACCCTGGATGTGGGTAGCCTTCGTCGGCTTCGTGCTGGCGATGCTGGCCGTCGACCTGTTCCTGGTCGGCGGCAACAAGGCGCATAAGGTCGGCTTCAGAGAGGCGGCAGCGTGGTCGGTCGTGTGGGTTTCGCTCGCGATGCTGTTCAACCTCGGCCTGTGGTGGTATCTCAAGGGCGTGCACGGCAGCGAGGCGGCCGACGCCAAGGCGATGGAGTTCCTGACCGGCTACCTGATCGAGAAATCGCTCGCGGTCGACAACATCTTCGTCTTCCTGATGATCTTCGGCTTTTTCGCGGTGCCGGCCGAGTTTCAGCGGCGCGTCCTGATCTACGGTGTGGTCGGCGCGATCGCGATGCGCGCCGCCATGATCCTGGCGGGTGCCTGGCTGGTGCAGGAATTCCACTGGGTCCTCTATCTGTTCGGCGCTTTCCTGGTCGTCACGGGCATCAAGATGCTGATGTTCGCCGAAGCCGAGCCGGATCTGGCCAGTAATCCGCTGCTCAACTGGATCAAGCGGCACATGCGCCTGACACCGGACTACCGCGGCGAGAAATTCTGGGTTCGCGAAAACGGGGTGCGACTGTTCACCCCATTGTTCCTCGTACTCGTCATGATCGAGATTTCCGACGTGATTTTCGCGGTCGATTCAATTCCCGCGATATTCGCCATCACGACCGATCCTTTCATCGTGTTCACGTCCAACATCTTCGCTATCCTGGGATTGCGTGCGATGTATTTCATGCTGGCCGGCATGGCGGATCGCTTTCATTTGCTCAAATATGGTCTGGCCATGGTGCTGGTGTTCGTGGGAACCAAGATGCTGATCGTCGATGTCTATAAAATCCCGGTGGGCCTGTCGCTTGGCATCGTGGGCCTCATTATCGCCAGCTTCATGTTTGCCAGCCTGTGGGTGACGCGAAAACCGGCTACTCCAGGCTGAAACCGGGCGACGAACGCGCGCGAGACTTCGCTGCCAGTTGTTGGCCTCCGGCGCCGGCGTACAACTGAAGTACCCTTGCAGGGATCAAGGCTGAAGGGCAACTATGCCGACTTATACCGATTCCCCCCTGGCTCGACGGATCGTGGGATTTGCGTTCCTGGTCTCGATATTCGGGCTGACCATCTGGGTGCTGTCGCCCTTTCTTGCGGCCCTGGCCTGGGCGGGGATCCTCGCGTACGTGACCTGGCCGCTCCATCAGTGGGTGTGCCGTCGAATGCCGGGACGCGACAATCTCGCTGCGCTGCTGATGACGCTGGGGGTGACGGCGACCCTGCTGCTGCCGCTGGTGTGGGTGATGTTCACGGTGGCGGCCGATGTGGTGGCGGCTTCGGCGACGCTCAAGCAGTTCGCCGTTCATGGGCTCCCGCCCTTGCCCGCCGGGGTGCGCAGCTGGCCAGGCGGGGCGTGGCTGGCCGAGCAGTACCAGCGCGTCCAGGCCGATCCGGCATGGGTGCATGCGCAATTCGATGCGCTGGGCCTGACCAATACGGTCGCCTTGAAATCGCTGGCTGGCGGCGTCGGCCGCAATGTGGCGAAATTCGGTCTCGCGGTGTTCGCGCTGTTCTTTCTGTTTCGCCATGGCGTCAGCGTGCTGGCGCAGTTCCGCGGCGTGGCCACGCGCTGGCTGGGTGAGGCGGCGCGCGGCTACATCCAGGCTGTCGGCGTGACCGTGCGGGCCGTGGTGTTCGGTATCGTGTTGACCGCGCTGGCACAGGGTACGCTTGCCGGGCTCGGCTACTGGGTGGCGGGTCTTGCCGCGCCCGCGCTGTGGGGGGTGATCACTGCCCTGGTGTCGCTGATTCCCTTCGTCGGCCCGGTGGTCTGGATCGGGCTGTCCCTGACCCTTCTGGCGAACGGCGAGACCGGCGCCGCACTGGGCCTGTTCCTGTGGGGTGCACTGGTGGTGAGCTGGGTCGACAATCTGATTCGCCCGCTCGTCATCAGCGGGCCGACGCAGATCCCCTTCCTGCTGGTCTTTCTGGGCGTGCTGGGCGGCCTGCATGCCTTCGGTCTGATCGGGCTGTTCCTGGGGCCTGTGCTGCTTGCGGTATCGGTCGGGATCTGGCGTGAATGGCTGGGACATGCACGTCCGGATTGAGGTTGAGGTATCCTTGCCAGTCACTTGATCGTAACGCCCATGAATCCCGCCAAAGACCGGTTATTCGCGCGACTGGCACTCAACGTGCTGGGTGTGTTCGAGGCCATCGGCCTCATCGTCATCACGCTTGCCACGCTGGTCGCCGGCGTGTTCGAAGTCAATGCCATGATCGCGGCCAGGACGGTGGCGCTGGGCGATCTGCTGCTGCTATTCCTGTATCTGGAAGTCCTTGCCATGGTGGGGGTGTACTTTCGGTCCGGACAGTTGCCGGTGCGCTTTCCCATCTATATCGCCATCGTGGCGCTGGCGCGTTATCTGGTGCTGGACATGAAAAGTCTCGATGCATGGCGCATGCTGGGCGTGACGGCGGCGATGCTGCTACTGGCCATTTCTGTGCTGGTGATCCGCTATGGTCATATCCGTTTCCCGTATGACGAAAATCCAAAGGACAGAGATTCGCAACCATGAATACCAAAATGACCTATGCCGGTTTCTACAATGACAAGCACGGCGTCACCATGCTGGCGCGCGTCGTGCTCGATGGCTGGCTGTTCGGCTTCATCCCCGAGAGCGAGGACTGTGCCGGCTGGCAACTGGGGCAAATGCAGGCCTTGACGGAAAAAATCGAGGCCGAGTGGGACAAGTACGGCAACCTGCCCAGCCGCCTGCCGCCCGATCTGCGTGAGCGCCACACCGCCCTCTACAAGATGGCCACGGAACGCGCACGCGAAATGGGCTGGGATCCCGAGCTCGGCGAAGACGAATAAACCCCGGCGGGGATGCCCCGCCGCCTGCCAACCTGCCTGACGCCCCTGATGGAACTGACCCCGCCGTTGTTGCAACTAGCCACCCAGGCGCTCGATCTGGTGCTGGACTTCAATCGCCCAGCTGATGCCGTACTGTCGGCGTTTTTCCGCGAGCATAAGAAGCTCGGTTCGCATGACCGTGCTTTCGTGGCCGAAGCCGTATTCGGCGTATTGCGACGCTACCGCTATCTGTCGGTGGTGGTGCCGGCAGCCAATCCGCGCACGCTGATCATCGCCTGGCTGATCAAGGTGCGCGGCATGAGCGGAGCGACACTGGAGAAATTCGCCAAGCCCGAGCTGATCGATCACATTCGGAACGCCAAAACCGACGACCTGCCATTGGCGGCGAATGCGGAGCTGCCCGATTGGGTGGTCGAGAAACTGCAGGCGTCGATGAGCGATGCCGACATCCTTGCGCTCGGCCGTGCCCTGCAGCAGCCGGCTCCGCTCGATGTGCGGGTCAATGCCCACAAGGCCGGCCGCGATGCCGTGCTGACGCAGTTGCGCGAGGCAGGCTTCAAGGTCGAGGCGACGCCGTATTCGCCCTGGGGCATCCGCTTCAAGGACCATCCGGCGATCAACCGCCATCTGCTGTTTCTCGACGGCAGCCTAGAAGTGCAGGACGAGGGCAGCCAGTTGCTGGCCTTGCTGCTCGGGGCGCGGCGCGGCGAGATGATATGCGATTTCTGTGCAGGGGCCGGCGGCAAGACGCTCGCGATCGGCGCCATGATGGCCTCGACCGGCCGCCTGTATGCCTTCGACGTGGCGGAAAGACGACTCGCCAACTTGAAGCCGCGGCTGGCGCGTTCAGGCCTGTCCAACGTGATGCCACAGCTGATTGCCTCCGAGAACGATACCCGGGTAAAGCGCCTGGCGGGCAAGCTTGACCGTGTGCTGGTCGATGCGCCGTGTTCCGGCCTTGGCACCCTGCGCCGTAACCCCGACCTGAAATTCCGCCAGTCGCCCGAGAGCGTGACGGAGCTGACCCGGAAACAGGCGGCCATCCTGCGTGCAGCAGCGAAGCTGCTGAAACCCGGGGGTCGGCTGGTCTATGCCACCTGCAGCCTGTTGCCGGAGGAAAACGAGGCCATTGTCGAGACGTTGCTGGCGGAAGGCGGATTTACCCTGTTGCCGGTCAACGAGCTGTTGGCGCAACACAAGATCGACCTCGATACGGGCAGCATGCTGAAATTGTCGCCTGCCTTGCACGGCACAGACGGTTTCTTCGCGGCCGTCCTGGTCAAAGCCGTGGCTTGACCCGTCCAAGCTTTGCAGTTATCAATGCGGCGTTTCCTTCGGCCGGTTCGATACCCCTGACATGGTAGCCACGCCCTTCCATCCCGATGTGCTCGGCACACTGTGCGGCCTGTTCCGCGCGCGCGTCGACGCGACGCCGGATCAGGTGGCCTATCGCCAATTCGACGAGGCGACCGCGACCTGGGTAAGCTTCACCTGGTCGCAGGTGGCGGCCGAGGTGGCGCGCTGGCAGTCCGCGCTGGTGAAGGAGGGGCTGGCCCCAGGCGATCGTGTGGCGGTGATGCTGAAGAACAGCGTCGAGTGGGTGATTTTCGACCAGGCTGCGCTGGCGCTGGGTCTGGTCACGGTGCCCCTGTATCTCGACGACCGTCCGGAAAGCGCGGCCTATATCCTCAACCATTCCGGCGCCCGACTGCTGCTGGTCGAAGGCAAGTTCCAACACAAGAAACTGGCCGAGATCGCAGGATCGGCGACGACGCTGCAACATATCGTCAGCCTTGTTCCACCCGAAAACGGTCTGGTGAACTGGAGCACGCGCTTTGTCGTGGCAGCCGATTGGCTGGCAGCGGCTGCCGGCACACCCGTTCCCGAACGCCATCTCACATCCGATCTACTCGCCAGCATCGTCTACACATCGGGCACGACCGGGCGACCCAAGGGCGTGATGCTGACGCATGACAATCTGTTGTGGAACGCGTTCTATGCTTCGCAATGCGCCGATTTCGATCCGCACGAGGTCTTTCTGTCATTTCTTCCCATGTCGCACACGTTGGAGCGCACCGGGGGGTATTACCTGCCGATGCTGGTCGGCGCCGAGGTTGCCTACGCGCGCTCTATCGCCCAGCTGGCGCAGGATCTGCAGGCTATCCGTCCTACCGTGCTGATTTCGGTGCCGCGTATCTACGAACGCGTGTATGGGCGCATCCAGGACAGCCTGGAGAAGAAGGGGCTG
The DNA here is from genome assembly GCA_002343685.1 of Thiobacillus denitrificans. Lineage (GTDB taxonomy): Bacteria > Pseudomonadota > Gammaproteobacteria > Burkholderiales > Thiobacillaceae > Thiobacillus > Thiobacillus denitrificans_A. Next base: position 42,631 of record DDRS01000007.1, on the reverse strand, counting down.
CTCGCCAGGCTGATATTCAACCTGGCGGTGCGAGTGGGCTGGCGACGCTTCGAGCTTAGCCAGGGGCGTGCGGGATGGAGCCCGGCGCTCTGGCTGTGGTCCGCCCTCAACCGGAAGGTCGCACGCAACGTTACCGAAAAACTGGGCGGTCGGCTGAAATTGGCGATTTCGGGCGGCGCGGCGCTCTCGCCGGAGATTGCACACATGTTCATCGGTCTGGGCGTGCCGATCATCCAAGGTTACGGGCTGACCGAAACCAGTCCGGTGGTATGCGTCAACCGCCCGGAATCCAACGTGCCTTCCAGCATCGGCCCGCCGCTGCCCGGCATCGAGGTGAAGATTGGCGACAACGACGAACTGCTCACGCGCAGCCGTTGCGTCATGCGAGGCTACTGGCAGGACGAGGCCGCCACCCGCGCCATGATCGACAACGAGGGTTGGTTGCATAGCGGCGATCAGGTCACGATGGACGCTTGGGGTCATTACCATATCATCGGGCGTATCAAGGACATCATCGTGCTGAACAACGGCGAGAAGGTGCCGCCGACCGACATGGAATCCGCCATCCTGCTCGACCCGCTGTTCGAACAGGTGATGGTCGTCGGCGAAGGCAAACCCTATCTGGCCGCACTGACCGTACTCAATGAGGAACATTGGCAGGAATTTGCCGCGCATCTCAACATCGATCCCAACCATCCCGGGGCATTGCGCGATCCCAAGGTGATGAAGGCGCTGACCCACCGCGTGGCGCACCATCTCAAGCATTTTCCGGGTTATGCCCAGATCCGCCGGCTGCATCCCGAGCTCAAGCCATGGACGCTGGAGGACGGCCTCCTGACCCCTACCCTCAAAATCAAACGCAACCAGGTCCTCGACCGTTACCGCGCGGCGGTCGAGGCCATGTATGCTGATTTCGCACGCTGACCCCATAAAACCGATTAGGGAGATACTTCATGCCTTCGTTTCCTCGTAAACAATTGATGCTCGGCCTGGCACTGGCCGGGTTCGCCGACCTGGGCCAAGCTGCCGGCTTTGCGCTGGTCGAACAGAACGCCAGCGGCCTGGGCAATGCCTATGCCGGCCAGGCCGCCAGTGCGCAGGATGCCAGCACGATATTCTTCAATCCGGCGGGAATGACGCTGCTGCCCGACCGGCAGGTCGTTCTCGCAGGGCACCTCATCAAACCGCAGGCGGAGTTCACCGGAACATCGCCGCTCAGTGGCGGCAACGGCGGCGATGCCGGCGATCTTTCCTTCGTGCCCAATGCCTACTTCGCCTTCCGGCTGACGCCGGATGTGCATCTCGGAATCGGGATGAATGCGCCGTTCGGCCTGAAGACCGAATATGACAGCACCTGGAAAGGACGCACCCAAGCGATCAAATCCGAACTCAAGACGGTCAACCTCAATCCCTCGATTGCCTGGAAAGCGAGCGAGTCGCTGTCGTTGGGCGCCGGGCTGAGCATCCAGTATGCGGAGGCGACGCTGACTAACTTCGCTGGTGCGCCGGGCACAGTCAAAGTCCGCGGTGACGACTATGACTGGGGATTTAATCTGGGCGTACTGTGGCAACCGAGCGATGCTACTCGGATTGGTCTGGCTTATCGCTCGGAAGTCGATCACACCCTGAAAGGCGATGCCACATTCAGTGCGGCGGCGGCGTCGAACGGTGGGGTGACGGCCGATCTCACCTTGCCGGATTCGGCTTCCTTAAGCCTGTTCCACAAACTGAATGCACAGTGGGATCTGCTGGCCGACGTCACCTGGACCGGTTGGAGCGATTTCAAGGAATTGCGTATTGTGCGTAACAATGGTTCGACGCTCGGATTGACTACCGAAAACTGGGACGATACCTACCGTTATTCGCTGGGCGCCAATTACCACCTCAATGACAGGGTGACTTTGCGCGGCGGCGTGGCGTACGACCAGACACCCGTGTCCGATGCCTACCGCACGGCGCGCATTCCCGACGGCGACCGCACCTGGATCGCGTTCGGCGGGCAGTATCGCGTGTCTGACCGGAGCACGCTCGACTTCGGATACGCTCATCTCTTCATCCGGGATACGCGCATCAACAAGACGGAAAGCGGAGTGACGCTCAGCGGAACCTACGAAGGCGCCGTCGACATTCTGTCGGCACAGTTCACCCATAATTTCTAAGCACCTGAATAGAAGGGGAGGCGTCCGTATGGATGTCTCCTTGGCAAGGACGACCGCTATAATCCGGTTCACCTCGTTTCCTTACGACGCCATTGGATCAGCCCGTCCCCTTTGACAACCTTCTGACACGCCTGATCGACGACAGCAAGAATGTCGATCTGTTGTGGCAGATGGGCGTGCTAGCGGCGTGCGTCCTCGTGGCTTGGGGTGCGATGCGCCTGATCGCCCCCTTTCTTGCGAAGACCGATACCGTCTGGCACGCCGGCTTGCGCAGGGTGGGGTTTCCGCTCTTCATGCTGCTGGTGTTGCTGCTCGGGCGCGACCTGGCCCATCACTGGCTGGCCCATACGCACCTGCTGAACCTGGCTGTGCCGTTGTTGCTGGCGCTGGCGGGTGTGCGGTTGGTGATCTATGCGTTGCGTTACGCGCTCAAGCCGCGCGAATCACTCAAGTTGTGGGAGCGTACGGCCGCCTGGCTGATCTGGAGCGCGTTCGCACTGCATATCACCGGCCTGTTGCCGCGCATCCATGCGGCCATGGAGGCGCTCTCGTTCCAGTCGGGCGACCATCGCTTCTCGCTGTGGCTGCTGTTCCAGGCTGCGGCGGTCATCATCGCGGCGCTCATCATTGCGCTGACGCTGGCGCGTCTCGTCGAGAACCGTCTGATGGGCATCACACAGATGAATCTGTCGCTACGCATGGCCTTGTCGAAAGCTGCGCGCACCGTGCTGCTGATTCTGGCCGTGCTGGTGGCCTTGCCGGCGGTGGGGATCGATCTTACGGTGCTGTCGGTGTTCGGCGGGGCGCTGGGCGTGGGGATCGGCTTCGGCCTGCAAAAAGTCGCCAGCAATTACATTTCCGGATTCATCATCCTGCTCGACCGTTCGGTCCGTATCGGCGATCTGGTGACGGTCGACAACAAATATGGCCAGGTCAGCCAGATCAATACGCGCTACACGCTGCTGCGGGCGCTCGACGGTACCGAGACCATCGTCCCCAACGAGACGCTGATCACCCAGACGGTCGTCAATCATTCGCTGTCCAAACCCAACGTGCGGATCGCATTGCCGATCCAAGTGTCCTACGATACCGATCTGGAGCAGGCCGAGGCCTTGATGCTGGAGGCGGCGAACAGCCATATCCGGGTGGTGCATGATGAGCCGGACAGTCCGCCCAGGGTGTTTCTGAAGGAGTTTGCCGATAATGGCGTTCTCCTGGAACTGGCTGTATGGATACGCGACCCCAGCGAGGGGCAGAATAATCTGCGTTCGGACATCAACTGGGCGATCTGGCGACGTTTCAAGGCTGCCGGCATCGAGATTCCCTTTCCGCAACGCGTTGTGCATATGGCGACCCCGTCTTCGATTGATAATAATCCTTGATTTTTATGGGGTTTGTCCGTAAATTACAGGACGCTATTGTCCTTTTTTGGAACTCTGAACCATGCAATTAGGCTTGTTGGATTTACCCTGGTGGGGATATGTGTTGGTCGCGCTCGGTCTGACGCACATCACCATCGCTGCCGTCACCATTTTTCTGCACCGCTCGCAGGCACACCGCGCCGTCGATTTGCACCCCATCGTCAGCCACTTCTTCCGTTTCTGGCTGTGGATGACCACCGGCATGGTCACCAAGGAATGGGTCGCCATCCACCGCAAGCACCACGCCAAGTGCGAAACGCCCGAAGACCCCCACAGCCCGCAGACGCGTGGCATCAAGAAGGTCTTCTGGGAAGGTTCCGAGTTGTATCGCGCCGAGGCAAAGGTGACCGAGACGCTGGAAAAATACGGCCACGGCACACCCGACGACTGGATGGAGCGCAATGTCTACAGCCGTCATTCGGCCGCAGGCATCTGGTCGATGATGGCGATTAACATCGCCCTGTTCGGCCCCCTCGGCCTCACCATCTGGGCCGTGCAGATGGCGTGGATCCCGATCACCGCTGCCGGCATCATCAACGGCATCGGCCACTACTGGGGTTACCGCAACTTCGCCAGCGAGGATGCCAGCACCAACATTATCCCGTGGGGCATCCTCATCGGCGGTGAGGAATTGCACAACAATCACCATGCCTATGGCACGTCGGCACGTCTGTCGAACAAATGGTACGAGTTCGACATCGGCTGGCTCTACATCAAGCTGATGTCCTATGTGGGCCTTGCCACCATCCGCAAGGTGGCGCCGACGGTGAAATGGTTGCCGGCCAAGCCGCTGTGCGACCTCGACACCCTGCAGGCCGTCATCACCCACCGCTACGACGTGATGACGCGCTTCGTGAAAAGCGTGCGCGCGGACAGCAAGGCCGAGATCGCCAAGCTGAAGGCCGGCGCGAATCTGCCGCAGAACTGGAATTTCGACAGCTTCCGCCGCTGGCTGCACAAGGAACCGGCCGAACTGGCCGCATCCGACAAGGCTGAGCTCGACACGCTGCTGGGCAAGAGCGAGCGTCTGCAGACGGTCTATCGCATGCGCCAGGAACTCGCCGCCATCTGGGGCCGTTCCACCGCCAGCCGCGAGCAGCTGCTCGACCAATTGCAGGCTTGGTGCAAACGCGCCGAGGAAAGTGGCATCCAGTCGCTGAAGGATTTCTCGGTGCGCCTGCGCTGTTATGCCTGATGCCGAACGGGTGGCCTGCGGGCCATCCCGTCGAAGGCCAATAAAAAACCCGCCGATCGGCGGGTTTTTTATTGGTAACCGGCTGAATTACTTCAGCTTGGTTTCCTTGTACATCACATGCTTGCGAGCCTTGGGATCGAACTTGCTGATCTCCATTTTCTCGGGCATGGTCTTCTTGTTCTTGGTGGTGGTGTAGAAGTGGCCGGTGCCCGCAGTGGACTCCAGCTTGATCTTTTCGCGTCCGCCTTTAGCCATGATTCAACTCCTTAAACTGCTTCGCCGCGGGCGCGCAGGTCGGCGAGAACGGACTCGATGCCGTTCTTGTCGATGGTGCGCAGGGCAGCATTGGACAGACGCAGACGAACCCAGCGGTTCTCGCTCTCGACCCAGAACCGGCGGTATTGCAGGTTGGGCAGAAAACGACGCTTGGTTTTATTGTTGGCGTGGGAAACGTTGTTCCCGACCATGGGCTTCTTGCCCGTAACGACACATACGCGAGCCATGACGCTGCTCCAGAATTGAGGGTTAACCGGTGGGGTTAACAATATGGGTTAACCCGAGAACCGCGATTTATATCACAGCTTACAAGCGTGAGGCAAGCCCGGCACACCCTCAAAGATGGCCGGATTCCATGAAAGACAGGGAAGACGCGCCCGCCACGATAAAGTGGTCGAGCACGCGCACGTCCACCAGGGCCAGTGCGTCCGCCAGTTTCCGGGTGAGGCTGCGGTCGGCGGGACTGGGTTCGGCCACGCCGCTGGGATGGTTGTGCGCCAGGATCAGCGCCGCGGCATTGTACGAGAGCGCGCGCTTGATGATCTCGCGTGGATAGACGCTGGTTTGCGTTAGCGTGCCGCGAAACAGTTCTTCCACTGCAATCACCCGGTTCTGGGCGTCGAGGAACACGCAGCAGAACACCTCATATTCCTTGCCGCGCAGAATCAGCCGCAGGTAGTCGCGTACGGCGGTTGGGGAGGTCAGCGCGTCACCTGCCTGCATATCCTCGGCCAGGGTGCGCCGCGCCATTTCCATCACGGCCTGCAGTAGCGCGTACTTGGCTTCGCCGACGCCGGGCGCGGCGCAGGCAGCTTTCCGGCTGGCACGACACAACCCGCCCAGACCGCCGAAGCGTTCGATCAGTTCGCGCCCGAGGTCGACCGCACTTTTGCCGACGACCCCCGTGCGCAGAAAAACCGCGACCAGTTCGGCATCGGTCAGGGCTGTGGCACCCTGTTTCAGCAGTTTCTCGCGTGGACGCGCGTCTTCCGGCCAGTCCCGAATCGCCATGACCCTTCCCCTCCCGTAGAATGTGCCATTTTCATGGAAAGCGGGCAGGGAATCGAGACCGTGTCGCTGGCAGGCAAGAAAATCATTCTGGGGGTGACCGGCGGCATCGCGACCTACAAGGCGGCCGAGTTGTGTCGCCTGCTGGTCAAGGCCGGCGCGGAGGTGCAGGTGGTGATGACCGCTGCCGCGCAGCAGTTCGTCACGCCGCTGACCTTCCAGGCATTGTCCGGCAAGCCGGTGCTGACTTCCTTGTGGGACGCCGCCAGCGGCGACGGCATGTTGCACATTCACCTGTCGCGCGACGCCGACCTGATTCTGGTGGCACCGGCCTCGGCCGATTTCCTGGCGAAACTCGTTCACGGCCGGGCCGACGATCTCTTGACGACGTTGTGTCTGGCGCGCGCCTGCAAACTGGCGGTGGCGCCGGCGATGAACCGCGAAATGTGGGCGGCGGCTGCGACCCAGCGCAATCTTGCGCAATTGCGCGATGACAGCGTGCAGATGCTAGGGCCGGCTGCAGGCGAACAGGCCTGCGGCGAAACCGGTCTTGGACGCATGCTGGAGCCGGCCGACATCGCAGTCGCGTTGCATGGCCTGTTGGGGAAGGGCGTGCTGGCAGGCAAGCGGGTCGTGATCACAGCCGGCCCCACCTTCGAGGCGATCGATCCGGTACGTGGCCTGACCAACCTGAGTTCCGGCAAGATGGGCTACGCGGTTGCCCAGGCCTCGGCCGAGGCGGGCGCCGAGGTGTGCCTGGTCTCGGGGCCGACCTGCCTTGCCATGCCGGCAGGCGTGCGTCGAGTCGATGTGCAAAGCGCAGCCGACATGCGCGATGCCGTACTGCGCGAATTGCCGTGCGACGTATTCATCGCAGTGGCAGCGGTGGCCGATTACCGGGTGGACGCGGCGGCATCGCAGAAGATCAAGAAACGTGCCGCGGGGCTGACGCTGAATCTGGTTGCCAACCCCGACATCCTGGCTGAAGTCGCTGCCCTGCCCGACGCGCCCTTCTGCGTGGGCTTTGCCGCGGAGACCGAACGGCTGGCCGAACATGCCGAGGCCAAACGCCTGAAGAAGAAACTGCCGCTGCTGGTCGGCAACTTGGCGCAGGACACGCTCGGCCAGGACAGTGCCGAGTTGGTACTGTTCGACGATCAAGGCAGGCATCCGCTCTCGCGTGCCGACAAACTTACCCAGGCGCGACACCTGATCCGCCATCTTGCAACCCTGCTCAACTGACGAAATCCCGACGAAAATGAAGATGGATGTGAAGATTCTCGACGCCCGCCTGCGCGATCAGCTGCCGCATTACGCCACGCCGGGTGCCGCGGGGCTCGATCTGCGTGCCTGTATCGATGGTCCAATCGTACTGGCACCAGGCGAAACCCAGCTGATTCCGACCGGCATGGCGATCCATCTGGCCGATCCGGGTTATGCCGCGCTGATCCTGCCGCGTTCCGGTTTGGGCCACAAGCATGGCATCGTGCTGGGCAACCTGGTGGGGCTGATCGACTCCGATTATCAAGGCCAGCTCATGGTGTCCGCCTGGAATCGCGGACAGCAGGCGTTCGAGCTGACACCGATGGAGCGGCTTGCCCAGCTCGTCATCGTCCCGGTCATGCAGGCCGAATTCAACGTGGTGGAAGCGTTTTCAAGCAGCGAGCGCGGTGAGGGTGGATTCGGTAGCACGGGCCGACAGTAGTGTCGGAAATTTTTACATATCGATAAAAAATGCACCCGGCAGGCGGGCCTGTCGGGTGCGTGCACATTAGGGCATGGAATTTGCTGCATCAAGACCATGTCGGCGGGTTGCCTGAAGCTGGAAAGCCCGTCATTGCGGAGAAACAAATACTAAGAGGTTGGAGCCGGCTGGCGCAGTCATGCCCCATACGTCGATATCACGGTTTGGCCTGATCCTGGCTGCAGCGTTGGTGCTGCTGGCCGGGCTCGTCACATCCGTGATTTTTGTGACGCGGCCGCAGGCACAAACGGCGCCGGAAGAACTGGGCAAACCGGTGATGGCAGCGCAGATCGAGTTTCTTGCCGATGCCATGAAGCGCAGTGCCGCCCGGATTGCGGCGCATCCGCAGACACTGGCGTGTTTCGCCAGCGCGTCGCCCGACGTGTGTCAGGCACAGGCCGCCAACCTGCAAGCGCTGAATCAAGACGCGACCGTGTTGTTCGTCACGGAAGGCCAGCGCCAGTTGCTGCCCGGTTTCCTGCCGGGCGACACGCGGAAGCTGTTGGCCAGCGCCGGGCGTGGCGGTAGCGGGGCGACCGCCACCGCCACCTTCAATCTCTCGCTCTCGCATCCGGTAACGGGGGCTGACGGCAAGCGTCTCGGCTATGTCATCGTCGAACAGAGCGTGCCGCAGCTGCAGGCGCTGTTCGATACCCTGCCGTTGCCGGATGCCGCCGCCTATGCCGAATTGCAGCAAAGTGGGAGCGGCGACTCCGCCATGGTGCTGATGCGGCGCGGCAACCAGGCGATCAAGCGGAACGTCCGTCCCACTCTCATCGCGTTGGCCGGCACGCCCTGGCAGATTGCCGTATGGCGGCCGGTCACGCCGGTGGTCGAGAGTATCGCGCCTTACCTGCTGGGCTGGCTGGTGGCCAGTCTGGTCATCGCCATCCTGGTGGCGGCCACCATTCTGGCGGTACGCAACCGGGTTGCCGACAATCTGCGCATGCTGGTGAAATTTACCAACGACCTGCGCCAGCAGCGGTTGCGTGCAGACTATCCGGTCAGCTTGGCGGAATTTCAGACGCCACTCGAGACCATGCTGAAACTGGGCAAGGTCATGCTGGGTAAACAGAAGGAAGTATCCTCGCAGGCCCGGATCGATCATTTGTCCAAGGTGAACAACCGGCGCAGCTTCGACGAAAAGCAAAAGGAGTTGTTTGGCACGCTGAAGGACGGCTGGACGCACAGTCTGCTGATTCTCGACATTGATAATTTCAAGCAGGTCAACGATACCTTCGGCCACGAGGCGGGCGATCAACTCATCATCAAGTTCGGCAACGCGTTGAAAACCTGCCTGCGCAACAGCGATTTCATCGCTCGTTTGGGCGGCGATGAGTTCTGCGTGGTATTCCCCTACACGCCGCTTGATCGGGCGCAGGAACTGGCAGAGCGCCTGCGCGCCAAGATGCCGGAGAGCGTCGAGCTCATTCCGGGTGTGACGCAGAAGCTGTCGTGGAGCGGCGGCATGTCCGAGTTCAGCCGCGACGACCGTGAGGAAAACGAGGCGCTGGCACGCGCCGATGCCGCCTTGCTGGAAGCCAAGCGTGGTGGCCGCAATGCCACGCGGGTCAGGGCCGCCGCCTGAGTGTGGCTGTTGCCGCATACGACTCCACATAGGCTCAGCCCATAGTGGATCGGAGTCCTTCAGGGCTTTAGCGGCTGTACAGCCACGGCCCGCCCTTTATGCCCTTCAGGGTGCTCGCGGGTAGAGCGCGGCGGCCAGCAGGACGATTCCCAGTATTCCCCATAACAGCAGCACCGGTGCATTGCCCCAGTGCACATACGGCGTGCTGCCGGCGTAGCCCTGGATTTCGCCGGCGAGGCTACCGGCAGTGAAGAGCGGCAGGCTGGCCAGCACCTGGCCTTTCGCGTCGATGATTGCGGTGAGGCCGGTGTTGGTCGCGCGCAGCATCATGCGTCCGGTTTCCAGCGCGCGCATCTGCGACATCTGCGCATGTTGCCAGGGCGCCAGCGAATCGCCGAACCAGGCCAGGTTGCTGACGTTCACCAGCACGCTCGCTTCCGGTAGCTGGCGGATGATCTCCTCGCCGAACGCGTCCTCGTAGCAGATGTCGGCTGCCACCCGCTGGCCGCCGATGGCGAGCGGGCGCTGGTCGATGGCGCCGCGCGCGAAATCGGAGAGCGGGATGTGCAGCACTTCGATGACCCAGCTCCACACCGCTTTCAGCGGGATGTATTCGCCGAACGGCACCAGGTGCACCTTGCTGTAACGCTGGCTGGGCGCGCTGCCGAAACTGACGACGCTGTTGTAGTAGGCGCCATCGAACGAACCGGTCGGCAGCCCGGCCAGCACATCGCCGCCGTTGCGCTGGCCGAGGGCAACCAGGTCATCGCGATAGGCGGCCGGGAGTTCGGACTCGAACAGCGGCAGCGCCGTTTCCGGCAATACGATCAGGCGCGCGGGTGCGGCTACGGCCATGCGCGCGTAGCTCTCCAGCGTGGCGCGGGTTTTGTTGGGTTGCCACTTCATGTCCTGCGGGATGTTGCCTTGCAGCAGCGCAACAGAAGTCGGCGCCCCATCAGGTGTGGTCCATTGAATGCCGCGCAAGGCTTGGCCGCCGATCCCCAGTGCCACGATGGCCGTCGCCGCCCAGACGCGCGACGCCGGCGATGTGCGCGGCGTCACGCCCCACGCCAGCAGGCCTGCGATCAGCGCCAGCAGAAACGAGATGCCGTACACGCCGACGAGCGGGGCGTAACCCGCCAACGGGCCGTTGGGTACTTGCGAGTAACCCGCAACCAGCCAGGGGAAGCCGGTGAAGATCCAGCCGCGCGTCCATTCCAGCACACTCCAGGCAAGTGGAAGCAGCAGCATGGTCCGGAGCGCAGGTGTGTGACGCCACCCGGCCTGCAGTGCACCGACCGTCGCCGGAAACAGCGCGAGGAATGCGCAGAACAAGAAAGTGACAAGTCCGGCCAGCCACATGGGCATGCCGCCGTATACCCACAGGCTGACAAATACCCAGCTCACGCCGGCCAGGAAAAATCCCAGCCCCCAAACCAGGCCGGTCAGAAATCCGGCCCGCCTGGAGGGCGCGCGCGACAGCTGCACGAACAGTACGGCCAGGCTCAGTATGGGTAGGGGCCAGAGTTCGAACGGCGCGAATCCGGCGACGGCTGCCGCGCCGGCTAGCAGGCTGAGCAGCAGCGGCATGAGAAGAACGCGACGCATGGCGGAACGCTTATCCGCCATGCAGGTCGCCGCGGCTAGCGGGGTGCTTCAAAGTCGATATGGCCGTCGATTACTGTGTAGCGTACCCGGCCTTGCATCGGATGATCGAGGAAAGGGGTGTTGTCGCCCTGGCTGGTCAGGGTTTTGGACGTCACGACCCATTCGGCGGACTCGTCGAATATACAGAGGTCGGCATAACCGCCGACCGACAGGTTGCCGCCGGATACGCCGAGAATTTGTGACGGTTTCCAGGAAATCAGGTCGAGCGCGCGCATCAGCGGTACGCCCATCTCGCGCGCCCACTTCAACGTCAGCGGCAACAGCAGTTCGACGCCCGAGGCGCCCGGGGCCGATTCGCCGAAGGGCACTTGCTTCACGTCCTCGTCGACCGGGGTATGGTCGGAGCACAGCGCATCGACGGAGCCGTCGCGCAAGGCCTCGCGGATGGCGTCGCGGTCGCGCAGGCTTCTGAGTGGCGGCACCAGGTGCAGATGCGAATCGAAGCTGATGAGATCGTTTTCCGACAAGTGTACATGGGTACAGGCCACGTCGCAGGTCACGGCGATTCCCTGTGCCTTGGCTGCGCGCACCATCGCAATGCCATCGCGCGTCGACAGGCGGGCAAGATGAATGCGTGCACCGGTCTCGCGCGCCAGTTGCAGAATGGTCGACAGCGCCACCGTTTCGGCCAGCGCCGGAATGCCCTGAAGCCCCAGCCGCGTGGCGACCGCCCCATCGTGCGCGACCCCGCCGCGCGCCAGCGACACGTCCTGAGGGCGCAGCCACAGGCTGAAATCGAAGGTGGCGGCGTATTCCATCGCGCGCAGCAAAACCAAGGTGTCGGTTAGCGGCGCATCGGCCTGAGTGAAGGCGCGGCAGCCGGCTTCGGTCAGTTCGGCCATCTCGGTCAGCATCTGCCCTTCGAGTTTTTGCGTCATCGCACCGATCGGGTACACGCGCGGTCCCGGAAGGTTCTTGGCACGGAATTTCAGCATCTCCACCAGGCCGGGCTCATCCAGGGGGGGGTCGGTGTCGGGCGGGCAGGCGAGCGACGTGATCCCGCCTGCGGCGGCGGCGAGCATTTCCGATTCGAGCGTGGCCTTGTACTCGAAGCCGGGCTCGCGCAGCCGCACCGACAGATCGACCAGGCCGGGGCAGACGATCAGGCCACTGGCGTCGATCGTGCGGTTGGCGTGGAAGTCGGCAGGTCCCTGGCCGATGGCGACGATCCTGCCCGCCGCAATGAATATGTCGGCGACTTCGTCGCGTTCGCTCATCGGGTCGATCACGCGGCCGTTTTTGATATGGATCTTCATGCGTTCCCCGTCCCTGCCAGCATTGCCATCACCGCCATGCGCACCGCGATGCCGTAGGTCACCTGCGGCAGGATCACCGACTGCGGGCCGTCGGCGACTTCGGACGCGATTTCGACGCCGCGATTCATCGGCCCGGGATGCATCACGATGGCATCCGGTTTGGCGAGTGCGAGTTTCTCCGGCGTCAGTCCGAAAAATTTGAAGTATTCCTGCGCGCTGGGCAGCCGTGCGCCTTTCATGCGCTCGTTCTGCAGGCGCAGCATGATGACGACATCGCAGCCACGCAGGCCGGCTTCCATGTCGTGGAACACCTTGACGCCCATCTGTTCGACTCCGGTCGGCAGCAGGGTTTTCGGGCCGATGACGCGGACTTCCGGTACGCCAAGCGTGGTCAGCGCATGAATCTGCGACCGCGCCACGCGCGAATGCAGTACGTCGCCGACGATGGCCACGGTCAGATTGTGAAACTCGCCCTTGAAGCGGCGGATGGTGAACATGTCGAGCAGGCCTTGCGTGGGATGTGCGTGGCGGCCGTCACCCGCGTTCACCACCGAGATGTGCGGCGCAACGTGCTGTGCGATGAAATGTGCCGCACCCGATTGCGAGTGGCGCACGATGAACATATCGGCATGCATGGCGGAGAGATTGTCGACGGTGTCGAGGATCGCTTCGCCCTTGGTCTGGCTGGAGGTCGCGATGTTGAGATTGACCACGTCGGCGGACAGGCGTTTGGCGGCGATTTCAAAGGTGGTGCGGGTGCGCGTCGAGGGCTCGAAGAACAGATTGAAGATCGATTTGCCGCGCAGCAGCGGGACTTTCTTCACCTCGCGCTCGCCCACGTCCATGAAGGATTCTGCGGTATCGAGGATTTGCGTGATGATGGCGCGCGGCAGGCCGTCGAGGGTGAGCAGGTGGCGCAACCTGCCGTCTTGGGTGAGTTGTAGGTTCATGCAAGGCTGAGGGTCAGATGGCCATCGTCGAGGCGGGAAAGATTGATGTTCTGATGGTCGGGCACGGTGATCGTCAGGCCGGCGAAATCGGGGCGGATCGGCAGTTCGTGGCCGCCGCGGTCGATCAGGACGGCCAGCCGGATCGAGGCCGGGCGGCCGTAGTCGAACAGTTCGTTCATCGCCGCGCGCACTGTGCGCCCGGTGTGCAGCACGTCGTCGACCAGCAGGATGGCGCGGCCTTCCAGATCGAAGGGCAGGTTGGAAGGTTTGACCTGCGGGTGCAGGCCGATGCGCGAAAAATCGTCGCGGTAGAACGAAATATCGAGCGTGCCGAGCGGTTGGACGCACTGCAGCAATCCGTGCAGGCGCTCGGCTACCCATACGCCGCCGGTGTGGATGCCGACGATCAGCGTGTCGGGCGTGAGGGTGGGGGCGATGGCGTCGGCGAGCCGCGCGATCAGTGTATTGGCGTCAGGCAGTGAGGCGTGCATCGAAAAACCCTTGCAGTATGAGTTGAGCGGCGACGGCGTCCGTCAGCGCCTTGTTTTTCTTGCCGTGGATGCCGCGTGCATGGAGCTCGGATTCGGCTGCCGTGCTGGTGTGGCGTTCGTCCACCAGAAAAACCGGGAGATTGAAGCGGGATTCTAATTTGCGCGCGAAGTTTCTGGCCACCCGCGTCATCTCATGTTCGCTGCCGTCGGCGTGGGTGGGCAGGCCCAACACCAGTAAAACCGGCTGCCATTCGGCCATGAGCTTGCCGATGGCGGTGACCCGGGCATCGGTCGAGTCGGCCTGAATGACGGTGAGGGGATGCGCGATCCCGATCGACAGATCGCCCGAGGCCACGCCGGTGCGCTTCAAACCCAAGTCGAAGGCCAGCACCGTGCCGTGGGTATGCTCCGGATTCAAGCGTGCCCGGCTTCTTCTGACAGGCTGGCGAAGTCGATGCCCAGCAGCTTCATCGCGGCAGGCAGGCGCTCTTCGGGGGCCAGGTCAAAGATCACCTGCGGATCGGCGGCCACCGACAGCCACGCATTCTGCTTGATCTCGTCTTCCAGCTGGCCGGCCGACCAGCCCGCATAGCCCAGCGACACCATGAATTTTTCCGGCCCCGCACCCTGGCTCACGGCTTCGAGCACGTCCTTCGAGGTGGTGAGGCTGACCGCGTCGTTGACGGTGAGCGTGGAGCTGAAGGTGAGCGGCGGCGTGTGCAGCACGAATCCGCGCTCGGTCTGCACCGGGCCGCCGAAATATACGGTGTCGTGGTGCAGGCGTTCCGGCAGCGACAGGCCGATCTGCTCGAACAGCGTCGACAGATCCAGGTCGATCGGGCGGTTGACCACCACGCCGAGCGCGCCCTGGTCGCTGTGGTCGCAGATATAGGTCAAGGTGCCGTTGAAATTGGGATCGACCATGCCGGGCATGGCGATCAGGAAGTTGTGGGTCAGGTTGACGGTATCCATGGTTGCGTTCCCATTGTAATCTGCCTCAAATCCGGCAAGCACCACTTTTTTCAACTTGCCTTTCCACTATAGCGACCATCTCGTCCCATGCCTGAATATGCCCGTGCCCTGGTGTGGTTTCGCCGCGACCTGAGGGATTTCGATCACGCTGCGCTTTATCACGCGCTCAAGTGCGCGCGGCAGGTGGTCTGCGTGTTCGTATTCGACCGCGACATCCTGGATGCGCTTCCCGGTCGGGCCGACCGGCGAGTCGAGTTCATCCACGCCTGCGTCACCGAGTTGCAGCGCGCCCTGCAGGCCCGGGGTGGCGGGCTTGTCGTGCGGCATGGCGTGGCCCGCGACGAGATCGTCCGACTGGCAGCCGAACTCGGGGTCGATGCCGTGTTCTTCAATCACGATGACGACCCGGTCGCCCTGGCGCGTGACGCGGCTGTCGAAACCGCCCTGCATGCGCATGGCAGGGCCGCCCACCACTACAAGGATGCAGTCATCTTCGAACGTGGGGACGTGCTTACAGCCAACGGTACCCCTTACAGCGTCTTTACTCCCTACAAGAATGCCTGGCTGAAAAAACTGACGCCCTCTCATTTGCAAGCCTATCCGGTTGAAACGTATGCCGGCCAGCTGTCAGCATTGTCGACACCGATTCCCTCCTTGCGGGAAATGGGGTTCGCCCCCACCAATCTGCGCGAGCTCGGGTTCCCGACAGGCATGTCGGGCGGCGCGCAGTTGTTCGGGGATTTCCTGCAGCGGATCGACCGTTATCAGGCCGCGCGCGATTTTCCTGCACGCAAGGGGCCGTCGTATCTGTCGGCGCACCTGCGCTTCGGCACGGTGTCCATCCGCCAGCTTGCCGCGGCAGCCTGGCAGCAGGGTGGACATGGGGCGCAGACCTGGCTGTCCGAGCTGATCTGGCGCGACTTCTACCACCAGATCCTCTGGCATCGTCCCGACGTCGCGGCGGGCCACACTTTCAAGCCGCAGTACGACGCGCTGCCGTGGCCGAATCCGCCGGGGCATTTCGAGGCCTGGTGCGAGGCGCGTACAGGCTATCCACTGATAGACGCGGCAATGCGCCAGCTCAATCAGACCGGCTACATGCATAACCGGCTACGCATGGTCGCGGCTTCGTTCCTGACCAAGGACCTGCTGGTCGATTGGCGGCTCGGCGAGCGCTACTTCGCCGACAGGCTGATCGATTACGATCTCGCCGCCAACAGCGGTGGCTGGCAGTGGGCGGCCTCGGTGGGCTGCGATGCCCAGCCCTGGTTCCGCATCTTCAATCCGCTGGCGCAATCCGAGAAATTCGACCCGCAAGGCGTGTTCATCCGCCGTTACGTGCCCGAACTCGCCCAGGTACCGGAAAAATTCATCCATGTACCGTGGAAGTTGCCAGTCGGAGAACAGATGCGCCTTGGCGTGATCGTCGGACAGACCTATCCTGCGCCCATCGTCGAGCATGCGCGCCAGCGCGTGCAGGCGTTGGCGCTGTTCAAGACCATCGTGTCGGCGCGTTCGGTCTAGCCGGCGACCGGCCGGCAGATGGGCGGGCGGGCGGCCAGTCCGGCCAGATAGCAGTCGATCAGCGGTTCGGCACACACGGCGAGGTCGTAGCTCTCGGGATTCAGCACCCATTCGTGCATCAGGCCGACCATATAGGCGTGTAGGCCATGGGTCGCCAGAAAGGTGTCGGTGGTGGGCGGTAATTGGCCGCAGGCAACGGCCTGGTCGAAGAGTTGCTGCACCTGCGACAGGCAGGCGGTGCGGTCGGCATCGTTTTTCGCAACTACCGGCGCCAGTTCCTCAGTGAATTCGCATTTGTGGAAGATCACGTCGAACATGGCCTGGGTGTCGGCATGCTGGGCCAATTGGGTGAGTGCCATCAGGGCAAGCTGGCGGACCATGGCCAGCGGGTCGCGCTGCGCATTCTGGCTGGCTTGGGCCAGGAGCGCTTCCACGGGCAGGGTGCCGCGCTCGCAGACGGCCTGGAACAATTCGGCCTTGTCCTTGAAATGCCAGTAGATGGCTCCCCGTGTCACCCCGGCGCGCTCGGCGACGTCGGAGAGCCTTGTGCGTGTGACGCCGCGTTCGCGAAATACCTGGAGCGCGGCGGCAAGCAGGGCGTCACGGGTGGCGAGCGCATCTACACGGGTTTTTCTGACCATGCGCCGAATTGTCCAACAAATGACCAGTGCCCGCAATTTACATTCATGTATGTATGCTTTTATGATGGCGAGGTACAAATAATTTCAGGGGGCACCATGCACCGATTTTCCGGGGTAGTGGTTGTGGGCTTGAGCGCTCTGCTCACAGCGTGCGGACAACATGAAACGGCACAACAGGGCGGCGGAGCACCCCCCCCTGCGCAGGTGACCGTGGAAGCGGCGACGCCGCAAGTGGTGCCGATCAACTTCGAATATGTCGGGCGACTGGAAGCCTCGCGGGAAGTGGAGATCCGGCCGCGCGTCGCGGCCGTCATCGAGCATCGCTATTTTCAGGAAGGCGCACCGGTCAAGGCGGGTGCCCTGTTGTACAAGCTCGACGCCGCCAGCTTTGCCGCGCAGGTTCGGGCGGCGAATGCCGAACTCGCCAACCGGCAGGCCTTGCTCGCGGAAGCCAAGCTGGAACTGGACCGCAACCGGGCGCTAGCGGCGCAAGGGTTCGTCAGCGCGCGCGCGCTGGATGCCACACAGACTGCGCTCGCAGTGGCCGAGGCGGGCGTGCGCACGGCTGAGGCGAACTTGGCCAACGCGCGCATCAGCCTCGGCTACACCGATATTCGCGCCCCGCTGACGGGCGTGATGGGTCGCGCGCTCCAGGTCGAAGGTGCGCTGGTGAGTCCCACGGGGCCCGCGCTCACCACGTTGGCGCAGATCGCCCCCATCTATGCGCGCTTCTCGATCGGCGAGGACGCACGCCTGGCGCTGGAGAAGCAGCGTGCCGACGGGACGCTGGAACAGGGCCGGCAACACGTTCGTCTTGTGCTTGCCGACGGGACGCGGATCGCGGCCACCGGCACGCTCAACTTCAGCGATTACAAGGCGAATTCGCAAACCGGCGCATTCGACATGCGGGCCGAGTTTGCCAATGCCGATGGCGCCTTGAAACCCGGGCAATTCGTACGGGTGGTCGTCGAAGGCGGGCAGTTGCCCGATGCGATTACCGTGCCTCAGCCCGCGGTGCAGGATGGCCCGACCGGCAAGTTCGTCTACGTGGCCACGCCAGCCGAGAAGGGGATGACCGTCGCGTTGCCCCACCCGGTCGAAGTGGGCGCGTGGGTAGGCGGCGGCGAGCCCGGCAAGGGTACCGGCCGCTGGGTGATCAAAAGCGGGCTGAAGTCCGGCGATAAGGTCGTGGTCGATGGCATGGCACGGATCTTCTTCCCGGGCATGCCCGTCGCGCCCTCTGAAGCCGGGGCCGAACCGAAGGCTGCGGCTGCGCCGCCCGCCGCCACGAAACCATAAGGAACGCTCATGTTCTCGCGCTTCTTCATCGACCGGCCGATCTTTTCGGTCGTGATCTCCATCCTGATCGTGCTCGCCGGACTGCTGGCGATGCGCGTGTTGCCGATCGCGCAATATCCCGAGATCGCACCGCCGGTGGTCACGGTGCGCGCGGTCTATCCGGGCGCTTCGGCGACGGTGCTGGAACAGACCGTCGCGGCGCCGCTGGAAAACGCGATCAACGGCATCGAGGACATGATGTACATGAGCTCGACCTCGGCTTCGAACGGCGTCCTGGAAATCCAGGTGACGTTCGAGATCGGTTCCGACGTCGACAAGGCCGCGCTCAACGTCAACAACCGGGTCAAGCAGGCCGAGGCCCGGCTGCCGGAAGAAGTGCGCCGCCAGGGCGTGACTGTGGAGAAAGGCTCGTCCGCTTTCCTGCAGGTGCTCGCGTTCCTCTCGCCCGATGGTCGCTATGACGATCTGTACACCAGCAACTACGTCACGCTCAATGTGCTGGATCGCCTGAAGCGCATTCCCGGCACGACCAACGTGCAGATTTTCGGCGCCAAGGACTACGCCATGCGAATCTGGCTCAAGCCCGACCGCATGGCCCAGCTGGGCGTGACCGTGGCCGATCTCACGCGCGCGATCAACGAGCAGAACGCCCAGTTCGCGCCCGGCAAGATCGGCCAGCCGCCGGTCGACAACGGGCAGGCGCTGGTGTATTCGCTGACCGCCAAGGGACGGCTTGCCGACCCCAAGGAATTCGAGAATATCGTCGTGCGTGCGAATACCGACGGCTCGATGCTGTACCTGAAAGATGTCGCGCGAGTCGAGCTCGGCTCCAAGGATTACGATTTTGCGGGGCTCTACAACGGCAAACCCGCGACGCTGGTGGGCATCTTCCTGCAGCCCGGCGCCAATGCGCTCGAAGTGGGCGACGAAGTGACCCGTACGGTCGAGGAACTGAAAAAGAAATTCCCGCCCGGCCTCGACTACGCCGTGCCCTATGACACCACGCGCTTTGTCGAAGTGTCGATCCGCGAGGTGGTGAAAACCCTGGGCGAGGCGATCCTGCTGGTCGTGCTGGTGGTGTTCCTCTTTCTGCAGAACTGGCGCGCGACGCTCATCCCCGTCCTTGCCGTGCCTGTGTCGCTGTTGGGCACCTTCGTCGGCCTGCTGTTGCTCGGCTATTCGATCAACACGCTGACACTGTTCGGCATGGTGCTCGCCATCGGCATCGTGGTCGACGATGCCATTGTGGTACTGGAAAACATCGAGCGCATCATCCACGAGCACAAGAAGACCCCGCGCGAAGCGGCGCTGCTGGCGATGCGCGAGGTCACCGGGCCCGTGATCGCGATCGTGCTGGTATTGTGCGCGGTGTTCGTTCCCATCGCCTTTCTCGGCGGCCTGACCGGCGAGCTGTACCGGCAGTTCGCGGCGACGATCGCGATTTCGGTGGTGATTTCAGGTCTTGTCGCGCTGACCCTGACCCCGGCGTTGTGCGTGGCCCTGCTCAAGGGCGAGAAGCCGCACGAACCCGGGCGTTTTTTCCGCGCGTTCAACCGGGGTTTCGCAGGCATGACCCGGCATTACCAAGGCGGGGTGAAATTCCTCATGCGACGCTCGCTCGTCGCGCTCTCGATTTACATCCTGATGATTGCCGCGGCCGTCACTCTGTGGAAGTTCACGCCCGGCAGCCTGGTGCCGGACGAAGACCAGGGCTACTACATCAGCGCGGTCTACCTGCCGGACGGCTCGGCGCTGTCGCGTACCGAAGCCGTGGTCAAACAGGTCGATGCGATCGTGCGCAAGGACCCGGCCGTCCAGCACGTGGTTGCCTTCGCCGGGCTCGACTTCCTCGGCGGCGGTTTCCGTAATAGTGCCGCGACCATCTTCGTCGCCGCGCGTCATTGGGACGAGCGCAAGAAGACCATCCAGCAGATGGTCGGCGAGATGATGGGGGCGACGTCGGGTATCCGTGAGGCACTCGTGCTGGCCTTCGCGCCCCCGCCGATCTTCGGCCTGGGTAATGCCGGTGGATTCGAGTTCTACATCCAGAACAAGGGCGAGGGCGGTCCGCAGAAACTGTCTCAGGTGGCCGATGCCTTTCTCGCCGCTGCGCGCCAGGACAAGCGGCTCGCGCAGGTGCTGACGCTGTGGCGGCCGCACGTGCCGCAGCTGTATGTCGACGTCGACCGCGAAAAGGCGAAGATGCTGGGCGTCAAGATCGACGACGTGTTCACGACCTTGTCGGCCACGCTGGGTTCGTATTACGTCAACGATTTCAACAAGTATGGCCGCACCTGGCAGGTGTTGATGGCGGCCGAGCCGGGCGCGCGGAAGACGCCGCAGGACGTGTCGGCGCTGTTCGTGCCCAACGCGTCCGGCGAGATGGTGCCGATGTCGGCCCTGGCCAAAATCAGCTTCTCGTCCGGCCCGGAAACGCTCGACCGTTACAACAATTCTCAGGCGGTCAAGATCATGGGCAGCGCGGTGCCTGGGGTCAGTTCGGGCCAGTCGCTTGCCATCATCGACGAAATAGCGAAAAAAGTCCTGCCGCCCGACTTCAGCTACGAATGGACCGGCGCCTCGTTCCAGGAGAAGCGTTCGAGCGGGACGTCGGGCATTGCGCTGGGTTTGGCGGTACTGATGGTGTTTCTCATCCTTGCGGCGCAGTATGAAAAATGGACGCTGCCGTTTGCCGTGCTGATGGCGCTCCCCTTCGGCACCTTCGGCGCGCTGGCAGCGGTGTGGCTGCGCGGACTGTCCAACGACGTGTATTTCCAGATCGGTCTGGTGACCTTGCTGGGGCTTGCGGCGAAGAACGCGATCCTGATTGTCGAGTTCGCCGTGCTGAAGAAACAGGAAGGCTATTCCAGTGTTTCGGCTGCGCTCGAAGCTGCCCGCCTGCGTTTCCGTCCCATCCTGATGACTTCGCTCGCCTTTATTCTCGGCGTGCTGCCGCTGGCGATTTCGACCGGCGCGGGCGCCGGTGCACGTCATGCAGTCGGCACCGGCGTCGTTGGCGGCATGTTGGCTGCCACGTTCCTCGCGGTGTTCTTCATTCCGCTCTTTTTCCACTGGGTGTCCGACAGGCGGCTGCAAGCCAAGACGGAAGAGATCGATGCGCATCCGCATGCCACGCGCTACGACAATGTCCATCTGCCGTCCCACCATCCGTCGCCGGCTTCGAAACCGCCGGAAGCACCGTAAAGCCGCAGGCCCACCGCGATCGCTCGCCGTGGGCCGACAGGCAACGCCCATAAGACAATCGACACGCGTTCTGCGGGCCGGCATTGGGCATGCCGACATTGACCGCAGCCGGCAAAACCGAAATACTTACGTCAGTAGTATGGTTAATTGTGCAACCCTCCAGTCAAGAGAGGATCGCCTGCTTTAATGTCAGGACAAGACACACACCGCCTCGCCGGCATACTGCTGCTGTCCGCGAGCATCCCTTTGCTGCTGTGGCAGGCATTTCCAGCCAATCAACTGACGCTCTCGGCCCCGGCTTTCCTGGCGGTCCATTCGATGATGGAAATCTTTGCCGTCATCGTGGCCGCGCTGGTTTTCTTTACCGGCCACGGCGTACAGGAAACCTTGCGCTCGATCCGTTCCGTGGCATTGGGCTGCGCGTTCCTTGCGGTGGCGTTGTTCGACACCCTTCATTTCCTGTCCTATATCGGCATGCCGGACCTGGTCAGTCCGAATTCCCCCCACAAAGCCATCCTGTTCTGGCTGTGCGGCCGCCTGGCGGCTGGGATCGGACTGCTGGCGTATGTGCTGCTTCCGGAGACCCCCGCCACGCGTGTTCCCGCCAGCCGCTACGGCTGGATGGTCGTTCTGCTAATGTTGGGGAGTTTGTCGTACGGGCTGCTGGCTTCGCCCCACGCCATTCCTGCGATGTATGTCATGGGCGAGGAATTGACCCCGCTCAAAGTGGCGCTCGAATGGGGGGTGTTCGGCCTTTACCTGGCGATTGCCGTCCTGCTGTACTTGCGTCGCACGCGCATCACCCACTGCGATTTCGAGAGCCTGATGCTGGCCCTGCTGCTGATGGCGGCGGCCGAGCTGTTCTTCGTCGTGTATGTGCAGGTGAGCAGTACGGCCAACCTGCTGGGACATACCTACAAGGTATTTGCCTATTATTTTCTCTATCGCGCGATCTATGCCGAAGCGGTGAGCCGCCCGTTCCGCCAGATGCGCCATATGCTTACGCATGACGATCTGACCGGATTGCCGAACCGGACCGCATTCGGCGAACGGCTCAACCAGTCCGTCCTCACCTGCAATGAGGCGGCACCCTGTACGGTGATGCTGCTGGATCTCGACTATTTCCAGAACGTGAATGACACGCTGGGCCACGAATACGGCGACCTGTTGCTGGTGGCGGTTGCCGGACGCATCCGGACGAGCCTGCCTCCTTCCGCCTTCCTGGCTCGTTTCAGCGGCGACGAATTCGTGATCCTGCTGGAAAACACCTCCGCCGAACAGGCCAAGCAGGTGGGACAGACCCTGCTGGACGCCATGGGGCGGGAATTCGATATCGGCAACGACCGCCTGGGAATCGGGGTCAGCATCGGTATCGTCAGTTATCCGGCCGACGGCGAATCGGCCAGCATCTTGATGCGCTATGCCGACCTTGCCCTGCATCGTGCCAAATCGGCCGGCCGCAATTGCTTCCGGGTGTTCAGCCACGATCTGTCCGAAGAAATGCAGCGCCGTGTGCTGCTTGAGGCGCGCCTCAAGCAGGCCTTGGAGCACAAGGAACTGACGCTGCACTACCAACCCAAGCTGGAAATCCGGACAGGTCGCCTGATCGGGTGGGAAGCGCTGTTGCGCTGGCAGTCGGCGGAACTGGGCATGGTCAGCCCCGAAGAATTCATTCCGGTTGCCGAGCACACCGGCCTCATTCTGCCGATTGGCGACTGGGTGATGCGCGAGGCCTGTCGTCAAATGCGCGCTTGGCAGGACGCGGGCTTGCTGGCCGGCACCATGGCGGTCAACCTCTCGACCCGCCAGTTTCGCCAAAAGGACCTGGCGGAGGAAGTCAGCGCGGCCCTGCGCGACACCGGGTTGGCGGCGAGCGACCTGGAGCTGGAGATCACCGAATCGTCGATCATGGACAATCTGGCGACCGCGGCGACCGTTCTGACCGAACTGGAGCGGCTGGGTCTGCGTATCGCCGTGGACGATTTCGGTACCGGCTATTCCTCGCTCAGCTACCTGAAGAGTTTTCCCATCCATTGCCTGAAGATCGACCGTTCGTTCATACGTGACATTCCTGGCGACGAAAACGACACCGCCATCGTGCGCACCATCATTGCGCTGGCCGGTAGCCTCGGGTTGACCGTGGTCGCGGAAGGCGTCGAGACCGACGCGCAACTGGCTTATCTGCGAACCAATCATTGCGATCAGGCCCAGGGCTATCTGTTCAGCCGGCCCCTGCCGCCGGATGACTGCATCCGGTTGATGCGTGCCGGCCTGCGTCGGGTGGCGGCATAGGGGGAGCGCAGCACGAAAAAAAGCCGGGCACAGCCCGGCTTTTTTAATCCTGCATCGAGGCGGGACTCAAGCAGCTTTTTCGTGGTGGTAGCCCGTCACGGTGTCGACTTCGGTCTTGGAACCCAGAATGACCGGCACGCGCTGGTGCAGCCCTTCCGGTGCCAGGTCGAGGATGCGCTGGTAACCGGTGGTGGCGGCGCCGCCGGCCTGCTCGACGATGAAGGCCATCGGATTGGCCTCGTACAGCAGGCGCAGCTTGCCGGCCTTGGCGGGATCCTTGGTGTCCTTGGGGTACATGAAGATGCCGCCGCGGGTGAGGATGCGGTGCACTTCGGCGACCATCGAGGCCACCCAGCGCATGTTGAAATCCTTGCCGCGCGGCCCGGTCTTGCCGGCCAGGCACTCGTCGACGTAGCGCTGCACCGGCTTTTCCCAGAAACGCATGTTGGACGCGTTGATCGCGAATTCCTTGGTTTCGGTCGGGATTTTCATGGCGGGGTGGGTCAGCACGAACTCGCCGACGTCACGATCGAGCGTGAAGCCGTTGGTGCCGTGGCCGAAGGTCAGCACCAGCATGGTCGACGAGCCGTAGATCGCGTAGCCGGCGCAGACCTGCTGGGTGCCGGGCTGCAGGAAGTCCTCGGCCTTGGCGGCGCGGCCGGCGACCGGCGCTTTCAGGATCGAGAAGATGGTGCCGACCGAGATGTTGACGTCGACGTTCGACGAGCCGTCGAGCGGGTCGAACACCAGCAGGTACTTGCCCAGCGGGTACTGGCTGGGGATGGCGTACACGTCGTCCATTTCCTCGGACGCCATGCCGGCCAGGTGGCCTGCCCACTCGTTGGAGCGGATCATGATGTCGTTGGTGATGACGTCGAGCTTCTTCTGCGTTTCGCCCTGCACGTTCTCCGAATCCAGCGCGCCCATCACGCCCAGCAGCGCGCCCTTGTTCACGGCGTTGGAAATGGCCTTGCAGGCGGTGACGACGTCGTTCAGCAGCGAGGTGAAGTCGCCGGTGGCGCCGGCGGTGCGGCGCTGTTCTTCAATGATGAACTGGGTAAGGGTGGTGCCGGTGTGCATGACAGTCTCCAGAAGCGGAATTAAATGAAAATATTAGAACAATCAAACATTTTATCACGTGATAAAGATAACAAATATCCCAGGCCGGCTGGCGAGGCGCACCTGGAAGGCATGAAAAAACCCGCCTGGAGGCGGGTTGTTGTCGATTGCGGCCTGGGGTTCAGGCTTGGCGCCTGCTCACGCGAAAGCCGACCAGCCCCAGACCGGCCAGCATCGTCATCCAGGTGGCGGCATCCGGTACCGGCTGGGCCACGGGATTGATCGTCAGGGATTGCAGCTTGGCAAAGTCGTTGTTCTGGCCGATCCGGGCGGCCACCGCAATCCAGTCGTAGCTTCCGGTGAAACCGGCGAGGCTGACGGTTTTGACGGTGTTCACATTGCTGGTGTTGTCATACAAGGTTGCCGTGCCAATCAGACCGGCCTTCAGCCCGGCCGGACTGAAAGCACCGGTGCCGGCCCAGAGGCTGAGGTCGGAGTCGCCGCCGGACTGGATCATGGACAGGGACTGCAGATTGACCGTGCGGGAGAAACTGAACAGGATCAAATCATCGGCGCCCTTGTTGCCCAGCGCGTCGGCAAAATTCTTGGCCGTGCAATTGGCCTTTTCCTGGCTGCTGCATACGCCCAGGCCGAAGCCCGGCGTGAGCGTCAGGGCAGCCTGTTCGAACTGGTTGGCGCGTGCCGTGCTCGACCAGGCGCTGGCCGAGATCGTCAGGCCATCCACCGTGGTGGTGTAGGTGTTCCCATAGCTCTGGGCGAGTCCGGCGCCCGAGGTGAAGGAAACGTCTACGGCGTGCGCCTGGGCGGAAACCAGGGCAATACCCAGGATGGCGGCAAATCGATTGAATAGCGTCATGTCTGCTCCTGTCATTCGGCGCGGCCAGGGGATGGGTCCTGCAGCCGGCTTTGCCTGAATACAGCAACATGCATGCCTCGGGAGGCGGATGTCTGTAAAATATTGATTAATATGTTTTTTTGTGGATTGGTGAGACGGTCGCGGCGTGGTGCCCGGCCCTGCGAACGGTGGCAATGACGGAATTCAGTCAGTCCCGACGAGCTGATCGGAGCGCGTGAAGGTCCAGGTGCGGGTGATCGACAGGATGTCGACCTTTTTCCGCATCTCGTCGGGAAAGGGCGCGTAGGGGGCGGCGAGCTCGACGATCTTGGTGGCGGCGGTGTCGAGGATCTTGGAACCGGACGAACGATCGATGTCGACTTTCTCGATGCGGCCGTTGGCATAGATCGATACGGTCAGTCTCAGGCTGCCGTAAATGCCCTGGCGGCGCGCAGCCTCGGGATAGTTGACGTTGCCGATGCGCTCGACCTTGGTGACCCAGTCCTCGACGTAGCGTGCGAAGTCGTATTCGCGTGTGTTGGCCCCGACGAAGGCGCGCTTGGGACGTTTCTGGTATTCATCCCATTGCTGCGAGATGCGCGCCTGCAGTTGCGCCATTTCGCGTGCCTGTTCGTTGAGTTGGCTGGCGTCGACAGTGGGCTGGACGGGAGCGGGGGGTTCTACCGGCGGCGGGGTGTGCAGTTGAGCGTCGGGCTTCAGTTGGCTCAACAGGGTTTTGGCCTGCTGTTCGAGGGAGGCCACCTTTGCCTGCAAGGCGGCTTCCTCGGCCCCGGTCTGGGTTCTGGCGCTGGCGGGAAGCGGGCTTTTCAGCCGGCGGTCTTCATCGGTGTTGCCGCCGCCTGCCAGGTTCACCTGTGCCAGTGCGTCGGGATTGAGCGGGGAGTCCACGCTTTTGGCGTTGACCAGCACCACCTCCATCGGCAGATTGGGATCCTCGAACAAGTGCGGATTGACATGCACGAACTGGGTCGAGAGCACCATGCCATGCACCGCCGCCGACGCCAGCAGGGCCAGCGCCATGCGCGTGCCCTGTTTGGAGGGCGCGGCGAGAGCGGGAGACGGGGCAGGAGCAGAAGACACCATGGACTCGATATGATCGGACAAGCTGGATTCTACGGAACGACGGCGGCGCTGTCAGGCGGCAGGGCGACCGTCTCCAGATACTCGGCATGAAAACCGATGTCCAGCAAATCGATGCTGGAAATGGCCAGCCGCACGTTCGATCCCGGCGCGATGCCCATCACCGAGGGTGCACGCGTCACCATCGGCAAGTTGTCGAAGCGAACCAGGTCTTCGCGGATCACGCTGGCGGTAACTTCATGGACGTTTTCCTGGATCAGCCAGCGTAGCATCCAGTAGCGTTCGAGCCGCCGCTGGAATTCATTGTAGGCGTCGTAAGCCAGCTCGAAGTCGCGTACGGTCGAGAACAATTGCTCGCTCCTCGGGGGATACACCGGATCGGCTCCTTGCACGATGCTGATCAGCTGTCGCTGGTTGACCAGGTCGACGTAGCGCCGCAGCGGCGAGGACGACCACGCATACTGGTCGACGCCGAGGCCCACGTGGGGGTCGGGGGACGTCGTCATGCGTGTCTTGCCGTTGGCCTGGGCACGGTAGATGCCGGGCACGCGCTTTTCGGCCAGCCAGCCGCCCCAGTGCGCGTTGGCGAAAATCATCAGTTCGGAGACCACCTTGTCGATCGGGCTGCCGCGCTTGCGCGGGACGATGCTGATGTGCTCGCCGTCGAGCTTGAAGTTGTAGTCGACGCGATCCACATTGTCGGCTTTGCCCCGCCCCGCTTCGAGTACGGCAGCAAAGTCGCGCAGCCATTCGAGTTCGCGGCGATAAGGATAGTCGGGCACGTCGGGATTGCGCAGGGTCTCGTCATTGAACTGCACCTCCAGCGTTTCGTGGCGCAGGTTGTCGGCGATGTGCACCATTTCCAGCCGGGTCTCGGTGCCGAGCACGCGTAGATCGGGCGCCACGTCGACATACAGCGACAGCGCCGGACAATCGTGAGTCTCGCCCAGCGTGTAGTGATGGATCAGCGCCTCGGGCAGCATGGTGATCTTGTCGCCGGGGTAGTACACGGTGGAGAGCCGCTCGCGCGCCACCTTATCTAGCTCGGAGCCCGGCGCGATGCCGAGTGCCGGCGCGGCGATATGGATGCCGACGCGGACGCTGCCATCATCGCGCCATTCGACCGACAGCGCATCATCGATCTCGGTGGTCGCTTCGTCGTCCATCGAGAACGCGCGCACGCTGCTCCTAGGCAACTCGGGGGGATCCATTGGCTCGGTGACCGGGGCGAAACCGGTGCCGCGCGGGAAATATTCCAGCAGGAAGGTCGCCATGTGGAAGTCGAGCGTCGACGGGATCGCACCGCAGCGTTCGATGAGTCTCAATTGCGACAGCCCGGTGACCGTTGCCGCGTCTTCCAGCGCCTTGTATTCCAGCGTGTTCTTGTCCGGCGCGATGAGGATGCGTGGGATCAGCGAGACGTATTCGGGCGGTAGGCGGAAGGCCGCAAGCTCGGTGGCCAGATGCGCTTGCCGTTCCGTCGCGAGGCGTTTCTTCTCCAGACCGGCCTTGGCCGCCGCCAGCGTTTCGGCCGGCGCCGGGCGGTAGCGTCCCTTGCCCTTCTTATGAAAATAAA
Source organism: Thiobacillus denitrificans (assembly GCA_002343685.1). Lineage (GTDB taxonomy): Bacteria > Pseudomonadota > Gammaproteobacteria > Burkholderiales > Thiobacillaceae > Thiobacillus > Thiobacillus denitrificans_A. The sequence continues at coordinate 14,351 of DDRS01000007.1, read as the reverse complement.
TCGGCGACGCGTGCAGCTTCAGCAGCAGCGCGACCGATTCGGCCGGTCGCGGCGCGTGGCCGTAGTACTCCTGCGCCAGCTGCTCGAAGCCGAATTCCTCGGTGCCTGCCACTTCCCACAGGAAATCGGCGTCGAGATCCGCCGTCAGCGTCTCGGCTTCGGCCATCACCTCGGCCGGCGCCGGCGCGGCGAAGCGCAGCAGGATATTGGCCGTCTTGATCTTGCTGCGCTTGCCCGAGGCCGCCTCCACCTGCGCCGTGGCGTCGGTTTCGGACAGGATGGAGCCGGCCTTGAAATGGCCGTCCTCTTCAAAGATGAGATGCATGGAAAATCAGAAATCCAGGATGGTTTGGAAGTGGCGTTCGAACCCGGCAAAACCGTGGTCGCCGCCGTCTTCGATGATCTGCGTGGCGCCTGTGTAGTAGGCGACGGCGTCGCGGTAGTCGAGCACCTCGTCGCCGGTCTGCGCCAGCAGCAGATAGCGCTCCGGTCGCGAGATGGCGGAAACGTCGAGTGCCGCGAGTTCGGCCAGATGCGCCTCGGTAAGTTCCCACGTCTCGCCGCTGTGCCAGTTGGTCTGCGGGCCAAGTGCGGCGCGCAGCAGCGTGTGTGCGTGCACGGCGGGATTCACCAGCACCGCCTTCCAGCCGTGCCGCTCGGCCAGGTGGGTGGCATAGAAGCCGCCCAGTGAACTGCCGACCAAGGTGACGGATTCAGGGTGGCGTTGTGCCAGTTCGGCCTCGACCTGGGCAATGGCCGCACGCGGGCTGTTGGCGAGCGCCGGGCAATAGTAATCGGCCTGCCGCCCGAGGTGCGCCATGTGCTCGCCCAGCTGCCGGGCCTTGCCGGAGGCGGGAGAGGAGTTGAAGCCGTGGAGATAGACGATCATCCCCGGATTTTACCGGGGCGGCGGGGATTCCCGAAATTGAGGACGGGGTGCCGTCATTGCGAGTCGCTTAGCAGCGAAACAATCCAGTCGCTCGCACTGAGTGGACGCTTGCAAAAAGCACTGGCCCTTGCCCGTTCGCCCTGAGCCTGTCGAAGGGCTGTCAATAGTAGTGAGGGATTTCGCAGGACACCTGACCGTTGGCCGGGGGTAGCCCGGCAGCTGGTTACTTTCTTTGTCTCGCCAAAGAAAGTAACCAAAGAAAGGCGACCCCGACAACCCCGAATTCCCGGAAATCGAGCCCACCGGACGGGCGGCGAAGAACTCGCCTCGCCTTGCTGTTTTTAATTTGTTTTTTGTGGGCGGGGCAAACGACTCCACACGCGCTTCAGCGCGTAGTGGATCGGAGTCCTTTAGGGCTCAAACACCTTTGCCGCTCACCCGACACACTTGATCTTCGGCGGGGCTGTGAGGGGAGGAAAGTCAAAACCAGGCCGGTGCGGACTGGGTGGTTTGTGCATCACGCATCAGTCGTCGAAGCAGTAGAAATCCGCCTTGGTCACGCCGCAGTCGGGACAGCTCCAGTCGTCGGGGATGGCTTCGTAGCGGGTGCCCGGCGCGAGGCCGTGGTCGGGGTCGCCGAGCGCCTCGTCGTAGACATAGTCGCAGACGGCGCAGGTCCATTTGCGGAAGGCGGGAACGGATTCGGGGGCAGAGACAGCAGCGGAGAGATTCATCATGGCAGTTTCCACGGATTGAGCGTGGCCAGCAGTTGATTGAAGATGGCGTCGAGCTCGCCGCCCAGCACATCGAGCTGCGGGTTGACGTAGGGTTTGAAGACGTCGGTGGCAGGGCGATGCGCGACCCAGGTGCGGCCGCCGGCCTCGTACAGGTGGATGCGCAGCGGGATATCGATGCCCGCCGCTTTTTCCGCCGCCCAGACCTTGGCGGCATAGTCGGGGCGAAACACCTCGAGGATCTGGTCGGCCGGCACCTCGATCCCCTTTTTTGCGCAATTGGCCTGGCCATTGGCGTGGGCGACCAGACCCATCGGATAGGCGGCGATGGCGGCGATCAGTTTCTCTGCGGCTTCGTCCACTGATAGCGATACGGCAAAACGGATCATGCGACCTCTCTTTCATCCTGCGCCAGTGCGCAGGCGTGGCTATCGAACTCATGCAGCTCCTTGCGCAGGTGCTTGATCGCCGGGGTGACGATGGCGATGAAGTAGGCCTCGCGCAATCTGCGCTGTGCCGCATTATTCGACAAATAGCCCTTGGCGCCCAGATGCAGCATCGCCGCGTTGGCGGCCTTCAGGCTCAATTCGCTGCCGGCCAGCCGCAGTTGCAGCGTTTCCTTCACGTGCGGCAGGCTGCCGTCGCGGTCGATGCGGTCGGCCAGGTCGTAGGTCGCGGCACGCGCGGCGTCGAGCTCGGCTTGCAGGGCGTCAGCCTGGACGTCGAGGAAGCGGTTGACGTGGCCGAACTGCTTGTCGGCCCGTTGCATCATGCCCACGCAGGCATCGACGAGGCCGAGGCCCATGCCCATCTGCAACAGGATGAAGGCCGATTTGGTGCGGTCGCGGAAAGTGTCGAATTCGTGTGGGTGGCAGACCACCTGCGCGTCGGGCAGGAACACGTCGCGGAACTGGCAGGCGAAGGTGTTGGTGCCTTCCATGCCGATGAAGTGCGCGTTCTGCGCCAGCGTGAGGCCGCGCGTGCTACCGTGCAGCAGGCCAATCACCAGCCCTGGCGCGTCGGATAGCGAGGCGCCCATGTGGAAATGATGCTCTGGCCCGATATTCGACACCCAGGGCAGCACGCCGTTGACGCGGTAGCCGCCCTCGACGCGCTGCGCCTTGAGACGGGTTTCCTCGATGCCCACGCAGGACTTCATGGTGTTCGACTGCGCGGTGCCGCCCAATACCTCGCCGCGCGCCATCTTCGGCAGCATGTCGGCTGCGAGCGCGGGGTTGGTGCCATTCAGCACGTACCACTGCAGCGCGTACTGTGCCCACAGCAGGAAGCCGGTGGACACGCAGTGCTTGGACGCTTCCTCGATGATCTGGATCGCGTGTTTCAGGCCGATCCCGCTGCCGCCGTGCGACGCCGGCGTGAGGCCGCCCAGTCCGCCGAGCGCGCCGAGCTTGCGCAGAAAGGTGTCGGGATATAGGCCCTTCAGGTCGATGTCGATCACCTTGGGCGCGAGTTCTTCGGCGATGAGGTCGGACAAGCCCGGCAGGATTTCGCAGGCTTCAAGCGGGAGAGTGGGGGCGAGGGCGACGGCGGGCATGGTGCGCTCCTGATTCGATAAAGGGACGGCTCAGGCCAGCTCGACGCTGACGTTCACCGGATTGCGCAGCGTGTTGGCCACCGGCGACCAGGCGTTGGAATGCGCGACCAGATCCTTCAGTTCGGCCTCGGTGGCGTCGCCTTCCAGGTGCACTTTCACGCGCACGTCGGTAAAGCCCAGCTTCTTCATCGGGTCGAGGTCGCCCACGCCCCACACGGCGGTCACGTTGATGTCGCCTTCGAGTTCGAGCTCGATCTTCGACAGCGTGATGCCGCGCGCCACGGCGTTGGCGTGCAGGCCGACCGACAGGCAAGAACCCAGCGTGGCCAGCACGGCTTCGGACGGATTCGGCGCGGTGTCGTCGCCCAGCAGGTGCGGCGGCTCGTCGATCACGTGGGCCGGCAGGTTGCGTACGTAGGTGAGATTGCGGAACTTGCTTTCGCATACGGTCTTCGCTTTCAGCGTGACGACCGATTGCGGGTTGGCCTTGCCTTTGGTGGATAGCGCGGCGAGGCCTTCGCTGGAAATGGGCTCGAGGATGGTTTGGGTTTTCAGGGCAACGACTTCAGACATGGCATGACTCCTTGGTTGAGCGGGGTCGGGGAACCGACATGACCTGTATTGCGATTCCTGTGCCAGCTCCGAAATGACGCGTCAAGTCGTTGTTTGTTATTCATATTTTCCTTCCCGTCTGGTTGTCGCCCATTGCCTGCGCTAACAAATTGTCAACCATTGTCAGCTTGCTTCGGCCGCTTCGAGCCGTTGCAGGCGATAGTTCAGCTGGCGCAGAGTCAGCCCCAGCATCTGGGCCGCGCGCGATTTGTTGCCATGGGCGTGCGCCAGCGCCTGCGCGATCTGCTGACGATCGTGCGACTGCGCAGGGAGATAGGGGCGTACGGCGGCAACCGCAGGCGGGCTCGCCGGGACGCTGCCGAACGATCTGCCGTTCTCCGGCGTGGCTTCGCTGTGGATCACGCGTTCGACCTCCTGTGCCGGAATCGTCGCGCCCTCGGCCAGCAGCACCAGGCGTTCCAGTACGTTGCGCAATTGCCGGATATTGCCCGGCCAGTGGTAGCCCGCCAGCGTCTCCATCGCCTCCGGCGTCAGGCCGACGTTGCGCTGATAGCTCTGGCTGATTAGGTTGAGCTGGTGGCGCACCAGCGGGCGGATGTCCTCGGGACGTTCGCGTAGTGCGGGCAGGCGGATCGGAATGATGTTGAGGCGGTAATACAGGTCGAGACGGAAGCGGCCTGCGCTCACCTGCTGCTGCAGGTCGAGGTTGGTGGCGGCGACGATGCGTACGTCGATCGGCGTTTCGCGGCGGCCGCCGACGCGCTGCAGCGATTTCTCCTGTAGCACGCGCAAGAGCTTCACCTGCATCGACAGCGGTAGCTCGCCGATCTCGTCGAGGAACAGCGTACCGCCGTTCGCCTGCTCGAAGTAACCGGCCCGTGCCGTGACCGCGCCGGTGAATGCGCCTTTCTCGTAGCCGAACAATTCCGACTCGAACAGGTTTTCCGGGATTGCGCCGCAGTTCACCTTGACGAAAGGCTGGTCGCGCCGCGGGCTCGACAGATGCAGCGCGCGGGCGAACAACTCCTTGCCGGTGCCCGATTCGCCCAGCAGCAGCACCGTCACGTCGGTGGACGATACCTGTTCGATCTGGCGCAAGGCATGACGCAGGGCGGGCGATTCGCCGACGATGCCGAGCGTGGCCGGCTGCGGCGTGCCGCGCTCGAGCGCCCATTTGAGTTCGCGGTTCTCGTGTTCCAGACGGGCGGTCTGCTCCGCCACGCGATCGTTCAGTTTGAGGATCTGCGTGATCAGCGTGGCGATGATTTCGAGGATGCGCAGGTCGTCGGTCAATGCCCGCGCGCGTCCGCGGATGCGGTGCACCCCCAGCAGGCCCAGGACCTCGCCATCGCTACGCAGCGGCAGCGCAATGAAGCTGACCGTTTCGTTCGGCAGGTGTGAACGGTCCACCGCGCGCGCGAGGTAATGCGGATCGTTGTCGATGTCCTGCACGATCACCGGCTCGCCGCTTTGCAGGGCGCGCCCGGTGACGCCTACCCCCGGATGATAGACGCCGCGCTTGATTTCCGTGGCCGTCAGGCCGTAGGCATAACGGATCGCATAGTCGCCGTCGGGCTGCCGCAACACCACGCGCCCGCGATTGAGCCCAAGAAACTCCGAGACCAGATGCAGCATTTCGCGGATCACCGGTTCGGGCTCCAGGCTTTTTCCCACCAGGCGTGCCGATTCGCGAATGACCAGCATTTCCTCGTTCTGTAGCTGTTCGGCTGGCAATGCAGGGGATGTCATGGCGATTCCTCAAAACATTTTGTCAACACTGTGTAATCAAGAATCGGACCAACGTTGAGGACGGTTCCGGATATTCCTTGAAAAGCCATGGATAAACAGCCGCTTAGTGTCGATCGTGCGGGCTGGCACGCTTCCTGATAAGACTTTTGGTGTCAACACGACGCATCGCTCGGCCGGGTTCCTCCAGGCCCGCCAAATCAGGCCTTGGAGCGGTCGGCGCGCTGCAAACCGGAATCGGTGGCCATGCACCAGACCGGAGCGCGGTGCGGCGACGCTGGTGCATGCGGATGTGTCGTGACGCCAAGTTTTTTCAACCGATGGGAGCGCTTAATGTCCGGTTTTGATAATCCGTTTGACCCCGATACCACACTGCACCGTGCAGGTTGCAGTTGCGGCCGCCACCACAGCCAGGCTGACCATGATGCCGCCATGCAAAACGAGGATGCGCGCGTGTCGCGCGTGGTCGAATCGGCGGTGATGCGCGGCCTGTTCCCCGACGACCAGTTGCGCCGCAATTTCCTGCGCGCGGTCGGCGCCGGCACGGCGATGGCGGCGATCTCGACCTTGTTCCCGATGGGTGCCGCCAAGGCGCTGGCGGCGGAAAAAGGCAAGCTGGAAAAAACCGATCTCAAGATCGGCTTCGTCCCCATCACCTGCGCCACGCCCATCATCATGGCGGGGCCCATGGGTTTCTACGAGCGCGAAGGCTTGAACGTCAGCCTGCAGAAAACCGCCGGCTGGGCCGTCGTGCGCGACAAGGTGCAGAACAAGGAATACGACGCGTCGCACCTGCTGTCCCCGATGCCGCTGGCGATGTCGCTGGGGCTGGGATCGGCCAAGCAGGCGGTCGACGTGGCGACGATCCAGAACATCAACGGCCAGGCCATCACGCTGCATCTCAAGCACAAGGACAAGCTCAATCCCAAGGACTGGAAGGGGATGAAGTTCGGCCTGCCGTTCGACTACTCGATCCACAACCTGCTGTTGCGCTACTTCCTCGCCGAGCATGGCCTTGACCCGGACAAGGACGTCGAACTGCGCATGATGCCGCCCCCCGACATGGTGGCCAACCTGCGCGCCGGCAACATCGACGGCTTCCTCGGCCCCGAGCCGTTCAACCAGCGTGCGGTATACGAAGGCTTCGCCTTCATCCATACCCTGTCGCGCGACCTGTGGGATGGCCATCCCTGCTGTGCCTTCGGCGTGAAGGAGGGTTTCTACAAGGAATACCCCAACACCTACGCCGCGCTGTTCCGGGCGATTGCGAGCGCGACCGACTACGCGCACAAGCCGGAAAACCGCAAGGCCATCATCGAGGCCATCGCCCCGGCCAACTACCTCAACCAGCCCATCCCGGTGCTGGAGCAGGTCATGACCGGGCGTTTCGCCGACGGCCTCGGCAGCGTGAAGAACGTGCCGGACCGCGTCGACTTCGATCCTTTCCCCTGGCAGTCGATGGCGGTGTGGATCCTTACGCAGTTGAAGCGTTGGAACTACATCAAGGGTGAGGTCAACTACAAGGCCGTCGCCGAAGACGTGTTCCGCGCCACCGATGCGAGGAAGCGCATGGCCGAGATCGGGCTGAAGGCGCCGGCGTCGAGCTACACGAAGCACACCATCATGGGCAAGGTGTTCGATCCCGCGAAGCCTGCTGAATACCTCAACTCCTTCGCCATCAAATGCACATGAAGACCCGACTCTCACTCAGTCAAAAGTCCGGCTTGTTGTCGCTCGGGCTGTTCGCGGCAATCCTGCTGGTCTGGCAGCTGCTGACGCTGCCGGAAACCCATGTGGCCGCGGCCAACGTCGATCCTGAATACGCCGCGCTGATGGGGGGCGGGGGGGCCAAGGCCGCCTCGGGGTTCCCCACGCCGGCGGCGATGGCGCAGACCGTGTGGGACAAGCTGTCCCACCCGTTCTACGACAACGGTCCCAACGACAAGGGCATCGGCATCCAGCTCGGCTATTCGCTGGCGCGCGTGCTCGGCGGTTTTTTCCTCGCCGCCGTGGTGGCGATCCCGCTTGGCTTCGCCATCGGCAACTCGCGCGTGGTCTACCAGGCGATCAATCCCTACGTGCAGCTGTTGAAGCCGATCTCGCCGTTGGCGTGGATGCCACTCGCGCTCTACACGATCAAGGACGCCTCGGCGTCGTCGATCTTCGTCATCTTCATCTGCTCGCTGTGGCCAATGCTGATCAATACCGCGCACGGCGTCGCCAACGTGAAGAAGGACTGGCTCGACGTCTCGCGCACGCTGGAAGTGAATCCGCTGCGAAAGGCCTTCCGCGTGATCCTGCCGGCCGCCGCGCCGACCATCCTCGCCGGCATGCGTATCTCCATGGGGATCGCCTGGCTGGTCATCGTCGCCGCAGAAATGCTGGTCGGCGGCACCGGGATCGGCTACTTCGTGTGGAACGAGTGGAACAACCTGTCGCTCACCAACGTGCTGTTCGCCATCCTCATGATCGGTGTCGTCGGCATGGCGCTCGACAGCCTCTTCGGCGTGCTCGGCAAGCGCGTCGCGTATCAGGAATGAACCGGGGAATGCAACCATGACAAGTCCATCCATCCATCCCTTCCTGCAGGTCGAGAACCTGGCGCGCATCTACCCCAGCCCGACCGGAGGCGAGCCCGTCACCGTCTTCGATCACGTCAACTTCCGCATCCACAAGGGCGAGTTCGTCTGCGTCACCGGCCATTCCGGCTGCGGCAAGTCGACCATCCTCAACATCCTCGCCGGCCTCGACAGCGCCAGCCTGGGCAACGTGTTCATGGACGGTCGCGAAGTATCCGGCCCCAGCCTCGATCGCGGCGTCATCTTCCAGAGCCATGCGCTGATGCCCTGGCTCACCGTGCTGGAGAACGTCGCCTTCGCCGTGAAGTCGCGCTGGCCCGCCCGCAACAAGCAGCAGGTGCGCGAGCATGCCATGCGCTACATCGAACTGGTCGGCCTGAAAGGTGCCGAATACAAGCTGCCATCGCAGCTGTCCGGCGGCATGAAGCAGCGCGTGGGCATCGCGCGCGCGTTTTCCATCGAGCCGAAAATGCTGCTGATGGACGAGCCTTTCGGCGCACTCGATGCGCTGACGCGCGGCGTCATCCAGGACGAACTGCTGAAGATCTGTGCCGAAACGCAGCAGACCGTGTTCATGATCACGCACGACGTCGACGAGGCCATCCTGCTGTCCGACAAGATCATGTTGATGTCGAACGGACCGCACGCGCGCATCGCCGAGATCGTCAACAACACCCTGCCGCGTCCGCGCGAGAGCAGCGCCATCCACAAGCAGCCGCACTACTATCCGATCCGCAACCATCTGGTCGATTTCCTGGTGAGCCGCTCGAAGCTGTTCGGCAGCCTGCGCGATGCGCCCGGTGCCCCCAGTTCACCCACCGTGTTCGACCCGGCCGACCTCATCGAGTCCGAACCCGAAGCCTTTTCCGAGCTGCCCGTCGGCAAGCCCCACATCCACCTCGTCAACGCCTAAGGAATTTTTCATCATGACCCGCACCGAAGTCACCGATCTCATTCTCGCTGCCAAGCACAAGAAAGGCCTCAAATGGACCGACATCGCCAAGAAAGTCGGCCAGAGCAAGGAATGGACAACCGCCGCCCTCCTGGGCCAGATGACGCTCGACAAGAAGCAGGCCGCCACCGTCGGCAAGCTGCTCGGCCTCCCGGCCGACGCGGTCGACCAGTTGCAGATGGTGCCGTACAAGGGCAGCCTGCCTTCCGCCGTGCCGACCGACCCGCTGATCTACCGCTTCTATGAGCTGATCATGGTCTACGGCATCACGATCAAGTCGCTGATCCACGAGGAGTTCGGCGACGGCATCATGAGCGCGATCGATTTCTCGATGGATATTTCGCGCGTGCCGGATCCCAAGGGGGATCGGGTGAAGATCGTGCTGAACGGGAAGTTCCTGCCGTACAAGATGTACTGATTCCCTAGTTGCGCCGCAGCCAGGCCTCGAATTCATCCGGCGGCAGCGGTTTCCCTGCGTAGAGATAGCCTTGCGCGTAATCGCACCCTGCCGCGACCAGCAGGGCGCGCTGCCCGGCGGTTTCCACGCCCTCCGCGATGACCTTCAGCCCCAGTTCGTGCGCCATGACGATGATCGCCCTCGAGAGGGCCATGTCGTTCGGGTCCGTTTCGATGTCGCGCACGAACGATCGGTCGATCTTCAGATAGTCGATGGGAAACTGCTTGAGATAGGACAGCGTGGAATAACCCGTCCCGAAATCGTCGATGGCGATCTGGATGCCGGCGTTGCGAAACGCGAGCAGCTGCTCGGTGACGTCGGCATGCGCATTGAGCAGCAGGTTTTCCGTGATCTCGATCGTAAGATTCGTACCCGGCAATCCGATGTCCTGCAGATGTCGTAGCCATGCCTGGGTACGCGGGCGCCCTTCCGCCCGGAACTGCACGGGCGACATGTTGATGCTGACCTGGAAATCGTCGCCGAATTCATCGCGCCATGCCTGCACGCGCCGCGCCGACTCCATGAGGACCCATTCGCCGATTTCGTTGATGAGTCCGGTTTCTTCGGCGAGCGGAATGAAGTCCATCGGATTGACCAGCCCGCGCGCGGGGTGCTGCCATCGCAACAGCGCTTCGGCCTTGCAGGTGCGGCCGGTGGACAGCTCGACGATCGGCTGGAAATGGGCGACGAATTGCCGGGCGGCAATCGCTTCGCGCAGGTCGCGGGACAGTTTCAGACGCGTCTGGGCGGCTTCCTGCAGCGACGCGGTGAAATAGAAAAAACGATTGCGCCCGTGTTTTTTGGCGGCATACATGGCCTGGTCGGCATGCTTCAGCAGCGTGTCGATATCGTCGGCATCGCCCGAATATACGGTGATGCCGATACTGGCCGTGATGTAAGCCAGTTCGTCGCCGAGACGAAAAGGTTCGGCCAGGCGTCCGATGATTTTCTGGGCGATGGTCTCGATGTGGGTACGATCCGACAGGTCGGCCAGGATGACCGTGAATTCATCGCCGCCCAGACGCGCGACCGTATCGGCATCGCGCAGGCAACTGCGGATGCGTCGGGCCGCCTCCTGCAGCAGGATGTCGCCCACGTCGTGCCCCAGCGTGTCGTTGACCTCCTTGAACTCGTCGAGATCGACCAGCAGGAGTGCCAGGAAGAAGTCGGCACGCCTGGACTTGATGATCTCCTGGCCCAGGCGGTCGAGGAACAGTCGCCGGTTGGGTAGTTGCGTCAGCGGATCGAAGTTGGCCTGGCGCTGAATGGTTTCCTCCGCCTGCCTGCGCTCGCTGACATCGAGGTAGGTTCCGATCAGGCGCGTGGGAGCATGGGCCGAATCGCGGGTGACTACCATGCCATGCGCCTGGATCCATTTCCAGCTGCCGTCCTTGCAGCGTTTGCGATGTTCATGGACGAAGGTGTCGCGGCGGCCGTCAAGCAGCGGTTGTCGTGCGGCCATCAGGCCGGGCAGATCGTCCGGGTGAACGCGCTGTAGCCAGTCGTCCATGCAGGAGCCGATCTCATGGTCGGCAAATCCCAGCATGGCCTTGCTGCGGCTTGAAAGCAGAATCCGGTTGGCTGGAATGTCCAGATCCCATACACCGGCCCCCGTGCTATCCAGCGCGAAGCGCCAGCGTTCCTCCACATCGCGCAACCTGGCGTTGATCTCCGCGGTTTCCCGTCTGGAGAGGACGAGCTTGCGCACGAGCGGCGTCACCAGTCCATACAACAGGAGAATGCCCGTCACGACCAGGATGGCCAGCAGCGGAACGATGATCCAGAGTTGTCGTCGGACGGGACCGAACAGTTCAGCCTGGTCGATCTTCAGCACCATGCCGGGCCCCAGGCGGCCCAATGGCGTGTAGGCGGCGACCACGTTCTCGTGGCGGTAATCCTGCGTGAACACGGTGCCGGTTTCCCCTTTCAGCGCATGGCTCATGGGCAGCGGTTGCCCGCCTATCGTGCGGGCCAGACGCGCGAACACGTGTTGCGACCGCGTGAGCGGGAAGCATTGCATGTCCTTTTCCAGCGGGGCGCACAACGCGAGTTCCACGGTTTTTCCCAGCACTCCCGCCTCGGCGATGGCATCCGTCAGTCGCGGCAGGGTGGATTCGGTCCGTGCCGTGCCGACGAGATGGCCCGCTTCGTCCAGGACCTCACGGTCGACTCGCAGGATCAGTTGCCCATCCCACAACAGATGTGACTTGGCTTGCGTGTTGAGGGGCACGCTGAGCGCCGGGCTTTTCGACGGATGGCCTGCATGCACGATCGTCTGGCCGTGGCTGTCATGAAAGGAGACGCTGACGAATCCGATCGGCAGAAAGGAGTCCGCAATCTGCTGCAAGACTTGGCGGCTGGCCTCATTGTCCGGCTTCGCCTTCAACTGCTGCAGGTTGTGGATCACGAAAGGGCGGGTGGAAACGGCCAGCGCATTGGCCACGTTGGCGTCGATCTCGCTTTCGAACAGGCGGCGGTCGTTCTGCAGGGCGGTGGCCAGGCTTTTGACGAGGATGGACTCCGCTTGTCGCTGCATCAGGGCATACACGGCGATGCCGGCGGCGAGCGTCAGGACAATCAGGATGAGGCCACCGATGAGGCCGATGCGGTGACTTTCGAATTGCCGATCCAAATACATTCCCCCCGATCTCGCGCTGGGCATGCCGGGGCGTGCACGCGCAAGGTATTGATATCGTGGATGCTGTTACAGATCGACAACTTACCACGCATTCCGGGAGAAGGTTGAAAGGGCGGTCGGCCACCGTAGTGGCCGACCGCAATGACGGGCAGCGCGTCAGCGCGCCATCGCCACCGCGTTCACCGCCACACGGGCACTGGCGCGCTGGCTCAGCAGACTGTTGAATATCAGCGCCAGGATGACAAACGCAGCGCCTGCCAGTTCGGCAAGCCCGAAACGATGGCCGAGGATGACGCCGATGACGAACGCGGATACCGGCACGAAGTTGATGAACAGCACGCCGTTGAGCGCGCCCAGCTGCCGGATGCCGGCATTCCAGCTCAATACGGCGATCACCGCGCCGATCACCACCATGTAGGCCAGTGCCCACAGTCCGTCCTGCACGGCCGCCATGGTGGGCGGATGAATGTGGCCCAGGCGCGTCATCGCGACAGTCGCGGCAAAGATGCTCAGCGCACCCAGCAGACAGGTCAGCGTGGTATAGCGCAGCGGCGACCAGTGCGTGAAGCGTGCGGCCCCCAGCGTGTAGAACACCCAGCACAGCGCGCCGAGCAACAGCAGCAGGTCACCGCCGACCTGACCTGAGGCAGACAGCGCGGAGAGATGGCCGTTGCTCACCACCAGCACTACGCCGGTCAAGGCGATGGCGATGGCGGCCAGCGTGTGCGAGGCCGGGCGGATGCCGCGCATGCCCCAGTTCACCAGGGCGGTCATCAAGGGCATCAGCGCCATGATGACCGCAGCGTGCTCGGGCCGGCTGTGTGCCAGACCAGTGAACGCGAGCAGGTTGAAGCCGGCAAAGCCCAGGCTGCCATATAGCCAGAGCAGCATGCCGCGACCCTCGAGCCGGAAGGCGCCCCGCCCTTCGCGGTAGGCCAACAAGCCGGCGAAGAGAAAGGCGGCGCCCCCATAGCGGATGGCGGTCATATGGAACGCGTCGATCTGCGGCAGCAGGGGCTTGGCGACCTGGAACATGCCGCCCCAGGAGACGGCGGCGAGCAGCAGCAGGCCCATGGCCTGGAAAAGCGAAGCGCGGGACATCGTGATCTCCTTGCAACAGTGCGATGTGCATAGCGTAGCCATTCGAGGCCTGTTAAAAATCCCTCCGGGAGGCATATGATTGTTTCCCCTGGGTTAACAATAGTGTCCGCCATGCTCGACCTGGAAGCTGCCCGCATCTTCACCCTCGTGGTCCAGAACCAGTCCTTTTCGGAAACCGCGCGCAAGCTGGGCGTATCGGCGCCGGTCATCAGCAAGCAGGTGGCGCGCCTGGAAAAATCGCTGGATGCGCGGCTGCTGCAGCGCACCACGCGTCGCCTCGGCCTGACCGAAGCCGGCGCCGCGTTCTACGCGCATTGCGTGCGCATGCTCGAAGAGGCCGACGCCGCCGAACGCGCAGTGAGCCACCTGCATGAAGCGCCGCGCGGCCACCTGCGCGTCAGCGCGACCGTCGGTTTCGGCAGCCTGCGCATCGCCCCGCTGCTGCCGGGCTTCCTGGCGCGCTATCCCGAAGTGAGCGTGGAACTGGTGTGCGACGACCGCGTGGTGGATCTGGTCGATGGCGGCTACGACCTCGCCCTGCGCCTCACCGCCCAACCCGGCGAACTGCTGGTGGCGCGGTCCTTGACTGCGGTGCGCCAGGTACTTTGCGCCGCACCCGCCTATCTCCAACGCCGCGGCACGCCGCAACGGCCGGAAGAGCTCGCCGACCACAACTGCCTGTGCTACCTGCGCAGCGACGAGACAGGCGATACCCGCTGGGCGTTCGTGAGCGAGGGCCGCCCTCTCAATGTGCCGGTGGCCGGCAGTTTCTCCACCAACAACATCGACGCCCTGCGGCGGGCTGCGATGGCGGGGCTGGGGATCATTCTCGGATCGAGCTACCGGCTGGAGCCGGATATTCGGGCGGGACGGTTGGTGGAGATACTGGCTGATTTCCTGCCCGAGCAGGATGCGCGGATTTATGCGGTGTATCCGTCGAATCGGCACCTGAGTCCGAAGGTGCGGGTGTTTATTGATTATCTGGTGGAGGCGTTGACGGAGGCTTAGGGGCGGCCTTCGTGCCTCGTTCGCGCTGAGCCTGCCCAAGCGCACAAGCTCAGCACCGTTCGCCCTGAGCTTGTCGAAGGGCATGTTCGTTGTGGCTAGGTGTGATCTCTCAATAGGTT
>DDRS01000016.1:43762-68879 GCA_002343685.1 Thiobacillus denitrificans | reverse complement strand
TCAGTAGTTAAGCAGAGGTTTCATAAACAATGAGAATGAATACAAGCAGGGCATACAAAGCATAAAAGCGGTCCGTCTGAGTTTCGGTTACAAGCTTGCGTACCTCGCGAAATATTCCAATCCAATTCATGTTTGCCTCCGAATGACCGAGGCAATGTTAGCGAGCCACTTTAAACGCTGGGGGTCAAAACGTTTTAGTCATTGCACTCCCATTTTGCGTACGCCTAAACAACAAACAGCCCCGTGTTACTGAGCCGACCGTTGGAGAGTAAGCCAAGTTTGGCGTCATAAAGCAGATCACTCACCTGCACATACAACCCCGGCATGATTTCATCAATGTCCCCCTGATTCAGCAATGACAAGGCCTCATTTCGATGCAGGTTGACGGTGTAGCGCTGCAGCTTGCGCATCAGCCAACGTTCCGGGCCATTCTTGCGCAGTGTGGCGAGCCATTTGTCTATGCTGTCGTCCTGCCCATCCGTGCCCCGATAGCACACGACGATGGGTACGCTGTCTTCGTCTGCAATCAGACGGAATTTGTCGGCGGCGCTTCTGAAATTGACGGCGAGCGTGCCGCCCCCAACTTCCAACAGGTCACAAATACTCTCCTTGTCGAGCTTGCAGTCGTAGTACAAGCGTTCGAAGTACGCGGCAAAGCGGGCACGGGTCAGTGGTTGCTCGGTCACGCCGTGCAGCGCGTTTCTGCAGGCGTTCTCACCTGTCAGCAGCAATCCGCGAGGTGCCGGTTTGGGTGGAATGAAGACGACGACCCTGCCTTTTTCTGCCAGACGGCCTTCACGGTTGCAGCGCCCAGCCGCCTGGGCGATGGAATCCAATCCTGCAACCGCGCGGTACACGACGGGGAAATCCACATCGACGCCTGCTTCGACCAACTGTGTGCTGATGACGCACGTCGGTACGCTGTTCTTCAAGCGCGTCTTGATGTCGGAAATGACTTGCGAGCGGTGCGCGCCGCACATCAGCGCAGACAGATGCAACGTGCCTTGAGGCATCTTCTCCCAGAGGGCGCGCGCATCCTTGCGGGTGTTGACGATGGCAAGTACGGAATCGAGGCCAGCCAATTCTGCCGCCAGTGTCGGCCAATCGGTTGGCGTGTGCCAGTCCGCAGGCAGGCGTACTTCGACGCGTTCCAGCGCAGCAAAGAGCGCGTCGGGGTCGTCGATGATTTCACGCACGTTGTCGAGGCCGCGCAGGTTCTGGCGGGCGTCGAAGTATTCTCGCGTGCTCAGGGCAGGTTGCGTGGCGGTAGACAAGACGACGCTGACACCGTAATGCCGAGTCAGGAGATTGAGCACATCGAGGATGGGCTGCAGGAATTCAGGAGGCAGCAGCTGCGCCTCGTCGAGGATGACCACCGAATCGACCAGATTGTGCAGCTTGCGGCAGCGCGAGGTGCGTGCGGCGAACAGCGACTCGAAGAACTGCACGTTGGTAGTGACGACAATGGGCGCGTCCCAGTTTTCACAGGCTAGGCGGCTGGCGCTGTTTTCGCGGCCCGGCTCGGATTCGGCGTTACTGTGGTGCTCGATGATCGAGTCACCGAAGATGGCGCGGAAGATGTCGGCTGTCTGCTCGATGATGCTGGTGTAGGGGATGACGTGAATAACACGGCGTTTGCCGTGTGCGCGGGCATGTTCCAGTGCGAAGGCCATGCCGGAGAGTGTTTTGCCGCCGCCGGTTGGGACGGTCAGCGAAAATAGGCCGGGTGCCAGCGCAGCCTTTGCGCGGCACTGAGCCAAGATGTCAGCGCGCAGTATATTGACTGGCGTGGGCTGGGCGCGTGTGGCGAATGCCCGCATGTGGGTATCGAATAGTGGTGCCACCTCCTGCAACGTGGGCCACTGGTTGCGCTGCGCGAAGCGTTCGGGATCCATGTAACGCTCGGTGTCGAGAAAGTCGGCATCGACCAGGGCGGAGAACAACATGCGTACCCATAGTGCGAAGCCATTCTTACCGCCTGGGATGGCTTGTAAATCAGGCTCGAAATTGCCTGGATCGAGCAATTCGGCGGGTGGGCTTTCAGCCAAGGCTTCATTGAGTTCATTGCGGCTGGCGGCGGCTTCCAGGCGTGCATCCAGCCCGCCGAACCAATCCGACAATCCGGCATGATGCCCAGCAATCACATACGCCAGCACGCGGCCGGCCGGGCCGAAGCGGTCGCATGCAAGCAATGCGCCCGCGGTCGAGTGCGGTGCTTTACCTGATTCGCCCTTGATGTGGGCGTCAGCCTCGAAGCCACTGGCAAGTCGGATGTAATTCTGGAAACGCTGCCGATACTTGCCCAGATCGTGCCAGCGCCCGGCAAGCTGAGCCCACTCCGAACCGAACGTTCGGGCGAATTCGGCGGCCAGTGCGCCGACTTCATTCAGATGGTCGGCCAGATCGTGAGGCGGTCGCCAATTGCCGTCGAAATCCTTGGCGGCATGTGCGATTGGAAGGCGTGTATCCATGGAGGGCATGCTACCCACCTTCAGGCCCAGAACCTGAGCCTCTCGTTTCTCCTCGCCAATATTGGCTCGCAGCCGACCCCAGTAGTTTTTTGATGGCCTCGCGCAGGTCTTCGGGCTCCACCACTTCGACGTCTGGCCCGTACTTCAGGATGTCCATCAGCAGTTCACGGTCATCCGAATACGGGATACGCAATTCAAAGCGCCCGTCATCCAGCCAACAGCCTTGCTGTTGCGGATGCCAGATTTCTTCGGCGACCCAGCGGGCGCGCTGGACGGTGAACACGAGCACGGCGGTGGCGCGGGGCGTGCCGGCGAAGATGCCGTAGCTGCTGGCGAGTTCGCGATTCAGGGTGGATTCGGCGATGGTTTTGGCGGCCTTGGTCATTGGCTCGACGGCGCGGATGCATTCGACGGCGAAGATGCGCAGGCCTTTTTTCTCGTGGCACCAAGCGTCGAGGTACCAGTTGTCGCGGTAGTGGGCGAGGCGCTGCGGCGAGATTTCGCGGCTGCTGGTGGCGTCGCGATCGCGCGCGTAGTAGTTGATCCGGAGCCGCTGGCGCTGTAGCACGGCGCCGGCGATGGTCTGGAAATGGTGCGGGTTCTTGCGCCGGGCAGCCATGCTGAGCAGGTGGATGCGTTGCAAGGCCTCGCCGGCGCCCAGGTGCTGGCCAGACAGCAGGGAATCGATGCGGCTTTGCAGCGGCCGCAGATGGTCGTCGAGCAGGCCGGGCTCGAGGTTGGCGAGCAGGTGTTTCAGGGTGACGAGGGCGAGCAGTTCGTCGGCGGTGAACCACAGGCCAGGCATGAGGTGGCGGCCGTCGGCAGTGTCGTAACGGTAGCCGCCACGGTCCGGGTCATGGACGAGTGGCGCGCCGAGCTTGTCGCGCAGGTCGGCGATCAGGCGGGCGAGGGTGGAACGGGCGAAACCATGCTCGCCGATGAGTACGGCGCGCGATATGCCGGTGCGTCGCCCATCCAGCAGGCGGTGCAGGCGATAGATTTCGTCGAGTTTGCTCAATCGTGCCGGTTCGCTTGTTGGTTTTTTCTCCGCGTGTCCGGTGTTGCAGGTTTTTGTTATGTGGCGTTAGTGTCGTGCAATGTACGGGGCGCCGCAAGCGTCGTTCTGTTACAGGTATCGCAACCCTGCTGATGCTGTTCGGGTTTTATGCCCGATTGAAACTTGGTTCCACTTAACCTATCCGCTCTCCATGCACCACGCTGCCAAACCGGTCCGTACCCGCATCTGCGTCATCCGCCATGGCGAAACCGCATGGAACGTGGAGAAGCGCATCCAGGGCCACACTGACATTCCGCTCAACGAGACCGGACGGGTGCAGGCGCTGGCGATGGCATTCAACGCGGCGCACCATCGATTCGGCGCGATCTACAGCAGCGATCTGACGCGGGCGCTGGAAACGGCACGGGTGCTGGCCCAGCGCGAGGAGATGGAGGTGAAATGCCTGCCGCAACTGCGCGAACGGCATTTCGGGCTGTTTCAAGGGCTGACGGCGGCGGAGGGCGCCGAGCGCTATCCGCAGGCCTACGCGCACTATGTGGCGCGCGATCTCGACTACGATTTCGAGACGGGCGAATCGCTGCGCGGCTTTGCCGGGCGGGTGGGCGAGGCGATCGACTGGCTGGTGCGACATCACAGTGGCCAGACGGTCGCGGTCGTCTGCCACAGCGGTGTGCTCGACGTGATCTACCGCAAGGCTACCGGCCGTCCGCTACACACGCCGCGCGATTTCAAGATACCCAACTGCGCGCTCAACTGGTTCCATTTCGACGGCCAGGGCTGGCATCTGGACGCCTGGGGCGATCGTCATCATCTGCACGAGGTGCTGATGGAGCCGCCCGAATGATCGCACCGGCACAATGGGTGGTGCTGTTCCGCCACGGCCACAGCGAATGGAATCTCTCCGACCGCTTCACCGGCTGGACCGACATTCCCCTGACCGAAACCGGCTTGGCCGAGGCCACCGCGGCAGGGCGGCGGCTGGCACAGGCGGGCTACGCCTTCGACGAGGTGCATGGTTCGGTATTGCAGCGCACCCGCCAGACCGTCACGGCACTGCTGGCCGCGATGGGGTCGCCCGAGGTCCCGTTGTTCACGACCTGGCGCCTCAACGAGCGGCATTACGGCGCGCTCCAGGGCATGAACAAGCGCGAGATCTTCGCAACCTGGGGCGAGGCGGCATCGCGCCGCTGGTGGCGCGGCTATTCCGAGCCGCCGCCGCCGTTGTCGCGCGACGACCCGCGCCATCCGCGCTTCGATCCGCTGTATGCCGCGCTGGGCCCCGGCGACTTGCCGGCCAGCGAGAGCTTGCGGGATTGCCAGCAGCGCATGCTGCCGTACTGGAACGAGGTGCTGCTGCCGCGGTTGCGTGCGGGGCGGCGCCTGCTCGTGGTGAGCCACGGCAATACGCTGCGCGGGCTGGTGATGCATCTGGATGCGCTGGATGCGGTGACGATGGAGCGGGTAGAGATTCCGTCCGGGGTGCCGCTGGTATACCGCTTCGCATCCGACCTCTCGGTGCTCGGACGCGAGTGGCTGGCCATGCCTGCGTCAACGCCGTCGTGATTCAGCCCAGCCCCAGGTCCTGTGCCAGCCCGACGTGCGTGATATGACCGGCGTGCACGTGCAGCCCGGCCTTCAGCCCGGCATCCGTATCCAGTGCGGCGAGGCCCTGTGCAGCCAGTGCCTGGACGTAGGGCAGGGTGGCATGGGTGAGCGCGTCGGTGGCGGTGCGCGCCACCGCACCGGGCATGTTGGTGACGCAATAATGGACGACGCCTTCTGCCACGAAGAACGGCGCACTGTGGGTGGTGGGGCGCGAAGTCTCGGCAATGCCGCCCTGGTCGATGGCGACATCCACCAGTACGGAGCCGGATGGCATCTGCTTCAATAATTCCCGGCTGATCAGGCGGGGCGCATGGCGTCCCGGGATCTGGGCGGCACCGATGACGATGTCGGCCTGTGCAAGAAACGCCGCAATTGCCTCGGGCGAGGAGAAGCGCGAGGCTACCCGCGCACCGAACAGTGTCTCGCCGTGTGCGAGCTTGTCGGCCTGGCGGTCGATCAGCGTGACGCGTGCACCCAGCCCGACTGCCATGCGCGCGGCGCTCATGCCGACCGCGCCGGCGCCGATGATGACCACATGGGCGGGCGGTACCCCGGGCATGCCGCTGATCAGCTTGCCATTGCCGCCGTGGGAAGTGTGCAGGCCCAGCGCACCCATCTGCGGCGCGAGCCGCCCGGCAATGTCCGACATCGGTTGCAGGAGCGGCAGGCCGCCGGCAGCGTTGCTCACGGTTTCATAGGCAATCGCCGTCACGCCGCGTGCCATCAGTTCCCGCGCCAGTTCCGGCGCGGCCGCCAGGTGCAGATAGCAGAACAGCAACTGGCCTTCACGCAACAGCGCCACTTCGTTCGTTTGCGGCTCCTTTACCTTCACCACCAGATCGGCGGCATAGACTTCGGCAGCGGTGGCAGTGATGACCGCGCCGGCGACAAGATAGGCATCGTCGCCGAGCCCTACGGTGGCGCCGGCATGAGTCTCGACGCTTACCCGGTGCCCGGCCTGGGCCAGTACCCGTACACCCTCGGGCGTGAGCGCCACGCGGTATTCGTGATTCTTGATTTCCTTGGGAATGCCGATGTGCATGGCGAGCCTCGTGCGGGATGGATAATCTGCAGCATAGCCAAAGCTGCAGTACGCCAGAAGTGCCGGCTTTATTGCACCGGTGCGGAATCGGCGCGGCGTTCGAAGCGATAGTACGCAGGCGGAACGTGCTCGAGCCTGATGCGGCGCGTTCCCCAGGCGATGGCCATGCGGCCGACGCTGCGGTAGGGACCGATCATCGACGGCGCGGCTTGCACCTCATAGAGTCCCGGCGTGAGCAAGCGCGCCGACAGGGTCAAGCCGCCGCCGCGGGTATCGTGACGGATGCCGGCAAACGGGCGCGCCAGCGGTTCGCCGATGAAAATACCCTGTCCCGGCATCTGCACGCTTTTCCAATAGGCCTCGATCAGCGTTTCGCCTTGCAGGTAGTGCGCCATGACAATGCCGGGAACCGGAAATTTGGTGGGGAAATTGCAAGGCTCGACCACCGCGCCGTAGCTGCCGGTGGCGCCGGCTTCCAGCCAGCGCAGACTGCTCATCTGGCCGCCGCCGAACAGTTCGCCGCCGGCCGAGGTGAGGTGGTCCGCGATGGCGCCGGGCAGAAAACGGTTGCTGTCGATGGCCGGTACCTGGGTCAGTCCGGTGAAGTAGAACATCACGTCGGGCTTGTTTTCAAGGGCGTTGGCCTCGACGATTTCGGTCGGCATGACGGACTGCATCAACGCACGCACGGATGCATACCCGGCGGCGCGCACGTTGCGGTTCTTGTCATTCGTGCTGACGAGATAGGCGGTGCCGGCCGGATTGCTGCCGTCGGATGCCACGCCGCGGTCGATCAGCTTTCTGGCTTCGACCACGCTGGCCCCGGCCAGGCTCATGGTCGGGCGGATGTGATAGACGGCATAGGGCCGCGTCACGCTGCTGTTGAAATACGGGTTCGGCTGCGTCGGTTTGCAGCTGTTGGCGCAATAGGCGGGATCGAAGCCGAAGGCGAAGGCGGACGTGATCGACATGCAGTCCACCCGGTACGGCTGCGCCCAGGTCAATGCATAAGCCTGCACATTCTTCGGCGTCTTGCGGTCGACGAGACGCTTGAGGTTGATGAATTCCTCGCGTGAGAGCGTGCTGCGCCCGGGCTTGAAGCGCACGTGAATCACGTTGGCTGCGGGGATGCCACGCTTTTCCCGGTAGTACGTGGCGATCGCCACGCTGTCGGGATCGTCGTCGTTGACGATCACGCCCAGCTGGTCAGTAGCGAGGCCGGGTTGCGGAAAATGGGTCAGGACAGGCTCTGTCGGCGCGGCATGCGCGCCGGCATGCAACAGCCACGTCGCAACGACGGCACGCGCAAACCGCATGGCCGTCAGGCGAGGCGTTGCACGCATTCCCGCACCAGTGCCGGCCCGCGGTAGATCAGACCGGAATACAACTGCACCAGCGACGCGCCGGCATCGATCTTTTCGCGCGCATCGTCGCCCGAGAGAATGCCGCCGACGCCGATGATCGGCACTTCATTCTTCAGGTGGCGCGCCAGTTCGCGCACCACCCGGGTGGACGCCGCGCGCACCGGCGCGCCGGACAGGCCGCCGGTTTCCTCCGCATTGGGCAGGCCGGCGACGGCATCGCGCGCGATGGTGGTGTTGGTGGCGATCACCGCATCGATGCGGTGCATCATCAGCAGCGCGGCGATCGCGGCGATCTGTGCGTCGTCGAGGTCGGGCGCGATCTTCAGCGCGATGGGGACATATTTGCCGTGCTGCTGCGCGAGTTCAGACTGGCGCAGCTTGATCGCGGAGAGCAGCGCGTCGAGCGCCTCGTCCTTCTGCAGCTCGCGCAGGTTCTGCGTGTTGGGCGAGGAGATGTTCACCGTCACGTAACGTGCATGCGCGTAGACCTTGTCGAGGCAGATCAGGTAATCGTCGACCGCGTGGTCGTTCGGCGTGTCCTTGTTCTTGCCGATGTTGATGCCGAGCACGCCCTGGAAGCCGCTCGACTGGACATTGCGCACCAGATTGTCGACCCCGAGATTGTTGAAGCCCATGCGGTTGATGATGGCGTTGGCTGCGGGCAGGCGGAACATGCGCGGCGTGGGGTTGCCCGGCTGCGGGCGCGGCGTCACCGTGCCGATCTCGATGAAGCCGAAGCCCAGGTCGGCCAGCGCGCCGATGTGCGCGCCGTCCTTGTCAAGTCCGGCGGCAAGACCCACGGCATTGGGGAAATCGATGCCCATCACGTGCATGGGCGTTCCCGTGGCGCGCGGCAGCAGCTTCAGCAGGCCCAGTGCGTGTGCGACGTCGAGGCTGGCGAGGGTGAAGCCGTGCGCGTCTTCGGGATCGAGCGAGAAGAGGGCAGGCCGGATCAGCGGATAAAACATGGGATCAGGAAGCAGAATGGGTGGAAAGGGGGCGGCGGGTGGCTGCCTCGACCGAACCGGCCGAGGGGTCGTCGAACACGGTTTGGTCGAGCGCTTTTTCGCTCTTGGCGACGATGCAGCTCACCGCGCAGTCGCCGGTGACGTTGGTCACGGTGCGCATCATGTCGAGCAGGCGGTCGACGCCGATGATGAGGGCGATGCCTTCGACCGGCAGGCCTACCTGGCCGAGCACCATGGTGAGCGTGACCAGGCCGACTGCAGGGATGGCGGCGGTGCCGATCGAGGCCAGCGTGGCGGTCAGCACGACCAGCAGGTAATCGGTGAATCCCAGGTCGATGCCGTAGACATTGGCGATAAACACGGTGGCCACGCCCTGCATCATGGCGGTGCCGTCCATGTTGATGGTGGCGCCCATCGGCACGGTGAACGAGGCGACGCTGTTCTTCACACCCATCTTGTACTCCACCGTACGCAGCGTGACCGGGATGGTGGCGCCGGAACTGGCGGTGGAAAAGGCGAACGCCGCCGGGTCGCGCATCTTTTTCAGGAACGTGAGCGGGTTGAGCGACGCCAGCAGCTTCAGCAGCAGGGGGTAGACGCCGAAGACCTGGATGGCCAGCGCGCCGGTCAGGGTGAGGAAATAGGCAGCGAGCGGCAGCAGGATGTCCAGGCCCTGGCTGGCGAAGGTACGGGTGATCAGCGCGAAGACGCCATATGGGGCGAGCCGCATGATCCATTCGACCATGTGCATGATGGCCACGTCGAGATCGCCGAAGAAATTGAGCACATGCTTGCCGCGTGTGCCAGACATCGTCACCGCCACGCCGAACAGCAATGCGAACACGATGATCTGCAGCATATTGCCTTCGGCCATGGCTGCGACCGGATTGGTCGGCACCATGTCGATCAGCACCTGGGTGAGCGGCGGCGCTGGCTTGCCGCTGAAGCTGGCGGCCGTGCTGCCGGCATTGAAGCCATGTCCCGGCCCCACGACTCCCGCCAGTGTCAGCGCGATCGTGACGGCGATCGCTGTCGTGGCCAGGTACAGCGCCAGCGACTTGATGCCGATGCGTCCCAGCGCATTCAGGTCCGACAGCGAAGTGACGCCGGCGACCAGCGACACGAACACCAGCGGCACCACCATCATTTTCAATGCCGCCACGAAGACCGAGCCGACCACATACAGCAGGCCATCGACCAGAACCAGTTGCACCCAGTCTGCCGTCCCCAGTCGATTGAGAACGACACCCAGCACGATGCCCGCGAGCATCGCGATCACGATTTGGCGGGTGAGGTGGCGGGATCCGGATGCAGCCATCGGATTCAATGCAGTCTCGACATGACGCGAGTTTAACAGGGCCGTACCGGCAGGCTGACGCAGAGTGGGCGGGCGATGTTATCCTGAAACTTACGCGCGCTTGCACGTGTCTGTCTGGTCCAATACCAACCTTGTTTTCTCACTCATCGACAAATCCATGACTACCCCGTTCTTTTTGCAAAGACTCGTATTGATTTTCAGCGTATTGATCGCCCAGGCAGCCTGGAGCGCCCCCCTCATCCCGCCGCCACCGGAGTTGGCAGCCAAATCCTGGGTGCTGATGGACGCGGCCAGCGGCAACGTTTTGGTCGACCACCAGGGCGAGATGCATCTGCCGCCCGCCAGCCTGACCAAGCTGATGACCGCCTACATCGCGACGCAGGAAATCAAGCACGGCCGGCTGCACGAAAACGACATGGTCACCATCAGCGAGAAGGCCTGGCGTACGGGTGGCTCGAAGATGTTCGTTAAAGTGGGCAACAAGGTCTCGGTCAGCGATCTGTTCCACGGCATCATCATCCAGTCGGGCAACGATGCCAGCGTGGCCCTGGCTGAGCATATCGCCGGCGACGAAGATGCTTTCGCCGCGATGATGAACGCGGAAGCCAAGCGGCTCGGTATGAAGGACACTCACTTCATGGACGCCACGGGCCTGCCCAATCCCGGCCATTATTCGAGCGCCCGCGACATGGCCACGCTGGCGCGCGCCATCATCTATGCGGACCCTGCCCACTATGCGCTCTACGCGCAGAAGGATTTCACCTGGAACGGCATCCACCAGCCCAACCGCAACCTGCTGCTGTGGCGCGATGACGGCGTCGACGGCCTGAAGACCGGCCACACGGAAGAAGCCGGCTACTGCATGGTGGCCTCGGCCCAGAAGAGCGGCGAACGCCTGATCGCCGTCGTATTCGGTACCGACAGCGAGGCCGCGCGCGCCACCGAAACCGCCAAGCTGCTGGGCTACGGCTTCCGCTTCTTCGAGACCAGGATGTTCAACAAAAAGGGCGACGTATTGGCTGCAGCGCCTGTCTGGAAAGGGGCTGCGCGCACCGTCAAGGCGGGCGCAAGCGAAGATCTGGCCGCCACCGTGGCCCGCGGCGAAGCCGCCAATCTCACCACCCAACTCGTGTTGAAGCCGACCCTGATCGCCCCGGTGAAACAGGGCGACGTCATCGGCAAGGTCGAAATCCGCCAGGGTGACAAGGTGATCAAGCAGGCCGACGTGGTCGCATTGGAAAACGTGGATGAAGGCGGCTTCTTCCGCCGCATGTGGGACAGCATCCGGCTGTTCTTCAAGGGCTTGTTCGGCTGAAATCGTTCAGTTGAATGTCTCTGGCAGGAGAACGGGTCGTGTTATTGAGTTCTCCTGGCTTTTACATTGTTGGTTTTCCCTCTATTTGGGGAAACCACTGTATCGCTAGAGGGTGGATGACATTCCACGCGATCAGGCCGATGATGCCCGTCAAAACAACACAAGCCATTGCTATCGCCAGGCGTCTAATAAGTTGGCTGTTGCCTGAATGGACCACAAAGGAAAGACTGAAGGCGATGCTGGTGAACGACGCTAAGACGGCCCCGTTTCCAGCAACGGTGGGAGACAGATGCCCCTGTGATGCCAAGGCCGCCGCTGCAGCGACTGCGCTCGCACTAGACATCAAACCGCCAACGATACTAACCAGATAAAAGCCGACATCCCCAAACATCCGTTGAGTAAGACCTCCGACAATATGAAGTCCTAAAAATACTACGCCGTATTTAAGCGCTAACGGCAATGAGAATGGTAGATCAAGCTTCATATTCGGGGTTTCGTCGATTAGATTCCGGTTTCTATGGCGATAGTTCCAGAGTACGAGTATCGTGCTTGAAAGCATCATCAGCAAAAAAGCGGTAAATGATCCCACCAGTGCGAGTGGAGCAAGGATTAGCAATAGACTTGCATTGCGCATAATCATTGCTGTGGTCGCAAGCAGAATGCCGCGATAGGCAGAGTCGACGAATTCATTCGATTTTTGTTGTAATCGAGATGCCATCTCGATCACTGTGAAATTACTATTGACCAATCCACCAAAGAATCCGGATAGTTCGACGCCACGCATGCCGTAAAGCTTCCAGAGAATATAGTTTACGAACCCAATGCCGGCGATGAGGATAACCGCAATCCATGCAGCGCGTGGCTCAAATAAATTCCAGGGTCCAATGGCACCAACAGGTAAGGCTGGATAAATAACAATAGCCAAAATGGCCAGCATTACTGCGGATCGTAGTTCACTTTCTGTCAGTCCCATCGAAAATCCGGCCAGCCGTTCCTTCCATGCCAACAAGGCGGTTGCGCTGACCATGACTGCTGCCGGGGATATTGTGTGCCCTTGTCCACACAATATCCCCGCTGTGCACGTCACCAACATGGCGGCGGAAGTCGTTAATTCTGTTCCTTGATTCATGCGCAGTGTCTGGATATTTAGTAATACCGCCAGCACGCCTACAAGAATTAGGATTACAAGCGAAAAAGCCGTTCCTAATGATCCACCTAGTGCGCCGAGAAGACATATAAATCCGAATGTGCGTAGACCGGCTTCCTTGCCACGCCTCTCACGTTCGATCCCGATCAACAACCCCAGTGCGAGGCTCAAGGCGAGACGGACAAGGATCTGTATGTACGGCCATTCCGCGTTCGGCAAGCTGAGTGTTTGATCAAACATTCGACGGTCCTAGTCTGTGGCTGCGGCATTGGATGGATGTCGCAGGTCTTGGTTTGTTTCCTATATTTCTTTTTTTGGGCGGCCGACTTTGAGTGGTGCCAGGCCATTAACTATTTTTCTTAAATCAGCTATGTCTAATACCTGAATCAAGGCCATGCCGACCCGCAGCAACTCGCTTTTTTTCACGGTAAAGCCGGCGGCCAGACAGGCTTTCTTTACCTCATTGAGGACCTGATACTCCACTTCGGGCATAGTGAAGCTATCTCTTATCAATTGGGGCCTTGTCCTATCTGTCATTGCTTCTGTGTGTGTTATCAGTTTTAACTTGATCTGGTTATGCACTTGTTTTTGCTTGGGGCCATTTTCGGAAGATGCTTGCCCATGGATGGGCTTTTGCTTAATCAGTTTTTTGTGTGAGTGATCAGTTGCCTTCTGATGCTTAGAAGATGTTGGTGTGGTTTTTTTTGAGTTTTTATCAAATGAGGCCACAAGCACCCCCCCATCAAATAATAGTATAAATAATATATATCATAAACTTCAGTTGTAAGTTCAAGCTATTCTTGATAGCAGGCTGATTCTCCAGGTTATGCCCCAACCCCGCTTCTAGCTGCTTACTTGCTAAGTTTTGTATCGTGATTCCTCAATAGCTCTGGTGGGCAACACTTTGAATTCCGAGAAATAAATGAAGGCCGCATATGCGGCCTGTGTTGTTTAGGGAGTAGGGTTACTTCGTCGCCGTCCGCCGCAGGCAGTCAGCAGTTGCTGCGCCAGCTCGCCGAACAGTTCAGTCTGGCCGAGCACGGGAAGATCGCCTTGCACCTGACTCGGTGTCTCTCGCCAGCCGCCAGTCTGATCATGGCCTTGATCTTGGCTTGCCACGGACAGACCAATGAAACAGGCCTGCGGTGCAAAAGGTGGCGCCATAGCTCTTGTCCCAGTCGTATTCGCTGCGTGGCCGAACAGGTTGCCAGCGGCGCGGCAAGCGGCTGGGCATGAACAACACCCACTTCATGGACGCCACCGGTCTGCCCAATCCCGGCCATTACTCGAGCGCCCGCGACATGGCCATCTTGGCGCGCGCCATCATCTATTCGGACCCTGCCCACTATGCGCTCTACGCGCAGAAGGATTTCACCTGGAACGGCACCAGCAGCCCAACCGCAACCTGCTGCCGTGGCGCGATGATGCCTTGGATGAGATTGGGATGGCCTATCACCCAAGCGTCGGTACGGCTGCGCAAATGGGTTGTCTTAGCCAGATCTCGAGAAACGGTATCGCACTGGCTCGAAAATGCCGGGGAACACGGTGGCATGTATTCAGAAGGCGCGATTGGCTTGAAAGTTGCTTGGTTTAAATCCAGCATCAAAATCATGATGTTCAGCGCACCGAATCTGAAACACTTTGTTTCAAATCGTTCAATGCCCGGGGCGGTCCACGATCCAGAAATTGCAGAAAGGAGATCTTGTCACTGCAACGTTCGGTTTTATGACTTCAGTTCAAGCAAGAAAGATACTGTCGAGTTCAACGGCTTAATCAATAAAAGTGGAGGAATGAAGATGTCCATTCTTGATCCAAATAGCGACGCCAAGAACAAATTGAAAATAGCGTCTTTGGTTGAGGCCGAAGAAGCCTTTCTCGCCAAAGCCAGAACAAACGCCAATTCAGTATATTTTAGTCAGCATCATATTGAGCCGGTAAAGCCTGTAAAAGGTGAGCCGGCAAGAAGCGTTGATCCTCTTCAGCGACCACAAAATCGACGACATTTCCTGGCTTCCGTCGCGGTGCTCGCCAGTTCGAGCGTGGCCGGAAGAGCCATCGCGCAAACCACTCCGTCCCTGGAAGGCAAAGCCCCGCCGGGTGCGGTATGGCGGTCGGTTCCGGAAGATGCCACGAAAATTCCAGGCACCGCCATTGGCGAAGACGGGGGTTATGGGACGCGCTCCCAGTTCGAAACAGAGGTTCGTTGGCGCTTTGGTACCAAGACCCCCCTCTCCTCTTGGTCGATGACGCCACTGGAGCATGGCGTAGGCATTATTACTCCGTCAGGGCTGCATTTCGAACGGGATCATGGCGGCATCGCCACAATTGATCCGGCCACGCACAAGGTGTTTGTGCACGGGATGGTGAAGCAGCCAAAGAAATTCTCGATGCTGGACGTGAAGCGCTTCCCGTCGATATCCCGAATTCTTTTCATTGAGTGTTCTGGCAATGGCCTCACGGAGTGGTCGAAGCCTACGTTGAAAACTGTACAAGGTACGCACGGCCTCGTCTCGACTTCCGAATGGACAGGGGTTCCGCTGTCGACCATCCTGAACGAAGTGGGTGTCAAATCCGGCGCCAAATGGTTGCTCGTGGAGGGCGGCGACGCTGCGGTCATGACGCGAAGCATCCCAATCGACAAGGCAATGAAAGATTGTTTCCTGGCCTATGGACAGAATGGGGAGGCGATCCGTCCTGAACAAGGCTATCCGTTACGTCTGATCGCGCCGGGATACGAGGGCAATACGCATATCAAGTGGGTTCGCCGAATCGAGTTGTCGGACAAGCCGTTCATGACGCGCGAAGAAACCTCGAAATATACCGACCTGCTTCCCAGCGGCAAGGCGGTGCAATTTTCCTTGATCATGGATGCCAAGTCGGTCATTACGCGACCATCCGGAGAAATGACGCTCTCAGGCCCCGGTTTTTATGAAATTACGGGGTTGGCGTGGTCCGGACGCGGACGCATAAAACGTGTCGATGTGTCTACGGATGGAGGGAGAACATGGAAGCCTGCGGACCTGCAGGGCCCGATCCTGCCTATTTGCCAGACACGCTTTCGTTTTCCCTGGGTATGGGACGGTAAAGAAGCGATTTTGCAAAGCCGTTGCGTGGATGAAACTGGCTACGTCCAACCCACGCTTGGGCAACTAATTGAGGTTCGGGGTTTAAATGGCCCGATTGGCTCGATCTACCATCTCAATGCAATCCAAAGCTGGAAAGTTGATACCGAGGGGAGAGTCAGCAATGTTCACTACTACTAAACTCTTTTTACAGGTAACGGCGTGCGGCGCTCTATTCGCATTGAATACGTATGCCGTGGGCGCAGATCCGGTGCGGTATGGATTTGGAGAGCCGGCATCTGCACACGACCTGCAGGATTTCGTGTCGTCTTTGCCGGATGGACGGGATCTGCCGTCGGGCAGTGGCACGATTTCAAGGGGCAAACAGGTTTACGACGAAAAGTGTGCCTCCTGCCATGGGCAAAAAATGGAGGGCGGCGTAGGCGATCGCCTGCTCGGCGGAAGGGGAACACTGGTGAACGATGATCCCAAGAAAGCGCCGGTCAAGACGGTTGAAAGCTATTGGCCCTATGCAACGACATTGTTTGACTACATCAAGCGCGCCATGCCGTTCTATACGCCAGGGTCATTGACGAATGACGAGGTCTATTCGGTAACCGGGTACATCCTGTCTGAAGCCAATATTCTTAAAGGCGATGAGCCCATCACTGCGGAAAGTCTGGCAAGAGTCGCCATGCCGAATCGCGACGGATTCATCCTGGATCACCGGCCGGATCATTTTAAACCGGCAGACAAGCATCCTCGCCTGCGCTAGTCGAGTGCTCCATATGGTGTCCACTTCTGACGGCATATCCGAAAAAGCCTGACACTGGGTTCATTCTCATTCTTTGTTTTCCTGACGTAAAAAGAGCCGCTGATGCGGCTCTTTTTACATCAGGTGGCAGGGCGCTTACTTCTTCGCCGTCCGCCGCAGGCGGTTCAACAACCGCCGCGCCAGTTCGCCGAACAGTTCGGTCTGCGTCGGGTGCGGGAAGATCGCCTTGGCGACCTGGGTCAGCGTCATCTCGCCGGCCACCATCATCACGCCGATACCGATCAGGGTGTCGGTATGGTCGGCGAGGTAGTGCACGCCGATGATGCGGCCCGTGGCCTTGTCGGCCACCAGCTTGATCATGCCCTCGGTTTCGCCGGTGATCATCGCCTTGGCATCGATGCTCATCGGCATCTTGGCTTCCACCGCGTCGATGCCCTTGGCTTTGGCCTGCGCCACCGACAGGCCGACGAAGCCGGCCTGCGGACGCGAGAAGGTGACGCCACAGTCCTTGTCCTGGTCGTATTCGCTGGCATGGCCGAGCAGGTTGCTGGCGGCGACACGGCCCTGGGTGGCGGCGGTGTGGGCCAGCATGTAGCCGCCGATGACGTCGCCGACCGCGTAGATATGCGGCGCACTGGTCTGGCAGCGGGCGTTGACCTTGATCGCCGCGCCGTCGAGCTCGACGCCGACCTTGTCGAGGTTGAGCTTGCGGGTGTCGGGGCGCTTGCCGGTGGCCATCAGGATGACGTCGCAGTCGAATACCGACTCGACGCCTTCTTTATTTGCGTAGCGCAGCTTCATCGTGCCCGGTTTGCCGCTCGCTTCCTTGATGTCGGCGCTGGTGACGACGGTGATTTCCTTCTCCAGCGAGGCGATCAGGGTCCTGGCGATTTCCTCCTCGACTTCGGCGAGGATGCGTTCGTTGCGCTCCAGCATCAGCACCTCGGTGCCGAAGTCGCGGAAGATCTGCGCCATTTCCACGCCGATCACGCCGCCGCCGACGATGCCGAGTTTCTTCGGCGGGGTGGCGAGGTTCCAGATGGTGTCGGAGGTGACCACGCCGCCCGTCGCCAGATTCTCGCGCGCGCCGGGAATCGGCGGCACGAAGGCGGGGGCGCCGGTGGCGATGACCGCCGCGCCAAAGCTTACGGTGTAGGGCTCGCCCTCGACCGGGGTGATCTTCAGCGTGTGGGCGTCGACGAATTCGCCGTAGCCTTCGCGCACGTCGATCTTCATGCCCTTGTCGGCCTTCAGAGCCATCTCGCCGCGGCTCGACTGCACCCAGCGGCGATGCTTCTCGACCTGCTCCCAGTTGAGCTTGGGCGTATTGGTACCGTCGACGCCCATTTCCGCGTCGTGCGCGCGGTTGCGGATGACGTCGGCCGCGGCGCGCCAGGCCTTGGACGGGATGCAGCCGCGCCACAGACATTCGCCGCCGGGGAAGGGCTCGTTGTTGACCATCATGACCTTGATGCCGTGATCGGCCAGGTCGCGCGCGCAGTCCTCGCCACCGGGGCCGCCGCCGACGACGACCACCGGGAAGTCCCAGTTGCCTTCGGGGATGGGCGAAACGGCCGGCGCAGCATGGCTGACCGATGCGGCGGCAGCCGCAGCGACGCTCCCTGACCCCTGACCCCTGACCCCCGACCCCTCGCCTGCCATCCAGGCGTCAGGCGCTTCGATGGTCTGCTTCAGCGTCGCCAGATACAGCGCGACGTCGGCACCGTTGAGCACGCGGTGGTCGCCGGTGATGGTGAAAGGCGTACCCTGCGGTCCGTTGGCGGCAATCGCCAGGATCGCCGAGATGCCGGGGGTGGGGATCGCGGTGAAGTGCGACACGCCCAGCATGCCCATGTTGGAAATGGTGAAGGTGGGGTTGGAATACTCGGACGGCGCCAGCTTGCGCACCCGTGCGCGCTCGACGAGGCCGGTCCAGTCGCTCTGCAGCGCCTCCAGCGGCTTCTTCTCGATGCCGTGCAGGATAGGCACCACCAGGCCGCCGTCGTTCGACATCACGGCGACGCCGAAGTCGTGGTTGGCGCGTTCGACCAGCTTGTCGACCGGCTGGTAAGCCCAGTTCATGCGCGGGAATTTCGCCATCGCGACCGAGCAGGCCTTGGCGATCGCCACCGTCACCGACACCTTGTTCGCCTTGGCGGCGGCGGTGAGCTTGCTGGTGTCGATGTTCACCGTGACGTTGAAGGTCGGCAGCGTGAGCGAGGCGGTCATCGCGTGGGAGACGGCCTTCTCCATCGAAGTCATCGCGCGGCCCTGGCCCGGCACATCGACCTGCGGCAGCGAGTGGGCGACTTCCTGCATCGAGGGACGCGCACGCGCCACGTCGGCGGCGAGGATCACGCCGGCGGGACCGCTGCCGGCGAGACCGGCGATGTTCACGCCGAGTTGCGCTGCGACCTTGCGGGCATAGGGCGAAGCCGGGCGGCCCGGCACGCGCGCGACCGGCGGCACATTGCCGGCTGCGGTGACCTGCGCGGGCGCGGCCTTGGGCACGGGGATGGTGGCGGGCTTGTCTGCGGCATGCGGTGCGACCTTGTGCGTGTCCCTGACCTTATGGTCGGCGCTGATGGTGACGCCGGTGTCGTTGGCCTTGGCGGCGTCGTCGACGATGAAGGCCATCGGGTGGCCGACCTCGACTACGCTGCCGACGTCGGCGATCGGTCCGGACAGGAAGCCCTCCTGGAACACCTCGACGTCCATGATGGCCTTGTCGGTTTCGACCGTGGCGACGATGTCGCCGCGGCGGATGCTGTCGCCGGGCTGCTTTTCCCAAGTGACGACGACGCCTTCGGTCATGGTGTCCGACAGTTGCGGCATCACGATCGGCGTGCCGGCGTGGTGCGGGATCATTTCCGTCTGCGCCTGTTCGGCCACCACTTCCCCGGCGGCGATCGCCACGTCGCCCGCGGTGTCGGTGATGTAGCCGAGCGCGGCGCCGACGGCGATGGTCGCGCCGACGTCAGCCAGCGGGCCGGCCAGGTAGCCGGCCTTGAATACCTCGACGTCCATGATGGCCTTGTCGGTTTCGACCGTGGCGACGATGTCGCCGCGCTCGACGCGATCACCCGGCTGTTTTTCCCAGGTGACGACCACGCCCTCGGTCATGGTGTCCGAGAGTTGCGGCATCGTGATGGCGTAATGATTCATAGGATTCAGAGGTCAGGATTCAGGGGTCAGGGAGTTGGCGATAGTTTTGTGGCCAGCGCGCTTCTCAGGCCATGCAACATACGTCCAACCTCGTTGGTCTGTCAAGCAGACAAAGCAACTCGGCTTGGGGGATATAACCCAGCCGGTGCGCGAGTTCGAGCTGTGTTTCTGCTTCAGCCAGCGAACCCTGCGAAATCGATACAAAACGCAAGTAGTCCTTTGTCGAACTTCTTGCGTGGCCTTCCGCAATATTGGACAGGATGGAAACGGCTGCACGCTGGAGTTGATTGGCCAGCGCATAGGTTTCCCGGGAGGGAAAGGATTCGGTGGTTCGGTAGATGTCTTCTGTCAATTTCATCGCCATCTGCCAGACCTTCAGATCCCGGTAGTTGTTCACTCCCTGACCCCTGAATCCTGGCCCCTGATCCCTTAAGCCTTGCCAAAGAGCTTCAGTACCGCCTTCACCACATCCTCGTGATCCGGGATCGCCGCTTTTTCCAGCGTGTGGTTGTAGGGCTGCGGCACCAGCGCGGAGTGGACGCGCACCGGGGCGGCGTCCAGCTCGAAGAAGCATTCTTCGTTGATGATGGCGATGACTTCGGAGCCGACGCCGACCGGCGCCTCGTCCTCTTCGGCGATGACGGCGCGATGGGTCTTGCTGACCGATTTCTTGATGCCTTCGCGGTCGAGCGGAGCGAGCGAGTAGAGGTCGATGACTTCGGCCGAGATGCCGTACTGCTTGTCGAGGATTTCGGCAGCCTTCAGGCACCAGTGTACCGAGATGTTGTAGCCGAACAGCGTGACGTCGGTGCCGGAGCGTGCGACTTCAGAGCCTTCCAGCGGGTGGAAGTATTCGCCGTCGGGCACTTCGCCCTTCATGTTGTACATCAGCTCGTGCTCGTTGATGAACACCGGGTCGTCGCAGCGGATCGCCGACTTCAGCAGGCCGTAGGCCTGCTTGGGGTTGGACGGCGTCACCACGCGCAGGCCGGCGATGCCCATGAACACCTTTTCCATGCGCGCCGAGTGCTGCGCGCCGAGCTGGTGGGCTGCGCCGCCGGCGGAGCGGAACACGCACGGCGCGGTCAGCTGGCCGCCCGACATGTAGCGCACTTTGGCGGCGGAGTTGAACATCTGGTCCATCGCCAGCCAGGCGAAGTTGACCGACATGATTTCAATGATGGGTCGGACGCCGAGGAAGGAGGCGCCGATGCCGAGGCCGGTGAAGCCGCCTTCGGAAATCGGCGTGTCCATCACGCGCAGCGGACCGTATTTTTCGTACAGGCCCTTGGTGGCCTTGTAGGTGCCGCCGGCCACGCCGATGTCTTCGCCCATGCAGATGACCAGCGGGTCACGCGCCATTTCTTCGTCGTGGGCGCGCTGAATCGCTTCCCAGTACATGATGTTTGCCATGCTGTCTTTTCCTTAAACCTTAAGCGGCCTTGCCCGTGAGCCACGGGAGCTGGGTTTCGCGATCGGCGAACACGTATTTTTCGAGGTCCTCGACGCGCGGTTCGGGGGATTCCTCGGAGAACTTGATGACTTCGTTCTCGATGTAGGCGTCGGTTTCCTTTTCCAGCGTCTCGAAGTCGGCCATGGTCATTGCGCCGTCCTTGATCAGGCGGTCGCGCAGGATGAAGATGGGGTCGCGCTGCTTCCACAGTTCTTCCTCTTCGCGCGAACGGTAGCCGCGCGAATCGGACATCGAATGGCCGCGATAGCGGTAGGTCATCAGTTCGAGGAAGTAGGGACCGTTGCCCGAGCGCACATGGTCGACTGCCTTGCGCGCGGCTTCGTAAACGATTTCGATATCCTGGCCGTCGCATTCGTCGGCCGGGATGTTGTAGGCGGCGACGCGCTTGTGCTGGTGCACCACGGCGGTGGAACGCTCGATCGAGGTGCCGATGCCGTACAGGTTGTTTTCGCAGACGAACAGCACCGGCAGTTTCCACAGCGCCGCCATGTTCAGTGTTTCGTGGAACACGCCCTGGTTGTTGGCGGCGTCGCCGAGGAAGCAGATGGCGATCTCGTCGCCGCCCTTGAGCTGGATCGCCTTGGCGATGCCGGCCGCGAGCGGAAAGGGACCGCCCACCAACGCGTAGCCACCCATGAAGCGCTTGTCGCCGTCGAAGATGTGCATCGAACCGCCGCGTCCCTTGGAGGAGCCGGTTTCCTTGCCATACAGTTCGGCCATCACGGCTTTCGGATCGGCCCCGCACTTGATCGCGTGGACGTGGTCGCGGTAGCCGGTGATGACGTAGTCATGACCGGGGCGTGCGGCCTCCATCACGCCATTGCAGCAAGCTTCCTGGCCAGGGTAGAGGTGGAGGAAGCCGCCGATCTTGCGTTCGATATAGGCCTGATAGCAGCGCTCTTCAAAACGGCGGTGCAACACCATTTCGCGCAGCACGCGTTTCTTGTCTTCAATCTTCATTCGGTTACCCTTAATGGATGGGCTCGGAAAAAGCGCCGGAAAAATTCAAACGCGCAATTATCCGGTAAACCCCGCCAACCATCAAGAAAAACGCCACCCCCAAGGAACCCACATGCTGCCTAAACTCGCTGAAAACAAACAGGAAATCACAGCCAAATCGCTGGAGGACGCAGGCCATGCGCTCGTGCTGTTGCCGGTGTCGAAAACCCTGCCCGAACTGCCTGGCAGCGCTGAACTCAAGGCCGTGATGAAGCGACGCGAGCTCAAGGTCGACGCGCTGGCGAAGTCGCCGGTGGCGGTGCAGCTGACCGGCGGCACGCTTGCGGTGTTTGCCATGCTCAAGGCCGATGCCAGCACCTTCGAAACCCATGAACTGGTGCGCAAGGCGCTCGCACACCTGATGGCCGAGCATCCGAAATCGCTGGCACTGGCCGTGTTCGGCGAGGAGGCATTCAAGGCGCGTGCCGCCGAGGCGGCGGTGTATACCGCGCTGGTCAACGCCGTGCCGCTGCCGTCGCGCAAATCCAAAACCGACACGGTGCTCAAGCGCGTGCAGCTGTTCGGCTACAAGTCGGCCAGCGGCTTTGCCCGCGCGCAGGCCCTGGCCGAAGGCAATCTCCTGACCCGTAGCCTCACCGTGCAGGGGCCGGACGAACTCACGCCCGGCGTCTACCGCAAACGGATCAAGACGCTGGCCAAGCAGTACGGCTGGACGGTCGAGGAATACAGCTTCGACAAACTGAAGAAGATGGGTGCCGGTGCCTTCTGCGCGGTGGCGCAGGGCTCGCCGGCCAGGGACGCGGCGATCGTGCGCATCAGTTACAAGGGCAAGGCCGGCAAGGCCAGGCCGGTCGCGTTCGTGGGCAAGGGCATCTGCTTCGACACCGGCGGCCACAACCTCAAGCCGGCCAAGTACATGCAGGGCATGCACGAGGACATGAACGGCTCGGCGGTCGTGCTGGGCATCCTCGCCACGGCATCGAAGCTGAAACTGCCGGTTGCGCTGGACGGCTGGGTCGCGCTCGCCGAGAACCACATCAGCCCGCAGGCCTACCGGCAGAACGAAGTGGTCGCGGCCCTGAATGGCACCACCATCGAAGTCGTCCATACCGACGCCGAAGGCCGCATGGTGCTGGCCGACACGCTGACGCTGGCGGCCAGGGCCAAGCCTGTGCTCATCGCCGACTTCGCCACGCTCACCGGCTCCATGCACTACGCGCTCGGCAGCCGCATGTCCGGCGTGTTCGCCACCTCCAGCGCGCTGGCGCACTCGGCTTCGCGCGCGGCGACGGTGAGCGGCGAACGCATCGTCGTCTTTCCCTACCCCGAGGACTACGACAGCAGCCTCGACTCGACCGTGGCCGACGTCAAGCAGTGCAGCATGGAAGGCGAAGCCGACCACATCCTCGCCGCCCGCTTCCTGTCGCGCTTTGTCGGCGACACGCCGTGGCTGCACATGGATCTGTCCGGCCACAGCTGCAAGGGCGGGCTGGGTGCGGTGATGAGCGATGCCAACGGCTTTGGCGTGGCGTGGGGGCTGGCATTGCTGGACGGGCTTCAGGCGTAAGAAAAACCCCACTCGATCGGTGAGCATGACGCCGACCCCAGGCAGCGTTGCCATCGAGCCTTTCTACGCCGACGACACCCTGCTGGTATTCGACAAGCCCAGCGGCCTGCTGGCCGTGCCGGGGCGCGGTGTCGACAAGCAGGATTGCCTGAGTGCGCGGGCGCAGGCCCGTTATCCCGATGCCTTGATCGTACATCGGCTCGACATGGCCACGTCCGGTTTGATGGTGATGGCGCGCGGCGCGGAGGCGCAGCGCGCACTGAGCGTGGCCTTCGCGGCACGCGAGGTGTCGAAGCGCTACGTCGCAATCGTGGCCGGCAGACTGGACGCTGTGCCGGGCGGTTGGGGAACGATCGACCTGCCCATCATCGTCGACTGGCCCAGGCGGCCACTGCGGATGGTCGATCGCATTCACGGCAAGCCGAGTCTCACTCGCTGGCGCGTGCTGGAGATCGACGAAACCGGAACGCGTACGCGCGTCGAACTCGAACCGGTCACCGGCCGTTCGCATCAGTTGCGCGTCCATCTGCGCGAGTTGGGCCATCCCATCCTGGGCGATACCCTGTATGCGCCGCCGGATGTGCAGGTCCAGGCTGGGCGTCTGCTCTTGCATGCCTGCGCCCTGCGCTTCGCCCATCCGCTGACCGGCGAAGCGCTCGTGTTCGAGCGTTCCGCGCCATTCTGACGGGCTCCGATCGGGAGCCCTGCTTCGATCTCATCGGGCCTTGCCCATGACGGTGCGGCACGCCGTCGTCACACGCAGTCACACCGCTGTCATGCGGCACAAGTACATTCCCCATCCTCTCCGCTCCATCCTTGGCGTCGTATGCCGGCTTCGAGCCCGGAATTCGGGTGTTCAGGAAATCCGTACTTGTTCAATACATAGGTAGGAAATGTCGTTCACAAACATGAAAATTGGCGCCCGGATGGGCGCCGGATTCGGTCTGGTCCTGGTCTTGGTGCTGCTGGTTGCAGCGTTCGGCCTGATACGGATGTCACAGATCCAGGGCCATCTTGACCAGGTGACGGGGGATCACATGGTCAAGATCAAACTGGTCGGCACCATGCGCGATACGTTGCAAACCGTCGCCATCTCGGTCCGCAATCTTGTCCTGCTGACGGACGACGGCGCCATGGAAGCCGAAGCGAAGCGTATCCAGGCGCAGCGGATGCAGTATGCCGAGGCAAGCAGGAAGCTGGCCACCATGGTAACGGGCGAGGAGGAAAAATCACGGCTCGCCAGGATTGCGGCGGCGCGTGCAAAGACCGATCCCCTGCTCGACAAGGCAATGGGGTTTGCGCTCGGCAACCCCATTGCGGCGACCCAGGTGCTGGTCGATGAGGCACGCCCGGCACAGGAGCAATGGATCAAGGCCCTGGAAGACATGGCCGGGCTTCAGGAAAAGGGAAGTGCCCGGGCTGTGGCGGATGCGGAGGCGACCTATGCCAGTGCGCGCGTGTTCATGCTTTTCATGATGGTCTTGTCGCTGCTGCTCGGCAGCTTGGCCGCCTGGCTGATCACGCGTTCCATCACGACTCCGATCAACCATGCAGTGAAGCTTGCGCGCATTGTTTCAACCGGCGACCTGACGCAGCGTATCGACGTCCACTCCACGGATGAAGTCGGCCAGCTGATGCAAGCACTGAAAGACATGAACGCCAGCCTGGTGACCATTGTTGGCCAGGTGCGTCACGGCACCGAGACCATAGCCGTCGCCTCACGCGAGATAGCCTCCGGCAACGCCGACCTGTCGTCGCGTACCGAATCGCAGGCCTCGAGTCTGGAAGAGACGGCCTCCTCGATGGAAGAGCTGACCAGCACCGTCAAGCAGAACGCCGAGAATGCCCGCCAGGCCAACCAGCTGG
>DDRS01000016.1:0-43416 GCA_002343685.1 Thiobacillus denitrificans | reverse complement strand
CAAGACCATGGACGAGATCGTCACATCGGTCAAACGGGTCACCGACATCATGAGCGAGATTGCGGCGGCGAGCCAGGAACAGAGCGCCGGGATCGAACAGGTCAACCAGGCCGTCGGCCAGATGGACGAGATGACGCAGCAGAACGCGGCGCTGGTCGAAGAAGCTGCGGCTGCGGCCGAGAGTCTGCAGGACCAGGCGGGCAAGCTGGCCGAGGCGGTGAGCGTGTTCAAGCTGGAGAGCGGCGCCTACAGCGTGCGTTCCGAGCTTCCGGTGTCGCGCGATTCGGACGGGGCATCGCAAATTTCCCGGGCCGTCATCGCTGCCCTAGGGAAAGCAACAGGCAAACCCAGGCTGGCGCTGGTTGGGCGGTCGGAGAAACAGGCGGGCGGCATGGGCTGAGCCGTGTCGTCGGCCGGTTAAATCCCGACGGCTGCGTGCCTAATGCGATTTGGCGACGAGCTGGAGGAATTCCTGCCGGGTACGATCGTTGTCGCGGAAGGCACCCAGCATCATCGAGGTGATGGTCCACGAATTCTGTTTCTGCACGCCGCGCATCATCATGCAGAAATGCTGGGCCTCGATGACGACGCCGACGCCGGCCGCACCGGTGGCGGCCTGGATGGCGTCGGCGATCTGGGTGGTGAGTTGCTCCTGGATCTGCAGGCGGCGCGCGAACATGTCGGTGATGCGCGCGATCTTCGACAGGCCGATCACCTTGCCTTTCGGCAGATAGGCCACATGAGCCTTGCCGACGAATGGCAGCAGATGGTGCTCGCACATCGAATACAGCTCGATGTCCTTGACGATGACCATTTCGTTGTTGTCCGAATCGAACACGGCATCGTTGAGAACCTCGTCCAGCGACTGTGTATAGCCCTGCGTCAGGAACTTGAACGCGGCGGCCGCGCGCTCGGGGGTTTTCAGTAATCCGTCGCGCGAGATGTCCTCGCCTGCGCTCTGGATGAGTTGTGCGTACAGCTTGGCGGTATCCATTGCTGATGTCCTAAGGGGTTCAAAGAAGTGCTCCGACTGTGTCAGAGCGACCTGGCATCGTCAAGCCGGGCAGCGCTTGCGTGGATCCTTCAATCGAAAACCAGCTGCGGCAACACCAGGCTGATTTGCGGGATGTAGGTCACCATCATCAGGAAGACGAGCAGGACCACCAGCCATGGCAGCGCAGCCCGCGTGACCTGCACCAGACTCATGCCGGTGATGCCGCTGGTGACGAACAGGTTCAACCCCACCGGCGGCGTGATCATCCCGATCTCCATGTTGACGACCATGATGATGCCGAGGTGGATCGGGTCGATGCCGAGGTGAGTGGCGATCGGAAAGAAGATCGGCGCCAGAATCAGGATGATGCCGGTGGGCTCCATGAAATTGCCCGCCACCAGAAGGATGAGGTTGACCACCAGCAGGAACATCCACGGGGCCATGCCGGCGGCGACGATGTGTTCCGCGATGGTCTGCGGGATGCGTTCGGTCGTCAGTACGTGAGCGAACAGCAGAGCATTGGCGACGATGAACATCAGCATCACGGTTGTCTTGCCGGATTCCATCAGCACTCCGGGAAGCTGGCGCACGCCGATGTCGCGATAGACGAAGATCGCGATGAGCGTGGCGTACACGGCAGCGACGGCCGCCGCTTCGGTCGGCGTGAACACGCCGCCGTAGATGCCGCCCATGATGATGACCAGCAGGGCCAGGCCCCAGATCGAGTCCTTGAATGCGATCAGCAATTCGCGCGAACCGACGCGCTCGGTGCGTGTGAGCGTCAGCTTGCCGGCACGCCACCAGACCGCCGCCGCCAGCATGCCGGACAACAGCAGGCCAGGGAGGATGCCGGCCATGAACATGCGCCCGACCGAGAGCTCGGTGACCGAGGCATAGACCACCATCACGATGGATGGCGGGATCAGGATGCCCAGCGTTCCCGCGTTGCAGATCACCCCGGCGGCAAAGGCCTTCGGGTAGCCGTTCCTGACCATGCCGGCGATCACGATGGAGCCGATCGCCACCACGGTGGCCGGGCTCGATCCGGATACGGCGGCAAACAGCGTGCAGGCCAGCACGCTGGCAATGGCCAGCCCGCCGCGCAGATGGCCGACGGCCGCCACCGCAAAGCGCACCATGCGCTTGGCTACGCCGCCGGTGCTCATCATGGTGCCGGCCAGGATGAAAAACGGGATCGACATCAGCGTGTAGTGCTCGCTGGTCTCGTACAGCTTGATCGACAGGCTGGCCAGCGAGTCCTCGGCGAAGAACAGGATCGTCAGCATGCTGGACAGGCCCAGGGAAATGGCTACCGGCATGCCCAGCGCCATCAGGAGGAAGAGCGAAGCGAACAGGAACGCGGTGCTCATGGTGCGTCCCTGCTTTTGAGCTTGAGCGCATCGTCGACTTCGTTGCCGAGGTGCAGCCGGTCGGAACGGCCGGTGATCAGTGCCCACAGGACCTGTCCGAGCCGCAGCACCAGCAGCAGGTAGCCGAGGGGCAGGATGGACCGTACGATCCAGATGGGGATGGGCAGGTCCTCCAGCTCGATGCCGATGAGTTTCATCTTGCTGACGTAGACCCACGAGCCGTAGATCACGAGTCCGGCATAGAGCAGGCATAGCAAGACGATGACGATGGATATCGCGCGGCGCAATCCGGGAGGGAACCGCTTGACCAGCGCATCGACGCCAATGTGCGCGCCCGTCCGCACACCATACGAGATGCCGACGAAAATCATCGCGGCGAAAAATACCGTGGTCAGTTCCAGTGCCCATGGGAAACCGGAATTGAATCCATAGCGCATGACCACCTGCAGGAAGGTCAGCAGCGTCATCAGCGCAAGCATGACGATGACAATCAACTCCTCGATGCGGTCGAGAATCTTCATAGGGTGCCTGATCAAGAATGCAGGCCCGGAAAAAAGGGCCGTCGGGCCGGCCCCACAGCCTTAGCGCTCGTTGGCCTTGAGTGCGGCGTTGATGACGTCCCGACCGATCTCAGGCTCGAACTGTCTCCACACCGGGGCCATGGCCTTGCGCCACTGGTTGAGCTCGGCCCGGGTCATGGGCAACACTTCGGCCTTCTTGTCGTCGATCACTTTCTGGCGGAAATTGGCATCTTCGTCAAAGGCGATCTTGTTGCCGTACTTGATCGACTCGACCATCGCCTCGTTCAAGCCCTTGCGGATGTTCGGGGGCAGGCCGTTCCACCAGCCCGCGTTGGTGACGACCATGTAATCGAGCACGCCATGGTCGGATTCCATGATGTATTTCTGGACCTCGTGGAATTTCTTGGTGTAGATGTTCGACCACGGATTTTCGGTGCCATCCACCACGCCTGATTGCAGTGCCTGGTAGACCTCGGCGAAGGCGAGTTTCTGCGGGTTGGCGCCGACAGCCTTGAATTGCGCTTCGAGCACGTCCGAGCTCTGGATACGGAATTTCAGGCCTTTCGCGTCCGCCGGCGTGCGCAGCGGCTTGTTGGCCGACAGCTGCTTCATGCCGTTGTGCAAGTAACCGAGGCCCTTGATGCCTTTATCCGTCATGGAGTTCAGCAGCGCCTGGCCCACCGGGCCATCCTGGAAGCGGTCGACTGCCTGGATGTTGTCGAACAGGAAAGGCAGGTCGAAGACCTGCAGTTTCTTGGTGTATTTGCCGAATTTGGCCAGCGAGGGCGCGATGATCTGCACGTCTCCGAGCAGCAGGGCTTCCATCTCCTTGCCGTCGCCGTAGAGCTGGCTGTTCGGGAAGACTTGCACTTCGACCACGCCTGGAAACTTCTTCTCGGCCAATTCCTTGAATTTCAGCGCGGCCTGCCCCTTGGGTGACTGGTCGGCCACGACGTGGGAATACTTGATGACGATGGGGGCTGCACTGGCTGTGTGTGCGATGAGGAACGCGGCCGCGATGGCCAGGAAACGCAGTGGCAATGACATGATGCTCTCCCTGTTATTAATGATCGGTTCGGGTGCCCATAGTTGGTATTTATAGCGCAAATCTGCCGAGCGGGTAGGGGATGGAGCGTGGCAGGTCGGACGCGCGCGCCGGGCCGCATCCCGTGTCGCCACGGTTTCGACGTCGAGCGCCCCGTCAGCCGCCCGGCGCTGAACGGCATGATGGCGGCGGTTGCGCCGCGATCTGTTCGTCAGGGTTAGCGAGCCGACAGGTAGCGTGGGAAGGCGTGTTTGTCGAGCAGGATCTCGATGAGGTTGATCGTGCCGGTCAGGTCGGCGTTTGCGAACAGGACGTCGAGCTCGGCCTCGGTTTCGATGCGGTAATGATGGACTCCGAACGATTGCGCGAGCAGGCCGAAATCGGGGTTGGTGAAGTCGCAGTCGATGTAGCGTTCGCCGTAGAGCTGGAACTGGTTCTTGCGGATGAGCGAGAGCGTGCCGTTGTTGATCACCACCACATTGAGCGGAATGCCGTAGTTCACCGCAGTCATCATTTCCATGCAGCACATCTGGAAGCCGCCGTCGCCGAGGATGGCGAAGGTGGGGCTGTCTTTCGCAAAGCAGCGCGCGCC
Source organism: Thiobacillus denitrificans (assembly GCA_002343685.1). Lineage (GTDB taxonomy): Bacteria > Pseudomonadota > Gammaproteobacteria > Burkholderiales > Thiobacillaceae > Thiobacillus > Thiobacillus denitrificans_A. The sequence continues at coordinate 38,894 of DDRS01000016.1, read as the reverse complement.
GATGGCAGCGGGGATCGCGTGGCCCAGCGACGAAATGCCGGAATTGGGGAAGTAGTGGTTGCGGTCGGAGACGTCGAAGTAGCTCTGCGCGAAGACGATGTTGTCGTCTAACACCAGGGCGTTGTGCGGGAAGTGCCGCGCGAGCCGGCTGAAGAACCCCTGCATCAGGCGGAAGGACTGTGCCGATGCCGCGTCGGGTTCATCGGCCGTCAGGACGGCGGCACGCCGATGGCCATCGAGGCGATCCAGCGTCTTGGGCGGCATGGCGTCGGCCCGGAGGGTGGCGAGGAGATCTTCCGCCACGGCGCGGATGTCGCCGCAGATCGCCACGTCGGGCTGGAACACGCGGCCGAGTTGCGTCGCATCGCGGTCGACCTGGGCGACTTTCTTGCCGCCCAGCAATTTGGCGTCCCATAGATAGCTGGTGCGCTCGTTGAAGCTGGCGCCGAGGAAGACCAGCAGATCGGCGTGATCGACGAGGTAGCGATAGGCATCGCCGTTGGACGTGACGCCGAGACAGCCGAGCGATAGGGGCGAGCCCTCGGCGACCACGCCCTTGGCCTTGAGGCTGGTGGTGACCGGAATGTTGAATTGTGTCGCCAGGGCAGCAACGACGTCGCGTGCCCCTGCCTGGATGCAGCCGTAGCCGGCGACGATGACCGGGGTGTGCGCGGCGCGCAGCAGCTCGGCGAGTTCGGCGATCGAGGCTGTGTGCCGGACGGCGGCCTTGCGCGGAAAGTGGATCTGGTCGAGCACGCTGTCGTCGACTCTCTCCTTCTGCACGTTGTAGGGGATCGACAGCAGCACCGGCCCCGGTTCGCGCCCAAGCAGCGCCTGTGCAGCCTGGTTCAGCACCTGGCCCAGATAGTCGGTGCGTTCGATGAGCTTGTGGTAGCGGGTGACGCTGGCGAACAGCGCACCCTGGTCGATGGCGCCGCCTTCCCCCGAGCTTTCCTGCAGGCCGCCGCGGCCGAAGATGTAGGTGGAGGTCTCGCCGGTGATCGCCAGTACTGGAAGCCGTTCGGCATAGGCATTGGCGATGCCGGTCAGCAGGTTGGTCGCGCCGGGGCCTGCCGTGGCGATGCAGGCCGCGGGCTGGTGCGAGACCCGCGCGTAGCCGCCCGCCATGAAGGCAGCGCCCTGTTCGTGCTTGACCAGCACGCTCTTCACGCCCGAATCGTGCAGGCGGTCGTAGATGGGCAGTACATGCGCACCCGGCATGCCGAAGATGTGGTCGATGCCCAGGCGTTCCAGATACCGGACGATCAGTTCGCTGACGGAAATGTTCATGTGCTTGTTATGGGGTGGGCAATCTCGCTCCTCCGGCGCGCGTCGACGCATCCGGAGTACCGGATTTGAGCACAAGACGCCGTGCGGGAAAACCTTGACGGCGCCGTAAAACCGCCCTGTCCATGAGGTCTTTGGCCGTGCGGCGGCAAAAGGTTGACGTATGCTGCCGGCCCATGCGCATGCCGCCATGCATCGTTTCCATGAGGGGAAACAGTCGTGAGCATCCGGTTTTCCGTCTTCATCGCCACCAGCCTGGATGGATTCATTGCCCGACCGGACGGCAATCTCGACTGGCTGATCGGCGCCTCCGATTCGACCGACGACCATGGCTATGCCGACTTCATGGCGGGCATCGACGCGCTGGTGATGGGGCGCAATACCTTCGAAACAGCGCTGACGTTCGGGGAATGGCCCTATCCCGGACGCAGGGTGGTCGTGTTCAGCCGGACATTGACCCGGCAGGCGCTTCCCGCAGCACTTGCCGATGCCGTCGAGCTGTTTTCCGGGTCGGTGGCCGAACTGGCCGGGTATCTTGAACGTTCCGGTGCACGCTCGGTTTACGTGGACGGCGGCCAGCTCATCCAGGGGTTTCTTCGGGCCGGCCTGATCGCAGAGATCACGCTCACGCGGATTCCCGTGCTGCTCGGTTCGGGCATTCCGCTGTTCGGCCCGGTACCGCAGGATATCCATCTTGAGCACGTCCGGACCCGCACCTATGAAAGCGGCTTCGTGCAGAGCACCTACCGCGTGCTCGGCAACCCGCCCGCCCCCGCCTGAGCGGAAGGCAGGCGGATGACTCAGGCGTGCGCCAGGTGCTGTTCGATCTCGATGAAGGTATTGGCCACTTCGGTGGTTTCGACGTTGACCCCCAGCTGTTTGCACAACTGCGACAGCGACAGCAGGCCGCGCACCATTTGCCGGCCGCCGGTGTGCTCGATCACCAGGGCATGCTGCCGGCCGCGCGCCTTGAGCGTTTCCAGCACGTGGCCGACGCGGGCATGGGCGATGTCGTCGTAGTCGACCGCTTCCAGCCGTTCCACCGGCGTCATGATGTCGGCCACCAGCACTTCGTCGCGGCGGATGCCGCGGCTTTGCACGACCTGCATGGGCTTCTCGCCGTGGATGTCGGTGCGGGTCACCAGGCCGGCGACGCGGTCCTGGCTGTCCATGACGAACAGCAGGCGCACCTTGCGGCGGATCATGCGTTCTTCCGCCTGCTTGATGGTGTCGCCGGGCGTGGCGATGAAGGCCGTCAGGCGACGAAAGTCGGTCATGACGTCGAGCGCCGGGTTATCCAGTTCAACCCGCTCGGGCAGGATGCAGGCAGGGCGCAGCAGGCCGGCGCTCTTGTCGAGATTGCGGGCGGGCAGGCGGGTGTAGGTCAGGGTCATGTCGGATCTCCTTGCATCGTTTTCTGGACTCCATGCGCGCACGCCTTGCGTGCGGTGCTGGAAACGACAATCCTGTTCCTCGGCGTGCCGCCTGTCCATTCAAGATTTTTTAGCCCGACATAAATTGTTCTTGCTTGATCCGGAACGGGAAGCGGCGCAATGCCGACAGTTCAGCGCGCCATCGCTTGTGCGTGAAACGCCAGATGCTCGCCGATGAAGGTGGCGATGAAATGGTAGCTGTGGTCGTAGCCCTCCTGCATCCGCAGCGTGAGCGGAATGCCGCGTGTCGCGCAAGCGGCCTGCAGGTTCTGCGGGAACAACTGCTCGGCCAGGAATTCGTCGGCGGTGCCGTGGTCGATCAGCGCAGGCGGCAAGGGCGCACCGGCCTTGACGAGACAGGTGGCGTCGTAGGCTTCCCAGGCTTTTTTATCGTCGCCGAGATAGGCGCCGAAGCAGCCCTGGCCCCAGGGACTGACCACCGGATTGCAGATCGGGGCGAAGGCGGAGACCGAGGCATACATGCCGGGGTTTTTCAGGGCGCAGACGAGTGCCCCGTGGCCGCCCATCGAGTGGCCGCTGATGGCGCGTTTCCCGGGAATCGCGGGGAAATTCGCCTCGACCAGCGTGGGCAGTTCGCGCGTGACGTAGTCGTACATCTGGTAATGCGTTGCCCATGGCGCCTGGGTGGCGTTGACGTAGAAGCCCGCGCCCTGGCCGAGGTCGTAGCGCTCGGGCACGTCGGGCACGCCCTCGCCGCGCGGGCTGGTGTCGGGCATGACCAGGATCAGCCCCAGTTCGGCGCAGTAGCGCTGGGCGCCGGCCTTCACCCGCACGTTGTCGTCGGTGCAGGTCAGGCCCGACAGCCAGTAAACCACCGGCAGCTTCCGGGTCGCAGCCTGCGGCGGCAGGTAGACCGAGAAGGTCATGGTGCACTGGCACGCAGTCGACTCGTGCTGCCAGCGTTCGAGCCAGCCGCCGAATTCCTTGATTCTTTCGATTTGTTTCATGGGTACTTTCAGAAAATGATGACCGAACGGATACTCTTGCCTTCGTGCATCAGGTCGAAGGCGCGGTTGATGTCTTCCAGCGGCATGGTGTGGGTCACCAGACTGTCGAGTTCGATCTTGCCCGCCATGTAATTGTCGACGTAGCCCGGCAGCTGGCTGCGGCCCTTGACGCCGCCGAACGCGGTGCCTTTCCAGGTGCGGCCCACCACCAGATTGAAGGGCCGGGTGCAGATTTCCTTACCGGCGCCGGCGACCCCGATCACGGTCGAGACGCCCCAGCCCATGTGGGTGCACTCGAGCGCGTCGCGCATGACGTTGACGTTGCCGATGCACTCGAACGAATAGTCGACGCCGCCCTTGGTCAGGTCGCGGATGTATTCCGAGATCGAGCCGTTGACCTCGCGGGGATTGATGAAGTCGGTCGCGCCGAGCGCCTTGGCCATCTCGAACTTGTCGGGATTGAGGTCGATTGCGAGGATGCGGCCGGCCTTGGCCATCACCGCGCCCTGGATCGCCGACAGGCCGATGCCGCCGAGGCCGAACACCGCGACGGTGGAGCCGGGTTCGACCTTCGCGGTGTTGAGCACCGCGCCGATTCCGGTGGTGACGCCGCAGCCGAGCAGGCAGACCTTGTCGAGCGGCGCGACAGGATTGATCTTGGCGAGCGCGATTTCCGGCACCACGGTGTATTCGGAAAAAGTCGAGCAGCCCATGTAGTGGAAGATCGGCTTGCCGTTCTTCGAGAAACGGCGCGTGCCGTCGGGCATGTAGCCGGTCCACACGGTGGCGGCGATCGACTGGCACAGGTTGGTCTTGGGCGAGGCGCAGTATTCGCAGTGGCCGCATTCCGGGATGTAGAGCGGGATCACGTGGTCGCCCGGCTTCAGCGTTTTCACGCCGGGTCCGCATTCCACCACGATGCAGCCGCCTTCGTGACCGAGGATGCAGGGGAAGGCGCCCTCCGGGTCGTCGCCCGACAGCGTGAAGGCGTCGGTGTGGCACACGCCGCTGGCGACAACCTGGAGCAGGACCTCGCCCTCGCGCGGGCCGTCGACCTCCACTTCCTCGATCGACAGCGGTTTCTTCGGCTCCCAGGCAACAGCAGCGCGTGCTTTCATGTATTGGTTCCTTGGTGATGATCAGGGGGTGACGCGATATGCGGCGGGTCGATGATGCCGAACTTCCATGACATCCACAACGTACGCAGGGTCGGGCGAACCTAGCCGGTCTGCAGCAGCAGCTTCTGGAATGCGGCCTCGAACAATTTGACGCCGTCGTCCTGCAGGGTGTTGCCGACGGCATCCATGTCGAGACCCAGGCGGGCCAGTTCCGCCAGTTGTGCCTCGGCTTCGGGGACGCCTTGCGCCACACGCGGTACCGGATCGCCGTGGTCGCGCAGTGCGGCGAGCGTCTTGTCGGGCAGGGTGTTGATGGTTTCCGGGCCGATCAGCGGTTCGACATACAGCAGATCGCGGTAGTCCGGATTTTTCACGCCGGTACTCGCCCACAGCAGGTACTGCGGCGTGGCGCCCTGCTGCGCCAGCGTGGCGAAGGCCTCGCCATGAAAAATCCGCAGATAGCGTTGATATGCGAGCTTGGCCATCGCCACCGCGGCCTTGCCGCGCAGCGACAGTGCCGCCTGGGTACCGATGGCGGTCAATTGCCTATCGACCAGCGTATCGACGCGCGACAGGAACAGGCTGGCCACCGCCTTGCTGCGGCGCACGTCGGCGCCGGCTTGCACGCGTGCGCTGAGGCCGCGGATATAGGCATGGAAGACCGCCTCGGTCTGGGCTATCGAGAACAACAGGGTCACGTTGACGTTGATGCCGAGCGTGGTCAGCGCTTCGAATGCGCTGACGCCTTCGGGCGTGCCCGGCACCTTGATGAGCAGGTTGCGGCGGTTCACGGCGGCGGACAGACGTTGCGCCTCTTCCACCGTGCGCGTCGAGTCGTAGGCCCAGCGCGGTGCGACTTCCAGGCTGACGTAGCCGTCGTTGCCGCCGCTGGCTTCATAGGCGGGCAGCAGCAGATCGCAGGCAGCCTGGATGTCGGGGATGACCAGCGCCTCGTAGCGCCGCTCGACATCCGGTTCGCCGGCTTTCAACCGCGCCAAGTCGTCAGCGTAATAGGGGCTGGTGGCCAGGGCATTCTGGAAGATCGACGGATTCGAGGTTACGCCCGAGACGCCGTCCTCGGCGATCAGCCTGGCCAGCGTGCCGTCATGGAGCAGGCTGCGCGACAGGTTGTCCAGCCAGATGCTCTGGCCGAGGGTGGTGACGTGTTGCGTGGTGTTCATGGGCGGTCCTCGTATGAGTGAGATGTTCAGGATAGAACATGTGCATGACGGCAAGTTCAACGGGCCATGTCGATCCGTGCCAGAAGCCGCGCCTGTGCTAGACTTCGGCGCATTCTTTCGGCTTTTTTCCGGCTTATTCCATGTCTGGCAGCACACTCGGCAAACTGTTCTGTGTCACCGTGTTCGGCGAATCGCATGGGCCCGCGATCGGCTGCGTGGTCGACGGCTGTCCGCCCGGCATGGCGCTTGCCGAGGCCGACATCCAGCACGACCTCGACCGCCGCAAACCGGGCACTTCGCGCCACGTCACCCAGCGGCGCGAATCCGATACCGTGGAAATCCTATCCGGACTCTATGAAGGCAAGACGACAGGCACGCCGATCGCGCTGCTGATCCGCAACGAGGACCAGCGCAGCAAGGACTACGGCAACATCGCCGAGACCTTCCGCCCGGGGCACGCCGACTACACCTACACGCAGAAATACGGCTTCCGCGACCCGCGCGGCGGCGGTCGCTCGTCGGCGCGGCTGACTGCGCCCATCGTCGGCGCCGGCGCCATCGCCAAGAAATGGCTGGCTGAAAAATACGGCATCGTGATCCGCGGCTACATGAGCGCGCTGGGCCCGATCGACGTGCCCTTCGAGTCGTGGGACGAGATCGGCAACAACGCCTTCTTCGCACCCAACGCCGCCATCGTGCCTCAGCTCGAGGAATACATGGACGCGCTCAGGAAGTCGGGTGACTCGGTGGGCGCCAGGATCAGCGTGATGGCCGAGAACGTGCCGCCCGGCTGGGGCGAGCCGCTGTACGACAAGCTCGATGCCGACCTTGCCCACGCGCTGATGGGCCTCAACGCCGTCAAGGGCGTGGAAATCGGCGACGGCATGGAGGCCGCGCGGCAACTCGGCACCGAGCATCGCGACGAAATCACGCCCGAGGGATTCCTCTCCAACCACGCCGGCGGCGTGCTGGGCGGCATCTCGTCCGGTCAGGCCGTCGTCGCCCACATCGCGATCAAACCCACCTCGTCGATGCGCCTGCCGGGCCGTTCGATCGACCTGCACGGCCAGCCGATCGAGGTCGTCACCCACGGCCGCCACGATCCCTGCGTCGGCATCCGCGCCACCCCGATTGCCGAGGCGCTGATGGCGATCGTGCTGATGGATCATGCGCTGCGCCATCGCGCGCAATGCGGTGACGTGGCCAGCGGCACGCCTGTGGTGCCGGGTCGGGCGGGCTGACCGCACCGTCCGCATGATGCAGCGCCTCATTCTCGCGCTGCTGCTCTGGATCGCGTTCGGCCCCGCTGCGGCCGCATCGCTCGCCGTCGTCGATGCCCAGATCGCCGCGCATCCGGGCGAGACCGGTGCCTATGTCCTCGACACCGGCGAGGAGGCGCTGCTGGCGCGTGCCTGGCTCACCGACCACGCCGAGCGCTCGATCGAGGTGCAGTACTTCATCTGGAGCACCGACAACATCGGCATCCTGGCTGCCGAAGCGCTGCTGCGCGCAGCGGACCGCGGTGTCAAGGTGCGCGTCATCGTCGATGACATGCTGATCGATGTGCCCGACAAGACGCTTCTGGCCCTGGCCAGGCATCCCAATATCGAGATCCGCATCTACAACCCCATGCATCATGTCGGCACGCCGTTCTACAAGCGCGCGCTCAACGTGTTGACGGACTTCCGCGGGGTGAATCAGCGCATGCACGACAAGACCTTCATCGTGGATGGAAAGGTGGCGATCACCGGCGGCCGCAACATGGCGGACGAGTATTTCAATTACGACCATGCCTACAATTTTCGCGACCGCGACGCGCTGCTGCTGGGCGGGGCGGTCAACACCATGCAGGCGAGCTTCGCTGCCTTCTGGGACAGCCCGCTCGCGGTGCCCGTGGCGTCGCGCTATGACGGCTGGGGCCTGATGAAGAAAAATGTGCATGTCGACGACGCCGAGGTGCAGCAGGTGTTCAAGGATTTGCATGACTATGCCCGCTCGCCCGAGAACCTTGCGCCCGAGGTGCGCGAGGCGATCAACACGACGCCGGAAAGCTTCGATCGTCTGGCGCGCGAATTGGCGTGGGGGCGGGTCGAGTTCATCCACGACATCCCCGGCAAGAACGACAACCGCTGGCGGCTGAATGGGGGCGGCCAGACCTCGGCGGCCCTGGCGCAATTGGTGGAGACGGCGCGCGAATCGATCGTCATCGAGTCGCCTTATCTGGTGCTGTCCGACAAGGCGCTGGCACTGTTCAAGGCCGCCGTCGCGCGCGGGGTCAGGGTGCGCATCCTGACCAATTCGCTCGCGTCCACAGACAACTTCCCGGCATTCTCGGGCTATCGCAATCAACGCAGGAAACTGCTGAACATGGGCCTGGAGATTCATGAATACAAGCCCGATCCCGCCAACCGGACAATCCTGATGTCGCGGGTGAACCCGCCCGACACGCCGCCGGTGTTCGCCTTGCATGCCAAGAGCATGGTGGTGGATGGCCGGATCGCGTACATCGGGACCTACAACCTCGACCCGCGTTCGGAAAACCTCAACACCGAGGTGGGCGTGGTCGTGCACCATCCGGTGCTGGCAAGGCAGGTGCAAGCCCTGATCGAAGCCGACATGCAGCCTGAAAACAGCTGGAACGCGGCGGACGAGCCCGACCAGTACGTCCCGTTGACCAAGCGCGGCCAGATGCGCTTATGGCAGTTGCTGCCGCTCAAGCCCGTGCTGTGAGCGATCGCTTGGCCTGGATCAGGCCCGGGGCATTGCCGAATCCGTGGCTTGCGCTAAGGTTCGAATTCCAGTGAATTGACGGTACGCCAGGGTTTGCCCCATGAAACTTCCCATCAGCCTGAAGATATTCAGCATCACCACCGCGCTACTGGCGCTGATGGTCGTCGTCACCTGGCTGTCGGTGCTCAACTTCCGCCAGCTCAACAACCAGGTGCGGGCGCTCTCCGACTACTACCTGCCGCTGCAGCAGCAGGTGGCGAGCGTGGAAATCCTCATTCGCGACCAGATGGTGCGCATGGAGCGGGTGATGGCGGGCATGGAGGCGGCCAAACCCGATCCCGAATACATCGCGAAGGAATCGAGCGCCTTCGACATGCGCGGGATCAATGCCGACCAGATCGTCGATTCCTCGCTGCGCATGCTGGGCGAGGCCGAAGCGGAAAAGGGCATCGCGCTCGACCGCGTCACGCTCGCCATACTGGGCCGGGAACTGCCCTTGATCCAGACCACCCGCCAGCACTTCCACGCGACTTTCCGCCAGTTCCAGATCGAGGCGCAGGAAGGCACGCCGCGCTCGGAGAAGATCGTGCGCGATGAGTTGCTGCGCGAAAAGGACGCCATCGACGTCGAAATCCAGAAGACCACCGACATTCTCAACAAGCTGACCCAGGACACCGCCAGCCAGGCCAAGGCAGAGGAGGCACGTGCCACCACGCTCAACTGGATCGTCACCGGCATCGCCACCGCGTTGGGACTCATCTTCGCCGCCTTCGTCACGCGCTCGCTGGTCGATCCGGTCAAGCGCCTGCTGGGCGGCACGCGCGCGGTCGAGGCGGGCGACCTCGATGTCGAAATCCTGGTGCGCACCCACGACGAACTGGCCACATTGGCCACCTCCTTCAACCACATGGTGGGCGGGCTGCGCGAAAAGGAGCGCATCCGCGCGACCTTCGGCCAGTACGTCGACCCGCGCATCGTGAAGAGCCTGCTGGAAAACCGCATCCCGACGGATCGGGGCGAGCGCCAGGTGATGACGGTGTTCTTCTCCGACCTGCAGGATTTCACCCGCCTGTGCGAGGGGCTGACGCCGGACGCCGCTGTACGCTTCCTCAACCACTATTTTTCACTGATGTCCGAGGTGATTCGCGGCCAGCAGGGCATCGTCGACAAATACATCGGCGACTCGGTCATGGCCTTCTGGGGGCCGCCCTTCACCGATCCCGCCGACCACGCGCGGCTGGGCTGCCTTGCCGCGCTCGAGCAGATGAAGAAGATGGACGACTTCCGTGCTGCCCTGCCCGAACTGTTCGGTGTGAAGCACGGCCTGCCCGAGGTCAACGTCCGCATGGGCATCGCCAGCGGCGAGGTGACGGTGGGCAACATCGGCTCCGAAACCTCGCGCGGCTACACCGTCATCGGCGACATCGTGAACCTCGCGTCAAGGCTGGAGCAGGCCAACAAGTTCTACGGCACGCGCATCCTGGTCAGCGAGGGGACGCGGAACCTGGCAGGGGAGACGCTGGCCTTCCGCGAAATCGACAGCCTGCGCGTCGCCGGCAAGCTGGAGCCGGTTCGGGTTTACGAGTTGTTGGGCTATTCAGCCGAACTGGGCGAAAGCGACAGGCAGCGGGTGCAGGCCTACGAGGCCGGGTTGGCCCGCTATCGCGCACAGGACTGGGATTCGGCTGAAGCGGCGTTCCGCGAATGCCTTATGAATGCGCCGGGGGATCGGCCCAGCCAGGTCATGCTTGAGCGGGTTGCGGCGTTCCGGCTGGCGCCGCCGGAGGCGGGGTGGGATGGGGTTTGGGTGGCGCTGAGCAAGTGAGGGGTCAACGTTTGAATTCACCGGCCTGCGCAGCTTTTTGCGCGGGTCCGGTGGAATGATTGGTTGCGCATCACAGGCTGACCACCGGTTCAGCCGATCTGAAACAAGCGATCCTTCGCCCGGGACAACACCCATATTCCTTGGCTAAATGGATTCTTCGTAAGATCGAGTCGACTGCGGATCGTCGGAATTACGTCGTCCCAGTCCCAATCCACCCCTGACGTATCCCGAACGACGAGGGCTGCGTTCGATCCGTAGTCGTTCATCATCTTGTTTTGGAATCTCCCGACAAGCTGATCACTTACCTCGTCCGAGAGACTGCTGAACTGCGGTTGCTCCTCGCCACGCGCAACTCGCTCCATGTGAGCGCGAAGAGCCTCGAGGCTCCGACTGTTGGAGCGACCCAGGACGGCTTTGATGTCCCCCGGATGATCTTCAGTTATGGTGATTTCAAGATTCAGTGCATTGCCGAGTGAATCCTTGCAGCGAACGTCGGGTGCATCAGACATTTCCATGATCCGAAAATCTGTGCCCTGAAGCTGGTTATACAGGACAAGGAAACCCTCTGCGGTCGCCTTCTCGATTGCTTGTTTCTCACTCATGCGCATCCCGCTTGAATGATGGGTTAGCCGCGTTCATCGGATTCGATTATTACGAGAGGTACAACGATACCTTCTTTAAAGTCAGTACTTGCTGGATACGCTCGCACAAGCGCCCTGACGCGAAGTTTGTGCGCGCCGAGTACGGTCTCATATAGCCTTATAAATGAATCCAATCCGGAGGTGAAGTACTCGGGCGTTGCCAATAGAGCCAACTTCAACCCATCAACCTGGTGGATTCCGAAATACTTTTCCGACGCAACTACTTTCTCGTGGGTTTCGGGCGGCTCGCGGCGGCGAAGATTGACCATGAAGACGCTCATATCACCTTCTACCCAGCCGACCACTGAGCGTTGCCCGACCTGAACTCCTCTTGAAGGAACATACGGAATTCCCTCTAACTTTGGCAGGATTTCTTTGAGCATTGCAGCAGAAGATAGAGAGAACGTTCTGGTTTCACCCGCGCTAATTTCCGCTGAGAAAACGGGGATGGCTGCGCCAGCCTTTTTACCCTCAGTCTTTGTGATCTGCGTCATCGCAGGCGTTCCAGTAGCAGCCTCGTAAACGCCAGCAACGTAATCACGATCTAGGTAGACGAGCCGATGGAGAAGATCTAGTTTTTTCATCATGTTGCGAAAGCGGCTAACGTAATTTAGACGCCATGCCTTTGGCGCGGGCGATGTCGCCCAGCGCGCGGGCGATGCCTGCGGCGTCATCCGGCGCCTCGTCCAGCCAGGCGTCGAGATAGGCGGCCATTTCCTCGGGGGTGCGAAGCTGCTCGGCCACGCCGTAGGGTAGGGTCTTAGTCTTGTCGGATGTGTCAGCCATTTTTGTCATTCCCGCAGACTCTCGCTTGCTATTCGGTGACGCCCTCATCCCCATGACACGTACACCCCGGCTCGGTGCTGACGGTGCCGTCGCAGCACACGATCTTGCCGGCGCGGCAGCCACAGAGGCCTTTGTGGGCTGTGCAGCAATTGAGTTGGGCGACATGCGGGCCTTTCGCATTGGCGGGGCAGGCCTGGGGCGAGATCGTTTCCAGCGTTGCGGCGACAGACGTGCTCTTGACGGTCGAATCGGCGGTAGCCGGCAGTGAAAAGAGGGCAGGGGCGAAAGCCAGGGTGGCGAGCAGGGGGCGGATGTGCATGGAAGTCTCCTTGAGAGAAACGGGCTGACTCACTATAGCCGATCGGGCGCGTCGCGCAGCAGCAGCCCGAGCATGACGGCGGCGAGTACCAGAATCGCCGCAAGCAGGGTGAAGGCGCTGCCATAGCCGGCGACGCCGACCATCCAGCCGGTGAGCACCGGGCCGATCGACTGGCCGACGTCCATCACGGTACGCAGCACGCCCATCGACGAGCCGTAGCGGCCGTCGCGCGTGAGGTCGGCGACGAGCGCGGAGGTGGACGAGGTGACGGTGGCGAAGCCGATGCCGAACGCGAGGCTCAGCACCGACAGGCCGATGAAGCTGGGCGCGAACGGCAGCAGCGCGACGCTTGCCGCACCGATCAGGAGGCCGGGCAGGATGACGCGCTGGCGTCCGACGCGGTCCGACACCTTGCCCATCAGCGGCTTGGCGAACACGATGCTGACGAGCTGCACGCCTAGGATGACGCCGATCTCCCACGCAGGGATGCCGAGCGAGGACGCGTACAGCGCGAGGAAGGCCTCGATGGCGCCGAACACCAGGTACTGCGCCGCCTCGACCAGGCTCACCAGCATGATGCCGCGGTCGCGCAGCACGGTGGCCAGACTTGCCCAGAAGTGGGGCAATTCGAGTTTCGCTTGCGGTCTGGGCGCATGGTCCTTCAGCAGCAGACCGGCGCCCAGCGCCAGTACGCCGCTGATGGCGCAGGCGAGGTAGACGGCGTGGAAACTCGCCAGCGAGATCAGAGAGCCGCCCAGAAATGGCGCGATCGAGCGCCCGACGATGGTGACCGAGGAATAGGTGGAGAGTCGTGCCGCGCGTTTCGTGGTGTAGCGTTCGGCAATGGCCGCCGTTGCCACGGTGCCGAAAATCGCGGTGGCGAAGCCGTGGTAGAAGCGCACCGCCATCAGCTGCCAGGCCGTATGAATCAGCAGATACAGAAAGGGCGCGGTGGCGAACACGACCAGCGACGCCAGCAGCAGGCGCCGCGAGCCGAGGTAGTCGGACAGCGCACCGGCGGGATAGCTGATGAGGATGCCGGGAATCGTCGAGGCCATGACGATCCAGCCGATTTCGGCCGGCGTGGCGTGGAGCGCGTGGGCGAACAGCGGCAGCACCGGCGTCTTCGACAGCGTGGAGCTCAGGATGGCCAGCCCGCCGATGAGGGCGATGAGGACGAAGAAGGACGGGCGGGCAGATTTCATCGGGTGGCTGTTGAGGATGGGGGCTGCCTAGAATGTAATGTGAAATTCCATGGTGTGTGAATCCCGAGGACACGTGAAGAATCCGCAACCCAGCGTCAGCGCTTCGTCGGTCCTGTTTGGCGCCTTCGATCGCCACAACTTCGGCGACCTGCTGTTTCCTCATCTGATGACGGCTTTGCTGCCGGGGCGGGCGTTTGCGTTTGCCGGGCTGGTCGAACGCGATCTGCGGGCGTTCGGCGGGCATCGGGTGCGCGCGCTGGGTGCGGAGCGGCCGCTCCAGTTGATTCATGTTGGCGGCGAACTGCTGACCTGCACGGCCTGGCAGGCTGCGGTCATGCTGCTCGATCCTGCCGAGGCCGCTGCCGCGATTGCGCGCTACGATGCCGACCCGGTTGCGGCTGCCGAGTGGGCTGCCGATCAGCTCGGCACGTTGCGGATCGCGCCCTATGTGGCAGGGCGCGACATATTGGCGCCGGGCGGGAAATTGATTTTCAACGCCGTGGGCGGCGTGGAATGGTGTCATCTGCCACTTGCGCACCGCGAGGTGGTCAAGACTGTTCTCGGACAGGCGGACTGGGCCAGCGTCCGGGATCATCTGACGCAGGCTGCGCTGCAGGCGGAGGGCCTCGATTTTCCGCTGTGCCCCGATCCCGCCGTGATGGTGGCGGCGTGTTTCGGTGAACGGATCGCGACGCAACAGCGGCAGGGCGATGTGCAGGCCATGCAGGATGCCTTTCCCCAGGGCTACCTGGCGCTCCAGTTCAGCGCCGACTTTGGCGACGACGCCACGCTGGATGCCCTGGTGCGTGAACTGTCCCGGGTGGTCGCCACGACTGGCCTGGGGCTGGTGTGCTATCGCGCCGGTGCCGCGCCCTGGCACGACGACGCGAGACTTTACGGCATCCTGCGGCAACGGCTGCCGCCCGGCACGACGCGCTTGTTTGAGTCGCTGAACCTGTGGGATATCTGTGCGCTGATCGCCGCCAGCCGGGGCGCGGTCGGCAGTAGCCTGCATGGGCGGATCGTCGCGCTGGCCCACGGTTTGCCGCGGGTCAGCCTGGTGCCGCCGCAGCAGGCTGACCGTCCGCTCAAGACGACCGCCTTCGCCGAAACCTGGGAACCGGACTCGGTTCCCCGCGGCGTGACGGTCGACGAGATCGAACGCGCAGTGATACAGGCGCTGGCCGTGCCTGCCGCCGTGCTGCGGGACAACGCGGCGCACCTGCGCGAATGCTATCGGCACAGCCAGGCGCAGTGGACCAGCCTACTGGCAGTTTGAATCGGGCCGGGTCGCCGGTCTTGCGCAATAATCCCGTCACCCTACAACAAGACTGCCTACACCATGCCGACCGTTTCTCTGTCCCCAGCCGACCTGCGCCTGACCATCGATCCCGCCACGCTCGGATTCGTCGACACCGCCGAGCTGGCGGACGAGGCCCTGCCCTGGATCGGCCAGGCGCGCGCCGAGGCGGCGGCCCGCTTCGGTCTCGGCATGGACCAGCCCAACTACAACCTGTTCGTGCTGGGGGAGGTCGGCAGTGGCCGTTCCTCGCTGCTTAGGCAGGCGATGGTCGAGGCGGCGGCGAACCGACGGGTGCCGCCCGACCTGTGCTATCTGCACAACTTCGAGACGCCCGAACGACCTCTGGCCTTGCGCCTGCCGGCTGGTGAAGGGCGCCTGCTACGCCAGTTGCTGGCGCAGACGGTGAAGAACCTGCAGGCCGAGATTCCGCCGCAGCTGGGCGGACAGGACTACAAGACCGAGAGCGAACGCATCGAGCAGGCCTGGAAGGACGACGTGGCGCGCCACTATGCCGAGCTGTCGGCGTTTGCCGAGGCGCGCAGCTTTTCGCTGCACCGCGAAGCCGGGCGCATGGTGTTCACGCTCATCGGCAAGAAGGGGCAGGCGCTCACCGAGGACGAGGTGCTGGCCTTGCCGAAGGCGCGCCGCGCGGCGGTGGAGCAGGCCGAGCAGGAGCTGCGCGCCGAGATCGCCCGCTACATCGAGAAGACCCAGCCGCTGGAGCGCGCGATGAACGAGGCGCTGGCGGCGTTGCGGCGGCAGGTGGTGAAGCCGCTGGTCGAGCGCGAGCTGCAGGCGATCCGTGCCGGCCTGCGAAAGCAGATCAAGGATGCGGCCAAGCTCAACGCCTGGCTCGATGCGCTGGAACACGACCTGTACGACAACCTGGAACTGTTCAACGGCGACGAGGAGGACGAAGGACGCGAGGAGGCGTTGCACGCCGTGCTGGCGCGCTACCGGGTCAACCTCGTGGTGGACAACGGCGGGCTGACGGGCGCGCCCGTGATCGTCGAGGACAACCCGCTGTTCCGCGCGCTGTTCGGCAGCATCGAATACCAGTCCGAGAACGACGTGCTGATGACCGACTTTTCGCGCATCCGCGCCGGCAGCCTGTTGCGCGCGCATGGCGGCTTCCTGATGCTGCACCTGCGCGACGTGCTGGCCGATCCGCTGGTGTGGGAGAAGCTGCGGCGCTTCCTGCGCAGCGGACGGCTGCAGATCGAGGAACCCGGCGTGTCGTTTTCGCCGATCGCGGCAGTGTCGCTGGTGCCGGAAGCGGTCGACGTCGAGGTCAAGCTCGTGCTGATCGGCTCGCGCGACCAGTATTACGAATTGCAGGAAGCCGCGCCGGAATTTGTGCGCCATTTCCGCGCCAAGGTGGATTTCGCCGACAGCTTTCTCGCCAGCGCCGGCACTCGCCGCGCCTCGGCGATTTTCGTCGCCCACGTCTGCCGCGAACATGGCCTGCCGCACTTCTCGGCGGCGGCGGTGGCGCGCCTGCTTGAGGAATCGCATCGCGAGGCGGGCGACCAGGCGCGCGAGAGCGCGATCTTCGCGCGGACCGAGGCGATGGTGATGGAAAGCGCCGCGATCTGCCGTGCGCGCGGACCGGGCCAGGTGACGGCGGCGGATGTGAAGACGGCGCTCGCCGCGCATGCCGCGCGCCACGATTACCCCGAACAGCGCCTGCGTGAGGAGATCGCCGAAGGCGACGTGCTGATCGACCTCCATGGCGCGCGTACGGGCCAGATCAACGGCCTGACCCAGATCGACCTCGGCGATTACCGCTTCGGCCTGCCGGTGCGGCTGTCGGCGCGCACCTATGCGGGAGAGGAGGGACTGCTCAACATCGAGCGCGAAGTCGAGCTCTCCGGGCCGATCCACGACAAGGGCGTGTTCATCCTCCAGGCCTACCTGGCGGCACTGTTCGCGCACCTGGCGCCGCTCTCGCTCAATGCCTCGATCGTCTTCGAGCAGCAGTACCACGGCGTGGAAGGCGATTCCGCTTCGTGCGCAGAGCTCTATGCGCTGTTGTCGGCGCTGTCGGGCCTGCCGCTCAAGCAGGGCATCGCCGTTACCGGCGCGGTCAACCAGCACGGCGAGGTGCTGCCTGTGGGCGGCATCAACGAAAAGATCGAAGGCTGGTTCAGCGTCTGCGAGGCGGCCGGCCTGGACGGCAGCCAGGGCGTGCTGATCCCCGCGCGCAACCGGCGCCACCTGATGCTGGCGCCGCGCGTGGTCGAGGCGGTCGCCGGGGGGCGTTTCCATATCCATACGGCGCAGCTGGCGACCGAGGGGATCGAGCTGCTGACCGGGGTGGCAGCGGGCGAGCCGAGCGCGGCGGGACACTATCCCTCCGACAGCGTATTGGGGCAGGCGCAGGAGGCGTTGCTGGCGTTTCGCCGCGCCTGCCAGCAGCAGGAGCATACGCGGGCGCCGCGCCGGCATTTCCGTGCCGCCGACCGTCCGCAGCGGCGTTAGCCGCCAGCAGCCGGACGGAGCGTGGACTATAGTGAAAGTCGTTCATTTCTTTGCCTGGAGACGATCATGAACGCACTTCACCGCATGGCACGCTTTCTCGACGAGCACATGATTCCATTCGACATCGTCGCGCATCCGCATACGCACACCAGCGCCGAAACGGCACGTGCGGCAGGGATCCCGTCCAACCGCGTGGCCAAGGGCGTGCTGCTCGACGGCGTCGGCTGCCAGATGGTGGCGATGATCCCCGCCGACCAGGAAGTCCATCTCGGCCGGCTGGGCCTCGACCACGGCGTGGAATTCAGCCTGGCCGACGAAGCCAGCGTGAGCCGCCTGTTCAGCGAATGCGAGCCCGGCGTGGTGCCGGGCCTGCCGAATGCCTGGGGCGTGGAAATGGTGTGGGATGACGATTTGATGGCGCAACCGGATGTCTATCTGGAGGGGGGCGACCACGAACGCCTGCTGCACATCGAAACCCGCTACCTGCGCGACATTTTCGGTGATGCGCCGCACTGCCACTTCAGCCAGCCGCGCATGCAGCACATCGCCTGACTGCCGCCTCAGTGCGGGACCATGGCCATCAGGCGCCGGGCCGATTCGGTAAAGGGCATGAGTTGGCGGATGCGTTCCGCGTCTGGCGGGTGGGCAGCGGCAATGCCGCCCTCATCGCCGTCGCCCGGGTGGAAATAGGCCAGCGCGCCTTTTTCGAGACTGCAGCCGCAGACCTGTGCCGCCAGCAGCGAACCGAGCCAGTCGGCTTCGCGTTCCTGTTGTTTCCACAAAGGGGACAGCTTGAGTGCCAAGCCGAAATCGCCATCGGCTAGCTGCATGGCGACATCGCCGTCGTGGGTCCAGTAGGGAGGTTTGCCGGAATAGACGGACAGGGCGATGGCGTCCTCGTCGAAGTGGCGCTGTGCAATGTGGACGATTTCGTGTCCTATCACAAACGCCAGCTGGCAGGATGGCAGCTTCTGCGCCGAAGGCGACAACACGATGACATTCGGCGCAAGGGAATAGGCATCGCCCTCGCTGTCGTCCGGTGCGCGCTTGAAATGCACGTTGGACAGCCCGGCGAGTTGGGCCATGCGGGTCCAGGTGGGCTGCGGGTCGAGGTCCGAGCATCCGGGGCAGGGCGGATCGGTCCAGGCATAGTGGCGGAAAGTCGGGGCATCCGGGAACCAGGCTGCGGTGGCGGGCTGCGCGGCATGGGCATTAAGGAAACTTGCGCACAGAAGCAGGCTCAGACCTACGCCGTATCTGATGCCTGACCATGCTGAATGATCTGTCAGGGTGAACATCGCTTCCCCTTTCACAATTGCCGCTTCTGTGAATATAGTCGGCCTTGACGCGACTATTCTTGATGGCCCTGCAGCAAGAAACTACCAAGCACGATGAATCAGAATGCAAGAGAACGAGCCTAATCCCCACCGTCAGCTTGGTCGCGGCATGGCCTTCGTCGCCAGCCTGCTGGTTCTGGGGATGTTCTATCTCTATTTCGAGAACAGTCTGCAGGCACGCGACCATCCCAATCGCGACCTGCAACTCGCGCCGGGTGCCGAGCTGGTCCTGAAGCGCAGCGGCAACGGACACTATGTTTTTCCGGGGGCGATCAATGGCCGGCCGGTCAGCTTCCTGCTCGACACTGGCGCTACCCTGGTGTCGGTGCCGGCCCATCTGGCGGGTGAGCTCGGACTCGAGGCCGGCGCATACCAGCAGTCGATGACCGCCAACGGCGCGGTAACCACCCGTGCCACCCGGATCGGCGCACTGGCCTTCGGGCCTTTCGTGCTGCGCAATGTGCCGGCCAGCCTCAACCCCGGCATGGCGGAGGATCAGGTATTGCTGGGCATGAGCGTGCTGAAGCACCTGGAATTCACCCAACGCGGTGACACGCTGGTGTTGCGCCCGCTGGCCGGCGGATGAAAAAAATCTTGGACATATGAATCTTATGTGTTATCAATACGCCATCTGTTGGATTCAAGCTTTAAATTGCGGTACCTCTGGTAAGCCTTTTTCCTTGAAATTCGATCGATGGAGCATGTCGCTCAATTTTTTTAGATAGATAGGAAACAAGATGGAAACGGGTACTGTTAAGTGGTTTAACGATGCAAAAGGTTTTGGCTTCATCACTCCGGACAACGGCGGCGAAGACCTCTTTGCACACTTCTCCGCAATCAACTCCAGCGGCTTCAAGTCCCTGCAGGAAAACCAGAAAGTCAGCTTCGAAGTGACGACTGGCCCCAAGGGCAAGCAAGCTTCGAACATCCAGGTCATGTCGTAATCTTTTCGACCTGATGTGAAAAAACCCCGGTTCGCCGGGGTTTTTTTATTGATGCCCTCCGGGCATTTTTGCGTTTCAAGTGAGACCTTCCCATGGCGCTCAAAGCCACCATCTACAAAGCCGACCTGCAGATTGCCGACATGGACCGCCACGTCTACGGCGACCATGCGCTGACGATTGCACGCCATCCTTCCGAAACCGACGAACGCATGATGGTGCGGGTGCTGGCCTATGCGCTGCATGCGCAGGAAGGCATCGCCTTCACCAAGGGCCTGTTCGATGTCGACGAGCCGGAGGTGTGGGTGAAGAACCTGGCGGGCGAGATCACGCTGTGGATCGATCTCGGCCAGCCTGACGATGCGCGCATCCGCCGCGCGTGTGGCCGCGCCGAACAGGTCGTGGTGCTCTGCTACAGCAGCAGTTGCGACGTGTGGTGGAAGCAGATCGCCGGCAAACTCACGCGCTTTGCCAATCTGACCGTGTTGCAGCTGCCCGCCGAAACCAGCCAGGCGCTGGCGGCACTGGCCGAACGCAGCATGCGCCTGCAATGCATGGTGCAGGATGGCGAAATCTGGATCAACACCGACACCGCCAGCGTGCCGGTGAAGCTGGCTACGCTTCAGGCGGCGGCATAAGCCTCATTTCGCGGGCGGACAGTTCTTGATGCACACCGTCTCGGTCACGCGCTGGCCGCCGCAGCCGACGAAACAGGTGTCGTAGGCCGGCAGGCAGCCGCAGTCGGCCTTACACTCGGTTTTTTCCAGTTGCGCGCGCACGCCTTCGCGCGTCGGCATCACCGGTTCGCGATAGGGCGGCGGGAAATAGGGCCCCGGCCACGGGTCCCACCAGTAAGGGTAGAAGGGGTAGCGGTTCATCCAGTCGAACTGCATCTGCATTTCATAGTGCCGCAACGCCGCCGCATACTGCTTCAGCTCGAGTTCGTACTTTTTCAGCGCATCGAGATAGCGTGCTTCAACCTGGGGCTCGAGCGCTTTCACGCAGGCCTGGTAGCGGGTCTGGCAATCGTTCTGGCAGGTCGCTTTCTTGGCATCGCAGGTCTGCACGCAGGCGCGGCCCTGCGCGTCGGCTGGCGGGATCAGCCGGACGGTCGTCTGGTATTGCGGCGTGGCGCAGCCGGCCAGGACTGCGAACAGGGCGGCCGCGATGAAGCGAAACGGCGAAGCGGGCAGGCGCATGATTCGATCCGCAAAATTTAACGATGCCTTCGAAGCATAGGATGGTTTGCGGCTTATGGGGTTCCCAGAAAACGTGCTTCGAGTTCCTGCAGGTTGAGTTCAATCAGGATCTGCTGCAGACGTTCCCGTGCGTTGCGGCGCGGCGCGTTTGCCCGGGTGGCGATGATGAGTTCGTTCTTCAGCGAGTGCTCCCAGCCCACCAGCTCGGTGACCGTGACCGTGTAGCCGTGCGATTCCAGCTGCAGGCAGCGCAGTACGTTGGTCAGCTGGCTGCCGAATTCGCGGGTGTGGATCGGGTGGCGCCAGATTTCCGACAGCGGGGTTTTGCCGAAGGATTCGTTCTTGTGCTTGCGCAGCACGGCCGCGACCTCGGCCTGGCAGCACGGCACCAGCACGATGTGGCGGGCTTGTTTGGCGAGCGCGAACTGGATGGCGTCGTCGGTCGCGGTATTGCAGGCATGCAGCGCGGTGACGATGTCGATGCGCGGCGGCAGGCTCTCGGTGGTGATCGATTCCGCGACCGTCGCATTCAGGAAGGACATGCGCTCGAACCCCAGTCGGGCCGCCAGTTCGCGCGACTTTTCTACCAGGTCGTCGCGCGTCTCGATGCCATAGATGTGCGCGCCGGGACGTGCCTTCAGGAACAGGTCGTACAGGATGAAGCCCAGATACGACTTGCCGGCACCGTGGTCGGCGAGCGTCAGCGTGTCCTGCCGGCCCAGCACGTCCTCCAGCAGCGGCTCGATGAAGTTGCACAGGTGATACACCTGCTTCAGCTTGCGGCGGCTGTCCTGGTTGAGCTTGCCGTCGCGCGTCAGGATGTGCAGTTCCTTCAGCAGCTCGACCGACTGGCCGGGGCGCAGCACCTCGGCCAGCGGGTCGGTGTAGGCCGCTTTCGGCGCGCGGCTGGCGAGGGGGGCGACGCGCTTCATGCCGGGCCGAGCAGGCGTACTTCGCGCTGCGGGAAGGGAATGGTGATGCCGCGCGCGCGGAAGGTTTCCAGCACCGCTTGGGTGATGTCGCTTGAAGCCGCGTTGAAATCGGCCACGGCAGTCCACGGGCGGATGGCGATGTGGACGCTGGAATCGGCCAGCGTCAGCACGCGGATCACCGGCTCGGGCTCCTGCAGGATTTTCGGGTGCGCGCGCAACAGGTCCTGGATGGTGGCGAGCGCGAGCTTGATGTCGGCGTCGTAGGCCACGCCGACGACCACGTCGAGCTGCCGCAGGGTGCCGAAGTTGTGCAGGATCTCGCCGACGATCTTGCGGTTGGGGATGACGATGCGCGAGCGGTCGGGATGGCTCAGCACGGTATTGAACAGCTTGATGTCCTCGACCCGGCCTTCCTCCTCGGCGATGGAAATGTATTCGCCCACGTGGAACGGCCGGGTGAAGATGATCGTCAGCCCGGCCGCCAGGTTGCCGAGCACGCCCTGCATGGCCAGCGCGACGCCTGCGCCCGCCACGCCCAGCCCGGCAATCAGCGGCAACAGCTGCACCCCCAGGTTCTGCAGCGCCATGATGAGAAACAGGCCCAGCACCAGAATGCGCACGATGCGGACCAGCAGTACGCGCAGCGGTTCGTCGAGCCCGAGTTTCGCCAGCATGGAGTCGACCAGCTTGCCCACCCAGCGCCCGACGTAATAGCCCGCCACCAGGATCAGCAGCGCCACCAGCAGCTTGGGGCCGAACTGGATGGCCAGCTCGATCGCGGTTTTCTTGGCGTATGCCAGCGTTTGCAGTTGTTCGTCCATGATCGGGAAAGGGCAGAGGGAAGACCGAAGGGTATCAAAACCCCCGGCAGGGCAGAACCGGCCGGTTGATCCCGTAGGGACGGTTTCCGGGATAATGCCGACTTGCTGAAAGGGTTTTACCGTGTCCGTCGTCAATATCTCCTGCTACAAATTCGTTTCCCTTGCCGACCGCGAGGTCCTGAAGGCCGATCTCACCGCGCGCTGCCTTGCCCTCGACCTCAAGGGCACCATCCTGCTGGCGCCGGAAGGCATCAACGTATTCCTGGCCGGCTCGCGCGCGGCGATCGATGCCATCGTGACCCACCTGCGCGCCGATCCGCGCTTCGGCGATCTCGCGCCCAAGGAAAGCCTGTCGGCCGAACCGCCGTTCAAGCGGATGCGGGTGCGGCTGAAAAAGGAAATCATCACCATGAAGCATCCGCTGATCCGTCCGGAAGCGGGGCGCGCGCCCTCGGTTGCGGCGGCTACGCTGAAGCAGTGGCTCGATCGCGGCTGCGACGACGAAGGCCGGCCGGTGGTGATGCTGGATACCCGCAACGACTACGAAGTCGCGGCCGGCACCTTCGAAAACGCCGTCGATTACGACATCGGCATCTTCAGCGAATTTCCGCCGCGACTGGCCGAACATCTGGCCGACTATGCCGGCAAGACCGTGGTGTCGTTCTGCACCGGCGGCATCCGCTGCGAAAAGGCGGCCATCCACATGAAGGAAATCGGCATCGAACGCGTGTACCAGCTCGAAGGTGGCATCCTCAAGTATTTCGAGGAAGTGGGCGGGGCGCATTATCGCGGCGACTGCTTCGTGTTCGATGCGCGCGAAACCCTGAGTGAGGACCTGCAACCGGCATCGGGTCGGCTGCACCGCTAGGCAGCCGACCGGGCTGAGCCCTGACGCGAATCTCTATCCGTCTTGTCGGGCGGACCGTTCTCCATGCACCGGCGTGTCATTGCTCGCACCATTCCGGCGCGCGCTATGGGCGCAGCCATCTGCCGCCGATCTTACAAACAGCCGGAAATTCCACGCTCCGACGCCGTCGAGCCCGTTTGTGCGCCGCGACTGGCTCGTTTGTAAGCATCAAGCGTTATTTATTCTTACAAATGATTCGATTTTTGGGTGGTGCAGCCTGCGATGGCGTGGTGCACCCCACCGGCGTCCTAAACGGACCACGGCGACTGAAAAAAACTAAATATCTTATAAAACAATGGCTTGAATAATTGTTTTTGGCTGGCATACGGCTTGCTAAACCTCTCCCGGCATTGTTGGTGAAACCGTATCACTTGTTAGGAGAAAAGCATGTCAGAACAGGATCACAAGGACACACTGGCCGAAGTCCTGGCCGCCAGGATCAATCGTCGCGGCTTCATGAAACTGATGGGCAGCGGGGCCGGGCTGGCTGCAGGCAGTGCCATCATGGGCGGTGCGCTGGTCCAGAACGCCATGGCAGCGGCGCCCAAGCGGGGCGGCACCATCAAGCTTGCCTGGGTCGACGCGGTCGACACCTTGGATCCCCACTTCACCTCCTCGCTGGGCTCGGTGAAGATTCTCAACAACATCTACAACGGCCTGCTCAAGGTGGCCTACGACGGCAAGAAGGTCTCCTTCGTGCCGGACCTGGCCGAGAAGTGGGACATGCCCGACGACAAGACTCACGTCTTTACGTTGCGCAAGGGCGTGAAATTCCACAACGGCGACGTCTGTGATGCCGAGGCCGTGAAGTGGAGCCTGGAGCGCGTCAAGGATCCGGCCGTCGGTTCGCCGCATGGCTGGAAGTTCGAACAGCTCGCCGGCATCGACATCGTCGACGACCACACCATCCGCATGCGCTTCAACAAGCCCTACGCTTTCCTGCCGGTGGCGCTCACCGGCAGCACGGGGCGTGCCGGCACCATCGTCAGCAAGCGTGCCGTCGAGCAGTATGGCAAGGCCTTCGGCCGCAACCCGGTGGGCACCGGCCCGTTCAAGTTCGCCGGCTGGCGCGAGAATGAGTCCATCAAGCTGGAGCGCAACCCCGATTACTTCGAGCCGGGCCTGCCTTATCTCGACGGTGTGCAGATCCTGCTGATCAAGGAGCCGACCGCTGCCGTGGCCGCCATGATGTCCGGCCAGGTCGACGGCATGAGCCTGTCGCCGTTCCAGTTCATTCCGCAGCTGAAGTCGAACCCCAGCCTCAAGGTCTACGGCGAGGTGGAAGGCAACTACAGCTACGTCGGCATGAACAACCGCCGCGCCCCCTTCGACGACCCGATGTTGCGCAAGGCCGTCGCTGCGGCGATCGACCGCAATGCCATCGTCAAGCAGGGCTACTTCGGCGAGGCCATTCCCGCCTACAGTCCCATTTCCCCACCGATGACCGATTTCTTCGACAAGAACATCGCCAAGAGCGGACGCGGCCAGACCTTCGACCTGAAGAAGGCGATGGAATACCGCAAGCAGTCGAAATACCAGGGTGAGCTGAACCCGGTCTACATCGTCAGCCAGGGCTTCACCGGCTCGGGCGGCAGCGGTACGCGCAACTCCCAGTTGCTGTTGCCCATGCTGGAGAAGATCGGCATCAAGCCCAAGATCGAATTGCTGGACCGCGCCGTGTGGACCAAGCGGCGCAACAGCGGCGACTTCGACATGTACGACGAGGCCTGGATCGCCGACCTGGATCCGGACGAGACCCTCTACCCGGAATGGCACAGCGGCAAGCCCTGGAACTTCGTCGGCTACAACAGCCCGGAATTCGACAAGCTCGTCTCCGATGCCCAGGACACGCTCAACCAGGCGGTGCGCAAGAAGCTGTACTACAAGGCCGAGGACATCCTCATGGCCGATGCCCCGCTCGCGGTGCTCGCCCACATGAAGGTGTTCAAGATCCTGCACAAGCGGGTTCAGGGCTTCCAGTACATTCCGGTTGATCTGCTGAACCTGCACTCCGTCTGGCTGAGCTGATGTTCCAGGCTGTATCCGCCAAACTGGCGCAGACCCTGCTGGTGCTGCTCATCGTCTCGGCAGCCAGCTTCACCTTCCTGAAGCTGGCGCCGGGCGATCCGGTGAGCATCATGCTGGGCTCGGATTATTCCAAGACCTCCTACGACCAGCTGACGCATGAGCTCGGCCTGGACCAGCCCGTCGTGTTCCAGTACGGGCACTGGCTGGCCAATTTCGTGCGCGGCGACTGGGGCATTTCTTACATCACCAACCAGGATATCTTCGAACTGGCGGTCATGCAGGCGCTGCCGGTCACCCTGACGCTGGCCGCGCTGTCGCTGCTGATTGCACTCCTGATCGGCATTCCGACCGGTGTGCTGGCCGCGCTCTATCGCAACAGCTGGATCGATGTGCTGGCCACCACGCTGGCCATCGGCGGCAATGCCTTTCCCAGTTTCTATCTCGGCATCATCCTGATCTGGGTGTTCGGGGTCGACCTCGGCTGGTTCCCCGTCCTGGGATTTGTCGCGCCCTGGGAGGACTTCTGGCAGGGGCTCTGGCACCTGGCGCTGCCGGCCGTTACGCTGGGTGCCTGGTATGTCGGGCTGATCGCGCGCATCACCCGCTCCAGTCTACTCGAGGTGCTCGGGCAACCCTACATCCTGGCGGCCAAGGCGCGCGGCGAACCGGGCTGGCGCGTGGTCTGGGTGCACGGCATGCGCAACGTGCTGATGCCGCTGGTCACCGTCATCGGCCTGCAGCTCGGCGGCATGCTGCGCGGGGCCGTGATGACCGAGGTGGTGTTCGCGCTGCCCGGTCTCGGGATGATGGTCACGACGGCCGTGCTCAACCGCGAATACATCGTAGTCCAGGCCGGCATCATGCTGACCGGCCTGCTGTTCGTGGCGGTCAATCTCGCCGTCGACCAGACCTACCAGTTCCTCGATCCTCGCCTTCGGAGACGCTGACAATGAGTGAAGCAATAAATGTCGCCCCGCTGGCCCGGGGTTCGCAATGGAAACAACGCTTCCTGCAGCCGCTGCTGCGGCAGCGCAGCGCGATGGCCGGTCTCGTCATCCTGGCGATCTATGTCGTCGCGGCCGTGTGTGCCCCGTGGCTGGCCACGCATGACCCGACCGCCCAGGACCTGATGGCCGCGCTGCAGGGACCGAGTGCCGCGCACTGGCTGGGTACGGATTCCTACGGCCAGGACCTCTACTCGCGGCTGCTCTATGGCGCGCAACTGGCGCTGATCATCGGCTTTGCCTCGGTCGCGCTCGGCCTGTTCGTGGGCGTGGCCGTCGGCCTCGCGGCCGGGCTGATGGGCGGGCGCACCGAGTGGGTGCTGATGCGCATCGTCGACGGCCTGCTCGCCTTCCCGGAGCTGATCCTCGCGATGGCCTTCATGGCCGTGCTCGGGCTCGGCACGGAAAACGTCGTCTACGCGCTGGCGCTGTCCTTCGTCGGCCCCTTCGCACGCATGACCCGCGGCGACGTGCTGCAGGTGAAGAACCAGCCCTACATCGAGGCCGCGAAACTGATGGGGGTGGGAACCGCTGCCGTGATCTGGCGCCATGTCCTGCCCAATGTGGTGTCGCCGATCCTGGTCCAGGCCGGCATGCGCATCAGCATCGCGATCCTGCTGGAGTCGGGCCTGTCCTTCCTCGGCATCGGCGTGGTGCCGCCGACCCCGGACTGGGGCCTGATGATCGCCGAGGGACGTGCCTTCATTACCATGGCACCCTGGATTTCAGGCGTGCCGGGTCTGGCCCTGGCGATTCTGCTGGTGGCGCTGAACCTGCTGGGCGACGGCCTGCGCGACGCCTTCGACCCCAACACCCAAAAGGATGCCGGATGAACCGTGCGCTCGCTTTGAACCCTCAGGCTGTCGAGGTGCCGGCCAGCCAGGATGCGCTGCTCGAGGTAAGCAACCTCACCTTGCGGCGCGGCAAGGCCGTGGTGCTCGATGGCGTCAGCCTGGCTTTGCATTCCGGCGAAACCCTGGGGCTGATCGGGGAATCGGGGGCCGGCAAGTCCACGCTGGCCATGGCCCTCATCGGCCTGCTGCGTGCGCCCGAGGTACAGCTGGAAGGCAGCATGCGCTTCCGCGGCACCGAACTCGTCACGCTTCGCGAAGCGGACTATCGTCGCCTGCGCGGCAACAAGATCGGCCTGATCTTCCAGGACGCGACGGCGGCGCTCAATCCGTGCTTCACCGTGGGCGAGCAGATCGCCGAGCCGCTCAAGCGCCATCTGGGGCTGTCGAAATGGGACCGCCGCGAGCGGGCCGCGGAACTGATGCACAGCGTCGGCATTCCGGAACCCGCGCTGCGGCTGGATGCCTATCCGCATGAACTGTCCGGCGGCATGCAGCAGCGCGTCATGATCGCCATCGCGCTGGCCTGCAACCCCGAACTGCTGCTCGCCGACGAGCCCACGAGCGCGCTCGACGTCACCATCCAGGCGCAGATCATGGAACTGATCCTGGACCGCGTGCGCGCGCTGAATTCGAGCGCGGTCTTCGTGCTGCACGACCTGGCGCTGGGGGCGCAGGTGTGCGATCGCATCGCAGTCATGTATGCCGGGCAGATCGTCGAGGAAGGTCCCAGCGAGCGCGTGCTCGCCGCGCCCCTGCATCCGTATACTCAGGGGCTCAAGTCGTGCGTCGTCGAGTTGGGCTCGAGCACGCTCGTGCCCATCCCCGGCCAGATTCCGCCGCTCAACGCCATGCCCGCCGGCTGCCGGTTTGCCCCGCGCTGCCCCCGGGCGCAGGCCATCTGCGGCGAACAGCGCCCTGTGGCTGAAACGCGCGACGGCCGCCAGATCGCCTGCTGGTTCATTGATTAGGGTTCGCCATGCAAGACCCCGTTTTTTCCCTGCTGGACGTCGAACGAAGCTACGAGCTGCGCGGTAGCGGCTGGTTCAACCGCAGCTCGCGGCAGCTCAAGGCGCTCGACGGCGTGCGCCTGGAATTGCAGCGCGGCGACACGCTCGCCCTGGTCGGCGAAAGCGGCTCCGGCAAGTCCACGCTGATCCGGCTCATGCTCGGTCTCGAACCTGCGAGCGACGGCCGCGTCCTCTACGGACAGCGCGACCTCGCCCAGCTCGACGCGGCGGAGCGCAAACGCTTCGCGTGCGAAGTGGCGTTCATCTACCAGAACGCCCGCGGTTCGATGAACCCGCGCATGCGCATCGCGGACATCCTGGCCGAACCGATCCGCCTGCACGGATTGTGCGCGGAGCACGATATTCCCGCGCGTGTCGCGGCGCTGCTTGATCGCGTGGGGCTGCCGGCCGGCCTGCTGCAACGTTTCCCGGGCGAACTCTCGGGCGGCCAGGTCCGCCGCGTCGCCATCGCCCGCGCCCTGGCTGCCGAGCCCGAGGTCATCATGGCCGACGAGTCGGTGGCCGGCCTCGATGTCTCGGTGCAGGCCCAGGTGCTCAACCTCCTGCGCGACCTGTGCCGCGAATCCGGCATCACGCTGGTATTCATCACGCACGACCTGGGCGTGGCGAGCTACCTGTGCGACAAGATCGCCGTGCTCTATCTGGGTCGCATCGTCGAGCAGGGCCCGACCGACGCCATCCTGAACACGCCGCGCCATCCCTATACGCGTGCGCTGCTGCAGGCCTTCCCCCGTTTCGACGTGCCGCTCAAGGCGTCGCTGAGCGGGGAAATCCCGAGCCCGGTCAATCTGCCGCAGGGGTGCCGCTTCGCCGGACGCTGCCCGCAGGTGCAGACGGCGTGCCGTGCGACCGATCCGAGCCTCACCGCACTCGAAGCCGATCGTCAGGTGGCGTGCCTGTTCCCGGTGACCGCAGCATGACGACCCGCTATGCGAAGTCCTCGCGCGGCGTGGTGACCTCGCCGCACCATCTGGCGACGGCGGCCGGCGAGGCCGTGCTCGCAGCCGGCGGCAACGCCGTCGAAGCCGCGCTCGCCGTCGGCGCCACCCTCTGCGTGGTCTACCCGCACATGAACAGCCTCGGCGGCGACGGTTTCTGGCTGCTCAGCGACGAGGCGGGCAAGCTGACCGGCCTCGACGGGGCAGGGACCGCCGGTCAGGCCTACACGCCGGCGTTCTATACCGGGCAGGGTCTGGATGCGATTCCTGCGCGCGGCCCCCATGCCGCCAACACGGTGGCCGGCCTGGTGTCGGTGTGGGGGGCGGCCCATGCATTCAGCCGGGCTCAGTGGGGCGGGCGCTGGTCCTGGCAGGAGGTGCTCGATCCTGCCCATGATCATGCCGAACGTGGCTTCGCGTGCAGCGCCAGCCAGGGCAACTTCCTTACGCAAAAGTGGACGGAACTCGGCGGCTTCCGGACCCTGACCGACATCTATGCGCCCAATGGGCAGCCGGCGCCGGCTGGAGCCCGGTTCCAGCAACCGCATCTCGCCGAGTCGCTGCGCCTGCTGCAGCGGGACGGGGCGGACAGCTTCTATCGCGGCGAACTCGCGCGCCGTATCGCGCAGGGTCTGGCCGATGCCGGCAGTCTGTTGTCCGCCGATGACCTGGCGACCTTTCATTGCCGCCAGGTCGAACCGATCAGCGTGCCCTACCGGAACGGGCGGGCGGTCAACATGCCGCCGCCTACCCAAGGGCTCGCTTCATTACTGATCCTGGGCCAGCTCGACCGCTTCGACCTGGCACGCCATCCGCATCTCTCCGCCGACTACGTGCATCTCGTGGTCGAGGCGACCAAGCAGGCCTTTCGTGTACGCGACCGCCACGTGGCCGATCCGGAACAGATCGACGTTCCCGTCGCCGACCTGCTTTCGTCCACCAGCGTGGATGCGCTCGCGGCCGCGATCGACGTCACCCGCGCCGCGCCCTGGGGCAAGGGCGTGGGGCCGGCCGACACCGTCTGGTTCGGGGTGGTGGACGCGAAGGGCCGTGCCGTCAGCGCCATCCAGAGCATCTATCACGAGTATGGCAGCGGCGTGGTGGCGGGGGACACCGGCATCCTCTGGCAGAACCGCGGCACGTCGTTCTCGCTCGATCCGCAGCACGTCAATGTGCTGAAGCCGGGCAAGCGCCCGTTCCATACCCTCAACCCCGCCATGTACCTGGAGGACGGCCGGCCCCGGCTGGTCTACGGCACGATGGGCGGCGATGGCCAGCCGCAGACGCAGGCAGCGGTCGTCACGCGTGCGCTGGACTATCGCCTGCCGCTGCCCGAGGTGCTGGACAGCCCGCGCTGGCTGCTCGGACGCACTTGGGGGCAAAGCAGCGACAGCTTGAAACTGGAAGGCCGCTTCGCGCCAGAGGTGTTCGAGGAACTCGTGCGGCGCGGGCACGTGGTGGAACGGGTGGAGGACTACGCCCAGATGATGGGGCACGCGGGCGTCATTCGCGTGCTCGACGACGGAACGTTCGAGGCGGCGTCCGATCCGCGTAGCGACGGCGCCGCTGCCGGTGGCTGACCCCACACAACACACCAGGCCGCTTACGGCCGCATGAGGAATTGCAATTGTTGGCACTCGCTTCTTTTATTGCCCTGGGCCTGACGGCCGGACTGCTCGCCGGCATGCTCGGCATCGGCGGCGGCGTCGTGATCGTCCCGGCCCTGATCTGGATTTTCCAGCGCCATGGCCTGTCGCCGGAGATCATCCCGCACCTGGCCATCGGGACCTCCCTGTCTTCCATCGTCTTCACTTCGCTGTCGGCGATCTGGGCGCAGCACAAGCGCCATGCAATCGACTGGCCGGTGGTGCGTCTGCTGGCCCCGGCGACCCTGCTGGGCGGCTTTGCCAGTGGCTACCTGGCGGGGTTCATCCCGGCAGACATGCTGAAGGCGTTCTTCGCGATATTCCTGCTGTTCGTCGGTACGCAGTTCATTCTGGACTGGAAGCCCGCCGCGCACTGGCGTTTGCCGGGTCGAGGCGGATTGTGGGGCCTGGGCCTGGGCATCGGCTCGCTGTCGGCGCTGCTCGGCATCGGCGGCGGTAACATCACGGTCCCGCTGCTGCACGCCTGCAACCTCGATCTCAAGCGCGCCATCGCCATCTCCACCGCACTGGGTTTTCCGATCGCGCTGTTCGGCGCGGTGGGCTTCCTCCTGTCCGGGTGGAGACATGCGCTGTTGCCGAGTGGAACCCTCGGGTATGTGTCGCTGCCCGCCCTGGCGGCGATCGCCGGCGCCGCCATTCTGACTGCCCCGCTTGGCGTGCGACTGGCGCACGACCTGCCGGTCAAGCGGCTGAAGCGGATTTTCGGCGTGCTGGTGCTCGCGATCTCGCTGCGCATGCTGTGGACCGCGTTGATGTAATCGCCTGACGAGGAAGTACCCATGAACGATCTGGATCAGAAGATTCTCGCCATGCTGGTCGACGACGGCCGCATGAGCTTTGCCGACATCGCCCGCGAACTGGGCATTTCCCGGGTGCATGCGCGCGACCGGGTGCAACGCTTGATCGACGATGGCGTCATCGAGAAATTCACCGTCATCGTGAACCCGGAAAAGGTCGGCACCATTGTCTCGGCCTTCTTCGATGTCGAAGTCGACCCGCAGGGAATCGAAATGGTCGCCGAAGACCTTGCACGGCAACCCGAGGTCCGCAGTCTCTACATCATGAGCGACATGACCAGCCTGCACATCCACACCCTGACCGAGGACAACAACGCGCTCGAGGATTTCGTCCGGCGCAACCTGTTCTCGCGCCGCCACGTCGTCAAGGTCAACTGCAAGCTGCTGCTCAGCCGGGTGAAAAACCGGCGCGGGGGGCCGCGCATCTAGCGTAGGCCAACCTCCTGGATCCCTGGGCTTCGAAGTGCCCCGGCAACTGAAGGCCGACTCGGCGCCCCTCCTCTCCATCCTTTTCATGACCGGGTTCACCGATACCGAGCACATGGCGGCCGCTTTTTCCGCCGGCAGCGCGGACTACGTCACCAAGCCGATCCGGCCGGTCGACAGCGGTGGCGATGTGGCGATTGCAGCAGCCGGGGTAGGGGAGTGAGGTGGACACATCGAGCATCCGTTGTTCGGCCTTTGCTGCCGGTGGTGTCGAGTCAGTTTAATGACGGGTGTCGCGCAGATTGTCGACGTTGAGGGTGTACCCCACTCAGCAGCTATCGTTATTTCGACAGGACGGTCACGGGACGGCCCTCCTGGCGCAGGTAGAACACTCGCTGACAGGAGACATAGAAGTTGTTGCCCCGTCCACGAGGGCATCGAAGGGTTCTTACATCGAGCGCCTTAGTGGCCTGCTCGTTGTCCGGTAGCCCCGACGGGCGTTTGTTTACCTGGATCTAAGTCCTGGCGTTGCCAGGGTGTCGAGAGGACCTTGAAGCCGGCATCGACGAGTGAACCATCCTTCTTGGACAGGGTCCAGTGCACGCTTGTGGCGGTGCGAACTGATAGTTTGTATGAACTGAACGTCCCATCGGTAACGACTTCGTCAGCGTCCGCCGAGGCGGTCGAGAAGGTGAGGACACAGGCATTATCTTTGCCAAGCGTCTCGTTGAGCGTTTCATCCTGCAGGGCGACGCTGAGGGGCATGACACCGGCATCATTGGTCACGAACAACTTGCGGTACTCCGTATTGAGGAGATCGATTGCCTTGACGGCCTCAACTAGCCGGTCGGGCTGCTTGGTGTCAGCTGCCCCCGGCTTGGCTGCCGCTGCGCCCGAACCGGTATATGAACCGAATGGCTCATGTCGGCCGCTTTTCCCAACATCCGGATGACATCCATTCTCGCGATGATGTGCGGGCCATCCCGCATCCAACGTCCTAACCATCCGGAGAACCTCATGAAGAAAACCCTGCTTGGCCTCATCGCCGCCCTCGCCGCCGTCAGCGCTGTTCCGTCGCACGCCGCCATCGTCATCACCGAAGTCGCCCCGTGGGCCAGCGGCAACTCCGCCGTCGGCGCCGACTGGTTCGAGCTGACCAACACCGGGGCCGTTGCAGTCAACCTCGGCGGCTGGTCGATGGACGACAGCTCCGCCACCGCGGGCGTCGCGCCGCTGACCGGCATCGCCAGCATCGCCGCCGGCGAGTCGGTGATCTTCATCGAGGGCAGCAGTTCGCTCAACGCCACCTTCCTCTCCACCTGGTTCGGTAGCAACGCCCCCGCCGGCCTGCAGATCGGCAACTACGCCGGCAGCGGCGTGGGTCTCAGCACCAGCGGTGACGCCGTGAACGTCTTCAACGCCGGCGGCGTGTCGCAGGCGAGCGTCAGTTTCGGCGCGTCCACCGCAGGCGTGACTTTCGACAACGCCGCAGGCCTGAGCGGCAGCATTTCGCAACTGAGCGCAGTCGGCGTCAACGGCGCCTTCCTGTCTGCCGATGGCAACGAAATCGGCTCGCCCGGCGCGATCGCCGCCGTCCCCGAAGCCGACACCTACGCCATGATGCTGGCCGGCCTCGGCCTCATCGGCGCCGCGCTGCGCAAGCGCCAGGCCTGAGCGGAGCCCCCCATGACGATCAAACTCCTGATTGCGGCGCTCGCGACCTGCACGGCCGTCTCGGCTCAGGCAAGCACGTCGATCAACCTCGGCAATTACACCGTCGGCGGCATCTACGCGCTCGACGCCCTCAACGGCACCGCGGGCGGTATCTCCGGGCTGGAAGCGTCCGCAGTCGCCTATGCGCGCGATCGCGGCACGCTGTTCTTCGTCGGCGACGAAGGCACCGGCGTGGTCGAGATCTCGTTGACCGGCCAGACCCTCGGTAACAATCTCTTCGACTGGAGCGGCACCGGCAGCACCAAGCACGACACCGAAGGCCTGACCTATCTCGGCGGCGGCGTGCTCGTCGTCGGCGAGGAGCGCCTGCAGGACGCCTATCGTTTCAGCTACACCGCGGGCAGCACCGTTGCACTCGCGAGCAGCTTTGTCTCGATGAGCAACGTTGCCGTCGGCAACAACGGCATGGAAGGCATCAGCTACGATCCGCGCGACGGCAGCTTTGTCACGATCAAGCAGCAGAGCCCCGAGAACGTCCTCGCCGGCACGCTGACCTTCGGGCCCGCCACCGGCGCGCCGCCCTCGACGAGCGGCGACGGCTCCACGCCCCCCGGCGGCGGCGTATCGACCGTGACGACCTTGTTCAATCCGGCGTCGATGGGCCTGTCGACGCTGTCCGACGTGCAGACGCTGTCGCCGGTCGATGCGCTGGCCGGCACCGCAGCCGCCGACAACCTGCTGGTGCTGAGCCTGGGTTCGCGCAAGCTGGTCGAAGTGGATCGTAGCGGTAACGTGCTCAGTTCCTTCGACCTGTCTTCGCTGCTGAACACCAGCAGCGGCGACTTCAATGCCATCGAAGGCCTGACCGTCGACGAACACGGCACGATCTATCTCGTGGCCGAGCAACTGCAGGGCGCTGGCGCACCACTGAACGCCCAATCGCAACTGATCGTGTTGACGGCGCCAGTCCCCGAGCCCGAAACCTATGCGCTGATGCTGAGCGGCCTCGGCCTCGTCGGCTACATGGCGCGTCGCCGCCGGCGCGTGTAACGCTCGCCGCGGGCGGTGCAATGCTGCCCGGCGGTGGGGGTGCGGCGCCGTTTATCGGAAGGCGCAGGTTGACCGTCGTCGTCACGGCCGTTGCACGTCGTCGCTTATAGCTGCCAAGACAGAAGGGGCGGACGAATGTCTTTCGTTCGGCCAGAAGCGGGAGCCTCGACCGTCTTATCTTCGGCCTTTGCTGCCGGTCGTAGGCCGGGCGGAGGGAGTCCGCTCAGAGCCGATGACCGGTCACTCGTCTGCTGGGCCGTTCACGTACGCGATTTTCCGTAGGGAGCGCTGACTCCCGAGCCGTTGTTTCCACCAAATCCTAACCGGTAAAGTAGCAGGGGCAGCGCAGAGGAGTCGGACGCGCCGTCATTGCCGATCAGTCCTCCAGTTTGTCGAAGGGGCTCACCACATTGCGGGTTGCCTCCAGCACATGCGTATAGATCATCGTTGTCTGCAGGCTGCGGTGCCCTAGCAGCAATTGGATGGTTCGGATGTCTGTTCCGGAGGCTAGCAAGTGCGTCGCGAATGAGTGGCGGAGTGTATGCACGCTCGCGTGTTTGCGGATCTCGGCGCTTCGAACGGCTGCGCGAAAGGCCCGCTGCACGGTCGTATCCGAGGTGTGCCAGCGTGCCAGACGCCCTGTATCGCCCCACGGCCGCAGGACCGAGGAGGGGAAGACAAACTGCCAGGCCAGCGATGAAGATGCCGAGGGATACTTGCGCGCCAGCGCGTTGGGCATTGGGGCCAGTCCCGCGCCGTGCGACAGATCCTTCTTGTGTAGTGCTGCTATCCGTAACAGATGTTGCTGCAAAGGCTCTCGCAGCCGGCTGGGTAGAACCGTCGTCCGGTCCTTGTTGCCCTTGCCACTGCGCACCGACAAGCTGCCGGCAGCAAGATCGACATCCTTCACCCGGAGCGTCACGCACTCCTGGACCCGCAGGCCTGCCCCATAGATCAACTCGGCCATGAGGCGGGGTGTCCCGGACATTTGTGCGAGCGCGGCCCGGACTTCATCGCGGGTAAGTACGACAGGCACACGATGATGTCTCTGCACCCGCTTGAGTCCCGCCATCCGCCCGAGCGGTTTCTCTAATACGGCCTCATAAAGGAACACCAGGGCGTTGAGTGCCTGCGTCTGGGTCGAGGCCGAGACCTGGCGCACAGTGGCCAAATGGTTCAGGAAATCCTCGACCTCTTGTGCACCGAGCGCACCGGGATGGCACTTGTCATGAAAATAAATGTAATGCCGGATCCAGTATCGGTAACTCTCCTCAGTGCGCGGGCTGAAGTGGCGCCGCCGGCAAAGCGTGCTTACCAGATCCATGAGGCGGGGACGGGGGGTGGGCTGACCCCATGATGTTCGCTCCTATGAGTGGTGACAGAGAAAAAGTTGGAACATAATCCGGCAAGCCAGAAGAGGACAGGGCTGGGTCCGCCTTTTCATACTGTAATAGACGGACCCAGGAAACCCAACGTCATTGATAATCAAATGGATAGGGGGGATTTCATGGCGTCCGTATTATTAAAAAATGTCCGGACCCGTGGGTCCGTCAAATAACTGTTAGGCGGCATTCTCAAAGATGGGCGTATTTCTTCCCTACATTATTGGCTATGCATTGATCTTTGGCATTATGGCTTGGTGCGCATTGGGCGGGCTCTCGGCAGCTATACGAGCATTCACAAAGAAAGAGGTGCGTGTCGCGGGCAGCAAAGTTATTCATGGGTCCTGGGCGATTGCCCTTGGGTTCGTATTTTTGCTCTTCGGACTTGTTTTTGCCTTAGCAATCTTTTTAATTTTCATAAGTTTCTTAAAAGACAATTAATGCGTCCAATCAGCCTAACCCTGCGGTCAAGTCCGCTCCACTTCGTTCCGCTGGGACGCCGCTAAAGCGGCGCCCCTTACCTTTACGTTAGGCGCAGAACCCAATGAGAGACGACTCAATACGATTACCTGGCCGCGTTGCTGTTACAAATCGCTCAGACTGGTCATATGAAGGGCTTTTCGTCCGAGCTAATAAATTTAGCATATCAATTCCCCGGCTAAAACTTCAGTCAAGCCAGATGATTGAGTCAGGGCCGCATTTTTCAATCGAGTGCGTGAACGCGACGTTTTTGATCAACGCTATCGGTTTTATTCGCGGCACAAGTCTTGGCTTTTCTATGGCAGGTGATTATCTCGGCTATATTCAGACGGCTAGCGATTATTAGGGTGCCGACATTGGGGAAAATATTCCAATTTCTTCCATTGAAATAAACGCCCATCTTCAGCCTCACCAAACAGACTTCATGATTTCGGGAAGTTGCAAAAAACCTTCTCGCAAAGCATCTATCTCCGCCGAACCACTAAAGTTCGAAATATGGTTTAGCGTATCTGATCAGGACCTTTCAAATTTCTTCGATGAAGACGGTTTCATTGACGCCTTCAAAAGAAACCGTGATTCCTACACTATACAAAATCGAATCGAGAATGTTGGGCAAGCTGGCGCCTAACATTGCGGTCAAGGCGCTCCCTACGGTCGCTGGGACGCGCCGCAAGCGGCGCGCCCCTTACCTTGAACGTTAGGCGTCACAAGCACTCCGATGACACTTCCTGAGCGATTTGAACTCGAGCGATCAGCGCGCTGGCTCTTCCTTGCGGCTCCGTGGGTCATGGCAGTGTTTGCTCTGATCAGCGTGGCACTGCCAGTAATCCCTGGCGAAGGGAGTCCGCGAAATGAATCGTTTCTGCTCGGCTTTGCCATTTTGGGCTTTCTCGGCTTTGGCCTCGGTGCCTTGTACTCGTTCAGAATCGTGCGGCGGTTGCCTGAGGCTGCCGTTTCTGTCGACGAAGACGGCCTGTGGCAGACGATCAAAGAAAAGGACGCTGCTCTGGTCCGTTGGAGCAGTGTTGTTCGCCTCCGCGAGCGCGAGATCATGCAGCGTCTTGAGGCGCTCGACAGTTCTGGAAAAGTGGTCGCAAAGCTTGAGTACCAGCTTCAAGACTTTCAACGCCTGCGCTCCATAGTTCTTCAACGAGCGAAGCTAGAGCGAACTGTGAGCACGGTGACTGGC
Organism: Thiobacillus denitrificans; assembly: GCA_002343685.1. Lineage (GTDB taxonomy): Bacteria > Pseudomonadota > Gammaproteobacteria > Burkholderiales > Thiobacillaceae > Thiobacillus > Thiobacillus denitrificans_A. Next base: position 963 of record DDRS01000016.1, on the reverse strand, counting down.
GTATACCAGAAGTCGCGCTGGTACCACTTTTTCACTATTGGATCGATGATCGGCTTCGCTCTCCTAGGCTGGTATGTTGGACAGACCGAACCACTTATTGGCTACGCAGGTATGACCCTTGTTGTGGCCATGATCGCGTGGGAGTACTGGACGATGCCCTTCCGCCTTGTCGTCACACGAAGTGCGCTTGAGATTGATCGGCCCTATCAGCGTCAGCGTGTGCCGCGAGAGCGTATCTCGCGCATCGAGGTTGAGGATGAATTGGTCAAACACGCCAAGCTTCCTCGGGTCGCGGTGCACCTCGTCGATGGATCCGAGTCCATTCGGCTCAAATCGCTGGGTCTCCAAGCGGTCGAACTTCACCAAATTCTGCAAGCGTGGCACCAGGGTGAAGCCTAACCTCTCAGTCAAGCGGGACTGGCCATCAGCCGGCTTCGCCAGCTGCCGGCCAGCCCCTTACCTCAAACGTTAGGGGCTTATGCGATTAGTACTTCTCACCTTCATCGTTCTATTTGCAAGCGCTAAAAGTTTTGGCGCTGAGATCGACATGAAGGCTAGTTGTAAAAACAACCCGCAGCTTGTTGCGGCTTGTTTTACCGTACATGGGAGATTGTCCGCCTACAACGGCACTCCCAGCTTGCGCATCTGGCCAATTGGTACGCATCGGCTACTGGGTATTCTTAAAGATGAAGACCCCTTGGCTCTTCCCGAGAGCATTAGAAACGAAGTGAGCTTTGAAAAAGACATTTACGGAGATTTCTTGGTTTGTCCGTTTAGCCAATCAAAGCTTGGGCAAATGCAATTTGTTTGCGTGGAGGCCGTATCAAATGTTCGGGTTCAGAAACGCCCCTAACCCGCCGGTCGAGAGGGACCGCCAACCAGCTGCGCTGGTTGGTTCCCTCCGCAGCTTCGCTGCTCCGGCGGCCCCTCACCTAGCACGTTAGGTGCCATGTCTCATACCGC
>DDRS01000033.1 GCA_002343685.1 Thiobacillus denitrificans | reverse complement strand
TCCTGAGAGTTTCCACACGGCCTCATCGGTAACCTGTCACGATGGATTCCCTGATCGCCGCTGCCGCGCGCGCGCTCGTTGCCGGCGACGCGCTCGGCGCCCTCAAGCGCGTCGCCCTGCGCGACGACCCGCCGGCGCTCGCCCTGCGCGGCACCGCCATGGCCCAGCTCGGCGACTACCCGCGCGCCCGCGAGTTGCTGCGGCGCGCCGCCCGCGGCTTTGGCGCGCGCGAGGACGTGGCGCATGCCCGCTGCGTGGTCGCAGAGGCCGAAGTGGCGCTGGCGATGCGCGATCTCCTCGGCTCGCCGCGCACGCTGGTGGCCGCGGCGGCCACGCTCGAGGCGCGAGCCGATCGCGCCAATGCGCTGCACGCACGCTTGATCCTGGTGCGGCGGCTGCTGCTGCTCGGTCGCCTCGACGAGGCCGCATCCGCCCTGTCCACGCTCGATACGCAAGGCCTGCCGCCATCGCTGCGGGCGATCGCGGAGCTGGCCGCGGCCGAGGTGGCGCTGCGTTCGTTGCGAACGGTAGCGGCGCAGGCTGCGCTCACGCGCGCCCTGGATGCGGCCGGATGCGCGGGCGTGCCGGCCCTGCTTGCCGAGGTGGACGAGGTGCGCGCTGCGCTCGATCGTCCCGCCGCTCGCCGCGTCCACGCGGACCGCGAACAACCGCTGCGCCTCGACGAGGTGGAAGCCCTGTTCGCCTCGGGCGCACTGGTGGTCGACGCCTGCCGCCGCGGCCTGCGCGCCGGCACGATCTGGCGGCCGCTGGCGCGCCGGCCGGTGCTGTTCGCGTTGGCGCGCACGCTCGCCGAGGCGTGGCCGGGCGATGTGAGCCGAGACGCCTTGATCGCGCGCGCGTTCCACACCCGCCGTCCCGACGAGACGCACCGCGCGCGCCTGCGGGTGGAGATCGGCCGTCTGCGCGCGCTGGTTGCACCACTCGCGCATATCGACGCCACCGCGCGCGGCTTCGCGCTCACACCGCGCGGCGAGCACACCGTGGTCGTCCTGGCGCCGCCCATCGACGGCGACCAGGCGTCGCTGCTGGCACTGCTGGCCGACGGTACGGCCTGGTCGACCTCGGCCCTCGCGCTGGCACTCGCGGCCAGCCAGCGTACGGTGCAGCGCGCGCTCGTCGAACTGGAGGCAGAGAAAAAGGTGCGCTCGATCGGGCGCGCCCGCACGCAGCGCTGGATGGCGCCGCCGCTGGCCGGATTCACGACGATCTTGTTACTCCCCACTGCGCTGCCGCTCGGCTAAATTGAGTCTCACGGCGCCATTCCGGCGCGCCAAAAGGAGTCAATTGATGACCGTACCCCAAGCCAAGACAGTCGAATCCCCCTCCCAGACACCGGCACGCGCCGCCGAGATCGTGCGTGAATACGGTCCCTTCGCCGGTGCCGACCAGATCGCCGGCGTCACCCACGACGGCCGCCACGTCTGGGCCGCCACCGGATCCAGGCTGGTCGCCTTCGATCCCGAAAGCGGCCAGCTCGCGCATACGCTTGATCGCGCCGGCGACGCCGGCACCGCCTTCGACGGCACCCACCTCTACCAGATCGCCGACGCGCGCATCGACAAGATCGATCCCGTCACCGGCGACGTCGTGGCGTCGATTCCGGCGCCCGGGCACGGCAGCGACTCGGGCCTCGCCTGGGCCGAAGGCAGCCTGTGGGTGGGGCAGTACCGCGACCGCAAGATCCACCAGATCGATCCCGCCACCGGCGACATCCTGCGCACCCTCGAATCCAACCGCTTCGTCACCGGCGTGACCTGGGTCGACGGCGAGTTGTGGCACGGCACCTGGGAAGACGACGGCAGCGACATCCGCCGCATCGACCTGGAGAACGGCGCCGTGCTCGAACGGCTCGAGATGCCGGCCGGCATCGGCGTCAGCGGATTGGAGTCCGACGGCGCAAACCTGTTTTATTGCGGCGGCGGGCCGAGCGGAAAGGTCCGTGCCGTGCGGCGCCCGAAACAAGGCAGATCATGAACAAGGAGACAGACATGGATACGATGGCCAAACACACGATCGGAACACGTGAAGCATGGCTCGCAGCAAGGCTCGAGCTGCTCGAGGACGAGAAGGAACTGACGCGACGCAGCGACGAGATGGCACGGCGGCGACAGGAGCTGCCGTGGGTTCGCGTCGACAAGGACTATCGCTTCGACACCGACGAGGGAAATGCCTCGCTGGCCGACCTCTTCCGCGGGAATTCGCAGCTTCTCGTCTACCATTTCATGTTCGGACCCGACTACGCGGCGGGTTGCCCGACCTGTTCGACGATTGCGGACGGCTTCGATGGCTTCGCCGTTCACCTGGCCCACCACGACGTCACGTTGGCGGCGGTGTCGCGGGCACCACTCGCCAAACTCCAGGCGTACAAGCGGCGGATGGGCTGGACCTTCCCCTGGGCATCATCGCTCGGCGGCGACTTCAACTTCGATTTCGACGCCTCGTACTCCGAGGCGCAGCAGCGCGAGGCTGGCATCGAATACAACTATCGGCGCGAGCCGCCGATGGCGACGATTCCCTTCACGATGGGCAAGGAAGCCGGCGACCAATCGCCGCCCGTCCAGAACGCCATCATGACCGGAACCGACGTCTCGACCTACCTGCGCGAGCGGCCCGGCATGAGCGCATTCGCGCTCGAGGACGGCGTCGTCTACCACACCTACTCCACCTATGCGCGCGGGCTGGACGGCCTCTGGGGCATGTATCAGTGGCTCGACCGCGCACCCAAGGGACGCAACGAAACGGGCATGTGGTGGCGCCGCCACGACGAGTACGGCAAGCGCTGAGGACAGGCCATGCTTTCCGCGCGAGCGTCCCAGCACGTCTTTCTTGGCGTATCGGCGCTGCTCTTCGCGGCAAGCGCGGCGGCGACGATCGTCTGGAGCGCGGCCATGTCGGGAATGGGCGCAATGTCGATGCCCGGCGGCTGGACGATGTCGATGGCATGGATGCGGATGCCCGGGCAGACGTGGCCCGGTGCCGCTCTGTCCTTCCTTGGCATGTGGGCCGTGATGATGGTCGCGATGATGCTGCCCTCCCTGGTGCCGATGCTGTGGCGCTATCGCCAGGCCGTCGGCAGGCCGGACCAGGCGCGCCTGGGTCGGCTGACTGTACTGGCAGGCGTGGGCTACTTCTTCGTGTGGACCGCGTTCGGCATGCTTGCCTTTCCGCTGGGCGTCGCGCTGGCGGCGCTCGAAATGCAGCAACCGGCGCTGGCGCGCGCCGTTCCGATTGCGATGGGCGTGGTGTTCCTGAGCGCCGGCGCGCTTCAGTTCACCGCCTGGAGGGCACACCACCTTGCCTGCTGCCGGAACACGCCGGCGCGTGGTGCCCTGCTGCCGGATGACGCCGGCACGGCCTGGCGACACGGCGTGCGACTCGGCCTCCATTGCTGCTACTGCTGTTTCGGTCCGATGATGATCCTCCTGGTCGGCGGCGTCATGGACCTGCGCGTGATGGCCGCCGTAACGGCAGCCATCACCGTCGAACGTCTCGCACCGGCCGCTGAGCACGCCACACGGGTCATCGGGGTCGGGATCGTCGGGGCGGGCTTATTCCTGATCGCGCGAGCAGCCGGGCTCGGATGACGCATTCCGCATGGGCACCTGAACTTCGCCCATCGAAACAATTCGGGGCAGACCCTGAAGTTTCCCCACCTCTTCCCGCGGCTCGCACCGCCCGCGCTGACACGCCAGCACCTGCCGTCGTTGCTGGCCGAAGGCAGCCCGTGGGCGGGCAATCCCCACTTGCCACCAATTCCGATATCTGAGTAACCTCCACGGCAACCAACGATAGGAGAAGCCATGTCGGTCGAGGAAGAAGCGAAGCAGGTCGTTCGCCGCTATGTCGAAGCATTCAATCGCGGCGACATGAACACGTTGAGGGCGTTACTTGCAGAGGAAGCCGAGATTCAAGGCGTCTTTGGCAAGGGGCTGTTCGAGAAGATCGAGCCGATCTGGCGTCAGCTGATCGAGGGCTACGGCATGCAGCTCGATATCCAGAGCCTGATTGCGGAAGGCAACGTCGTGGCGGCAAGGTACGTCGAGTCGGGAACCTTTCGTGCGCCGGCATTTGGCCACCAACCCACCGGCAAATCTTACGAACTGGTGGCGATGGAGTGGTTCGAGATCGAAGACGGCAAGATCAAACGCCGCTGGGGTGCAAGGGACTCGGCAGCGCAGGCCCGGCAGTTGGGAATTCCGCTGGGCGCATGACTCTTGATGGTATCTGACTGACCTAGGGCGACCGCCCTTTCGCTATAACCGATGCATGCCCAAGGTTTCCCGCCCATCGCCGACGCGCACGCGCGAATCCTGGTCCTCGGCAGCCTGCCCGGGCAGGTGTCGCTCCAGCGGCAGCAGTACTACGCACAGCCGCAGAATGCGTTCTGGAAAATCATGGGACGCCTCTTCGGGGCAGGACCGGGACTGCCCTACGCGGACCGCGTGCAAGGCCTGATCGGGAACGGGATCGCGCTGTGGGATGTCTGCGCCGCGGCGCAACGACCAGGCAGCCTCGATTCCGCGATCGTCCATTCGAGCGTGGTGCCGAATGATCTCGCCGCGTTCCTGGCAAACCATCCGGACGTCGGACTCGTCTGCTTCAACGGCAGCAAGGCGGCCGAGCTCTACCGCAGGCTCGTGCTGCCCGGCCTGCCCGATACACTCCACGCCATCCGATACGCAACGCTGCCCTCGACCAGCCCGGCCCATGCGGCCATGCCGTTCGAAGAAAAACTGACGCGCTGGGCGGCCGTGCTGCAGAATTGACACCTTCAACGGGCGGCCACTCTTGATGCGGCCGCAAGTCATCCCTTCCTCCACGCCGCCATGCCCGCTCGCCATTCCGTCATCGTCCGCAACCTGCTCCACCTTGCCGCCGCCGCCCTGCTGACCCTTGCGTGGTCCGGAATGGCACGTGCGGCAGAACCGTCGATCGATATTGCAGTTGGCGCGCAGCCGCACCGGTTCACTCGCACCGAACTGCTGAGGCACCCCGCGCTTCGCAGCATCGAGATTCGAAACGATGTGGCCACCCACCGCACGATGCACTACCAGGCGATACCGCTCTCCGCGCTGATCGCATCATTGCCGCAGGTCGAGTCGCTGCAATTCACCGCGCGCGACGGCTTTGTCGCCAATATCCCCGGTGGCCTGCTTGCCGGCGGGGCGCAGCCCTGGCTGGCCATCGAACCGGCGGATGCAAGCTGGCCGGTGCTCAAGCCGGGAGGCGGCAGCGCCGGGCCGTTCTATCTGGTGTGGCAGGCGCCGGAAAAAGCCGGCATCTCACCCGAGCAATGGCCTTACCAGATCGCCAGGATTGCGGACGCGGCGCCGCTGGAAACGCGCTATCCGCAAATCCAGCCCAGGACGGCCGCGAACAGTGCGGAACGACGGGGGATGCAGGTATTCGTGACCCACTGTGCGGCCTGCCATGCGATCAACGGCGGCGGCGATGCGGCGGTGGGCCCCGACCTGAACCGGCCGTTCAATCCGACCGAATATTTCAACGAGCCGTTTCTGCGCAAGCTGATCCGCGACCCGGCATCGGTTCGCAATTGGGGACGGCGCAGCATGCCGGGCTTCGCGCCGACGGTGCTGGGTGAGGCGCAGCTGGACGATCTGCTGGCCTATCTGCGCCAGATGGCCATTCAGCGCTGATACCGAAAACACACGCGATCCACGCCATTCGGCCCAGGACAATTAGAATAGCCCTGTCTCCCGTCCGGCTTTGCCCTGCATCGCCTCCCTGCCAACTGACGCCGTTTCCTGCACCATGACGACCCGCCCGACTCAACTCGACGCCGCCCACTTCGACGCCAAGGCCCGCCAATGGGACGACAACCCGGTGTTCCAGGAACGCGGGCTGAAGATTGCGCAGGCCATCCGGCAGACCGTAGCCTTGAACAAACGCATGAGCGCACTCGACTACGGCTGCGGCACGGGCCTGCTGTCCTTTCCGCTGAAGGATGAGCTGGGCCCCATCCTGATGGCGGACAGCTCGGGCGGCATGCTCGAGGTGGTGGCGGGAAAGATCGCCGCGCAGGGCGTGGCCAACATGACGCCGATGAAGCTGGATCTGCTCGTCGACCCGGCGCCGGCCCAACAATTCGACCTGATCGTCACGTCGATGACCTTGCACCATGTGCCCGACACCGACGCTATCCTACGCATCTTCCACGATCTGCTGAACCCCGGCGGCACTCTCTGCATCGCCGACCTGGACCAGGAGGACGGCTCCTTCCACGGGCCAGAGGTCGACGTGCATCATGGCTTCGACCGGGCCGACCTGGGCCGGCGCGCCGCGCAGACGGGGTTTACCGATGTGCGGTTCCAGACCGTGTTCAGCATTGCCAAGGCACGCGAGACCGGGACGCGGGACTATCCGGTTTTTTTGATGACAGCACGGCGCGCAGGCGCATAACGAAAGGACGACGAAATGGGTTTCGAATACATGTTTTTCGACGAGGCGCTGCGCGACCGTTTCGTGGCGTTTGCGGCAGGGCACGGCATCACGAGCACGATGCGGCAGGACGAGATCGACGGCTTTGTCATCGAACTGCCGGACGGGCTGGATGACGAACTGCAGGACGCGCTCGAGGCCGAGTACGACGCAATCATGGACGCACAGATGCTGCTCGCCGAATCGGACGAGGATCTGGTCAGCCACGCCGTCGCCGGCGTCACCGTGACGCTGTCGGACGGCACGACCCGCGCCGTCCGCATCCCGCCCCCGATCGCACGCCGCCTCTTCGAGCACTTCACGCCCGAGGAAGTCCACGAGATCGCCACCGCGATTGCCGAAAGCGTGGAAAATCCGGTCGACGGGCCAATCTGCCACAAGCCGCCCCAATAAATGCCTCTCGGGGCAGGAAAATCGCCCCGATCCTGCCATGATCGATGGCTGGAACAGCGCGATACGCTAGACTGTGCCCGTAGCTGCACCACCAGAACATACGCTGTCCCCTAGATGAACCCCTCGTTGCTCATTTTCATTATTTCCTTCTTCGTGGCGCTGGCCATGAGCGGGATCCTGCTGATCCTTGCGCAGACCTATCCCAAAACCATCCGGGGCCTGCGCGAATGGAGCCTGGGCGCGCTGGCCATCGCGTTGTGTTTTCCGCTCTTCATCGCCCGGGACCACATCCCGGACCTGCTGAGCATCATCCTGGCCAACCTGACGCTGTTGCTCGCCTTCATGGCGTTGAACGTCGGCACCCGGAAGTTCGCCGGCACGCCGCCAAAATACAACCACGTACTGCTGGCCCTGTTCGTGCTGACGTTCGTGGCGCTGTTTGTCTGGTTCACGTATGTCCAGCCCGATATCCGGATGCGCGTCGGGACCATGGTCCTGTTCACGCTCATCGTCGTTCTGGACCAGCTCTTTCTTGTGCTGCGGGCCTTGCCCAGGACGATGGGGCGCCATATCTGGGTCTCGTCGCTGGCGATCATGATCGTTTCACGGCTGATTCGCCTGGGCGCCCTGCTCATCGGTTTCGCCCCCCCGACCGGGGTGTTTGACGCGTCGGCCTCGCAGCTTGTCTATGTGGCGATTCCCGCCCTCACGATTCCACTCGGCACGATCAGCCTGATCCTGCTCGCGTCGGAAAAGCTGCGGCACGACCTGGAGTTCATCAGCCGCCACGACGGCCTGACCAAATGCCTCAACAAGAATGCGGCGATGGAAGAGCTTGAGCGGGAGATTGCCCATACCCGGCGCCATGGGAACAAGCTGGCGATCATGCTGTTCGACCTGGACAACTTCAAGGATATCAACGACACGCATGGCCACCTCGAAGGCGACAGGATCCTGGTCGAGTTCGCAAAAAAGGTCAAAGCTTCGCTTCGGGCATCGGACCAGCTCACGCGTTTCGGGGGCGATGAATTCATGGCCATTCTCCCTGACGCCGATCTCGAACAGGCCAGGCTCGTTGCAAATCGATTTCAGGAAACCGGAAAGGGAAGCCAGCCTGTCGCTTGGTCGGTCAGTATCGGCATTTCGGCATGGCTGGACCCGGACGACACCCTGGATGCCTTGCTGACCCGCGCCGACAAAGCCCTGTACAAATCCAAGGCGCTTGGGCGGAATCAGACGCAATCCATCTGAAGCCCCAGCCGATAGTGTCCCGGGGCGGCCCTTTTAGATACCCCTTGCCCCGTACCTGCGGTCACGGCAGCGGCCGCCCATGTCCCCCGTTCCCATGCCGCCGACTGGCTGACTGCCAAGGGCTATGGGGAATCCCAGCCGGTTGCCGGCAATGCCACGGACGAGGGGCTTCAAGAATCGTCACGCCGAACGGATAGAACAACGCTGATTGATTCGTTTCAGTTGACGCGTCTGCGGGGACTTCGGTCCCCGCATTAATTTTGCGCGGACCACACGCATGCAGTGGCTCGATTTCCCATACCGGCCTCGCCGGCCCACAGGCGAAATCGATCCCGAATCCGCCCGTGCAAATCGTAGCCAAGGATGGCAGCGTTTCGTGAACAAACAGGAGCGATCCCGGTCGAATTTGCTTGAGTTCGGATCGCCGACTCGACAGCGTCCACATCTGATCTATCTTGTGTGAGAAAGGGACTGCTCCCTACCTAGTAGTACAAATAAACCTGTCTATAGTGGTACAGACGTTAAAGTTTGCCTCGCACCTGTCGTAATCATCAGGCCAGTCAGCCCCCTCCGCACGCCGCTGGCCATCTCGATAACCAGGAGATATGCCATGCGCAACATGCAATATCTGACTTCCAAACATCGGATCGGTGTCACGACACCCGCCAGGCTGGAACAGCGGGCGGATACATCCGAGGATTTGGTTGCAGCGGCAGTGGACGCACTGAACGAGATGGGAAACATCACGGCCCATCAATGCTTTACCCATCCCGAGACCTTGACCGAAGACAGAATCACAGCCTATGCCCTGGCGCTGATGCGCCTGCGCGAAAGCGCCAGCGCGGCAGGTTTTGATCGCCTGGTGAACGCGTGTGATGCGCTCGCGGTGACGGTATCCCGCCTGATCGAGGACCGAAGCTGCATCTGCCGCGAAAAATGCGAGGCCCTGACGCGTTTTGTCGGACACGCGAAAACGATGATCCAGATGTCCATTGAGCGTGCAAAGCGCTGCACGCTGCCCGTTCCTGAAATCTGCACGCCTCCCGACAGAGTGAACATCGAGCGCAACGTGCGCGCCTCGATCTGAGTGCAGATCTGCGCGGCCCGACGCCCTTCCTATCCGGCTCGTTTCGATTGCCTGCCTGTTTCCGCCGACACGGGCATCAGAGACATCACCTCCTCCATCGCATCGGCGACAAGGCCAGGCAGCATCGGATCCAGGCCCTCGCGCCATTCAAGCCCGATGGTTCTCGCCACGCCCAAGCCCGAGACCGGCACGGCCACCAGGTCGTCCGGCACGAGGCTGCGCGGCGCCAGGGTCATTCCCTTCCCATTTCGTATCAGCCGGAAAGCAAGTTCTTCACGTTCGGCACGCACGGTCACACGCAGCGTCACGCCGGCGGCCTTCAACTGCGCACGGCCTACCGCATCCAGCTCGCAAGTCGATCGGTGTACAAACGGATGCGCCCCCAAATCCCGAACCGAAATGGGCCCGGACGTCTGTGCGAGCGGATGGTCCGGCGCCACCACGGCAACCAGAGGTTCGCGCCATAATACGCGCGCGTTGACGGCGAGATCGCTGACGTTCGTCCAGCCGAGGTCGATCCGCGCCTGGGCGAGCCATCCGGCCACACGCTCGGCGGAAGCTTCCCAAACCTCCAGTTGCACGTTAGGCGCCTGTTTTGCCACCGCTTGAACCAGCGCGGCAATCGCCTCGTACGGCAGGGTATTGAGCACGCCCACGCGAATCCGTTGTAGTTCCTCGGCCTCGCCCAGAAAATCGGCACGCGCCGCATCGCATTGCCTGAGGATCTCTCGCGCATGCCGATAGAAGCGGCGGCCTGCCGGCGTCAGGCGAAGCGGCCGGTTGGCCGGGATGGAACGGTCGAAGAGCGGCCGGCCCAGCGTCTGCTCCAGCGCCTTGAGGCCGGCTGACACGGACGGCTGCGAAAGATGCAGCCGCTCGGCCGCCTTGATCACGCCGCCATACTCCACTACTGCAGCCAGGAAGCGGAGATGCTGGATTTTCATAATAGGTTTCTCCTATTATTTTTAATAACTACAATCAATTATAAATATTTAGAACACGACCGTAGACTAGCCGCCCAGATCCGCATGAACGGTTCATGGGGTCATTCATCGGAGGATGCATGAACAGCAAACTGTCTACGCTCGCGTTTCTGCGACGGCAACTCGATGGCAGCCTGCCTGCCGACGCCACCACGGAGATGCGTTACCCCACTGCAATCTCGCAGCTTCTGGGGTTCAGGATTACGGATGTCGACGTGGGGTATGCGCAAGTCGAACTGGATGCGGATGCGGCCATCCATGGCAACCAGCAAGGCACCGTGCACGGTGGCATGTTGTGCGAACTGGCGGACGCCACTATCGGAACCGCACACTCGACCGCCATCGCAGAGGGCGAAACCTTCGCCAGCATCGACCTCAGGATCAGCTTCTTCCGGCCCGTGTGGCGATCCGTGCTGACCGCGACCGCACGGCAGGTCCAGCACGGGAAGACGCTGACACATTACGAATGCGAAATCATCCGGGACGACGGCAAAGCGGTCGCGCTCGCAACGAGTACGGTCATGACCATCCGGGGGGAAGCTGCATACGGACGGTAACGCCCGTAGCCCGGGATGCCTCCCCGACTTCACGTGCAAGCCGGGCCTTCATGAACCCTGCAACGAAAAATGGGGGGCCGTCGAAATTGAAGAAAATCATGCTCACGACAGGCGGTAGCCGGGGAATTGGCGCGGCGACCGCCCATTTGCGTTATCGTCGGCTTTTCTCCAGGGCCATACCCCCCTCCCAACCATGAGCAAGCCCATCATTTACCACATTCCCGTCTGCCCGTTCTGCCAGCGGCTGGACATCCTGCTGACGTTGAAGGGCCGCCGCGACGAAATCGACTTCCAGGTGATCGACATCACCCAGCCGCGTCCCGACTGGCTGCTGAAAAAGACCCGCGGCACCACGGCATTGCCGGTCCTGGAAACGGCCGACGGGCACATCATCAAGGAAAGCCTGGTCATCCTGCAGTATCTCGAAGACATCTATCCGGAACATCCGGTCGCCCAGCGCGATCCTTACCGGCGTGCGGTGGAAAACATGCTGACGCGGATGGATGCCGATTTTTTCAGCCAGGGCTACACCTGGCTGATGAACCAGGACCCCGCACGCTGCGCGGTCCTGCGGGAAGACATGCTGAAGCAATATGCCCTGCTGAACGATTTCCTGCTGGAGCACGCGCCGTCCGGCCCCTTCCTGTTCGAAACATTCGGCTGGGCGGAGACCGTGTTCACGCCGTTCTTCGAGCGTTTCTGGTTTCTGGAATATTACGAAGGCTTCACGCTACCCGACGACGCTCGCTACGCCCGCGTGCGCGCGTGGGTCGACGCCTGCATGTCGCATCCGGCCGCCCAGCAGACGACCTTGGAGGAAGTGGTCAAGCTCTATTACGACTATTCGAAGGGAGCCGGGAACGGCGCCTTGCCGCCCGGCCGAACGAAGTCTTCCCTGTCGCCGGTACCCGACTGGCGTGTTCGCCCCTGGCCACCGCGAAACAAGTATGCGCACAACGCGACCGATGCGGAACTGGGCTTGCTGTAAAGCGCGTTACCGTACCGAACGATAGACACCCCCTCTTTCCGGCTTGCTCAGGACCAGCTGCCAGAGCTGGCCCTGGCGGGACCGGAAAAAACCCGCGCAACTCATCAGATAGTATTTCCACATGCGATAGAAGCGCTTGCCGTACTTGGCTTCCAGGAAAGGCCAGGCGGTGTCGAAGTTTTCCCACCAGGCCATCAGGGTATGGTCGTAATCCTGACCAAAGTTGTGCCAGTCCTCGATCAGGAAGCGGCTTTCCAGGGTTGATGCGATCTCTTTGGCCGATGGCAGCTTGCCATTGGGAAAAATGTATTTGTCGATCCAGGCATCGGTCTTCGGCGATGTGACGGAGTTGCCGATGGTATGCAGCAGGAACAATCCGTCGTCCTTGAGCGCGCGATGCGCCGTGTCGAAATAGACGGCGTAGTTTTTCGGGCCGACATGCTCGAACATGCCCACCGAAACGATCTTGTCGTATTGTTCGGTAAGGTCCCGATAGTCCATCAGTTCGATCGATACCGGCAGGCCCTCGCAGCGCGCCCGTGCCAGTTTCTGCTGCTCTTTCGAGATGGTGATGCCGACCACCTCGACGCCGTAGTGTTCTGCCGCATAGCGGGCCAGCCCGCCCCATCCGCAACCGATTTCGAGCATGCGTTCGCCGGGCTTCAGCTCAAGCTTGCGGCAGATCATGTCGAGTTTTTTCAGTTGCGCGTCCCGCAGCCCGGCCGCGTTGTGCCAGTAGGCGCAGGAGTAGCTCATGGTAGGGTCGAGCATGGCCTCGAACACGTCGTTGCCGATGTCGTAGTGCTGCTCGCCCACCTGGAAGGCGCGCCGGCTGGATTGGAGGTTGAACAGGCTGTGGCGCAGAATCTCGCCCAGCAGGCGCAGCTGCGACCAGTTGTCGATTTTTTCCTCGACCCGGGCGCCCAGAAGACGGTGAAAAAGCTGGTCCAGCCGCTCGCACTCCCACATGCCGTCCATATAGGCCTCGCCGAAACCGAGCGACCCCTTCGTCAAGACAAGCTGGTAGACGCGTTCATCGAGTATCCGGATATCCCAGGGGGCGTCGCCATTGATCGTGACACCGGCATCGCCGGCAAGCTCGCGGAGGATGGTGGGGGGCGGCGGGAGCGGCGGCGCATCCCCGGCAGGGTCAAGGACGAGTGCATCTTCCGTTTGCATCGAGGGTTCCCTTTCCAAAAACCTTGAGGCGCCCAGAGTAGATTTTCGATAACTATTTAACAAACGATTTTTTTATATCTTATCTATCGTATATATCGATATATGTGCTTCTCCTTGCCGGCATCATGACGTCCAGCCGGTTAGATTCCCAGGAACCGGGACACGGCAATTCGATGAGGGAAACGCATTGCCGGATTTCCATCCACGCCTGTATACATAGGGTATTCAGACACCGCACCTCGCCGCAGGCCGGCAATGCCCGCAGCATCTCTGGCGGTTCAGTACGCGCCATCCAATCCGCAGGACAATCCACCTCGCGGGAACGCACTGCGGCTGGCATAGCGCGCATAAGATATATTTTTGTGATTTCCTGCGTCCAACACGACCGGCCGCGATTCGGCTTGTAAGGACCGTTCGTCCCGCGCGACCAAGAGATTCCCGACGGGAGATCTCATGCGTATCGTCCTGCTGTTCTGCTGTGTCCTGGCCATCCCTGTCGCGGATGCCGCCACCTGCAATGCCGTCAGCGGCGCATCGCGCAACAGCCTGCTCGAACTGTATACCTCGGAGGGTTGCAGTTCCTGCCCGCCAGCCGACCGCTGGCTATCGCACCTGCCTGACGATGCCGGGGTGGTGCCGCTGGCATTCCACGTGGATTACTGGGACCGGCTGGGCTGGCGCGACCCGTTTGCCCAGGCCGCTTTCAGCCAGCGCCAGCGGGCTCGCAACAACGGGGCCGGTTGGGTCTACACGCCGCAGGTGATGCTCGACGGCCAGGATTACCGCGCCTGGCAACGCGGCCTGCCCGTTCGCTCGACCGCGCCCGCACCGGTCCGTCTGGCGCTCACGCTGGCCCAATCGGCCGACCGCATGGAAGTCCAGGCCGACAGCCGATTCGACGACCCGGCTGCCGGACATGAGGCGCAACTGTATCTGGCCCTGACCGAGAACCGCCTGAGCTCGGAGGTCACTGCAGGGGAAAACGCCCGGCGGGTCCTCCATCACGACCATGTCGTACGTCAACTGGCCGGGCCGTTCGATCCCCACCATGTCCGTCAGCGCTTCAGGCTACAACCTGGATGGAAAGCGGCCGATCTGGGCGTGACGGCGTTCGTGCTCGATGCACGCGGAGCGACCTTGCAGGCGCTGGCATTGCCGGGCTGCCCCTGATCATTGCGCTTGATGGGCGTTTCAATCAGGTCGCAGGCCATTTCCTGCGATAGACAAAATTTCTTTTTATGCGATGTCCATAGGAACACTTCACCGCTATGGGCACCCCCGACACATAGCGGCAGGATTACGGATGATCCTGGGGTGGCGTTTGCCACGCCCTGACACGGGCAATCAGGGCCTCCGGCCGCTCGGTACCGATCTTGGGCGAATCGGCATAGATGGTTCCGGCATCGCCATCGAGACAAAGGGCATCGCCCTCGAAAATACGGGTTTGACCCAGCATGGCCTGCGCCGTATGTTCGTCGATGTGCAGATCGGTGCAGCCGACGAGACAGACCTTGCCCATCTGACGCGCGACAACGGCAGCATGCGAAGTGCGTCCACCGCTCGCAGTGAGTACGCCGCTGACGACTGCAATACCGGCAATGTCGCTGGTCGCGACGTCGTTGCGTACCAGGATGGCGGGGGTACCGCGTTCGGCGAAGGCCAGCGCCGCCTTGATCGAAAAGGCGGCCGGCCCCTGGGCCACACCGGTTCCGGCTGGAATCGCGCGACCCAAAGGCGGTGTGGCGGAATCGACATGGCGGAGGATCAGGTTGTCGATATCGATGCCCGACAGCCTGTTCAATGCCACTTCGGGATTGATGAGGCCGCTCTCGACCTGATCGACCGCAATGCGCAGCGACGCCAGTGCCGTGCGTTTCGCGGTACGGGTCTGCAGCATGAAAAGCTCGCCATTCTCGACAGTGAATTCGAACTCCTGGGCATCGCGAAAGGCGTTCTCCAATGATTCGCCGACCAAGGTGAGTTTCCGGGTCAGCCAGGCCGGCACATCGTCTTCGGCCGCCACCCGACGGCGTCCCGAGACAATGTCCTCGCCCTGGGCCTGCTGCAGCCAGTCGATGTACAGCCGGTTCTCCCCATTTGACGGATCGCGCGTGAAACCGACGCCAGCGCCCGAATTGCCGCCGGCATTGCCAAACACCATGCGCTGCACGGTGACTGCAGTACCGAGATTGTCCGGCAAGTTGTTCAGTCGCCGGTATTCGACTGCCTTCTCAGACATCCACGACGCAAACACGGCACGGGTGGCGGCAGCCAGTTGCTCGAATGGATCCTGCGGAAATGCCTGGCCGGTGTGATCGCCGTATAGCACAAGATAAGTTCGAGCCAGATCGCGCAGCGCTCGGAAATCCAGTTGCCGCGCGGTATCGGCGCCGGTACGGCGCAGGGTGGCATCCAGTGCCGCCTCGAACGGCGCGGCCGGAACGCCCGCCACGATCTCGGCAAAGGCCTGGATCAGCCGGCGATAGGAATCCCACACCAAGCGATGATCGCCCGTCAGGCGCAGCATCCCCGCCAGCGAGACATCGTTGAGCCCGACGTTGAGTACGGTTTCCATCATGCCCGGCATGGAGACCGGCGCACCCGAGCGGACCGACACCAACAGGGGACGGCGTGCGCTGCCAAATCCCAGACCGCTGGCACGTTCCAGGTCACGGATGCCGGCTTGCAGCGCCTCGGATAGATGCGACCGGACACCGTCGCCGCTGCGGACTGCGCTGCACCAGTCCGTTCCCATGACGAAGCCCTGAGGAACCGGCAGCCCCAAGGCCGCCATGCGAATCAGATTGTGCGCCTTGAAGCCGGCGAGCTGTGCGTCCGGCACGCCATCGCGACCATTGAGATCGAAGATGGCGAGGCGCGCGGCAGTCTTGCTCTTTCCCTTAGGCATGGATCACCTTCCCCATCACGTGATCGCGCAGCAACAAGGCAACGTGCATCAGGCCATCCGCGGCCTCTTCGAGATTGCGCGCCGCTTCGACGATACCGAACACTTCGGAGAATGGCCGCGCGTCGTTTGCCAGCGCACGTTTGACTTCCCGCTCGGCCAGGTCGCTCGCATGCTCCATGGTCCGGATGGCATGCACCGCTTGCAGGAAATCGTCCATATCCTCGCGCGGGACGCCGCGCCGGGCATGGCGCGAAGCCGCCAAGGCTTTGACCAGCTCGCGGCTGGCGTGGGCGACCGGATCGACGAGCTTGTCGAGTGCGGCGATCGAGCGGCTCGACGCCATGGGCGAGAGCGTGATGTGGAATACGGCCTCTTCCAGATCGTCGGCAATATCGTCGGCCTCGCTCATCAACTGCAACACGAAATTGTCGCCCTCAAGCAAGGTGCTGCGTGCATTGTTCAATTCGAGATCCGCCGCCGTTTCCCAACCCTTGGCCCGTTCCGCCATGGCGGCCACCTCGCGCTGTCGACCTGCCTGCGCTGCCTCCAGTGCCGCGCGCACCGTGTCGGCCAACTCGACGATCAACCCCGCATGTTCGAGCGCGGTATCCAGCATGGCATCTTCAGTGGAGCGCACCTGCGAGGCCAGTTCGGTACGGATTTCGTCCGCCACGAGCGAAACCGGCCGACCCTGCGTCAGGCCCTCGAGCGCCTGCTTCAGATTGAAGCGCAGAAACCGCACCGCGCGGGTCTCGGTCAACAACGCATCCAGCCGGTCGCCCGGCCTGAGTTGTCCGCCATAGGCAAAGCTCATGGCATCGAAAATCAGCTGTTCGCCACCCGCCTTGAGCCAGGCCATGTGGCCGATATTTCCATCGGCCGCCCACTTGAGCAGTTCGATGGATGCCTTGTGCGGAACGAACAGGCGCAAGCGCTTGCGCGCCCGGTTCCAGTCGATGAGGAAGACCAGGCGCGAACCGAGATGGCCAAGATATTCGCGAAGCCGGGCACCGCTGCGGCTCGTGTAGCTTCCCACGCAGAGGTGGTAGACCCCATCCTCCATGCCCGCGTCCTTGCGCGAGCGGGTGTCCTGCCACTCGACCTCGTAACCGTCGAACAGGCTCTGGAAAAAAAGCAGCCGCGGCAGATGGACATCGGTATAGGTGACGGTCGCGGTCCGGCCGGCGACATGAATCACCAGCACGTGCGCATCCGTGGTTCCGATATCGTTCTGCAGCACCAGTTTGTCCCCCACGCGGGTTGCCGTCGCAGACAGGCCAGGATGGTCGAACTTGAGCGGGGCGGTCCGGTTGATGCCTTCCATGAACGCAGCGATCAATGCGCGGTCGGCATCGCGGATGCCATAGGCACGGCAACCATCGATGGTCTCGCTGGCCAGGCTCGCCTGCAACGCATTGAGGGCCCGATGCATGTCCATCACCAGCAGATGGAGGCTGTCCCCGGACGCCCGGTCTCCCGAAGTGACGGCATGGATCTCGCCGGCGGCCAGCTCGTCGTTACCTGAATCGGGCATGGCGAAAACCTGCAGGCGCTGTGCGAATACCACGCTCTCGGGTATCTCGGCGGCACGTAGCGGCTCCAGCATCTCCGCCGCATCTGCATATGCCTCCCGGATGATGCGCGACGAATCCGGTATGTGATAACGCCCCTTCCCGATCCGTTCCGAATCCCCGACCACCCGGTCCAGATTGCCGTCCTGCACGCCGGCGGCCAATCGCTCGGCGCGCAGGCTGGATGTCACGGCGTCCGGCCGCTCGGCATGGGCTTGGGCAGCCTGCAGCAGGGTGAAGCGATACTTCACACGGTCGTTCGCGACGAGCGCACGGTTGACCAGGCTCGGCAGCAGCAAGGCCTGCTCATTCAGTGCATCGAGTATCCGGTTTTTTTCCGCCATACAAATGA
The DNA here is from genome assembly GCA_002343685.1 of Thiobacillus denitrificans. Taxonomy (GTDB): domain Bacteria; phylum Pseudomonadota; class Gammaproteobacteria; order Burkholderiales; family Thiobacillaceae; genus Thiobacillus; species Thiobacillus denitrificans_A. The sequence goes on along the minus strand of DDRS01000033.1, from coordinate 52,105 downwards.
AGATACGGCTATCGTATTAACGATTTGTGACAGCGAATCAGATGAGCGGGAGACACCACCATGCGGGGCGGGCGCTGTGGCGAACACGCCGGGCTGTGCCCCATCCACACGTGCACCGACTCAGGTGCACACTTCAATAACCCAGTGACTCTGGCTAGCCGAATGCGTATCGCATCCCCACCGTATTCCAATACGCCGCTTCCTCCTCCAGCGCACGCTGGGTGAGCGGCCGGCTTTCCAGCCAGCCTTCGGGCAAGATCAAGCGGAAACGCTTGTTGCTCGCATCCACCTTCACCTCGGGCAGGTGGGGCTCGGCACGGTTACGGCAGAGGATGACAGCCTGGCGCAGCAGCCACACCAGCAAACGGTCGTTGTCCGACACCGTACCGGAGGCGAATGCCGGCAGCTTCGTCAGCGCGCCACGCTGGGCTCGCGCCAATAGCGCCAAGCGCGCCTGGTCGGTACGCGAGAAACCGGGCATGTCGGCGTTTTCCAGGATGTAGCCGGAATGACGGTGGTAGCCGCCGTGCGACACCATGAGCCCGATTTCATGCAGGCGCGCGGCCCAGTCGAGAAAGCGCACGTCATTGTCGTCGCCAGCGCCACTACCGCCCTGTGCAGCCAGCAGATTCATCGCCACCTGCCTGACGCGCGCGGCCTGGCGGGTGTCGATGTGGTAACGACGCATGAACTCGCCCACTGTCGCCTCGCGCATGTCGTGCTTGTGGAAACGTCCCAGCAGATCGTAGAGGATGCCTTCGCGCATGGCGGTCTCGGCGACATCCATCTGTTCGATTTCAAGCTCGGCGAAGAGGCCCGCCATGATGGCAAAGCCGCCAGCGATGACCGGGCGGCGGTCGCGCGTCAGGCCGGGCAGTTCGAGCGCGTCGAGGTGGCCAGCCCGGATGAACTGGGCGCGCAGCTGGGCGAGTCCATCGGCCGTGATGCCGTGCGCCGACCAGCCGCTCTGTTCGAGGATCTCGCGCAGCGCGCGAGCGGTGCCGCTGGAGCCCACTGCCTGTTGCCAGTTGCCCCGGGAAAACGCTTTCGCAATACGCTCGACCTCGACGCGGGCCGCGGTCTCGGCGGCTTTCAGCGCAGCCTTGTCGACGACCCCGTCGGCAAAGAAACGCGTGGAGAAATTGACGCAGCCCATATGCAGGCTTTCCCGCTCGTGCGGCTTCAGTCCGTGGCCGATGATGAATTCGGTTGAGCCGCCACCGATGTCGACGACCAGGCGCCGGTCGGGCGACGCCGGCAGCGAATGCGCGACGCCCAGATAGATGAGCCGCGCCTCTTCACGTCCGGCAACGATCTCGATCGGATGCCCGAGCGCAGCTTCGGCCCGGGGAATGAATTCGCCGGCATTCTTGGCGACGCGTAGCGCCGAGGTGCCGACGCAACGGATCGCTTCCGGAGACAAGCCGCGCAGGCGTTCGCCGAAGCGCTGCAGACAGGCCAGCGCGCGTTCCTGGGTGGCGTCGTCAAGCCGCTTGTCGGCACCGAGCCCGCCGGCCAGGCGCACGGTCTCCTTCAACGAGTCGAGCGGATAGAGCTGGTCGCCGGTGACCCGTGCCACTTCCAGGCGGAAGGAGTTGGAGCCAAGGTCGACGGCGGCAAGGGTGTCGTAAGTTTTCATGCGGCTTTGCCGAAAAAGAGGTAGGCCATGCCGATGGCGGCGAGGATGCCGGCGACATCAGCGACCAGCCCGCAGGTGACGGCGTGGCGCACCCGCTTGATACCGACCGCACCAAAGTATACGGCCAGCACGTAGAACGTTGTCTCGGTGCTGCCCTGCACGATGGACGCGAGCCGCCCGGCAAAGGAATCCGCACCGTGTGCCTGCATGGTATCGATCATCATGGCGCGCGCGCCGCTGCCGGAGAACGGTTTCATCAACGCGGTGGGCAAGGCGTCGACCCAGCGCGCGTCGAAGCCCAGCGCCAGCACGGCACTGCGCACGCCGTCCATCAGCAGGTCGAGCGCGCCGCTGGCGCGGAACACGCCGATCGCCACCAGCATCGCGACAAGATACGGGATGATCGTGACCGCTGTGTTAAACCCTTCCTTGGCGCCCTCGACGAAAGCCTCGTAGGCGTTGACGCGACGCCATACCGCCATCGACAGGAAAGTCACGATGAGGCCGGACAGCACGACGTTGCTGAGGATGGCCGATTGTCGCGTCATCTCGGCCGCGTCGAGGCTGGAGAAATACGCGACCAGTCCGCCGATCAACGCAGTGGCGCCGCCCAGGTAGGCCATCGTGACGCGGTTCCACAGGTGCAGACGCTGAAACAGGCCGGTGACCAGTATCCCGGTCAGGGTGCCGATATAGGTGGTGATGAGCAACGGCACGAAGACGTCGGTGGGATCGGCCGCACCGAGCTGCGCGCGGAAGGTGAAGATGGTGACCGGCAGCAGGGTCACCGACGCGGTATTGATCACCAGAAACAGGATTTGCGCATCGCTGGCGGTGTCGGGCGAGGGGTTGAGCTTCTGCAGCTCCTGCATCGCCTTGATGCCGAGCGGGGTCGCGGCGTTGTCGAGCCCGAGCATGTTGGCGCCCATGTTCATGGTCATCGCGCCGAGCGCGGGATGGTTGGGCGGCACGTCGGGAAACAGGCGGCGGAACAGCGGCGCGAGGCCGCGCGTCAGCACATCGAGCATGCCGGCGCGCTCGCCGACCTTCATCACCCCCAGCCACAGCGCCATCACGCCGGTGAGGCCGAGGGCGATTTCAAACGCCGTCTTGCTGCTGTCGAACAGCGCCTTGACCAGTGCGGCGAACACGCCGGCGTCGCCGAGGAAAACCAGCTTGAACAGCGCGATCAGGAAGGCGACCAGAAAAAAACCGACCCACAGCGCGTTGAGCATAAACCTAGAAACCGCAGTTGGACGCACCCGATGGGGCGTCAGGGCGGGCGACTGCCGCATACGATTCCACACGGGCTTCAGCCCGTAGTGGATCGGAGTCCTTTAGGGCGAAGCGAGGAGGCCGCAGGCTCATGCCTGCAACGACGAGCGACAAATGCAGGCGCATGGCCTGGCGAGCCAGCGGGTGCGTAGCGGAATCACCTTCCCGATGAACGCGTTCAAAGGCTAAAGGGCCAGTATTCATGCGGAATTCGATTGGATTATTGAGCGGTCAACTGCAGTTTTTAGGTTCAGCCTTAGGAAATCCAGCTGGCGACGACAACCAGCAGCCCGGCCACCAGCCAGATCACCAGCCCGCGCCAGATCATGCTGATGGCGCTGTCGATGCAGTCGGGGTCGGGGGCCTGGCCAGTGCCCAGTTCGGGCCGCCACACGGTTTCGTCCCCCACGTTGAGGCTCTGACCCAGACGCACCCCCATGGCACCGGCGCCGGCGGCAAGCACCACGCCCTCTTCCTCTTCCGGCCAGCCCGGCGCCTGGGTCCGCCAGCAGAAGGTGGCATCCTCGAAGTTGCCGGCAATGGCGTAGGTCAGTGCAGTCAGCCGGGCAGGCAGCCAGTTGACGACACGGAAGGCGCGCAGGGCGAACAGGCCGAATCGGCCCTGGGTGTTCGTCCAGCGTCGCGCCAGGATCGAGGCAGTGCGGAACAGTACTGCCCCGACCGGTCCCAGTGGCGCCAGCAGCACGAACCAGAACAGCACGCCGAACATCTGGCGCTGGCTTGCTGCCATCACCTGCTCGATGGTGACGCGCGCGATGTCGTCCGCGCTGAACGCGCTGGCATCGCCGCCACGCCATGCGCCGAGTTGCGTGCGTGCTGCATCGAGCTCGCCGGCGCGCAACAGGCGTGCGATGCGCTCGGCATCGTCGCTGAAATATTTGAAGCCCAGGGTGACATACAGTACGCCCACATTCCACACCCACCCGAGAAACGGGCTGATGCCGCTGAGCAGAAGGAAAACCAGCCATACGCCTATCAGAACCGGCATGACTGCCAGCGTCCAGGCGATCGCACCGTGGCTGTATTCGCCGGCGTTGAGTTTGCGCTGGAGCCACTGGATGAACAAGGTGTAGCGCTGGTAATGCGGCAGCGGCTGCCGCAACGGGCGCACGTGCTCGAGCACGATGGCAGCGAAGACGGAGAAAAACGCCATCAGCGATTCATTTCCAGGGTAAAGACGCCGATCCGGTCGGCTTGGCCTGCCGGACGGTACAGCTCCACCGTCGGCATGGCGATACCCTTGCCATGCGCTTCCAGCATGTCGTCCAGCGCCTGATAGGCCTTGGACGGTGCCAGCAGAACCGCTGCCTGAACGCGCGCCAGGTAGACCGGACGCCGCTCGATGCGGCCCTCCTTCAGGCCGGCGGGGACCGGGGTGTTATCGGCCAAGGTATAGCCCAATTGCGCGCGTACCTTGCCGTTGTCGGCGCGCGGATCGGTGAGGATGACGCTGATCGTGTCGCCTGCCGTCACCCGGGCCTCGGTGAACCGGTCCAGTACCGCATTCTGCGATTTACGCATGTTGCTGATCGGACCTTCGTAATCGAGATAGGCATAACGATGCGGCCCGGCCACGGTTTCGGTCACGCTGACCGAGTTGAACCCGCCCCACCACCAGAAAACTGCGACGATCGGCAATACGAACGCCAGCACAAACGCCGGCCACTGTTTCTTGAACACGGATGCAACCCCCTTCTACAACGCGAGAAGATACCACAGCCTCGCGCCACGTCCGATGCGCGCCATTCCGCCGGCCTGTCTTCAAGTTCGGCCGCAAAATGGTCGTAAACTTAGGCATACGCTGCCGCCCTGACTCGCCATGCACGCACCGACCGGATCGATCCGACTCATGCGACGATATCCCGCATGCGTATTCGCCGTCTCCAGGCTAGGAAGCCATGTCTAGTCTCGACGTCGTGGACGCCCCTCCGCATCCGCTTGCCGACGAGCATAGCGGTCTCCAGCAACTTGCGCTGCTGGAAGCGAGCGTTGCCCGCCTGAACGATATCGTGCTTATCACGGAGGCCGATCCCTGCGACGAACCGGGGCCGCGCATCGTGTTCGTCAATGATGCGTTCGAACGCCTCACCGGCTATCGGCGCGAAGAGGTGCTGGGAAAATCGCCGCGCTTCCTGCAGGGGCCGCTGACCGACCGCGGCGAGCTCGACCGCATCCGCGCCGCGCTGGAAAACCGGCAGCCGGTACGCAGCGAACTCATCAACTACACCAAGGCAGGCCAACCCGTCTGGCTCGATCTCGACATCGTCCCGGTCACCGATGCGTCAGGTCGGCATACGCACTTCGTTGCGGTGCAACGCGATATCACCGAACGCAAACGGGTCCTGCAGGCGCTGCACGAGAGCGAGGCACGTTTCAAGACCGTCGCACGCGTCATCTCCGATACCATCTGGGACTGGGACCTGCTTTTGGACCGCATCTGGTGGAACGAAGGCATGCAAAGCACATTCGGCCATGTGCCGGCCGACCTGCCCCTAGACAGCAGCTCGTGGACTCGGCATCTCCACCCCGACGACCATGGCCGGGTACTGGAAAGCATCCGCTGGGTCATCGACAACGGCGGGACCAACTGGGCGGCTGAATACCGTTTCCAGCGCAAGGACGGCCACTATGCCTACGTCCTGGATCGCGGGTCGGTGATCCGCGATGGCAGCGGGCGTGCCCTCCGCATGGTCGGCGGCATGACCGACCTCACCAGCCGCAATGACGCCGAACTTGAACTGGCTCGCCTCAACCGCGCCCTGCGCATGCGAAGCGCCTGCAACGAAGCCGTGATCCACGCGACTGACGAAAAGGGATTGTTGAACGAGATCTGCCGCATCGCCGTCGACGTTGGTGGTTATCGCATGGCCTGGATCGGCTATACCCAGGACGATGTCGAACAATCGGTATTGCCCATCGCCTGGGCAGGCATGGGCACAGGCTCTCTGCAGGATTTTTCGTTCAGCCGGTCCGACGACAAGGCCGTGGGCCGCGGACCGGTCGGACGGGCATTGCGCAGCAACCAGGTGGTGACGGTCGAGGATCTGCAGTCCGACCCCGGCTTCGAGCCCTGGCTCGAAGCCGCCTTGCACCACGGTTATCACAGCCTGGTCGTGCTGCCCTTGCACGACGGTCAACATGCCTACGGGGCATTTTCCCTGTTCTCGTCCAAGGCGCGCCACTTCGGTGCCGAGGAGATTCGTCTGCTGCAGCAACTGACCGGCGATCTGGCATTCGCCATCGCCACGCTGCGCAACCGCCTCGAGCAGGATCGGATCCAGGCGGCCGTGCTGAAGATCGCCGCGGGCGTATCCGCCAATTCGGGCAACGCCTTTTTCGAAGAACTGGTGAGCAACATGACCGAGGCACTCGGTGCCAGTGCCGGGTTCATTGCACGCATCCAGCCCGGCGAACCGGCCTCGGCGCGCACCGAGGTAGCCTACATCGACGGTCGGCTGATTCCCAATTTCGAGTATCCGCTCGCCGGCACGCCCTGCCAGCACCTCAGCGGCACGCTCAATTACGTGATCCCCGCCCGCGTCAGCGAATTGTTCCCCTGCACCGCTGAACTCAGTGCACACCGCGCCCAGGCCTACGTGGGACACCGGCTGGACAATTCGGCCGGCCAGCCGATCGGGCAATTGTTCGTGCTGTTCGACCACCCCCTGCAGGACACGACCTTCACCACGTCCACGCTGCAGATCTTTGCCACCCGTGTGGCCTCGGAGCTTGAACGTCAAGCCGCCGACGCCCATATCCGGCAACAGGCCTCGCTGCTCGACAAGGCCCAGGACGCCATCGTGGTCCGCGGCCTCGACCACGTCATCCGATACTGGAATAAGGGGGCCGAGCGCCTCTATGGCTGGACCCGTGACGAGGCGGTTGGCCAGCCGGCAGACATGCTGCTGTATGCCGATCCGGCTGACTTCCACCAAAGCACGCGCGCTGTCAGGGAACAGGGCGAATGGAACGGCGAAATCATGCAGCGGCGCAAGGACGGCAGCACGCTCATCGTCGAGGCCCACTGGACCCTGCTGCGCGACGAACAACAAGTGCCGGATGCCATCTTGGGGATCAACACCGACATCACCGAACGCAAGGCTGCTGAGCGCGAGATCCAGTACCTGGCGTTTTATGACCACCTCACCGGCCTGCCCAACCGCCAGTTGCTGCGCGATCGTCTGAGCCATGCGCTGGCGATCGATGCACGCCTGTCGCAGGTGGGTGCCCTGCTGTTCATCGACGTCGACAATTTCAAAGCCCTGAACGATACGCTGGGTCATGCCATCGGCGACCTGTTCCTGCAACAGCTCGCCCAGCGCCTGCAAGCCTGTCTGCGCGAGGGCGATACGCTGGCACGGCTCGGCGGCGACGAATTCGTGATCGTGCTGGAAAACCTTGCCGGAACTCCGCATGAAGCCGCCGCCCATGCAATGATGGTGGGCGAGAAGGTACTGGCCAGCTTTGCACCGCCCTTTCTGCTGTCCGAGTATGTGCACCACAGCACATCGAGCATCGGCATCACACTCTTCAACGACCAGCCGGCCACCCAGGACGAATTGCTGCAACGCGCCGATCTCGCCATGTACCAGGCCAAGGCACAGGGCCGCAACACCCTGCGCTTCTTCGATCCAGCCATGCAGGCGGCGGCGGCGGCCCGCGCCGAACTGGAGGCCGATCTGCGCCACGCTTTACAGAACCAGGCCTTCGAGTTGCATTATCAGGCGCAGGTCGATAGCCGGGGACACCTCTGCGGGGCCGAGGCACTGCTGCGCTGGCACCACCCCGAACGCGGCTGGATCGCGCCGGCCACCTTCATCCCGCTGGCCGAGGAAACCGGCCTCATCCTGCCGATCGGGCTGCGTGTACTAGAAAGCGCCTGCCTGCAACTGGTGGCCTGGGCCGCCCAGCCGCATATGGCATCGCTGAATCTGGCGGTGAATGTCAGCGCACGCCAGTTCCGCCAACCTGATTTCGTGTCCCAGGTACTGGACGTCATCGACCGCAGCGGTGCCGATCCGCACCGGCTGAAACTGGAACTGACCGAGAGCCTGCTGGTGGACAACATGGAAGAAACCATCGTCAAGATGAGCGCGCTCAAAGCACGCGGCATCGGCTTTTCGCTCGACGATTTCGGTACCGGCTATTCGTCGCTGGCGTATCTGAAGCGGTTGCCGCTGGACGAGATCAAGATCGACCAGTCGTTCGTACGCGACGTGCTGAGCGACCCCAACGATGCCTCCATTGCGCACAGCATCCTGGCCCTGGGACAGAGCCTCAATCTGGACGTGGTGGCCGAGGGCGTGGAAACCGAGGCCCAGCACGTCTTTCTCGCCGATCGCGGCTGCCAGACCTACCAAGGCTATCTGTTCAACCGCCCCCAGCCGCCCGCCGTTTTCGAGGCGTGGGCGCACACGCAACAGGTGCGCACAGGGCCGCCCGCCGGAGTGCCGCGACTATAATACCGCCTGCTATCAGAAGGGCCCCGTCATCATGATTCGCCTGTTGTTCGCCTTGTTGCTGCTCAATCTGTTCCCGCTTGCCCACGCCACCAACAACGATGTCACCGTGCCGATGAAGCTTGTGCGTCTTGGCGCCCACAGCTATTTCGTCCAGGGCCAGTCGGGGGCAGCCTCCAGCGAAAACCAGGGCTTCATGTCCAACGCCGGGTTCGTGGTCACCCGCGACGGCGTGGTTGTCTTCGACGCCCTTGCCTCGCCCCCGCTGGCCGAGAAACTGCTTGGCCTGATCCGTATGGTCACCAAACAGCCGATCAAACGGATCATTGTCAGCCATTACCACGCCGACCACTTCTACGGCCTGCAGGTCTTCAAGGCGCAAGGCGCCGAGATCTGGGCGCAGCGCGCCGCCGAAGGCGCCACCCGTACCCCGGAAGCAGCCCTACGCCTGGCCCAGCGCAAAGAGGCGCTCTTCCCCTGGGTAGATGACGACACCCGCTTGCTGGAAGCGGACCATTTCGTCGAGGGCGACACCGAGTTCGAGATGGGCGGCCTGCATTTCATCCTGCGTCACGTCGGTCCCGCCCATTCCAGCGAGGATCTCGCGATGCTGGTCAAGGAAGACGGCGTGCTCTACGCAGGCGACGTGGTGTTTCGTGGACGCGTGCCGTTTGTCGGCGATGCCGACAGCCGCGCCTGGATCGCCGCGCTCGACAAGCTGATCGCAGTTCATCCCAGAATCCTGGTTCCGGGCCATGGCGCGCCGTCACGGACACCGCGTGCCGATCTCGTCTTCACGCGCGACTATCTGAGCTACCTGCGCAGCAGCATGGGCGAGGCGGCCCGCAATCTGGTTCCTTTCGACGAAGCCTACGAAAAAACCGACTGGTCGAAATATCGCGCCATGCCGGCATTCAACGAAGCCAATCGGGTGAATGCCTATAACCAGTATCTGCGCCTGGAGACGGAAGATCCGGGCGAGTAGCCCGCAGAGGGTGTAACCCCCTGTGCCGCATCGAAAAATCGCCTGCGACGCACTCTTCCGCCGCCGGACTGACGACTGTCATTGACTAAAGCACCCCATAAAGCGTAATAATCGAATTTCATAAGAAAATAGTATAAAACTTATCGTCAATGCTTTGCCCCCCCGAAGAGCTCTTGCAGAAAAACCAGGCCGTGTCGAACTCGTGGCATCGATATCGCGCGGAACCGAGCTTTGAAAGCTTCGTGGAACTGGCGGTTTCCATCAACAGTTTTACCGAATTCCTGATCGACAAAGGCATCGCGGCCTTGCATCACGCCAGCCATCAGCTCGAACAGGTGACGCTCGCGTTGTTCAACCGGGAAGTTGGGCATCCGCTGCCGCAGACCGCGCTGGACGATCTGAGCGAGCGCGTCGGCGCGCTTGCACGCATGACCCACGCCCACGCCACGGCCACGGCCGGACTGATCGAGCACTGCCAGGACACACATCACGCCTCGCCCGCATCCGTACGCGTCGGCCAGACCTGGCTGATCGCGCAAGACCGGGCCGATTGGGCCGGCCTGGAAGCACAACTCGGCTATTTCGGCATGGCGGCCGGATTCGTCACCTGGGACCAGGATTTGCCGGACAGCGCGGGCGTCGCCCCCCTCCTGCTGCTCGACATGAGCAGCCTGCCCGAGAACGAATGGCGCACCCGGATCCAGGCGCTACGACAGCGATTCGGAATGGGGCAATTGATCTGCCTCGGCGTACGGTCCGACTTCGAGCAACTGCAGCAGGCATTGAGCGGCGGCTGCGACAGCTGCCTGCTGGAAGGCACACCGCCGCACGCCATCATCGAGCACATCATGGAGCTGAACGAGCGGCACGAGCAGGAAGCGTACCGCGTGCTGATCGTCGAGGACTCCAAGACCGCCAGCCACCTGATCCGGCGCACGTTGCAGGAAAACCAGATCGTGTCGGAGATCGTCAACGACCCGCGCCAGACGCTGAACGCGCTCAAGCAGTTCAATCCGGACCTGATCCTGATGGACATGTACATGCCCAACTGCACGGGCGTCGAGGTCGCGCGCATCATCCGCCAGCACAACGAATTTCTCAGCATGCCCATCGTCTACCTTTCGGGCGAGACCAACGTCGCCCTGCAGGTCGACGCCATGCGGCTGGGCGGCGACCACTTCCTCACCAAGCCGTTCAATCCGGTGTTCCTGAACACCATCGTCATGAGCAAGATCGAGCGCTATCGCGCCCTGCGCCGCTCGATGTACCACGACAGCCTGACCGGCCTGCTCAACCATTCCAGCGGCAAGAATACCCTGGACATGCTGCTGTCAGGCGTGACGCACGAAGGCGGTTTCCTGTCGGTGGTGATGATGGATATCGACCATTTCAAGCTGGTCAACGACACCTACGGCCACCCTGTCGGCGACCAGGTCATCCGCAGCCTGTCCTGGCTGCTGAAGCAGCGCCTGCGCAAGCACGACATCCTCTGTCGCTACGGCGGCGAGGAATTTCTCATCGGCCTGCCGCACACCGATGCCGAAGAGGCCTACGCCATCATGGATCGCATCCGCCGCGATTTCGCGCAGATCAAGCATCCCTACCGCGACACCCATTTTCTGGCCACCGCCAGCGGCGGCATCGCCACCTATCCACTCCATCAGACCGGCGACGCGCTGATCAAGGCCGCGGACGAGGCGCTCTACCAGGCCAAACGCGGCGGCCGCAACCGCATCCACAGCAGCGACGATTAGGGCCTAGCCCAGGATCAGTTTGAGGCCGATCAATATGGTCACGATCTCGAACGAACGCTTGATCCACAGATTGCCCTTCTTGATGGCCATGTGGCTGCCGAGGTAGCCGCCGAGGATCGAGCCGGCCAGCAGCGCCGGCATCCATCCCCACGCCACCGTGCCGATCACGCCCAGCACCAGTGCGCCGGTGCCGTTCCATACCAACCCGCAGAGGATCAGCGTATAGGCCACTGCGCGGGTGTAGTCGAGGCCGAACCAGCGGATCAGCCAGATGGTGAGAAACAGCCCGGTGCCGCTGGTGATCGAGCCATTGAGAAAACCCACGAAGAAGAGTCCCGCCATACCACCGGCAAGCGCAGCGCCCTGCCGGTTCCTGGGCTGGTGTGCCATGCCGAGGCTCGGTTTGAATACCGAATACAGGCCGAGACCGAGCGTCAGCACCCCGAGCGCCAGAGTGGCGGCCCGCTCGGGAACATGCAGGATCGTCAGCGCTCCCAGCACCACACCCGGGAGTCCCGCGCCCAGGATGATCAGCGAGAAGCGCCGTTCGAGATGCGATTCCTTCAGATGCCGGAGGGTGGCGCCGAGTCCGAGCGCCACACTGGCGATCTTGTGCGTGGCCAGCGCCACACCGAAAGGCAGCCCCAGAAAGATGAGAACGGGAAACTGGATCAGACCGGCCCCGCCGCCGGACAGCGCCGAGAAAAAATTCGCCGCCAGGGAGGCGACGAACAAAACCAGCTGGTCAAACGCGTTTATGGGACCGTGACCCCGATTTCAGCCGGCAGTTTGGCGTAAACCAACGTCAGCCCCGCGTCGGCAACGCACTTCAGCAACTGGTCGGCCATTGCCGTCTCGACGAAGAACTCCACCACCACCGGCAACTCGCCCGCCAGTTCGAAAAACCCCGCATCGTGCCGGCCATGGCGACCAAATCCGGCCAGCGCGCCAAATGCCGATCCGCCGGCGATACCAAGTTCCTGCGCGACATCGAGCAGCCATTCATAGGTCAGTTTTCCATGATGACGACTGGCTTCGGATACAAACACCTGCAAGCAGACTGTGTTCATTTGAAAAACCTCATCGAATAAAACCCCAATCCGGTCGCCAGAAAGGACCCGCTCATGTGAACGAAGGCAATGAGGCCGCCGGTGAGCCACAGGCCGCGCATCAGCGCGGTGACGACTTCGGCGGAAAACGTCGAGAACGTGGTCAGCCCGCCGAGCAGACCGGTGATCAGAAAAAGCCGCGCTTCCGGCGGCAGGCCCGGATGCTCGACAAACCAGGCAATGGCAAGGCCGATGCTGTAGCCGCCGACCAGATTGGCCGCCAGCGTGCCCAGCGGCATCGCGGGAAACAGGGGATTGAGCCAAAGCCCCAGACCCCAGCGCAACCAGGCACCGATGGCCGCGCCCAGGCCGATGGCGAGAAAGGCGATCATGGCCGGGATGGGTGGATGGGACAGGTCATGCCGCCATTCTAATGCAGACGATTCAATTCACGTCCGGCATCCAGATCATGTCCGTCTCGCCGAAATCGACGCCGAGCTGGCTGAGCAGGGTCGTGATCTGGCCGCGATGGTGCGTCTGATGGTGGAACACGTGCGTGAGCAAGGTGCCGAGCTGGAGCGATTTCGGCTGCCCTGTCACCAGGCTTATGTAGTCGATGCGGCGAGTGAGTTGCTGGGCTGTCAGCGCACGGACGCGGTGCAGCAGATCGGCATCGGTTTCGCGCTGCTGCGTGCGCAGTTGCTCGAAATCCCGATAAAGCTCCTGATCCAGCGAGTCGAAATGGCAGGGATGCCCTGTCATGCGGCCGATCCACAGCCGATCGACCAGCAGGATGTGATTGAAAGTGCCGTGCAGGGACTTGAAGAACGCGCCCAGATCACGACGGCGCACCGCCTCAGGGAGGAGCGCGGTCACCGCATACAGGCGTTCGTTCATCCATTGGTTGTAGCGTGCCTGCAGGCACAATCCCTCGATGCTCATGCTTGCTTGTCTCCGTTTCTGTCTGGATGCAGGCCTGAAATGCAAGATCGAGTTTTGCCGGAAAGCCGGAACTTTATCCGGATATCTCGCGCCTACCAGCAGGATGCGCGCACCGAACGCGCGCTGGCCACGTTCGCACGACTGCTCTGACGCTGCCTTACATCGCGTCCTTGATGATGCCGGTCAGCAGGGTCTCCACCTCGCCCAGTGCTTTCTTCAGTGCCGGATTCGAGGTGGGGCCGGGTTTGCGGTATGCCATGTAGACGTGCTTGTCGTTCGGAATCGTGTACACCGATACGATATACGGGCACATCACCATCGCATGCGGATCGGCTTCCATCATCTGCCGCGAGATCGTGGCGCTGCAGAACTCGAACTGTTCTCCCTCCACGTATACCTGCTTGGTCGCACCGACTTCCGGGCCGGTGCGCGCCAGCATTTCGGCGATCTTGTTGGTGTGGTTGATCTTGAGGCCCTTACCCTCGATCGCGAATTGAAGCGCGTCGCGCACATCCTGGAATGTGCCCTGGGTTTTGAACAGGACCGTGTAGCCCTCGGACGCCATCGCGGAAAGCGGCAGGCACAAGATCGCACACACAGCGAGGATTTTCTTCATGGCACTCTCCTGAATATTTCAATATTTCAGATCGTGATTTTCTGTCGTGCGCGATCGAACCGCAATGGTCGTTTGCTACACTCGCCGCATGAACACGCAACTCCGAGCAGACGGCCGTTTCTGGCTGACGCTGGACGGCAAGAACTTTCTCGGCCGGGGCCGGGTCGAGCTGCTGCAGCGCATCCGCGAGACCGGTTCCATCTCCAAAGCCGCCAAGACGATGAAGATGAGCTACAAGGCCGCATGGGACGCCGTGGACGCGATGAACACGGCCTGGGACACGCCTCTGGTTGAAAGCGGCCCGGCCGGCAGCCGGCTCACGCCCGATGCCGAGCGCCTCATCGCCGCATATCAACAGGCCGAGGCGCGACACGCGGCCTTCATGCTGAAACTGGCGCAGGGCCTGCCCGGACCCGGTGCGTAAATAACCGGCCGTCAACCAGTGCGACGCAAGCCGCCCACGCTTATTTGGAAGGCGATTCCTCGTTCCGTCGGGCCTTCAGTTTTCGCCACAATGAAGCCCGGTTGATGCCGAGGATCTGCGCCGCTGCCGTCTGGTTACCCTGCACTTCATCCAGCACCTGGGTGATATAGCTTTGTTCCTGTTCCTCCAGGGTAGGCAGACGGTCGCCGATCCTGCGGAAGTCGACGCTCTCCCTTTTCTGCAGTGCTTCAGGCAGATGCGCCACCTCGATAGTGTCGCCTTGCGCCATGGCCGTGCCGCGCTCGATCAGGTTTTCCAGTTCGCGGACATTGCCGGGGAACGGATAATCCACCAGCAATGCCATCACCTCGCTGGAAATCCGCGTCACCGGTTTCCTCATCCGGCTGGCGTACTTGAGCAGGAAATGTTGCGCGAGCAAGGGGATATCACCTTTCCGCTGCGTAAGCGGGGGAATGTTCAGATTCACCACATTCAGACGGAAGTAGAGGTCTTCACGAAAGTGCCCCTCTTTCACCGCCTCGCCAACGTCGCGGTTGGTCGCCGCCAGCACCCGCACGTCGCACTTCACCGGCCGCGTCCCGCCCACCCGCAACACTTCCCTTTCCTGTAGTACGCGTAGCAGCTTGACCTGCATGGACGGCGCCATTTCCGTCACCTCGTCGAGGAACAGCGTGCCACCTGAAGTCACTTCGATCAGGCCTTTCTTCAATGCCGATGCGCCTGTGAACGCACCTTTCTCGTGACCGAACAATTCATTGGCCAGCAATTGCTCGCTGAATGCGCCGCAGTTGATCGCCACATAGGGGCCATCGGCCCGCGTACTGTGTTTGTGAAGGTATTTCGCGAAGAGTTCCTTACCGGTTCCGCTCTCCCCCGTGATGAGCACACTGCAGTCCGTCGGCGCGATCTGCCGCGCGATCTCCAGCAAACGCTGCATATCGACATCCTGGGTGACGATGCCTTCGCCATCCCGGTAGCCCTCGACTTCACGGCGCAATGCGTCGTTCTCCCGGCGCAGGCGGACTTTTTCCAGCGCTTCGGCCACCACCTTGCGCACTTCGTCGAGACGGAACGGTTTGGCAATGTAGTAGAACGCCCCGTGCTTCAGCGCCTGCACGGCGGATTCCGCCGTCGCGTAGCCGGTGATGAAGATCACCTCCGCCTCCGGCTGCAGTTCGCGGCTCTGCTTCAGTACGTCCATGCCGTCCACGCCTTCCATGCGCAGATCGGTGAGCACCACGTCAAAACGCCGCGATGCCAGCAAGGTGACCGCGGTGGCCCCGCTCTGGGTGGCGGTGACCTGGTAACCCGCTTTCTCCATCACATGCTGGAGATTGCGCAGGGCGATCTCCTCGTCGTCCACAATCAGCAGGCTTTCTTCCATCATTGCACTCCCTTGTTGTCGTCATCGACCGCCGTCGCAGGCTGTCCATCCGCATCCTCCAGCGGCAAGCGGATACAGAACGTGGCGCCCTCGCCGGGCGCGCTGCGTACGGCGATGCAGCCGCCATGCTCGTCGACGATTTCATACACCACGAACAGCCCCAATCCCATGCCGTGGCCAACGTCCTTGGTGGTGAAGAATGGATCGAAAATACGCGGCAGGATGTTCGCTGCGATACCCGGCCCGTTGTCCGCAACGATGATTTCCACCATCTCGCCCTTCGTCCCGCATCCCTCGCCCAGTGCGGTGCCTGCAGGCGGTTCGCTGGCATTCACGATCTGCGCGGAGATATCGATTCGTCCCTGCGGGCCCAGTCCTTCCATGGCATTGCGAATCAGGTTCACAAACACCTGCTGCAGGCGCTGCGCATCGGCCGCCACGCGCAGGTCTTCGGGAATGGACAGGCGCACGACCGATTTGGCCGACACTTCGCCACGCACGAAACCGACCGTCTGCGCAACCAGCGGCTTGAGCAGGACGTGCTCTTTCCTGAACGCCCGTTCGCGGGAAAAATCGAGCAGGGAGCGAACGATATGGCGTGCGCGCTCGGTCTGCTGATCGATCTGCTCCAGATACATCTTCTGCATCGCCACATCGCAATCGCCCGCCTCTTCCTGCAGGATCTGGCAAGAGGTCGAGATATTCGACAGCGGGTTGTTCAGTTCATGGGCCACGCCGGACAACATGGTGCCGAGCGACGCCAGCCGTTCCGAACGCATCAGCGATTTCTGTCGCAGGTCCAGTTCCTTCAGCATGTGGTTGAAAGCCGCGATGATGGAAATGATCTCGCGATCGTTCGAGGGGGCCGACAGGCTTTCGTGCCGGCTGGCGGAAATCGCCGCCACGCTGGCTTCCATCTCCTTCAACGGCCGGACGACCCGCTGCGACAGTGCGCGGCCGATCACCACGATCATGAAGGCCATCGTCAGAATGACTCCCAGCAGCAGCGTGCGGAACGAAGCCAGGGTCGTCTGGATCTGGCGCCGCTCCGCACGTGCCATGTCCTCGGCGATCGCCACCAGTTCCTGGCCCAATGCACGCACGCGCGGCTCCTGCTCCAGGGATGCCTGATCGGCGGCAGTGAACGCCGACATCCGGTGCTGATACTCGCCGAGGAGCGTGTGCAGTTCCTGCAGGCGCGCTTGCGTGCCGATGGCCGAGAAATCTGCCTGGTTGGCCGTCAGCATCGACTGGGCCAGCTTGATATACGCCGCGTTTTCCTCGAGATCGGCGACCTGGTGATGGAGAAAGTAATTACGCTCGAAACGGCGTATCTCCAGCACGGTGTTGAACAGATCGGTGGCGCGCTGCCCCAGGACCACCCTCGCCTCCAGCGTACGCAACTCCCCCACGAAAAACAGGGACGCCACCAGAATGATCGCCGCCACCGCGTAATACCCCAGCGTGATCTTTCCCCGCAGGGAATGACGCAGCACAGCGCCTCGAATAGCAGGTATCACGATTCCGTCCTCCAGCCCCCATCGCCAACACGCCCAGTATAGTTGCAATTTGCAACAAATTAAACAACGTGCAACAACCGGGAGCGATTTCCTGTTTTTTTCTTTAACTACATCACCTTAAATAAGAAGAATCAAGATCGGATGTTGCATTAGGCAACACGTCAACGTGCCAGGCACGTGGCCATCGATAATTTATCTTTTAATAAACAATCGGTTATAAAAATGGCACGCAATATGCAACAAAAGGAGCGACCTCAACAACAAATTGCGAGAAAACCATGAACGTCATGACCCGAATCATCAATGCCCTGGCCTTCGCCAACGTCGGCAACCAGAATGAATTCAACGTCCTGCTGCGTCAGGTCGAGCCCTCATCCACTTCCCGGCTGGATGCGACCCCGTGCGGGCCGGTTTCCGCACGCGCCGACACGCCCTCCGCCGCGCCGAGCATCCGGCATGCCCAAAGCGCACTGTGAGCGCCACTACCCCGCGCACATGACCGATGAATTGATCTGGAACCGAGAGGATGGAATTGTTAGCAGAATTTGAAACCGATATTGTGGCGCTCGTACTCAGCGCCCTCAGCGTTGTCGCGTACTACCTTTTCCTCAGCATGAAAGTGCGGGAAAACCCCACCTACACGATCCACGGCGTTCACGAACTCGCGCGCCGCTTGTGGGTGGCCAACATCATGCGCAACCCCGCCATGGGCATCATGGGCGTGCAAACCCTACGTAACTGGATCATGGGCTCGACATTGATGGCTTCCACCGCCGCCATCCTGATCATCGGTACGCTCACGCTCTCCGGCCAGGCCGAGAACATTACACGCAGCTGGCATGTGCTGAGCATGACCAGCAGCCATGCTGCCGAATTGTGGATCGTCAAGGTCATGGCCTTGCTGATTACCTTCATCGTGGCCTTCTTCGCCTTTGCCATGTCGGTACGCCTGGCCAATCACGTGGTGTTCATGATCAATGTGCCGGAATTCGAAGCACATCACAACCTGTCGCCGGAATCCGTGGCTCGCCGTCTGCACCGTTCCGGTACCATGTTTTCGATCGGCATGCGCGCCTTCCTGTTTGCCATCCCGCTGGTGTTCTGGCTGTTCGGACCTTATTTCCTGGTGGCAGCGTCGATCGGCCTGATCATTGCGCTCTACCGCCTCGACCGCAGCGAATCCGAAGGCGTCATGGATGTCGGCCCCTCGGAAAAGCAAAAGCAGCAGAACGCGCCGGTCGTGTCCATACAGGCCAAGTACGCCAAGTAAATCTCCGGTAAATGGCAGGTGTGGTTCTTGTGAACCTCACCTGCCACGCACCACCCTCACGACGCAACCAACTATGCTCTGGGACGCGCCCTGTAGAATGTCAACGGCGCACTGTTTTTCACAACTGCCGGCTTCAGCTTCCCTACCACATGCATTTCGCACGGCTTGCAATCGAAGCGTAGCGTGAGCTTCTCGCTGCCGTTGATCAGCGTCAGCGGCGCGGCGCGTACCGTACCCTGCACGCCGGTGATGCCTTTTGCCTGCTTGGGGCAGAGCGAGAGTGAATAGCGCACGCAGTGCTTGGTGATCATCAACGAGACTTCACCAGGCTCCTCGTGGCTTTCGTAGGCTGCGGCAATGACGTGCACGCCGTGCTTTGCGTAGAAATCGCGCGCCTTGTGGTTGTAGACATTGGCCAGATAGGTGAGCGTGTCCTCGGGATAGGCCACGGGCGGCTCGACCGGCCGCATACGCGGCGGGCGCGTATAGGCCTCAGCACGCGCCGTTTCCAGTGCCGCCACCGCATCGCGACGCAAGGCATTGACGAAAGAAGCCGGAATGAACCAAGACTGCGTCAATTCAAGCGCAATCCCCATGGCGGCAAAGGACGTAGTGCCGAGCTTGCCGAGATGCGCGCACAACGTGGCCTCGGCTTTGGCGGTGTCGTTGGCCACTTCCCTGGGATGCGCGGCGGCCGCTACGGCGCAGTGGCCATCTTCGTCGGTCAGGGTGAGCGAGAACCCGTCTTCGGTTTCGCCCAGGCGCATCCACACGCCGATACGACGATCGCTGGATGGCTTGTCCAGCATGCGCATCCAGTTCATGTCGCGATTGCGGTTGACCGGCGTGCCGGCGCGCAAGTCCTTGAAGCCCGCCAGCGGATCTTTCGGGAACACCCGCCACACGCCCTCGCCCAATTTCTCGGCGCGGTTGATCGCAAGCCCGGCCAGGTCCTTCTGCAGCGTGTAGTAGCAGAGGCCGTCGCCATTATTGAGTACCGTATCGGGCATATCGGTCTCCAGTTCCACCCATTTGTCGCCAAGCTTGCGCACATGGCCGATCGGCAAACCGGGATTTTTCGGCGTGTCGAATGCGCCGATATCGTCCTTGCGTCCGCCGACGAAGTAGTCGGTGAATTCGCGGTTGAAATTCTGGTTGGGGTCGGGCGTGAAGCTGAACGTGGTGCGGCCGGATGACGCGCGTGCGAATTCCGGGCGGCGCGAGAGGATCTCGTCGAGCAGCGTGCGGTAATGGGCCGTGATGTTCTTCACGTAGCCCATGTCCTTGTAGCGGCCCTCGATCTTGAAGCTGCGGATACCCGCATCGATCAACGCCTCGAGGTTGTCGCTCTGGTTGTTGTCCTTCATCGACAGCACATGCTTGTCGTGCGCGACGATGCGGCCGTCCATGTCGGTGACCTGGTACGGCAGGCGGCAGGCCTGCGAACAGTCGCCGCGATTGGCGCTGCGCCCGGTGTGGGCATGGCTGATGTAGCACTGGCCGCTGTAGGCGACGCACAGCGCACCGTGGACGAAGAATTCCAGCGTGCAGCGCGCAGGGTCGGTCGCGGCGCGGATCGCGGCGATCTGCTTGAGGTCGAGTTCGCGCGCCAGCACGATCTGGCTCAATCCGACGTCCTGGAGGAAGCGGGCCTTCTCGGGCGTGCGAATATCGGTCTGGGTACTGGCATGCAGCTGGATCGGCGGCAGGTCGAGCTCCAGCAGGCCCATGTCCTGGATGATCAGCGCGTCGACGCCCGCCTCGTAAAGCTGCCAGATTTGTTGCCGGGCCGGCTCCAGTTCGTCGTCGCGCAGGATGGTATTCAGCGTGACGAACACGCGCGCATTGAAGCGATGCGCATGCGCCGCCAGCCTGGCGATCCCGGCGATCTCGTTGGAAGCGGCCGCACGCGCGCCGAACGACGGCCCGCCGATATACACGGCATCGGCACCGTGATTGACGGCTTCGATGCCGATGTCGGCATCGCGCGCGGGAGCGAGCAGTTCGAGTTGATGGGGTTCCACGGGCGGCGTTCCGGACAGCAAAACGCCATTTTACTTACTTGGCGGGGTCGCGGCTCGCCAACTGCAGATACGATTGTGCCTTGACTGCCTTGAAGGCCAGGTTCAGCGTGATGTCGTTGCCAACAAGGAAGGCGTACTTGCCCATGTTGAAGTCCGAGCGCCTGAGCGTAAGGGTCGCATTGGCGCCGCAGGTCTCCACCCGTGACTCGGGATCCTGCATGCACTGAAAATGCGTCACGGCAAGCGTCACCGGCCGGGTCACCCCCTTGATCGTGAGATCGCCCGACAGGCTCGACTGCTCGCCGTTCAGGCTCATCTTGCCGGACTTGAAGGTAATGACCGGATAGTTGGCGGCATCGAAGAAATCCGCCGCCTTCATTTGTGCATCCAGCAAAGCCTGGCCGGTGTTGACCGAAGCGGCGTCGATGCTTACCTCGGCCGACCCTGACTGGCTGTCGCGATCGAACACCACTATGCCGCTGATCTTTTCGAACCGATTGGTCTGGCTCGAGAGCCCCAGATAGCGATAACTGAACTGCGAGGACGTGCGGCTGCTGTCGATCACATAGGTTTCGGGTGCAGCCATGGCTGAAGTTGCACTGGCAACAAGCGCGGTCAACAAGACAAAACGTTTCATCAGATGCTCCTGCGAAAGGTGAACATCGGGATCCATTTGCCCGGCGGTCATGCCGCCCGACCGCTCCCGGTCATCGTTTCATCCGGGAGCCTCGCAGGTGTTGCAACGCGTGTGCCCGCTGCCGGGCACTGAAGTCGATCAAATCAAATCCAGCAAAATCAGTATGTTGCGCTTCTACGCTCCATACGGGCTCGCCGCGAATGGCCGCCAAATGACGGAAATCCCACACGCAACGTCGAACCGGGGGCAACACCGAGCCCCGCACGGAAACGCGCAGGGCCCTTCAAGATGGAGGTTGGGAATAGACGACCTGCTGGCGGCAGACCTGGTGCAGGTTTGTCGCTTAAGTCTTGTTCCAGCCCATGCGCTGCAAAAACGGCTGGCGTTCGATGAAGTGGTGCTGCAGCGCGCCGGCCACATGCAGGGCGACCAGGGCAAGCAGGGTGTAATTCAACGTTTCGTGCACTTCCTCGAGCAGATGACCCAAGGCCTTGTCCTTGCCGATCAGGTCAGGCAACGGCAATACGCCGAACCACACGGTCTGCACGCCCTTGGCAGAGCTCATCAGCCAGCCCGAAATCGGAATCACCAGAATCAGCAAATACAGCAGGCCATGCGCGACGGCACTCGCACGACGCTGCCAACCGGCGACGCTGGCAGGCAGCGGTGGCGGCGTATGCGTCAGCCGCCACACCACCCGCAGCCCCGCCAGCATGAACACGGTGACGCCGATCCACTTGTGGTAGCTGAAGAGCTTGAGCTTCTCGGGCGACAAGGGCAGGTCGGCCATATACAGCCCGAGCGGGAACGCCACGAAAATCAGCAGGGCAACCAGCCAGTGCAGCACGATCGCGGGGGTGGAATAACGCATTGCGGAAGTCATGCAATCTCCATGTTTGAAACCAATCAGAGGGGAAAAGCGGCCGACAGGATGTGGAGCCCGGTCAGCCAGGCAACGAAAAGAATCCTACTAGGTTTCCGCGATTGCGGGGCGTCGCCGAATACGGATTAAACCGAGACAGGACCATGTACAAGCGTATGGCCGATTGTCCGAGGACGGTGCATCAATCATTTTTTCCCCAGCGCATGGCCGCTGCATCGTCGCTGGCGCGCGCCTCAACCCAGCGTTCACCCTCTGGAGTCTCTTCCTTCTTCCAGAACGGCGCACGGGTTTTCAGATAATCCATGATGAATTCACAGGCGGCAAACGCCTCGCCGCGATGGCTGCCCGCCACGGCAACCAGCACGATGGGATCGCCCGGTAGCAACCGGCCCACCCGATGGATCAGCGTGACGTCGAGCAGGGTCCAGCGCGATTGCGCTTCCTCGACCAGCGCGGCCAACGCCTTCTCGGTCATGCCCGGATAGTGTTCCAGCGTCATTGCGGCGACATCGCTGCCGTCGTTCATGTCACGTGCCAGACCGACGAAGCTGGCGATGGCGCCGATGTCGGAGCGGCCGCGTCGCATGGCGTCGACTTCCGCGCCCAACTCGAAAGCCGCGCTCTGGACCATTATCTTCATCGTTTCAGCCTCCGGTGACCGGCGGGAAAATCGCGACTTCGGCGTTCTCGCTCAAAGCCGCATCGAGCGCGACGATATCCTGATTGACCGCCACCCGGTATGCCTGGTCCGCGGCCAGTTCTTCCGCCCACATCCCCCCGCGGGCCTGCAACTGGGCGACCAGATCGGCGACGGTGCTGCCGGCGCAATCCAGCGTTTCCTCCGCGCATCCGAGGCGCTCGCGCAGGCGGGCGAAATAGAGCACGCGCAGTTTCATGCCAGCAGCTCCGCAAGGGGAATGAAACGTACCCAGTCGCCCGGTTGCACAGTCTGGCCGATCTCGATATCGACGAGCCCATCGGCCCACGCACACGATGTCAGGACACCCGAACTCTGGTTGGGATAGATTGCCGCACGACCATTTTCCTGCATGCGGGCGCGCAGGAATTCGCGCCGCACGCCGGGCTTGGTCCAGGCAAAATCCGCCTTGACCGGAAACGCCCGATACAGCACATCGCGAACCCCCATGCGCTTCAAGAGGAATGGCCGCACGAACAGGCAGAAGGTAACGAAGGCCGACACCGGATTGCCCGGCAGGCCGATGAAGTCGGCCTCATCCACGCGCCCGTAGACAAGCGGCTTGCCGGGTTTCATTGCGACTTTCCACATTTCGATGCGCCCCAGTTTTTCGACTGCGGCCTTCACGTAATCGGCCTCGCCCACCGACACGCCGCCACTGGTGATGACGACGTCGGCCACACTGGCGGCACCTGCCAGCGCGGCCTCGGTCGCTTCCAGCGAGTCGGGCACGATGCCGAGATCGATCAGTTCGCAACCGAGACCGTTCACCAGCCCGGTCAGGGTATAGCGGTTGGAATTGTAGATCTGACCCGGCTCCAGGGGCGTGCCTGGCGTCACCAGCTCGTCGCCGGTGAAGAAGCACGCGACTTTCAGCCGCCGGAACACCGGCAACTCGGCCAGTCCGACCGACGCCGCGAGCCCCATCTCGGCTGCACCGATACGGGTGCCGGCGGCGAGCACCTGCGCGCCGGTTTCGATGTCCTCGCCGGCGCGGCGGAGATTCTCGCCCCGTCGGGGCAATGCGTTGATCACGACATCGTCTCCTTCGGCGTAACAGTATTCCTGCATCAGCACGGCGTCGGTGCCTGGCGGGATTGGCGCGCCGGTAAAGATGCGCGCAGCGGTGCCCGGCTGCAGGGGCTCGCCCACCGCACCGGCAAGAATGCGCTGCGAAACCGGCAGTCGGGTGCCGGCCGCCGCCACGTCGGCAACGCGCACGGCATAGCCGTCCATCGCGCTGTTGTCGAGCGGCGGCACGGTGATGGCGGAAGTCTGCGGTGTGGCCAGTACGCGACCGAGCGCAGCGGTCACCGTAACCGTTTCGGTTTCGCGTGCGCTGCGTGCGCGTTCAAGCAGGGCATCAAGCAGTTGGTTGGCTGTGAGCATGGTTCAGGATGAAGTCGGTAAGGGATTGAACGGCATCGATGTCGATGTGGGCAAATCCGTCGGGCGGCGCGACGTCCGACGCCACAGCCAGGATATTCGGGTCGTCGGGAAACAGCCAGGGCCTGGCAGTCTCGTCGCGATGGACTTCCAGCTTGGGAATGGCTTCGCGCTTGTACCCCTCGACCAGCACCAGGTCGCAAGGCGGAAACTTATTCAACAAGTCATCCAGCCGCGGCGGCGTGTCGCGGTGCTCTGTCAGCACCGCCGTGCGGTGATCCGATGCCAGCAGCACTGCCATCGCGCCGGCCTCGCGTACGCGCCAGCTGTCCTTGCCGGGACGGTCGATGTCGAAATCGTGGTGGGTATGCTTGATCACCGCCACTTTGAGGCCACGCGCAGCCAGGTGCGGCAGTACCCGCTCGATGAGCGTGGTCTTTCCGCTGCCGCTGTATCCGGCGATGCCAAAGATTTTCATGGTGGCACCTTCATTGTCAGTCAGGCTGTGTCAGGCTATATTTGAGGCTATATTTTTTCATATATAACCCATTCCTGCCAACCCGCCTCATGAATGCCGTTGTCTCAACCGATCAGCCGGGCCTCACCGATCAGTTCGGCCGCCGCATCGACTACGTACGACTGTCGGTGACAGACCGTTGCGACCTGCGCTGCAGCTATTGCATGCCGGAAGGTTTCAAGGGCTTCGAGGAGCCGGAACACTGGCTCAACTTCGACGAGATCGAACGCCTGATCGGCGCGTTTGCGCGCTTGGGCGTGCGCCGCATCCGCCTGACCGGCGGCGAGCCGCTGCTGCGGCGCGACATCGCTGGACTCGCCGGACGTATCGCCGCCCTGCCCGGCATCGAAGATTTATCGTTGTCCACCAACGCCACCCAGCTCGACAAGCACGCCGAGGCGTTGAAAGCTGCCGGCGTGACACGGCTCAACGTCAGCCTCGACTCGCTGCAGCAGGCGCGGGTGGAACGCATCAACGGCCGCGACGTGCTGGCCAGGGTCATGACCGGACTCGCTGCTGCCCAGGATGCCGGCTTCGCGCCGATCAAGCTCAACATGGTGGCCCTGCGCGGCACCAACGACGACGAGATCGACGAGATGGTCGCCTTCTGCATGGAACGCGGGTTCGTGCTGCGGCTGATCGAGGCAATGCCGATGGGCGACACCGGCCGCAACGCCGAATACCTCGACCTGCAGCCGGTGAAGGAACGCCTGCGCACACAGTTCGGCCTGGTCGAGACCGCCCTGCCCGGTGGCGGTCCTGCACGCTATCTCGGCACGCCGGACGGCCGCTTCAATGTCGGCTTCATCACGCCGATCTCGCAGCATTTCTGCGAAACCTGCAACCGCATCCGCATCGCCGTCGACGGCACTGCCTACATGTGCCTGGGGCAGGAAGAGAAATTCGAATTCCGTCCGCTGCTGCGCGGGGGATGCAGCGACGCCGAACTGGACGCCGCCATCCTGCACGCGATCGATCTCAAGCCGGAACGTCACGAATTCCGCGAAGCGCCCCACAAGATCCTGCGCTTCATGTCGATGACCGGCGGCTGAAGCCGTCTCAATCCACGCTCACGGTACGAAAACCGGCGAAAGGATCGCGCCGGTCCGGCAGATAGAAATTGCGGAAACCAGGGTATGTCAGCGACCTATCGGTCACCGGCCCGCCGCCGCGCAATTCCCCATGCGTGTGGAACCAGGGTTGCGAATAGTCGCGATACGGATCCGGCACGAAGCCCGGATACGGCACGAACGGGTCGCGCAGCCACTCCCACGCCTTGCCCCATTGAAATTCCGGTCGCGTCGTCGCGCGCAGCCACTGTGCCGCCACGGGCAGCCGCCGGCCCTGCCATGTGGCAAACGCCTCGGCCTCGTAACGGTTCACGTGCAGCATCGGTACCGCTTCGCCGAGCGGTTGCCAGCGGTCGAAGCGGCGCAGCTGCCAGCTGCCTTTTTCCTGCCGCCAATACAGCGGATGGCTGGCTTCTCTGGCCGTGCGCCAGGCCCAGCCGGCTTCCGACCACACCGACTTGCGCTGGTAGCCGCCCGCATCGACAAATTCGGCAAAGGCCGTTTCCGACACCGGGCTCGCGTCGATGTCGAACGCGGAAACCGGCACCGTGTGGCGCCATTTTTCATTGTCGAAGATGAAGCCCGCATCGGGTCCGCTGCCGAGTTCCACCTCCCCACCAGGAAGCGTCAGGCGCCGTGCAGACTGGGGGATTGCGACGTCCACAAGCTCGGGCGGCGCATAGCCGAGGTTCTGGAATGCCATCCACCACGCCTCGATGTGCATCAGTTCGTGATAGAGACACAGTTCGGCGAAGTAGGCGATGTCGTTGTCGAGTCCGCTGCGAAAGCGGCTTGCCACAGCGGCGGCAACCTCGTTCGCGTAGTCGTCGACTGCTGCCGGTTGCAGCAAGGGCAGGTCCCAGCGGATGTCGTGCGGCACGCTGGAGGAATCGTAAAGGGCGTCGGCACCACTCAACAGGCTGGGACCGCAGGCGCCGTCGGGCCGTTCGCGCAGGCACCAGCGCTCCTGGAACCAGACAATATGCCCGTATTCCCACAGCGGCGGATTCAGATGGCCGGCACGCGGCCCCAGCCAGCCGTCCGTAGGCAGCACGTCGATGAACTGGCGCAACTGCTTGCGCGCCTCCATCAAGCGGTCGATGAGCTGCGCGGCAGGATAGCCGCTGACGGGTCGGGTTCGGTTCATGTTATATAACGCACTGTAGCCACTTCATTCTAGGCGCCCACTCTCGAAGGCGAAATCGGACCATGAGCACACCACCTCCCAACGACCCCATCCGGCTGACCCAGTTCTCCCACGGCGGCGGCTGTGGGTGCAAGATCGCCCCGGCGGTGTTGCGCGACATCCTGGCCGACACGCCCTTTGCCTCGAATCTGGCGGCGGCCTATCCCGACCTGCTGGTGGGAATCGAGCACGGCGACGATGCCGCTGTCTATCGGTTGAATGACGAACAGGCGATCGTGGCGACCACCGATTTTTTCATGCCGATCGTAGACGATCCCTTCGAATTCGGCCGCATCGCCGCAACCAATGCGCTGTCCGACGTCTATGCCATGGGCGGGCGTCCGCTGTTCGCGCTGGCCATCGTCGGCATGCCGATCGGCAAGCTGTCCAACGACGTCATCCGCCAGATCCTCGCCGGTGGCGAATCGGTGTGCAAGGCGGCCGGGATCCCGATCGCGGGCGGCCACTCCATCGATGCGCCGGAACCGATCTATGGCCTGGTTGGCATCGGCGTGGTGGACCCGCGCAAGGTCAAGCAGAACGGCGGCGGCCAAGCCGGTGATTGCCTCATCCTGGGCAAGCCGCTGGGCGTGGGGATCTACAGCGCGGCATTGAAAAAGGGCCTGCTGAGCCCCGACCAGTACACATCGATGATCGCCGCCACGACCCAGCTCAACACCGCGGGTGCCGACCTGGCCGATACCGCGGGCGTGCACGCGATGACCGACATCACCGGCTTTGGCCTGCTCGGCCACCTGCTCGAAATCACCCGCGCATCGAAGCTGTCGGCGCAGGTCGGATTGGGACGGCTGCCGCTGTTGCCCGGCGTCGACGAACTGGCGCGGGGCGGGCATATCACCGGCGCGAGCCAGCGCAACTGGGCAAGCTATGGCAGCGAGGTGCAGTTCGCCAACGGCATCGCCGACTGGCAACGTGCCCTGCTCACCGACCCGCAGACCAGCGGCGGACTGCTGGTGAGCTGTGCGCCCGCCTCCAGGGATGCTGTGTTCGATATCTTCCGCCGCCATGGCTTCGACCGTGCAACGGAAATTGGCCAATTGCAGGCCGGCCACAACGTAGCCGTCGCGCCCTGAGGTCATTTGCCCCTGCGGGATATGCGCGACGAGCTTCGCGGTTTGCCGCCCCTTGGAAACCAAGCGTCGCCGCCGGAGCACAGCAACCCTCACCCGGCAATCGAGCATGCCAGCCGTACCGGCTTCGCCTTCGGCAATGTCTGCGCGCTATCCGGCGGGCGGGCGCATCGCCTCGTCGTAGTGTCCGGGTTTGAACCGTGCCACCAGCAGCGCCACCACCAACACCGCACCGAACTGCGCCAGCCAGCCCGCATGAAAACCGCCGGTGGCCTGGTGCAGCCGCGCCATCACCCAGGGTGCCAGCGCGGTCAACATGAATCCACCACCCTGCATCAGCGCGTTGAGCGCACCGGCCCGCAAGGGATGGTGCAGGTGATCCAGCGCCACCACCATGAACAGTGCGAAGCAACCGCCGATCCCCACGCCCAGCACCACGGCCGCGGTCATGGGCGCCGCGTCGGGCCGCCAGGCCAGGGCGGCAAAGCCTGCGGCCTGGCAGGCCAGCGTGAGCCAGATCCAGGGCCGGCGATCCAGATGGCGCGCAACCAGCGTCGGGAAAGCGAGCGCCGCCACCGCCTGTGCCACCGACACCACGGCCACGAGCAGGCCGCTGTGCGTTGCACTCCAACCCTGCTCTTGGTAGTACGGTGCAAGCCAGGCCACCATCGTGGCGTAGCCGCCATTCATCAGGCCGAAGGCCAGCATGAGCAGCCAGGTGCGGCGACGGCGCAGCAGCCAGGCCGTATCGCTGCCGGTCTGCCGCGCAGCCGAGGGCAGCGGCATGGCGCCCAGTGTGGTCCAGGCCAGCCACAGCGCCAGCAGTACCGGCCAGGCCCAGAGCGCGAGCGAGCCCTGCCAGCTCAGCCCCCATTGCATCGCCAGCGGCGAGAACTGCGCACCCAGCGCACCGCCGCTCATCAGCGCAGCCGAGTAGACCCCCATCATGGGCGCCACATGGCGGGGTGTGTGGAACTTGATCAAGCCCGGCAGCATGCCCTGTACCAGTGCCACGCCGGCACCGCACAGGGCAGCGGTGGCGATCAACACGGCGGACACGCTGCCGGCCAGACGGAGTATGCAGCCCAGAGCGATGAACGCCAGCGCCAGCATCATCGCTGGCCGCACGCCCAGGCGGTTTTGCACGGCGGGCGTCAGCCAGGTTCCCGCGCCGATCAGGGCCATGGGCAGCAGCGTGAGCCAGGCCAGTGCTTCCAGACCCATGCCGGTCTGCGCCTGGATGGCCGGACTCAGCGGGCCGATGGCGGTGAGAAATGGGCGCAGGTTCAGCGTGACCACCACCACCGTGACCAGCCACAGCAGAATGGACGTGCGGGGGCTATGCAGCATCGCCATGAAGCCAGGTGAGCGCGGTGCCGGTGTCCGGCCACACCCGGTGCAATGATGGGGCGGTCAGAGAGAACGAACTGAAAGGGTCGGGCATGTACAGTCTCGAACAAAATGGTTGCCGGTGCGATCCGGCACGGCCTCGACGGCAGCCGCGCGGAGAGGGAAGCATACTAGCGTACAAGCCGCCAACCCGCATGACGTGCCCGGAGCGGCACGCCATGACGTTTTGGGTGTATATCCTCCGGGGTAACCATGCGGACAACCGGGTGGCAGGCGCGCGGCAGACCTTTACAATCGGCACATGCCTTCCCATCGTGACCTCACCTTCGACAACGGCTTCGCCGCGCTGCCCGACGCCTTTTATTCGCGCGTGCAGGCCACGCCCGTGCCCGACCCCTACCTCGTCTGCCACAGCCCGGACGCGCTCGATCTTCTGGATCTGGACGCCGACGCCATCCGCCACCCCGAACTGATCGAAACCCTGGCCGGAAACCACGTGCTGCCGGGCATGGACCCCGTGGCCGCGCTCTACGCCGGCCACCAGTTCGGCCACTACGTGCCGCAACTCGGCGACGGCCGCGCGATCCTGCTCGGCGAAGTGAAAAATGCAGCCGGTGAAGGCTGGGAAGTACAACTGAAGGGCGCCGGCCGCACCCCCTACTCGCGCGGCGGCGATGGCCGTGCGGTACTGCGTTCGAGCATCCGCGAATTTCTCTGTTCCGAGGCCATGCACGCGCTCGGCATCCCCACCACCCGCGCACTCTGCATCGTCGGCAGTGACCGCCCGGTGTACCGCGAGGACGAGGAGACCGCCGCGCTGGTGACGCGGCTGGCGCCGAGCTTCGTGCGCTTCGGCTCCTTCGAGGTGTTCTACTACCGCAACCAGATCGAACCGATCAAGCATCTGGCCGACTACGTCATCGCGCGCTATTACCCCGAGCTGGCCACGCTTTCCGACCCCTACCCTGAATTCCTGCGCCAGGTCGCCTTGCGCACCGCCGAGCTGATGGCGCAATGGCAGGCGGTCGGCTTCTCGCACGGCGTGATGAACACCGACAACATGTCCATCCTCGGCCTCACGCTCGACTACGGCCCGTTCGGCTTCCTCGACGCCTTCGAGCCCGGCTACGTCTGCAACCACTCCGACACCGGCGGCCGCTACGCTTTCGACCAGCAGCCCGACGTCGCCGCGTGGAACATCACCAAGCTGGCGCAGGCGCTGGTACCGCTGATGTCGGTGGAAACCGCATCCAGCGCGATCAGCGAATATCCCCAGGCATTCGGCAAGGCCTATCTCGAACGCATGGCCGCCAAATTCGGCCTGCCGCCGGGCGGCGATACTGCTTCTCTCGTGATGGACGCGCTGCAGCTGCTGGCGCAGAACCGCGTCGACTACACGATCTTCCTGCGCCGCCTGTGCGACTTCGACAGCGCGATCGATGCATCCAATACGCCGCTGCGCGATTGCTTCATCGACCGTGCGGCTTTTGACGCCTGGGCGTCGCGCTATGCCGCCGCCCTGCGCCAGCAGGGCTCCAGCGACACGGCTCGGCGCCAGGCGATGCGCGCGGTCAACCCCAAGTACATCCTGCGCAACCACCTGGCCGAGGTCGCCATACGCCGGGCCGCGGACGAACGCGACTACAGCGAGGTCAACCGCCTGCACACGCTGCTGACCCGTCCGTTCGACGAGCAGCCGGAATACGAAGCCTACGCTGCCGAGCCGCCCGATTGGGCAAGGAAGATTGAGGTAAGCTGCTCGTCGTGAACCGACTCGCTGTCCTGTCCGTCCCTCTGTTGGCCGCACTCCTGCTCGGCGCCTGCAGCAGTTCGGCCATCCAGCGCAAGGACGGTAGCAGCAGCGTACGCAGTTTCAGTCTGCGCGATCTGGCCAAGAGCGACGTCGACGAGGTCATCGAGATCCATCAGCAGGCTGCCCTGGCCAGTCTCAAGATCCTGACCTTCAAACTCTACCGCCGCAATCCGGGCGAATGGCGGAAATCCGGATACGCCAGCGCCGACGAAGCGACCGAAACCTTGTTCAAGCCCTTGTCCCATTGGCACCTGTCCCCGCAAAAGAATCTCGACTGGCAGGCCAGCCTGCGCGATGCCTGGCGCGAGGATTACATGGGAGACCGGGTGAAGGCGCTGATGGATGGACTGCTGGTGATGCACATGGCGGCGTTCAACCACCGCACCGAGTTTTATCTGCTGAGCGACGTCGACGCGCAGAAACTCTACAACGCCGCACGCAACACCGAGGCCGTGGTCTGGAAACTGGCGACGGCGCGGAACTCGCGCAACGAACCCCTGCTGTTGTCCAACGGTACCGACGGCAACGGCGTGATCAATCTCAGCTTCGAACGCGAATTCGGCAAGCTCATCGGCAACCAGGACACGCTGGCCAGGATCGTCGAGGACAAAAGTAACCGCGCAATCCGCTTCGGCGTCGTCAACCTCACCAGCATGGTGTTCCTGCCGGTCTGACATGGGGGCCGATGCCTACGCGTACTGCGCCCTCCTGACGCGCGACCAATGGGCATGGGAATTCCTGCGCCGCAACCCCGACTACCGGTCCGATTACCGCCGCTTCATCACGTTGTGGCACGCGCTCGAAGCCGACTATGGCGCCCCGCCCAATCGCGATTTCTCGAAATGGAAGCTCGACCCGCGCGCCTACGGCCCGTTGCCGGGCGATGTTGAACGGGAGGTCCTCAGCGGCGAGCTTTGCGTGGGCGAAGACGATCGCGTATTGCTCGAATGCTGGATGGGCGCGAAATGGGGATTCTACAAATTCCCCCTCGACCCCGAGCGCGGCACGCCGCCGGGTGCCGACGAGCTGTCGTGGCGTCCGCCGCTACAGCCTGCGCCACACATTGACGAGGTCTGTCGGCTGGACGTCAGCTTCGACCTTTCGCTGCCGCTGCCGCCGCAACTGGAAGCGGCCAAGTTCCACCTTGTCGGCCGCGCCGCCGAACTGCGCAGACAGGGCATCCTCGCGCCGAGGACCGTGGCAAATCAGTGCGCACGCTGGATACGCATGCTGCGGGCGCTGGACGGTGATATGCCGCCGGAAGGCAATCTTGATGACCTGCGCGAAGCCCAGGCAATGACGCAGAGTGGCTACTTGGATATCCTGCGACTGGCGGATGCCGGCGCGAACGCAAAATAAAACCGGGGCATGATGCCCCGGTCCGGTTTGCAGCCTGTTACGAAGCGAGCTTAAGCGAAGTTCGCCTCGGCAAACTTCCAGTTCACCAGGTTGTTGAGGAAAGTCTCGACAAACTTGGGACGCAGGTTGCGGTAGTCGATGTAGTAGGCATGCTCCCACACGTCGATGCACAGCAGGGCCTTGTCGCCGGTGGTCAGCGGCGTGCCGGCAGCGCCCATGTTGACGATGTCGACCGAGCCGTCGGCCTTCTTCACCAGCCAGGTCCAGCCGGAACCGAAGTTGCCCACGGCGCTGGTCTGGAAAGCCTTCTTGAACTCGTCGTACGAGCCCCACTTCTTGTTGATGGCGTCAGCCAGTGTGCCGGCGGGTGCGCCGCCGCCGTTGGGGCTCAGGCAGTTCCAGAAGAAGGTGTGGTTCCACACCTGGGCTGCGTTGTTGTAGACGCCGCCAGCGGGGGCGCTCTTGACGATGTCCTCGAGCGACTTGCTCTCGAAATCGGTACCCTTGATCAGGTTGTTGAGGTTGGTCACATAGGCCTGATGGTGCTTGGCATAGTGGTATTCGAAGGTTTCCTTGGACATGTGCGGTGCGAGCGCATCCATGGCAAAGGGCAGTGCGGGCAAGGTGTGTTCCATAGCTTTCTCCTGATATTGAACAAACGGTAAATATAGTGCCTCTACCGAACATTGCAGATGCCGCAACGACAACAGGGTTTCTGCCGTCGTAAAGAAAAAGGGCCGGCATGACCGACCCCGATTCCGTGATTTGTTGGTCGGGGCGAGAAGATTCGAACTTCCGACCCCCTGCACCCCATGCAGGTGCGCTACCAGGCTGCGCTACGCCCCGACGAAGCCCAAGATTCTAACAGAGGTGCGGCATGCGGCGGAAGCCCGTCAACCCAATATTTTCAGAATGGCGCTGATTTCGATGCGCAATTTGCCGATGTCCAGCGAGGGTTCCGGCGAGGTAGCGATTACGGATTCGGCAACCGTATCGGCATCATGCTCCAGTCGCTGTCGCGCACCGCTGATGGTAAAGCCCTCTTCGTACAGCAGTTCGCGGATGCGGCGGATCAGCAGGACTTCGTGGTGCTGGTAGTAGCGTCGGTTGCCGCGCCGCTTGACCGGGCGCAACTGGGTGAATTCCTGTTCCCAATAACGCAGCACGTGTGCCTTGACGGCACACAGTTCGGATACTTCACCGATGGTGAAATAGCGTTTGGCCGGGATCGGCGGAAGCTCACTCCGCGTTGGGCGTTCCAATTTGGGCGCCTTCGACTTGCGATTTGAGTTTCTGGCTGGCGTGGAAGGTCACCACGCGACGCGCGGAGATCGGCATTTCCTCGCCGGTTTTGGGATTGCGTCCGGGACGCTGCGGCTTCTCGCGGCACTGGAAGTTGCCGAAACCAGACAGTTTGACGATGTCGCCTTTTTCGAGCGCCAGGCGGATCTCATCGAAAAACGACTCGACGACGTCCTTCGCCTCGCGTTTGTTCAAACCCACTTTTTCGAACAACAGTTCGGCCAGATCAGCTTTGGTAAGGGTGGTCATACGTGTATGTTTGTCAGGGATGTCTGATGGAAAATCGCGTCAAATACGCGCCAACAAGATGGGGTCAGGCACACGCAACGACATTTTTGCGTCAAGCACGCAATGCGGCATTGCATTGACGAAGCGCGGCGCTGACCAGTTTTTGTACGGCATCCTCCACATCCTGATCCGTCAATGTGCGTTCAGTATCTTGCATAACTACCCGTATAGCAAGGCTTTTTTGGTTTTTCGCCACACCCTTCCCGCGGTAATCGTCGAATACCTCGATCGATTGCACGCTGCCCGGTGCGACCTCGCGCAAGGCGGTCAGCAACTCGCCCGCCGGCGTATGGGCATCCAGCACGAACGCCAGATCCCGTCGTACCAATGGGAAACGCGACAGGCTTGCATGGTGCGGCAGAGCGCGTTGGCTGAGCACTTGGCTGTCGAGCTCGAACAGCATCGGGACAGCGGGCAGGTCGAACGCCTGTACCAGTCGTGGGTGCAGTGCGCCGATCCAGCCGACGGCCCGGCCATTGATCCATATCTCGGCACTCTGCCCCGGGTGCAGCGCGGAATGCGTACCACGCCGGGTATCGAGCGGGTGACCGAAGAGGCGCTCAAGATCGCCCTTGAGGTCGAAGAAATCGACCCGGCGCGACGACGCGCCCCATTGTTCAGGCAGCCCGTCGCCATAAGCGAGGCCGCCCAGCTTCATGGGCTGCTTGGCCTGCGACGTATACACCCGTCCCAGTTCGAAGATGCGCACCCGCTCCTGCTGGCGGTTGAGGTTGTGGCGCAAGGTCTCGATCAAGCCGCCCCACAGGGTGGTACGCATCGCCGACAATTGGCTGGCGATGGGGTTGGCCAGCGGCAACGGGCGGGCATCGGGGTCGAGCGCCGTTTCCCATGCCGGGTCGACAAAGCTGTAGGTAATGACCTCCTGGTAGTCCAGGTCGATCAGCAGTTGGCGAAGCGTGTCGTCGGCCAACACAGTTTCGTCCTGCGGCAGCATGCGCGAAGGCGCAGCGGGCGGCTGCGCCGGAATATTGTCGTAGCCGAACAGGCGCACCGCCTCCTCGATCAGGTCTTCCTCGATCGCAAGGTCGAAGCGGAAACTCGGCGGGGTGACAACGAGCCGGTCCTCCTGGCGCTCGACGTGTGCGCCGAGTGCGGCGAAATCACGCGCCACCTGGTCGGCGTCCATTTCGATGCCGGCCACGCGCTTCAGTCGCGCCAGCCGCAGCGTGATCGGCTGCCGTTGGGGCAATGCGGCCACTGCCTCGGTAATGGGCCCGGCCTGGCCTCCACAGATATCGATCAGCAACTCGGTCGCACGCTCCATCGCCCGGCGGGTGGCGCCGAAATCGACACCGCGCTCGAAGCGGTGCGACGAATCGGTCGACAGACCCAGCCGGCGCGCACGGCCGGCGATCGCTGTCGGCGCGAAAAACGCGGCCTCAAGGAAGACATCGACCGTGAATTTCTCGACGCTGGTCGGCAGTCCGCCCATGATGCCGGCCAGTGCCACCGGACCGCTGGCGTCGGCGATCACCAGCATGTCGGGGGCAAGTTCAGCCGTCTGGCCGTTCAGCAATTCCAATTGCTCGCCCGCCCGCGCCATGCGCACCTCGATGCCCCCATTGAGACGCGACAGGGCAAACGCATGCATCGGCTGACCGAGTTCGAGCAACACGTAGTTGGTGACGTCGACCGGCGCCAGCAGCGGGCGGATACCGCTACGCTCCAGACGCTCCGCCATCCAGCGCGGCGTCGGCGCCTGTGCATCGATCCCGCGCACCACCCGCCCCAGATACAGCGGGCAGGCTTCGCTGGCCGATACCTGGATCGGCACCGTGTCCTGGATGCGCGTGTCGACTGCTTGGACCTGGGGCAGGCGTACGTCGGCCCCGGTGATCGCGCCGATTTCCCGCGCCAGGCCCTGCATCGACAGACAGTCCGCCCGGTTGGGCGTGAGCTTGAGGGTGATCAGGGTATCGTCGAGGTTGAGCCAGCCGCGGAAATCCTCCCCCACCGGCGCATCCTCCGGCAGCACCAACAAACCGTCCGCCGCGCCTTCAAGACCCAATTCCTTGGTCGAGCACAGCATGCCGAACGATTCGACGCCGCGCACCTTGGCGACCTTGATTTCGATTCCCGGCAGGATCGCTCCGGGCCGGGCACACGGTACCTTGAGCCCGGCCGCCGCATTCGGCGCACCGCAGACGATGGTCACGGGCGACGCCTCGCCGACGTCGACCTGGCACACGCGCAGGCGGTCGGCATCGGGGTGCTTGTCCGCCGACAGGATCTCGGCCACCACCACGTTGTTGAACGGCGGCGCGGCCGGCGTCAACGCTTCGACTTCCAGACCCGCCATGGTCACGACATGGGCAAGTTGCGCGGTATCCAGCGCGGGGTTGACGAGATTGCGCAGCCAGGATTCAGGAAATTGCATGATGAATGCGCTCTAATTAATTGAATTGCTTAAGGAAACGAAGATCATTTTCAAAAAACAATCGCAGATCGTCAACGCCGTAGCGCAGCATCGCGAGGCGCTCGACGCCCAGACCGAACGCGAAGCCGACAAAACGCTCGGTATCGATGTCGACATGCCTGAATACATTCGGATGCACCATGCCGCAGCCCAGCACTTCCAGCCAGCCGGTGTGCGAGCACACGCGACAGCCTTCGCCGCCGCACATCACACAGCCGATGTCCATTTCGGCCGACGGCTCGGTAAATGGAAAAAACGAAGGACGGAAGCGTACCGGCAGGTCGTCGCGCTCGAAGAAATTGCGCATGAAGTCGGCAAGCACGCCCTTGAGGTCGGCGAACGACACCGATTCGTCGACCCACAAACCCTCGACCTGATGGAACATCGGCGTGTGCGTGACATCGGAGTCGCAGCGATAGACGCGGCCCGGCGCAATGATGCGCAACGGCGGCTGATGGGTCTGCATATAACGCACCTGCACCGGCGAAGTATGGGTGCGCAGCAGCTCGCCGCTCTGCAGGTAGAAGGTATCGTGCATCGCCCGCGCCGGATGGTCTTCCGGGATGTTGAGCGCAGTGAAGTTGTAGAAATCGGTCTCGATCTCGGGCCCGGTCGCCACCTCGAAGCCGATCGAGCGGAACAGCGCCTGGATGCGCGCCAATGTACGCGATACCGGGTGCAGGCCGCCACGCGCCACGCCACGCCCCGGCAGCGTCACGTCCAGCGTTTCGGCCGCCAGCTGGCGGTCCAGTTCGGCTTGCTGCAAGGCTTCGCGGCGGTCCTTGAGCGCCGCTTCCACCGCCTGCTTGGCTTCGTTGATGCGTGCGCCGGCGGTCTTGCGTTCCTCGGCGGGCATCGCACCCAGGCTTTTCAGCAGTTCGGTCAGTTGGCCGCTCTTGCCCAGATAGGCCGCCTTCACCTGTTCCAGATTCGGCAGATCAGGGGAGGCATGAATCGCGTTGAGGGCGTCGGCAACGATTTCGTTGGGATTGCGCATGGCGGTTATCTGGAAAATCTCAAATTTGTCCACGAAGAACACGAAATTCCCGAATCAAAACAATCGGATCTTCGCGCCTCTTCGTGTTCTTCGTGGATAAACATTTTGCTTTAAGACAGCACCAACAAAAAAAGGCCTTGCGGCCTTTTCTTGTTGTCTCGGTACCGCTTACGCAGCGAGCTTGGCCTTGACTTGATCGACGATCTTGGCAAAGGCATCCTTGTCGAAGATCGCGATGTCGGACAACACCTTGCGGTCGATGCCGATTTCGGCACGAGACAGGCCGTTCATGAACACGCTGTAGGTCAGGCCATGCTGACGCGACGCGGCGTTGATACGGGCAATCCACAATGCACGGAACTGGCGCTTGCGCTGACGACGGTCACGGTACTGGTACTGACCGGCCTTCATCACCGCTTCGTTGGCGACGCGGAATACGTTCTTGCGACGACCGCGATAGCCTTTGGCGGCATCGAGGACTTTCTTGTGGCTGGCGCGGGCGGTTACACCCCGTTTGACGCGTGGCATGCTTTCTCTCCTTTATGCGTAGGGCAACATGCGGGCAACCGCTTTGTGGTTGCTGGCATTGACGGTTTCCATGCCGCGCAACTGGCGCTTACGCTTGGTGCTCTTCTTGGTGAGAATGTGACGCATGAACGCGTGCGAGCGCTTGAACCCGCCGCCGCCCAGCGCGCGGAACCGCTTGGCGGCGCCGCTCTTGCTTTTCATCTTAGGCATGATGCTTCCTTTTATTTCATGCGGCCAGGTGACCCCGCGGCGCGGAATGCTTCACCTACCCGACTGCACGTATTGTTGGCGTTTTTGACCCACGGGGCCTGAGAAACGCCGGTCTCGAAACTCAAATCTTCTTCTTCGGCGCCAGCATCATCACCAGCTGGCGACCTTCCATCTTCGGGAACTGCTCGACCACCGCGAGTTCGGCCAGGTCGTTCGACACGCGCCGCAACTGCGCCATGCCGATTTCCTGGTGGGCCATTTCCCGACCCCGAAAACGCAATGTAATCTTGGTCTTATCGCCTTCTTCAAGAAACTTGATGAGGTTGCGAAGCTTGATCTGGTAATCGCCTTCGTCCGTACCCGGACGGAACTTGATTTCCTTGATCTGGACCTGCTTCTGCTTCAGCTTGGCTTCGTGCTGCTTTTTGCTTTCCTGGTACTTGAACTTGCCGTAGTCCATGATCTTGCACACGGGCGGCTGGGCCGTCGGTGCAATTTCAACCAGATCCAGGTCAGCTTCTTCCGCCTGTCGCAGCGCATCGTAAATCTTCACAATGCCAAGCTGCTCGCCTTCCACACCGACCAACCGCACCTCAGGGGCTGTAATTTCACCATTGATGCGTGTCTGCTTCTTTTCTGTCGCGATGAGCCGTTCTCCAAATAAAAACCTGACGCCAGGCGCCGAGGCAAAAAAGGTCAAACCAATTAAAGAAGGCGTGGGGCTGTTCCCGATCACGGGAGGTCCCGACGCCTTGTTTGACCGCTGTTACTGGCGCGCCAGCGTTTCCGCTTTCAGGCGCGCAATCAAGTCATTCAAACCGAGCTGCCCCAGATCCTGGTTGCCTCGGGCGCGGACGGCGACCACACCGGTCTCCATCTCCTTGTCACCGACGACCACCTGATAAGGCAGCTTCTGCAAGCTATGTTCCCGAATTTTATAGGTAATCTTGTTATTACTCAAGTCCGACACTGCGCGGATGCCCGCCTCGCGCAGCGCCTGCACGACTTTCTGGGCATACTCGGCCTGGCGCTCGCTGATGTTCAGCACCATCACCTGCACAGGTGCCAGCCACAGCGGGAAGTTGCCGGCGTGGTGCTCGATCAGGATGCCGATGAAGCGCTCCATCGAGCCGAGGATGGCGCGGTGCAGCATGACAGGGATCTTGCGGCTGTTGTCCTCGGCGACGTATTCGGCACCGAGGCGCACCGGCAGGTTGAAGTCGAGCTGGATGGTGCCGCACTGCCACAGGCGGCCGAGCGTGTCCTTCAGCGTGAATTCGATCTTCGGACCGTAGAACGCACCCTCACCCGGCTGCAGGTCGAAGGCCAGGCCGTTCTTGTCCAGCGCCGCGGCGAGCGCAGACTCGGCGCGGTCCCAGCTCTCGTCGGAGCCGACGCGCTTCTCGGGGCGGGTCGACAGCTTGACCAGCACGTCATGGAAGCCAAAGTCGGCGTAGACCTTCTGCAGCATGACGATGAAATCGGCCACTTCGGCCTCGATCTGCTCTTCCATACAGAAGATGTGGGCGTCGTCCTGGGTAAAGCCGCGCACCCGCATGATGCCGTGCAGTGCGCCCGACGGCTCGTTGCGATGACACGAGCCGAATTCGGCCAGGCGCAGCGGCAGGTCTCGATAGGAATGCAGACCGGAATTAAAGATCTGCACGTGGCCGGGACAGTTCATCGGCTTGACCGCATAGTCGCGGTTCTCCGACGCCGTCGTGAACATGTTGTCGCGGTAGTTGTCCCAGTGGCCGGATTTCTCCCACAGGCTCTTGTCCATTACCGCCGGAGTGCGCACCTCATCGTAGCCGTACTCGACGAACTTCTGCCGCATGTACTGCTCGATCTGCT
Source organism: Thiobacillus denitrificans (assembly GCA_002343685.1). Taxonomy (GTDB): domain Bacteria; phylum Pseudomonadota; class Gammaproteobacteria; order Burkholderiales; family Thiobacillaceae; genus Thiobacillus; species Thiobacillus denitrificans_A. The sequence continues at coordinate 12,117 of DDRS01000033.1, read as the reverse complement.
GCCACACGATCCAGCCCTTGGGATGCCAGAACACCATGCCCGGCGCCTCGTCCTGCATGTGCAGCAGGTCGAGCTGCTTGGCGAGCCGACGGTGGTCGCGCTTCTCGGCCTCCTCCAGGCGGTGCAGGTAGGCCTCGAGGTCTTCCTTCTTCGCCCACGCGGTGCCGTAGATGCGCTGCAGCATCGCGTTCTTCGAGTCGCCGCGCCAGTAGGCGCCGGCCAGCTTCATCAGCTTGAACGCACGCGGCAGCTTGCCGGTAGACGGCAGGTGCGGGCCACGGCAGACATCGAACCAGTCGCCCTGGCGATAGATCGAAAGCTCCTCGCCCTTGGGAATCACCTCGTCGATGATCTGCACCTTGTAGGTCTCGCCCAGGTCGGCGAACACCTTCATCGCCTCCTCGCGCGACCACACCTCGCGCTGGATCGGCAGATCGCGCTTGACGATCTCGTCCATGCGCTTTTCGATCGCCACCAGATCGTCCGGGGTAAACGGCTCCGCACGCGCGAAATCGTAGTAGAAGCCGTCCTCGATCGACGGACCGATCGTCACCTGGGTGCCCGGATACAGCTCCTGCACGGCCTGCGCCATGATGTGCGCGGCGTCGTGGCGAATCAGGTCGAGCACCTCCGCGTCCTTGGCGGTGACGATCGCCAGCTGCGCGTCCGCATCGATGAGGTAGCTGGTATCGACCAGCTTGCCGTTGACCCGGCCGGCGAGCGCCGCCTTGGCGAGTCCGGCACCGATACTGGATGCGACCTGCGCGACCGTGACGGGCTCCTCGAACGGGCGGACCGAACCATCGGGAAGCGTGACATTGACCATTTCAGACTCCAGAAACGAAAAAAAGCGCGGACCGGCCGCGCTTTTGGATAGTACAGATTGAAGATTGCAGTTGCCTGCGAACAGCTATGCGCCGGGTTGTTATCCAGTGACAGCCTGACTAGTTCGCGGTGACATTTCGCAACCTCCGTGGGCAGTTCAGCCCCTCTTGAAACCGGGTCATCCCGACCCCTTAGATATTGGTAGGCGCGATTGGACTCGAACCAACGACCCCCACCATGTCAAGGTGGTGCTCTAACCAGCTGAGCTACGCGCCTAATGCGGGGCGCATCATAACCGAAACGCCGCACCGCTGTCGAGTCAGTGTAACTTTTTATTTACCTTGAAGCCCGATCTCTACCCACCAAGAACATCCTTAAATTTGCATGCTTCGGAGGAAGGAACGGCCCCGGCAAACACCGGAGTTTCAAAACTTCCCGTGAGAGATTTGAATTGCCATTTACAACCCCATTCGCCCCCTTACAATTAATCATAAACAGGCTCATCAGCCATCAGCAGAGTCACATTCCAATCAGCTAACACGCATCAAGAGAAGCACGGAAATACGCTTGCCCAACACCTGAGAAATCAAGCGCACAAAACTGGACATCGACACAAATCACCGAATCACGAGCCAATCAAAACATCTTGCCTGGTCAAAACTTCCGCACCTACCGACCCCGAAAATTTTTCTTGACAAACACAAAAACCATCCTGTAACTTTCGATCCAACTTAATACACGGCCAGCGCAAAGTACGTTGGCTGTTTTGCGGAAAACAATAATTAGTTGTGTCCAATGCAGCCTGAGGAGAGCCGCATGTGCCATTGTTTTTTCGCAAATAGTCAGCCAATCCCGCTTGGCTTTATCCAAGTTTCATTCATCCCGTTTGAAAATACCGGACCGATTGCGCAAGCCTCCGGTAACCCCTGCATTCCAGGTCACCCCAACAGATTTTCAGCTCCCCGGCTGTTACCTGCATTGCCTCGGGTAACTAACACGTAAGTTTCCCGCCAGCTGTAAGGTCCACTACGGACGGTTGCGCACCGCAAACCGCGGGCGCTGTCGGACCATGTGTGCTGAATCAAACAAAAAAATCAGGGGGGGGCATGGGGAAATTACGGTTATTCGCGTTCGCTGGCGTGCTGGGTGGTCTGGCTGTTAGTCAGGCTGCCTGGCCAGTCTCACTTGTCGAAATAGACGCTGCACGTGTCAAAGGCTTGGCCTATCTATTCCAGTCGCAAAAAGGCGATGGCTCCTGGTCAGCCAACGACAGCCTGAAAGTACAAACCACTGCGACCGTGCTGGAAGCACTGATACATGCCGGCATCAAAACGGGCGAAACTTATGGTGCAGCAAGTGCCTGGCTCGCCAATGCCGAAACTGCCAGCGTCGACTCAACCGCACGCAAGATCGCTGCGTTAGCCGGCACCGGCATGAATATGAAGCCGTATGCCCAGGCTTTGCTCACGGCCAGATCCGCTTTGGATCGCCAGGCTTGGGGGGCCTACCCCCAATATGGAGTGAGCTTCCCAGACACGCCTTTGGGTATCGAAGCCGTCCGCCTGTCCGGCTACAGCTACGCTAACCAATCGACTGAACTAAGCAAGGCAGTTGCCTGCGAAATTCTGCCTTCGCAAAGAACGGAAGCGTCTGGCAAAGGGTGGGCCTACATGCCTCGCATCACAACGGGCGAAACCATAAACATGAGTGCTAGTGCCCTGTTGCCAACGGCCATCACTCTCTTGGAAGTCGCCAAGTTAAGTAATGCCAATAACTGGACTTCACTCTATTGCCAGGGTATCGGCACCTATAACCTTGCGACGGTTCTCGATGATGGCGTGACCTATCTCCTGACCAAGAGAAATGCTGACAACGGCTTTGGAGAAAATGGCGTCAGCACGCCCATGCAGACCGCATTGGCTTATCTTGCCATCCAGGCCGTCAATGCCGCGCATCCCGCTCTAGCGCCTGCCCAGGATTACTTACTTATTGGCGCCGGCCAGCAATCGGCAGACGGAAGCTGGAACGGAGATCCTCTGTCAACTGCGTTGGTCCTCAAGACACTTCCCGCTCTCAGCCCCAATACACTGACAGATACCGACCATGATGGCGTACCAGACGAAATTGAACTGGCCCTCAACAATGGCTCCTCCCCCACCAGCGCAGACGGACGAGACGCACAAGCGCCTGGCAACGGGCAGTCCCTCCCTGGCGTGAACAGCCCGCTCCTCGCCGCGTCGCTGCGTTATTTGCATCCGATGAATCCCTTGCAGTTGAGCCCTGCCGGCGCATCAAGCTATGCCATTACAAATGGAATGCTACCGCCTGGAATCGCTATGGATGGAACAGGCGTTCTGAGCGGAACACCCACGCAGATCGGCACCTTCAGTTTTTCCTACAGTGCCGCAAACGGAACTGCAGCCTTGGCTCAACTTGTCGTCAGCCCACCCGACGGCGACCTCAACGATGACGGCCAGGTCGACGTCGCCGATATTGCGTTGCTGGAACGCATTGAGTTAGGACTGGCTACAGCGACTCCACTGCAACAGGTGAGTGCCGATGTCTCGCCCGCTGGCGCGCCGGACAACGTGATCGACTTGGCCGATTTACAACGATTGAAGCGCATGGCTTTGGGGCTGGAATAGGCACGAATCACAAGATTAAGGGGGGAGCATGAACACAAAACAATATTTGGCTTGCTTGGTTACGTTGTCATTATTAGTGGCTGGTTGTACTGGAGTACGCACTTTTTCTGCTTCAGCCAGGCCCGGGGAAACGATCGCTTTGGCTGCAGGCTGGAAACAGCAATTGACCCGAAACGATTTGACAGTTGTCATCACGCCTGCCAGCGGGGAAGTGGTCACTTATAACCCGGGAGACCCACGCGTACGGGCTCTTTTCCAACTATATCCGGACCCGGTTTCGAAACTGGTGGTATCCGACAGATCGGGCGTTTCATACCCCAATGCAGGCCTATCGAACTATGCAGGCGGGTACAACACTTTGGGCGCTGAATTCGGGTCCTGGTTTGTGCGGCCGATGGCGGGCAATCAAAACGACTGGTCAGACACCATGGTTTTACTGGATTTGCCTACGACGCTAGCACCAGGTGAGGCAAGCATTGCGTTCATGGCTGGCGGTGTAAACGTCATGCAGCAGCCCGCATTGGTGGAGGTGCTCCCCCTACCGGCTGGTGCACAAAATCAACTCGAACTGGGCGACAACACTGGGGTGCCAGGGCCCATCCGATCTATAGAGCGAGCGCCCCATTACGTGGTTCATTTTAGTGGGCCGACAGGCGTCATACCCCATTCCATACAAGCAGAGTTTACGCGCACCTTGGCGACCACCGGAGGTTCATGGGTAACCCAAGGTCGGGGCGACATCATGAACCTTACCTGGGCTGATACCGGGTCATCGATCAAGGTGCTCCGCTCCCCGGTCAATGGCGTGTCCTCGACACTTCTCGCAGACTTCGATTTCTATGTAACCGGGGCTGTGACGACCCTCGCACTGAACACCATTAAAGCGTACGACATCTCAGGAAACGCTCTGACAGGATTTTCCGCAAGCCTTCAGTACATCAATAATTAAGGGGCGAGAATGGAAAAGAGCACAAGATATTTCGCTTTACTCATGCTGATATCCGCGGCGCTGAGTGCTTGCACGGGGGTGAACACCTTTACAACCGCGGCCCGTCCTGGAGAAACAATTGCACTCGCAATTGGACGACAAAGTGCCCTGAAACGCGCGAATGTCACAGTGACAATTACACCGGCCACAGGCTCTGCTGTCGTTTATCCACCGCTTGATCCCCGAGTCAGGTCCATTCTTAATCTATATCCGGATCCCGTGTCGAACGCGATCGTGCGGCAACGAACCGATAACCCGACAAGCGTAGGTTTCCCTATCGAACAGTTCATAACCAATGGCGATCCAGACTGGTGGCAAACCTTTATGTTGGTGGACTTGCCGACAGGTATTGCTCCAGGTATCGCAACCGTATCAATTACCGATACTTTGGGTGCAATCATCACACCTAGCAGCGTTGAAGTCCTCACAGGATCGAGCCAAAGAAATCCCTTCAATATCAATTATGTTGGAAATATTTTCTCAGTTGATGGCGCTAGTCCCCAGTTACGAGCCCCGAAGGACTTCGAACGTGCCACTCAGTATGTAGTCGAGTTCGCTGGCGACACCATCCCGCACGCCGTCCAAATCGAATTCAGCCATACCCCGAGCGTAGGTGCTGCCTACGTAGTCAACCCGCGCGGCGACCTCAAGAACGTCACGTGGAGCGACGACGGTAGCAATCTGAAGGTTTTCATCACGCCCAGCACTGGCTTTACCACTACGCAGATCAAGGATTTCAAATTTTACGTGGCCGGCGGGCTGACGGATTTGAGCCAGACCCATCTCAAGGCCTACGACCAACTGGGCGTCCCGGTGAGCGGCGTAACCGCGACCATCACCCAGCATTGATGCGGAGAACATAGTGACACTTTATGCACGTTATCTCTTGTCGGTTGGCTTGCTTGCCAATTCGCTGGCTGCATTCGCCACCCCCCCGGCCATCACGCTCAATTACCCGCCCCAGGCAGCGGCCTTCAGCGCACCCGCTGCAATCCCGCTGGTAGTCAGCGCATCGGATCCGGATGGCGGCACGATCACCAAGGTCGAGTATTTCCTGGGCGGTTCTCTTCTCGGTACGGTCACGACCGCACCCTTCGGCGCAACCTTGAATGGCGTAGGCGCAGGAACCTACACCTTCAGCGCCAAGGCGACAGACAGCCAGGGAGAAACAGCGATTTCCAATGCGGCGACCGTCACGGTTTACAGCCCTGTAGCGGGAAACACAGCGCCCGCTGTCGGCGTGGCGCTGCCCTCCAGCGGCTCGGCCTATAGCCTCAACGCAGGCCCGGTCACGGTGCCTTTATTGATCAACGCTACAGACAATGCGTCCGTCAACCGCATCGAACTGTTCATCAATGGCGGCTACCTTGGATCGGTGTCCGGCGGCGTGCTCACAAGCAATATCGGTTTCTCCAATCCAGGCACGTACTCGATCATCGCGCGTGCCTACGACAACCTGGGTATCTCAACCACCTCTGCGCCCTCGACCGTCAACATTTACGCCGCGGCCGCAGGGAATGCCGCACCGGCAACGAGTCTGACCAGCCCCCTTTCAGGAGCCTCGTACTTGCCCCCGGCAACCATTCCCATCACCGCCACTGCATCCGACCCCGACGGCAGCATCAACCGTGTCGAGTTCTATATCAATAACAACCTGCTGAATATCATGCCCACGGCGCCTTATACATTCGGCCTGGGTGGGGTTGCGGCGGGCAGCTACACCTTCCGGGCGCGTGCGTATGACAACCTCGGCGTCTACACGGACAGCCCGACCATTCCAATCGTCGTCAATACCCCACCGACGGTGAGCATCACCAATCCGGCAAACAATACCGTGATCAGCGCGCCTGCGTCATTCAATTTGCAGGCCAATGCAACCGATGCGGACGGCAATCTCAGCAAGGTCGAGTTCTATCAGGGAACAACCCTGCTCGGCGAGGACACCTCCTCTCCTTACAGCTGGCCCTTGAATAACGTCACATGGGGCACCTACGCCTACACAGCCAAGGCCTACGATGCGCTGGGCGCCGTGGTGACGTCCAACGCCGTCACCGTAGTGGTCAATCAGCCCCCCACCATAGGTTTGACCGCCTCAAGCACATATGGCGGATACAACGCGCCGGCGGACATCCTGCTGACAGCCACGCCCGGCGACGTGGACGGAACGATCACGAAAGTGGAATTCTATTCGGGGACACAGCTTATCAACACCCGCACAGTATCACCCTACACCTATACCGTACCTGGCACGCCCGCGGGCAGCTACACCTATACAGCGAAGGTCTACGACAACCGGTCCGCCGTTACCACCTCGAACGCAGTCAACGTCACGGTCTCTCCCTCTTTGTCGCCCGCCACCTTCACCTATGACGAGCTGGGCCGGCTAATCGGCGTACAGCATTAAGGAACAGATGCCATGTTGAATCGAATTTTCCTGATGTCACTACTGCTTGCGCCCGCCGTCTCCTGGGCCGCCTGCACCAGCCATAAAGTGGGCACCTTGACCCTGGACTGCACAGCCGCGGGCCATGAACTGAACAATCCAGCGACCAGCGGTATTTCCTTGCAGGTCCAATCCGGCAAGGATAAGCCGGAAACACCCGCCGCCATCAGGGTGGTTCGTCCACATGAAACCTTCAACATGGAAGGGCCTACGGATAAAGCAACCGTCAATACGCCCAGAGAAACGAATACCGGCCCGGACACACCCGGGACAGACAAGCCAGCCAACAAGAAATTCAACGTGCCCAAAAGAATGCCCGAGTAAGGCATCAGAAAACAGCACGAAAAAACATAAGGGGTAGGCCACGCCAGTCAGGTGGCCTGAGCAAATCAGTGAGGATGATTGCAATGCGTTTACATTCAGTTTTGTCGATGGCGAGCCTGTGTCTTGCCCTTGTTCCCTGCGTGGCCCGGGCTGAGCATGTGGACCCTGCCCCTTTATCCGATGAAGTCATCCAGTACATCGGCAAGCTGATGAACCCCGGCCCGGTCGATCCACTGCCGGGCATGATCCGCTATCAGATCGACGAAGCCGCTGCACTGGCGCTGCGCATCAAGCTCGACAAGGATGGACAGCAATGGTCCAGCCTGCGTCCGCAACTGGAAGCCAAGCTCAACGAGATCGGCGTGCTAAGGGACGAAGCTGCAAGCAAATACGACCAGAAATCCGTGCCTCAAACGCTCGATGCCAAACCAGCATCGCTTATTGGTCCAGACGGAAAAAAACTCAAGCTCAGCAAGCAACAACTCAAGGCCCTGCAAACCAGCCCTGTTCAACTGGTGCAACAACCCTCGGTAGGCTCGCGCTTCGACCAGATCATTCAATCGATGCAAGCCGTGCTGCAGGCAAATAATGCAGCATCACGCAACCAGGCCGTCGCCAATGCACTGAACGTACTCAATACCGTAGGCGGGCGCAATCGGCAAGGCAAGGCGTTCGAACAGCTGAGTCCCGAACCCACCTTCAGGCACGACACCCCGACCAAGGAACGTCCCGAGGATTACAAGCCGGCATCCGAGCCGGCGTATGTTGCGTATCAGCAGCGCACGCGCCAGAACATGTATGCCTTCTTGGGAAACACCATGCTCGCTATGGCGCCCGACCCCACACCCGCTGAAGCGCAAGTGTGTTCGTATGATCCACAGAAGGATCTGGGCGAGAACGAAGAAGTCCAATTGAACCCCGAAATCCGCGCCTTGGCCGAAAAACTGGGTTATTCGCCGGTCAAAATTTTCCAGTATGTCGCGAATGAGATTGCCTTCGAGCCCTACTATGGCTCGCTCAAAGGCGCCCAGGGCACGCTCGTCAGCAAAGCCGGCAACTCAACCGACCAAGCTTCCCTGCTGATCGCACTGTTGCGTGCCTCCAATATTCCTGCGCGCTATGTATTGGGCTCGATCCAATTCGACAACGGTGATCCGCGTTTGCTACGGTGGATTGGCGCCAAGACGTTCGTTGCAACTCAGTCGATTCTTACGCAAGGCAAGATACCCACCGGCACCACAGCCCAGACTCTCTACTTCAATCACGTCTGGGTCGAGGCTTGCGTACCGTATGGAAACTACCGTGGAACCGGCGTGGACAAAACCGGCCACCGCTGGATTCCCCTGGACCCCAGTTTCAAGGAAAAAACCTACCAGAACGGCATCGCCGTCAATGTCGATTTCGACTACGACAGTTATATGGCACAACGAACCGACGGCCCCGACAGCCTGCCGCACGAGAAATATCAGCGCCAGGTCGAAGCCTACGTCAAATCCCTGCCTGCAGCCAACGGCAGCAACAACACCATCCAGGACGTGGGATATATCGGGAAACAGGTAGCTAGAAAATTCGACATTCTGCCCGCATCTCTGCCGTACAAGGTCCGGCAGTTTAGTTCCTGGGGGACAGGCTATACAGCTGAAACAGATACCGTTCCTGATAACCACAGGTATAAGCTCCAAATTACTGCGGGTGGCATCACAACACCGGTTGTTATTTCAATGCCTAAGGATGCCCTGAGCAGGATCAGTTTTTTGCATGTGGATACGTTTGGTGGGAATCCATTCAATCCATATAGTGGCGGCTCATTCCAGTGCTTCGATTGCTCAGTCTTTTCAGGTGTCTTAAAAGCCAATCCTCAAGTTAAAGTAAACGGTGTAGTCGTTGCCACAGGCAGTTCTATTAATGCCGGTGATTCTTACCCGATTTGTAGTTCCTACCAGTGGAAACAAACTCTCTGCGGTTCCAACTTGTGCATGAAGCAACTATGGACCTGCTCCATTGGAACGAGTATCCGAACAACCAGCCTGACTTTGAGGCTTATGCGTGATACCACCGAAATAAACAAGGCTGTTTTTTCCAACAAAATTAAAACTAACGATTATGTGGTCCCACAGGTTTTTGCCTTTCAAACATCCGATAGGTTGCTGAAGGAACGTGCAGCCAAACTCCTGGAGTCTGTTCGCACGACGGCGGACCCCAAGACCAATCTCGACGAAACCCTTGGCGAATTTCTTCACATCGCCGGACTTAAATACATGCGTTACCTCTCCGATGCTTACAAGCGCAACGGGGAAATGGATGGCGGCTCGGGCTGGAGCGGCAACCATATCGGCCTGACTTCAGCCAATAACCAAGCTCAGACTTTGCTCGATCTGCCATTTGGAGTGTCGACGCCCCAGCGGAATTTCCTTGTCGATGTCCCAGGGGGACAAGATCGCGGCGTCGACTTAACCACGGGCAAGATGGTCTGGAAAACGTTCCTGCTGAATGGTTATACAGGCTCAGCCTACGAATCCTACCTCTGGCAGGAAAATGCCAAGCTGGATGCGGTGAGCACCGTACGCGGCGTGCAATATGCACACGAGAAGGGCATCGAAATTCTGACGCTCACTCCCGATATGTGCGTTCCTACCACAGCTGCAATTGATACTGAACTGCTGAAGTTGGTTCAAAACTCGGACAGCAACTTCAATTACTCGATAACAGACCGCGACGCTATCAAGGCAATGGTCTGTTCAACCACGAAACCCAAAAAAGCCATCCTGCCACGCAGCAAGATCCAATATCAAAACTGGCTCGGCACGGTGTACTTCAGTGAATACCAGTCCGCCGATGGCAATAGTATGGAAGCCGGTTTTACTATCGGCGGTGACTACCATGGCGGCTATTCTGTAGGCTATCAACCTTGGGCCGCAGCCAGTTTGAATACAACATACAGCACACTCACCAATCCAGGATTTAACCTTTACAATCCGGGATACAACTGGTCAGCTACTGCCGGCTCAAGCTTCAGCATCCCCTCCGTTCTCAGCTCCGCCGTCAACTACGGGGTCACGCCCCTCAATATCTACTCCGGCGACCCCGTCAACATGGTCACCGGCAACATGTATCACGTCGAGCGCGACCTGAGCATTCCGGGGCGCGGCGGGCTGCCGTTTGTGTTCGAACGTTCCTACAACAGCCGCGACGCCAAGACCGGCGTACTGGGCTTCGGCTGGACGCACAGCTTCAACCATCAGCTCAAATTCGAGGACAAGGCTCCGGACGGCTCGGCCGCTGACAACCTGACTTCCACCGTCACCTGGATCGACGGCACCGGCGCGCAGAAATTCATGACGGTGGCCGGCACGGCAGGCGGCGTCGCCGTGGGTGCAACATTCACCACGCCCAAGGCCTATTACTTTGCCATGAGCAAAACCGCCGCCGGCTATGAGATCCGCGAGAAGAACGGCCTCACGTACACCTTCGAAGGTGTCGCGGGCACGATCAACCAGCAGGCCAAGCTGCTTTCCATCCGCGACCGCAATGGCAACACGCTCACGCTTTCCTACAACCCCGACAACACCTTGAAGGACGTGACCGACGGCCCAGGCCGCAAGCTGGCTTTCACCTATACCTCCGGCCGTATCACCCATATCGATTTCAAGAACGCGGGCGGCACCATCGTGCGCAGCCACGAATACGTCTACGACGCCAACGACGACCTCGTCGCGCACAAGAGCCCGGCCACGCTGCTCGATGCCGTCAAGAATCCGCCCGTCACGTACAGCTACTACACGGCTGCAGCCGACGGCGCCAACCTCGGCCACGCCATGAAGCAGTACACCCTGCCACGCGGCAACGGCATGCAGTTCTTCTACTACGCCAACGGCAAGACCTTCCGCCACCGCGCCATCGGCCCCGGCGGCACCGACCTCGGCCAGGAGATGAGCTTCACCTACAACGACTTCCGCCGCGAGACCGTGCAGCTCAACGAACGCGGCCTCACCCGGCGCTTCTTCTTCGACGCCGACGGCAACCCCATGCAGATCGTCGAGGAGAACGGCGGCATCCGCGAATACACCTACGACCCCGCCGACCCCGGCAAGCGCCTGTCGAAGCGCGACCCCATGGGCTACGAAACCCACTATGAATACGACACCCTGGGCAACGTCACCAAGATCACCAACCCCGACGGCGGCACCGTTCAGTTCTTCGACTTCAACGCCTACAACCAGCCCCAGCGCAGCCAGGACGCACGCGGCAACTGGAGCCTGGTGCGCTACGACGCCAAGGGCAACCCCACTGACGACATTCGGCTCAAGGCCGGCGTCATCCCCACCGCGAACACCCGCCCCGCCGACGGCGATATCGTCAGCTGGACGCAGCACGCCTATGATGCCAACGGCAACCGCACCCAGACCCGCCGCCTGAGAAGCACCGCCGGCGCGGCGCTGGGCAGCTTTGCCGGCGGCGCCGGCCCGGCCGTCGCCACCACTTACGACGCCAACGGCCTCTACCCCGTCGCCATCGCCCGCAGCGGCGACAAGACCGGCGACGGCGTCGACGACGCCCCCGACAGCGAAACCCTGATCTACGACGACCAGGGCCGCGAGACGCGCGGCATCGACGGCGACTGGCAGGTGGTCCAGCGTGAATACGACAGTGTCGACCGCGTCAAGCGCGCGACCGATGCGCTGGGCCATTGGCGCGACTACAGCTTCGACGCCAACGGCAACCTCATCGGTGAGGCCCTCACCGTCGCCAACGCCCGCGTCGATTCTCGCGTGGCCGTCTACGACGACGCCGACCGCCAGGTCCAGGTGATCGACGCCGCCGGCAACGCCACCCGCATGGAATACGACCCCGGCAGCAACCTGTCCCGCATCACCGACCCGGACGGCTACAGC